>CAYMWL010000064.1:0-42466 GCA_964394305.1 uncultured Pirellulaceae bacterium
CCGACTACAACGCGTTTGGAATGGGAACCGACCAGCGGATTCCACCGCTGTAAGCCAATCAAAATGCGGGCAAACGAAGACCGACGCTGCTATCATTGTCGAGCATGAGAAACCTCGACATTGGCTGCTTGGCGTCGGTCTTTTTGTTTTTGTGGAGCGTGCCACTTCTGGCGCAATCGCTAGAGGACGATCTCAAGCAATTGCCGCTCGCAGCGCTCGCGAAGTCTGCCAAGACCGAGGGAGATGCTGCGCGTGGGGCCGTCGTCTTCTTTCAGCAGCACATGGCATGCGTGAAGTGCCATGCGATCGGCAATGAAAATCAAAAGGGACTCGGCCCGGATCTCACTACCCTCGGCAAGCAAGTGTCTGATGAAGCACTTGTCGAGGCCGTGCTCCATCCCTCAAAGACAATTCGTCCAGGTTTTGAGGCTGTCACGATCAACAAGGCTGACGGCCAAACCATTTCGGCTTTGCTGGTGAAACGTTCGAAGGAAAAGATTGTCGTTCGCGACATTGCGCGCGGCGGCGAGGAAGTGACGATTGCTGAAAGTGACATCGAAGAGTTCAAGCTCAACAGCACTTCGATCATGCCCGCCGGGCAAGTGAACCAGTTGCATAGCCGGCAGCAATTTTATGATTTGATTCGTTATTTGCTCGAGATTCGGGACGGCGGTATGAGTCGCGCTGAAGAGCTACAACCACCACAGTCGTTGCTGACGTTCACGCTGCCAGAGTACGAAAGCCATTTAGATCATGCGGCTTTGATCGGCGATTGGAATGAGGCCGCACTCAAGCGGGGCGAAGCGATTTACGCGCGGGTGTGTGCGAATTGTCACGGCACCCTCGACAAGCCTGGATCGTTGCCCACGTCTCTGAAATTTGCCGAAGGGAAGTTCAAGAACGGCAGCGATCCACTGTCGATGTATCGCACGCTGACGCACGGCTTCGGTTTGATGGCGCCGCAAACCTGGATGGTGCCGTCGCAAAAGTACGACGTGATTCATTATATCCGTGAGACGTATTTGCGGCGTAAGAACCCATCACAGTACTTGGCAGTCGATGCTGCCTTGCTCGCCCGCTTGCCAAAGGGAGACACGCGCGGGCCTGAGCCGAGCAAGATCGTCGCGTGGTCGGCCATGGATTATGGCCCCTACCTCACGCATACCTATGAAGTTCCCGGCGGCTCGCACAACCTCGCCTACAAGGGCGTGGCGGTGCGTCTCGATCCTGGCGTCGGCGGCGTTTCGCGAGGTCGGCATTGGCTGATGTTTGATACCGACACGTTGCGCGTTGCTGCGGGTTGGAACGGCAGTGGCAACGCCGACGACAACTTCATCGATTGGCGAGGGATTCAGTTCAACGGCGCACATGGCGTACATCCGCGAATTGTCGGCCAAACTGCTTTTGCAAACTCGACGGGACCAGGCTGGGGGAATCCGGCGACGGGTGATTTTCGCGATGATCAGCGCGTGCTGGGGCGCGATGGTCGGCGGTATGGGCCGTTGCCGCGGACTTGGGGAAAGTTCCAAGGACAATATTTGTACGGCCAACAAGTTGTCTTTTCGTATTCCGTGGGCGATACCGATGTCTTAGAGTCGCCACGGTTGATCATTCCAGAGCAAGTTGGCGTTTCACCATTGATGTTACGGACGTTTAACATCGGGCCGCGAAAACACGCTGTCGTGCTGCAAGTTGCCGAGCACGCGGATGCGTTGGCGGAGTTGAAGTTTGGCAACGATGTGAAGTCTGCGGCCGCTTTGATATCGCCAGCAGCACCCACGGACCAGCATGCCGATAGGTTCAGCTTCGATGGTAGTTCGTATCTAGAGATCGACGGCGCGAAATTCGATGTTGCGAAGAAAGATTTTACAATCACTGCGCGCGTAAAAACAAAACGTGACGGCACGATCGTCGCTTTTACCGAAAATGGGGCGAAGTGGATCCCCGATGGGCAGACGCTGTTTATCCGAGACGGTCGTTTGGCGTTTGATATCGGCTGGGTTGGTGCGGTGACGGGGACGAGGAAGATTGCTGACGGCGAGTGGCACCTGGTCACGGCAAGTTGGGAGCAAAAGACCCAGCAGATGCGGTTGTTTGTCGATAGCAGGCCCGACGGAGAAGGAAAGCTGGCAGCGAAGTCCGCGCTTGGCAGGCAAGTCATGCGAATTGGGTACACAGCGCCGAACTTTCCACGGCCAGCGACGTTTTTTCAAGGTGAAATGTCAGACGTGCGGTTCTATCAACACCGATCGAGTGCGGCTGGTGAGCCAGTCGTCGCTGGCAATTCCGCCGATAAATTGCTGCTGGCTCATTTGCAACTCACAACGAAAGAGACCGTGATCACTGCCGATGCTTCGAAACACAAGCATGAGGTTGTCATACGGCGCGGTTCTGCTGCCAATCCAATGAAAGCGGGTGCAGTGATTGCGAGCTTTGCGCCGCAGCAACTGCCGGCTAAATGGACGACCTCCGAGGGCAAACTGCGGCTGACAATTGCGGCTGGCGATCAGCCGCTTCGGTTCAGTGTTTGCCTGCCAGCGAAGGTGGCCGCGACGGAGAGCAAGGAGGTTGTCGCGTTGGCTAAACGGTTGGCCGAAACGCCGATGGCTGACGCCGCCTCTGACCTAACCAAACTCATCGGCGGCGGCCCCGCGCGCTGGCCGCAGAAACTCGAAACGCAAGCCACTAATGGTTCGGATAGCGGTGCGTTCGCCGTTGATATGCTCGCAGCGCCGGAAACAAATCCGTGGCTCGCGCAAACGCGGTTCACGGGACTCGATTTCCTTCCTGACGGACGCCTGGCTGTTTGCACCTGGGATGGCGACGTGTGGCTGGTCGAGGAAAAGGCCCGCACGGAAACACAAGCCACGCTCCGTTGGCAGCGGATCGCGTCGGGCATGTTTCAGCCTCTGGGACTGAAGATTGTGAAGGGAAAAATCCACGTTACCTGCCGCGACCAGTTGACCGTGTTGCATGACCTCAACGGCGATGACGAAATCGACTACTACGAATGCTTGAACAACGATCACCAGGTGACAGAGCATTTTCATGAATTCGCAATGGGGCTGCAGACCGACGCGGACGGGAATTTCTACTACGCCAAGTCGGGCTGCCACGGAATCGCCGCAACGGTTCCGCAACATGGCACACTGCTCCGCGTAAGCGCAGATGGTTCGAAGACCGACATCCTCGCGAATGGTTTTCGCGCGGCGAACGGTGTCTGTTTGAACCTCGATGGCTCGTTTGTGGTCACCGACCAGGAAGGGTTCTGGAATCCCAAGAATCGGATCAACTGGGTCACGCTACGCGACGATGGCAAGCCAAATTTCTACGGCAACATGCTGGGCTATCACGATGTAACCGACTCGTCCGATGCCGCGATGATGCCTCCGTTATGTTGGATCACCAATACGTTTGATCGCTCACCGGCCGAATTACTTTGGGTCGAAAGTGACAAGTGGGGGCCGCTGAAAGGTTCGCTGCTCAATCTCTCGTACGGCTACGGCAAGGTGTTTCTCGTGCCGCATGAAAAAGTGGGCAGTCAAATGCAAGGCGGCATGATTGAGTTGCCGCTACCGCTGTTCCCGACCGGCGTCATGCGTGGCCGGTTTCATCCGCGCGATGGGCAACTCTATTTATGCGGCATGTTTGCTTGGGCGGGAAACGCAACGCATCCGGGCGGTTTGTATCGCCTCCGCAAAACCGCACAGCCCATGCATTTGCCGGCGAAATTGCACGCGGCAAAAGGCGCGCTGCATTTGACCTTCACTGAATCGCTCGATGCAGCCGCGATCGACGTAAAAAACTTTCAGATCAAAACCTGGTCACTCAAGCGAACAGCCAGCTATGGCTCGAAGCACTACGATGAACAGTCGCTTGCCGTGCAAAGCGCCACAGTTGCTGGCGACGGCAAAAGCGTCACGCTGAATATTCCGGAACTCAAGCCGACCTGGTGCATGGAAATCAAATACGCGCTTCGCGCCGCCGACGGCAAGGCCGTGCAAGGCGTGATCCACAATACGATTCATGCGCTCGCGGAGTAACGTCACGCCGATTCGTCTGTTGGCGATGGCTTACACCGGTCGAGCAGTTCCTGCCATTCCCGCCGCTCGTCTTCATCTGCCAATGTTGCGACTTCCGCCGCGCAGTCCATCAGCCGCGTGTGAGCAGTTGCAGTTTGCCCAAAATCTTCAGTCAACAATCGAGCGAGCGACAACACGATGGTGTAAGTCTGCAGGCCGTGCATTTCGGCCATTGAGAGAGCTTGCTCATACAGCTCGATGCGGGCCGCATCTGTCGCTTCGAAGTCAGCGGCGGTTTCAACCAGAATTGGATGCTCGCCATACTTGGCAGTCAGTTCGGCAAGAACTTGCTCCAATTCGGCATGCCCCGCAGCGGCAAGAATGTCGTCTTCGATGACGGTCGCGTTGGCAATTGACCAGCTGGCCTGCTCGACTAGTTTCCAGTCTTCTTGGCTGAAGGGAAATTCTTCCATGTGTGCAGAGTGAGTCCGGGGTTGGTGGTCTCGAGGGATTGCAATCATTATCATCAGCCATTCGACACTTCACCACCACGTGCGACCAACAACGGTACGGACATGAAACTCGGTTTGATCAATTCCGCCTGGGTCCAAGCCAATCAGCCGACTGAATACGGATTGCGGAAAACCAAAGAGCTAGGCTTCGACACCGTGGATATTTTTGCCGATCCACTCGATCTCGATATTCGTGAGCGACGCCTGATCAAACGGGAGTGCGATCGGCTGCAGCTGCCGATTGTGTCGATCGCTTGCGTGGCCGTGGGGCTGATCGATTTCAATCCCAGCGTCCGGCGGTTTCATCTGGAGCGCGTGAAGAAGTATCTCGACCTCGCCTATGAATATGAAGCGCGCAATGTGCTGCTGGTGCTGGGCGAATACATCTGGAATCAGGAAGTCATTCCGCCAGCAGAGCAATGGAAGGCAGGCGTCGATGCTTGTCGTGAACTGGGCGATTATGCAGCAAATCTCGATCTTCAAATCGCGCTCGAACTAGAGCCCTTTCAGCTTTCGCTCGTCAACAATGTCGAAAACATGGTTCGCTTTCTCGCTGACTGCTGTCATCCTGCGGTGCAAGCGAATATCGACATTTCGCATCTGTTGCTGGCCAACGTGGCACCGGAAGAATTGCGACGGCTGAAGGGAAAGGCGATTCACGTGCATATCAGCGACTGTGATGGCAAGCGACACGGCGATCTGCCGCCAGGCCGCGGCGTCGTGCCGTTTGAGCCGTACCTGCGCGAGATCAAGGCGCTCGGCATCGATGGAGCAATCAGCATTGAATTGGAATACTCTCCCGAGCCGGACCGGATCACCGAGTGGGTGACCGAAGCATATCAAGCGACTGATCGACTGATGCAGGCAGCGGGGCTGCGTGATTGATCAGGATTGCTTTTGCGAAATGCTGAGCAACGAATTGAGACTTCCCGAACGAAAACCCTGCAAGTCGAGAGTCACGAAGCGAAAACCGAGGGCACGCAGACGTTGCGTGATTTGTTCGCGAATCTCGGATGCCGCGACTTGCGGTAACGCTTCCAGCGGCACTTCAATCCGCGCGAGTTCACCGGCATGCAGGCGCACCCGGATTTCACCCAGGCCCAGTTCTTTCAAAAAGACTTCGGCCTGGTCGATCCGCGCGAGACGTTCCGGCGTCACTTGTTCGCCATAAGCGATGCGACTCGAAAGACAAGGCGTGGCTGGCTTGTCTGCGCAAGGCAGGCTCCAGTGACGGGCCAATTCACGGACATCGGCTTTGTTCAGCCCACAATCGGCGAGAGGACTTAGCACGCGAAACTCACTCGCAGCCCGCATGCCAGGACGGTAGTCACCGAGATCATCCGTATTCGCACCGTTCAGCAGCACAGCAACGCCAAACTGCGGCGCGAGCTCGGTGAGCTTCGTGTAGAGTTCGGTCTTGCAATGGTAGCAGCGATCGGGCGAGTTCTGTACGTAACCCACGCGTGTGAGTTCATCGGTGGAGACGACTTGATGGCGTATGCCGATTTGCTGAGCAATTTGCCGCGCTAGATCTAACTCACCGGAAGCCAGGCTGGCGCTTACACCCGTTACTGCGACTGCACGGTCACCTAGTGCAAGGTACGCGGCCTGCGCGACGACAGCGGAATCAACACCGCCCGAAAACGCAACCGCGGCACTTTCCAGCGGCTGCAGAAAAGCCAGCAACGCGTCACGCTGCGACGCGACTCGCTCAACATTTTCAATCACATTCAACGTACGGCCCTACCAACTCAATAAACAAGTCCACTGCTTCGAGCATGACAGACGAAGGAGGAATTGTAAATTGACCTTCGCTGGCGACCCATGGAGCAAGCTGACCGTAAAGCAAGGCCGAGCGCTTGGGAGACGCCGTTCGGCCCATTCCCGTAGGTAGGCTGCGTGACGCCTCTGCGGCCTATGCGCGGATCGTAACGCCGATGATCGGAGATTATCCGAAAAGGAACCAGGGCTTAGCCAGTTGTGTGATGCCAGAACCAAAGCGCGAGGAGCCCCACGGCGGTGCCGGCCAAGGCCTGATATTCATGATTGGCTACCCATTGGCGAAAGGAAAAGCTGGCAAAGGATGGCCAGGATTCGAACTTCGGCAGGAATCGCGGCGTGGCACGGGTGTACGCGAACCAATCGTCAGCATGGTGATGAGCCAGCCAGCGCTCTTCTTGCCGCACTTTGTTCAGGTACATGGCCAGCACGGGGCCCAGCACAATCCAAATCGCCAGCCAATCGCGAATGAGGATGCTAAAACCGAGCATCATCAGGAAGGAGCCGATGTAGAGCGGGTTGCGAACAAATTGATACGGCCCGTCAGTGATCAAGTGTTGCCGTTTGACCAATGTTCCGGCTGCCCAACTGCGGATGAGCAGACCGGTGAAGAGCAACAGTTCACCGGCGAGTGTGCTGCCGCTGGTGAGATCGAGTAAGTTGCAGGGACGCGTTTTCCAAAGAACCACGTCGCAGACAACCAAGGCAATAAAGACAGCCGCAGTTAACGCGATGCGGCGACGGGTCGCCAACTGCAGTACCGCGTGAGCCCACGGATGCAGGCCAGTTCTAGTGGCTGGGGCGACAACCGGTGCAGATGCCGAGGTGGACATCGGAGAGGCTTTCGGAGGGAAACCAGCGCAACGTTGCCTGCGGCTTCCGTGCCGAGAGCACGCACGTCGCGCTGCTGTTTCCGGATGTGGCGGGATATACCGTAGCCGGCGAGGGAGTGGCAAGCTCAATCGGCGGCAAGTCAGTTCATCGTGGTGGCTACTCGACCGAAAAGACCAAATGGGCAGGTGACATCAGCAAGTTACATCGACCGGTAAACATGACTGAGCTAAACCTCGCTAGCGACGCTGGCAAGCTTTGCCTAACTCGCAGGACAGGCCGGTCTTATTTAGAATCATTACGACACTTCTGAAAATCAAGTGAACGGCAACGGGAACAAAATGACTGCTCCGAATCAGCCTACGTCCGTGCGGCAACAACCGGCTTCCTCGCAGCAAAAACACGCGATCCGCTTTATCATGCTGGGCGGATTCTTGGGAGCCGGAAAAACCACCACGATCGGCAGACTTGCGCGGCATTATCAAGAGCAAGGCCTGAAGATCGGCATCGTCACCAACGATCAGGCGACGGATTTGGTCGATACGCAAAGCTTGCGGGCTCAGGGTTTTGAAGTGGGCGAAGTCCCCGGCAGTTGCTTCTGCTGTAACTTCAATGCGCTGACGAAGACCGTCGCCGATTTGAGTGCTGAGCAGCGACCTGATGTCATCCTGGCCGAACCAGTGGGCAGTTGCACCGATCTGGTCGCAACCGTGGTGCGGCCGCTGCAGCAGTTGTTTGCCGCGACCTTCGACGTGGCGCCGTATGGCGTGCTGCTGAAGCCAAGCCACGGCGGGCGCATTTTGCGAAACGACGCCCGCGCGGGCTTCTCTCCGCAGGCAGCGTACATTTTTCGGAAGCAGCTCGAAGAAGCAGATTTCATCGTTATCAATCGCATTGATCAATTGTTGCCCGCGGAAACCACGGAATTGACCTCCTTGCTGGAGCGGGATTTTCCCGGCGTGCCGGTGCTGCGACTTTCTGCCAAAACAGGCGAAGGCTTCGCAGCGTTCGTAGAGATGCTCGATCAGCGCGGTCGCTTTGGTGGCCGGCGAATGGAGCTTGATTACGACATCTACGCTGCCGGCGAAGCCGAACTCGGTTGGCTCAACAGCAGTTTGAAGATCACCGCGACCGAGCCGTTTGCGCTCGACGATGCGTTGCTCGAGATTGTGAACACGCTGCAAAAATCACTCGCCGAACGAGCTTGCGAAACGGCTCACTTGAAAACGATCGGCCTCGCCGAAGGCGCTTACGCCGTGGCGAATTTGATCAGCAGTTTTTCGCCGCCGGAACTTTCGCTGCCGTCGCGTGCGACGGTCCGCGAAGCCCAGATCATCGTCAACGCTCGTGTGGCGATGCTGCCCGAAGCGTTGCAGCAGCAGGTGACTGCGGCGCTTGAAGCGGTTTGCGGAAAATTTCGAGCCAACTTGGAACTGCAGCAAACACAATCGTTTCAACCGGGCCGGCCCGTGCCGACACACCGGATTTTGGAACCGACCAACTAATCGCGAACAACGGCCTGGTAAGGCAAACTCTCCATTAAGTCCGGCAAGTCGTATGCTCGTAGCGCACCATGCACCGAGTTGACGAGTTGACCGCGCATCTCCGGATGCTTCACATATTCCAACCAGGAAATCAGGCTGCTGTGAAGTTCCAAGCTGCGGAACATGTCGCGCTCCACCGCTGCGGCATGTAACGCGGCAGGACCAGCTGCGCCGACACCCATTAGATTTACCGCAGACTTCGCAGTGCTTTCCAACTCATTCAGATAGCGAGCCGCGACGAGAATATCTTCTGCCCGCATTCCCAACATGGATTTGCCGAGCAAATAGCTCACAAAAATATCGTTCCAATCGCCGCCCCATGGGCCATCCGGCGCAGGCCCCGTTTCACCGCAGCCACGGACATCAATAGCCAACACGACGTTCCCCGCGAGGACGAGCTTTTCAAGTGGTCCATCCTTCGCTGCCGCCGTCTGTTTGCCGGCGCCCGAAACATAGAGGTACTTTTGCCCTGTAACCTTACCTGGCTTGAATAAGAGCGCAGGAATCGCCAAAGCCGGCTCTGGTTCGAGCACGAGCTTTTCGATGGAGTAGTTTTCCTGTTCGATTTTGCCTGCCTGACGAACCGTCGGTTGGGGCAAATCACGGAGAGCACGAATGCCGGCGAGCTTGCGTACAGACGCGATAGCTTCCGGCAGATTTTCCTTCCGCCACATCTTTTGCCGCTGCGATTGGAATTCATTGGCCAGTTCCACATTGAGATCGGTCACCGACCGCGCGCCTGGCATCAGCATCACTTGCCCGCGCTCGGTGCATTTCGCTGCAGCGGCGGTGGGGGTGGTGAACTCCGCTTCGCGGATCGGCTTGTCTTGCCCGAGCAGCCAGCGATTCATCCAATGGGCCATCGCTTCGCGCTGCAGCAGCGGATAGCCGTGTTTGGCGTCCGTTTCGATCAGATTCACTCGCTCCGGATGGCCGAGCCGCGTGTAGATCCGTTTTGCTTGTCGATACGAATCCCAGGTGCCTTGGATGTCGAAGAAGTCGTGCGTCGACGCGAGGATCAACGTCGGCCGCGGTGCTCGCAGCAGCAGGTAGTCGGCGTGATCGATGCCGAGCGCGATTTGGGCATGAATGTTCTGCTCGGCATCCTGCGGGCCAATCGTGGCGAGCAGCCGCGGAAAACTCGTGAGGTAACAACTGGGCGCCGCGCAAGCAATCCGTTCGTCGAGCGCCATCAGGTAACTACTTAGCGTGCCGCCGCCGGAACAGCCCGTAACGCCGATCCGCTGGGCATCGATATCTTCGCGGCTCGCCAGATAGTCGAGCGACCGCATGCCATCCCAAATCCGATACGTCGCCGTGCCGCGGCCCACGAGCATCGACGTACTGCCGAGCAGCGTGTGTTCCTCCGTCATTTTGAAGCGCGGCTGGCCTTTGTCATCGAGCAGTTGAAATCGTTCCCCCTGACCAATTGGGTCGTAGCACATCGCCGCAATGCCGTTCATCGCCAGCAAAATGCACACCCGCTGATTCGAAACCTTTCCGTCTAAACTGTGCCCCGCTGGCACCAGTACGGCGGGATGGGGACCTTTGGTCGTCGGCAGAAAGAGCACGGCCGTGACAAAATGCTGCGGCTGACTCTCATAGATCAGCTTTTCGGCGCGATAGCCTTCGCCTTTCAGTTCGCCCACGACCTTGGCATTCAACGGCGCGCGCTCCGGCAATCTACCGAGTTGCTCGAGCAACAAGCCACGGACTTTCGCCTGGTAGGTACCAACGTCCTCTGGAGTTTTCACCGCTTCATAGGTGGCTTGTCGACGGGCGAAGGCTGCCTCAGCCTGTGTCTTGAGATAACGCCGCAGCATCTGCTTCGGCGGACCATCGGTTAACTGATCGGGCAGGACCGATAGCTCATCAGCAGCAAAAGCATGACATGCAGCGAAGCACGCCGCGAACAAAACCATGCAGCGAATCATTTCGGCAGCCCTTTGTTAGAAATCATCTCATGCCGCAACACACGTCCCGGCATCGCGCCCGTGTGTGTCCCACGCTCCAGCACGATTTGCCCATTCACGATGACGTATTCGATGCCTTCGTTGTAAGCAAACGGCGCCGTGTAGGTCGATTTATCAAGCACGCGTTCGGCATCAAACAGGGTGATGTCCGCAAAGTTGCCAACTCGCAGCTCGCCGCGATCCGCAATCCCCAGCTTTGCTGCGTTCAGCGAAGTCATTTTCCGCACTGCATCTTCCAGCGTGAGCAATTTTGATTCACGCACATACACGCCCAGCACGCGCGGAAAAGTGCCGAAGTTGCGCGGGTGTGGATTGCCGCGCCGCAGGGGCCCTTCGATCGAATACGCCGAGCCGTCGCTGCCGATGGAGCACCAAGGTTGCACGAGTGCAAGATTCATATCGGCTTCGGTGTGATGAGCATACACCGTCGGCACCGAGCCCCCTTCCTCAATGAGCAGATCGAACAGCACATCGAGCGGATCCGGTGCGGGATCCTTGCCCACTGCTTTTTGTCGCTGGACACGGTCCATCGTCAGACCCTGATAAGCGCCGCTGCCGCTGATCAGCATGCGGCTCCAATCGCCGCCGACCGCAGTGTAATGGTTGTACCAACCGGCGATCCCACTGTGAATGTCGCGTTTCATCCGCTCGCGATCCTGCGGATCCTTCAGCCGCGCAATGAGTTGATTGCGTCCCCCTTCATGGGCCCAGGGCGGAATGATGCTGGCCAGGTTGTTGTTGCCGCGCGTGTAAGGATAGACGTTGGCCTGCACATTCACACCGCGGGCGCGGGCTTCGTCGATCAAGGCGACAATCTCTTTCATGCGGCCCCAATATTCCTGATCGGCGATCTTCAGATGAATGATGTCGACAGGAATTTTCGCTCGCTCACCAACAGCAATCGCTTCCTTGATCGCGGCGAAAACCTCGGTCCCTTCATTCCGATTGTGCGTCGAGAAAATACCGCCGCGACTGGCCACAACTTTGCAAAGATCCACCAGATCATCCGTCGTCGCCAGCGATCCCGGCGGCATGGCGAGCAACGATGACATGCCAAACGCGCCGTCGCTCATTGCTTCGTTCAGCAGCTTTTTCATCTCAGCAAACTGCGCCGGCGTGGGGCGATCAAATGATTTGCCCATGACGGATTGCCAGACGTTATCGAGGCCGACATACGACGCAACATTGACCGAAGTTTTGGAGTCTTCCAGAGCCTGAAAGTATTCGCCCAAGGTGCGCGTCTGGCGTTCTGTACCGTTGAACTTGAGCACTTGCGGATCGAGCTTGCCCTGATGCGGTCCGGCGGAATTCCCTTCGCCGAGCACTTCCGTGGTCACGCCCTGGCGAATCTTGCTTTGAGCGTGGCCATCTTCGAGCAGCAACATGTCGGCGTGCGAATGCATGTCGATGAAACCAGGAGCAACCACGAGCCCTTCGGCATCGATTTCCTTCTTCCCTGTGCCCGCAATGGTTCGCTCGACGGCCACAATTCGCTCGCCGCGAACAGCGACATCGCCGTGGAACCACGGATTGCCACTCCCGTCGATTACTCTGCCGCCGCGAATGACGAGATCAAACTCAGGCTTCCGCTCAGCGACAACTGGCAGCGCGAGCAGCAGCGCCGTGGTGGCCCAACTCCCCGCCGCGATGGAGATGAACTGATCTTTGCCATGCGGATAGCCCGATTCAAAGTAAGGCTGAAATGGCTTGCTCCTTGACTGCACGAACCACGAACCATCTTCGAGTTGATCGTTCAGCAAAAACCGCAGCCCCTTTTGATAAGCCGCGTCGTCGGTTGCCAGCCCACTTTCTTTCAAAGCGACAAGTGCCGAGCCGGTTGCATAGGCATCGCTATCCAACTCTTTCAACTGTGCCCAGCCGCCATCGCTACGCTGCTCTCCCAGCAAGTCCGCTTTGGCTTTTGCAATCACATCAGCCGTGACGCCGGCAAGCTGCAGAGCTCGCAGGCGGAAGACGCGGTCTTCGGTGTCTTGCGGCTCCGCTTTCAGCAGCCATTCGCGAACGATCGCCACGCGGGCCGCAATTCGCTCGGCTTGTGCTTTGGTCCCGTACGCTTTTAAGCCCCGCAACGCGACATATGTTGCGGTGAATGGACTCGCTTCACTCGGCGGGCGGTTCGAAACGGAGCTCCAGTGATCTTTGTCTTTTTGATACAGCAGGAAATACTCAGCCACTGCCGCGGTCGTTTCATCCGCGGGCCAACCGCCGTTGCTCAAGGTCCAGAGCGCGTAGCCGGCCATGTCAGCCGCGCCGCCTTGGCCTTTGCCTTCGAGATAACGGGCTTTGTTCTTCTCTAAGAACGCCGCGGTGTGCTTGAGCTGCGCTTGCAAATGCTCTTCGTCGATTGGATAACCGCGCGATTTCGCGGTGATCAGTGCTTCAATCGGCAAGCCTTGGTTGTGGCAGGTATAGCACTGCTGGCGCTGTTCGAGCGAACCCTTCGCGCCGGCAACGAGCAACGGCAGCGACTTGTCGATGGCTGCTCGGAGTTCAACCACCGCTGGCCCATCGGCGCAGACAGCGCTGGCGCAGAAATTGAACAGGGCAACAAGTGTCAGGATCAACGTGCGCATGATTCGCTCCCCAGCAACGTGCGAAGCGAGTCATCATAGACTTACGCTCGATACGTCGCAAAGCAATGTGGCGTTTCCCACAAATGCGTTTCTACTACCGGAAATCCCCGACTCGCCGTGAACTCGTGAATCAAACGGGCGATGTTTTCTGCCGTTGGATTGTCGTCCATCAAGTACAGCGGCTCGCCCAGGTCTTGCAATACTTTCACATACGGATCACGCCGGTTGAGCAGCATGCGATGATCGAGGTTCTCGTCGATCCACGTGCTGACCACCCGCTTGATGTCCGAAAAATCAAGCACCATGCCCCGCTCGTCGAGCGTTTCCCCTTCAATCGCAATGATCGCCCGGCCGTTGTGCCCGTGCAGATACTTGCACTTGCCGTCGTAGTTCAGCAGGCGGTGTCCGTAGCAAAAGTCGATCTCGCGCGTCACTCGAAACATGAGTATCAATTTTCCAAAGGTAATTACGAAGCGTATTGAGTTCGATCCTGGCGGCCGACCAACTTGAAGGCATGCTGCCGTTCGGCACACTTGTTACAGCGACCACAATGCAAACCGTCGACTGGATGAATGCACGAAAACGTCAGTTCGAGTGGCAACGACTCGCCGAGCGTCATCACTTGTTTCTTATTCAGTTGACCAAACGGCCGCAGCAATTTCACCTGCCGTTCGACGCCCCGGTTCATCGCCGCTTGAAACTCGTGAAAGAACTGGGGGCCGGCGTCTTCGAACGGACTCGTCCCCAGCGGGGCAATCGCAAGCTCACCGATGCCGTGCAGCTGACAATAAATCGCCGCCTTGATCAGCAGCAGGGCATTGCGGCCGGGCAAAAAAACGGCTTCGTCGGGGGACTGGGCATCCGGAGTATCGCGACCCGTCAGGCTCCAATGGCCGAGATACAGATCGTCCAGTGGCAGGTCCAGCAAAATCAGTGACCGCAGGTTCTCGGTCCGCACCCCGTGCAAAAATCGCTCGAGCGCCGGCAACTCGGCACTCTGCCAGGTCAGGCCCGTCCGAATATAAAACGGCTGCACCACCCGTTCGCGCCGCAGCAGGTCGCCAATCAGGATGCAGCTATCCAGCCCGCCGCTGGCCATCACGCCTACCGTCGAAGTTTCAGGTCCAGAATGCATGTGCCGCGGTAGCAAGGAAAATAGTGGCCGGTCGCACGGATCGAAGCCCCTCATTGTATCTATCCGACAAGCTGCGCGGACGGGCGGCGGGAGGAATGTGCACCCGGCTGCTGGACAAACCCCAGTGTTGCCCCGGCATCGAAAGCGTTTTTTGGACGGCAGCCGGCACAGAGAAAATGCAGCAAGTCTTTGCCAAATAGTCGCTTACGTCGACTTGCTCGAACAGCCTTGGTGTTGCCTTGTGTTGCAAAGTGTTGCTTTCTGTTGCTTTTCTGCACAGGTCTCCACCGTTGATAAACCGCGAAGTGCCGTCTCTGAACTCCCTTTTCCGCGTAGTGTTGCTAGCTGTGAACCGGGCGCGGCGAAACTTCATCGCGAGCGAGAGAAATTCGCGTCAAGAAATAGCCCACTGCTCGGCGGATCAGAATTCATCAACCGAGTTTCGGAAAATCTACCACCCTGTCAAAGAGCCGCGATACGGTTCAATTGTACATTGTTTGAATTCGGCGTCAAGTTGAGCGACGTCGGCGAAACGACGCACTTGAACTTTGTTGGTGTTATTTATACACTAACATCAAGGAGGCACTTGCATGACGAACTCGCTTTACCAATCGCCTCTCGCGCTCCTCACCGATCTGTATCAGCTCACGATGGCCTATGGCTATTGGAAGCTGGGGCGGGCCGAACAACGGGCGGTCTTTCATTTGTTCTTTCGCTCGCCGCCGTTCGGTGGCGGTTACACACTGGCAGCGGGACTGCAGCCGGCGCTTGATTTTCTCTCCGGTTATCGCTTCGAAGCTTCGGATATCGAATATCTCGCTTCGCTACGCGGCAACGATCATGAGCCGCTGTTTGTCGATGACCAGTTTCTCGAATACCTCGCCAAGCTGCAGCTGACTTGCGACGTGCATGCGATGCCGGAAGGCTCGCTCTGTTTTGGCCGCGAACCGCTGCTGCGGGTGACCGGCCCGATCCTGCAATGTCAATTGCTCGAAACGACGCTGCTGAACATCGTCAACTTTCAAACGTTGATCGCGACCAAGGCCGCGCGGATCTGTTCGGCCGCCCGCGGCGAACCGGTGATTGAGTTCGGCCTGCGGCGCGCGCAAGGGATCGATGGCGGCATGGCCGCGAGTCGGGCTGCTTACATCGGTGGCTGTGCGGCAACCTCGAACGTCTACGCGGGAAAAGTCTTCGGCATTCCCGTAAAGGGAACGCACGCCCACAGCTGGGTCATGTCGTTCGATTCGGAACTCGAATCGTTCGCAAACTATGCTCGCGCGCTGCCGAACAACTGCGTGTTTCTCGTCGACACGTACGACACGCTGGATGGCGTGCGAAATGCGATCAAAATCGGAGAGCAGATTCGCAACCTGGGGCACGAGATGGTCGGCATTCGTCTTGATTCCGGCGATCTCGCTTACCTGAGCATCGAGGCCCGCAAACTGCTCGACGCGGCCGGTTTCCCGAAAGCAGCGATCCTCGCTTCGAACGACCTCGATGAAAAAATCATTGAAAGCCTGAAACACCAAGGAGCCAAAATCGCCGTCTGGGGTGTCGGCACGAAACTGGTCACAGCCTTCGATCAACCCGCGCTCGGCGGCGTGTATAAATTGGGAGCGCTGCAGGATGAAGGCGGCAACTGGCTACCGAAATTGAAGCTTTCCGAACAAGTCGTCAAAACAAGCATTCCCGGCATCTTGCAAGTGCAACGATTTGAAACCGCGGAAGGTTATGTCGGCGATTTGATCTACGACGAATTGCTCGGCAGCGATCCGGTGCACACGATTGTTGATCCGAAGGATTCCACGCGCCGCAAACAAATGCCGGCCGGAGCGAGTGTCCGCGACGTCTTGATCCCTGTGATGAAAAACGGCAAGCGTTGCGGTGACGTTGAGAGTTTGCAGACCATACGCGAGCGAGTGCAATACGAGTTAACGCGGCTCGGCGACAGCAGCCAGCGGTTCCTCAATCCGCATGAATATCCGGTAGGACTCGATGCGCGTTTGCAAGCGCAGCGCGATCAGATGATCCGCGCAGCGCGCGAGTCATAACCACGAAAGGTAGCCCCAGGCGTGAGCCGAGGGGCCCGCGAGTTGATTTGGCTATTGGCAACCGTGCGAATCTAGCCAACATCCGCCTGAGTCCAGGCATTATTGATCTGTCGCCAGAGCTTGCCGTTCGGATTCTTATTCCGCAGCGACGCCGGCAAACGATTTTCGCGCACGCCGTCGTAGCAATGGAGCGCCGCGAAGCGTCGCAGGGATGCCGGAATACCCACCGCCGTGAAACCAGGATGACCGGTCGCGGGAAACGGACCGCCGTGGTTCATTGCAGGGCTGACGGCCACGCCGGTCGGCATTTTGTCGTCGAGCAAGCGGCCCACCTTTTGTCGCAAGATCGGCGCGAGTTGCGCATAGGCTGCGTCATCGCTGCCCGTGGTGCTCGAGTAGAAACAGCCGGTGAGATTTCCTTCGAGCTGACGCAGTACGTTCGCTGCTTCAGACAGATCCTGGCAGACGACAAACAGCGAAGCATTACCAAACGCTTCGGTCTGCAGCGCGGCGGCATTCTTCACGAAGTGTGCGCCATCCACGCGCAGTAGAGTGTTCGCAAAGCTATGGCCTTTGCCGCCACCGGCGGTGCCGCCGACGAGCAGCTTCGCGCCGGCGGTTTGCAGGGCAGCGACCGCTTTGGTGAGCGATGTCGCCACGCCCGACGAGAGCAGTGTGCCGACGGGCGCAGCTTGGAACTTGGCCGTCACTTCGCTGATGTATGCTTCGGTTGGGGGACCCGCGAGGAGCACGATCAGGCCGGGGTTGGTGCAGAATTGTCCGACGCCCATCAAGCAACTCGTCGTGAATTGCGCGGCGAGATCGGCAGACTTTTCGGCGAGCGCGCCCGGCAGAATCACGACTGGATTCACGCTCGAAAGCTCCGCGTAGAACGGTTTGCCGGCAGCATCGGCGGCTGCCTTCAGCTTCAAGCCTGCATGTCGGCTGCCCGTGTAGCCGATCGCGCCGACGCGATGATCGGCGACGAGCTTTTCGCCGTCCGCATGACTCGTGCGATAAAGCAATTGCACGGTTGCCAGCGGCAGTTTCGTTTCTTTCAACGCCGCGAGTGCTTCTTCGGCAAATAGCTGCGAAGTGCCCGGATGCGAGGTGTTCGCTTTTGCAATGACCGGATTGCCGGCCGCGATCGCTGCGGCGAAATCTCCGCCAGCAGCACTGTTGAAGGCAAAAGGAAAATTGTTCGGACCAAACACCAGCACGGGCCCGATGGGGGCGAGGACCGAGCGGATGTTCGCCGCCGCATCGATGGTGGGCGAGGTCCAACTGCCGTCGCGCGCCGCAGCCGCTGCCTGGCGAAGTTGGCTCGTGGTGCGCGGCAGTTCGTTGTCGGCTAAACGTGGCGAAGCCGGGAGCGCGCTCTCCTGATTGGCGATCTTCACGAACTCATCTTTGCGAGCTTCGATTCGCCGAGCGAACGCCTCCAGGAATTCCGCGATGCGTTCGGCTGGCAGGGCGCGAAGTTCATCGGCAGCACATGCGGCCGCCGCCAGCGCAGCATCGCAATCGGCCCAGGTGCTGATGGGATATTCGTTGGGCAAGCGTTCCTGCGTGGCCGGGTTTTCGGCTTGGAAAGAGCCACTGGAATTAGCAGGTCGCCATTCACCGGCGATGAGAACTGGTTGGAGGGACATGAGGCTTCTTTGGGAGGAAGGTTTAAATGGGAGACTTCGGTCGGGTTATTAGGGAGCTTTCACTGCCTGCACGGCATCGGCAATCACATGCCCATCGGTGCCGGTGGTGTTGATTGTCACCGTGATTTCGTCCGCGGCGTGAAACTGGCCCAGCGAAACAAAAACGCCGTCAATAGCGGGCTTTTTCTGCTGATTGACTTTCACCTCGAAGCTCTGGTCACCGGACGTCACGGTCACAGGAACATTCGTCGCGCGATTGGCATTCGGTGGATACGACAGGCGAACGTCGTATTTGCCAACTTCCGGAATCTTTAAAACGAACGTGACCGAGAGTTTGCCTTTCAGATCGTTGTTGTCGTGCAGGTACTGCGTGCCAACGTAGCCGGGCGACACACTGCTCACGCCCCAGTCGCCGACAACCTTTGCCTTGTCGTCATCGACCACGACGCCCTTGAGGGACTTCACGTCGATGCCGTTCGACACGCCACGTTTCACGCCGGTCCACACGAGAACTTGTTTGTCGGCGAGGAGCTTTTCTTGCAGCTTTTTGTAATCGACCTTTTGCACGGTCACCTTGTCATCGATGGCAAAGCACGCGGCTGTCGCAGCGGATTGGCCGAGGACCATGAAGACCGGTTCCATGCGGATGCTGCCGAACGCAATGTGCGAACTGCTGAGATTCACCGGAACGAGCAAGTTGCTGCATTGTTTTTCGCTCGGCACGATCGATTTGTAGGAGATCGGATACGGCGACACGCCGATCTGCACGTCCCCTTCGTTCCGCACGTGGCCCTTGGCGTCGACATAGCGCTGCACGTTGTGCGAGTCCATGTTGTAAGCGCCGAGGCCGACCGGATCGTCGCACATGCGACGCCCCTGGCAATCGGCCTGCGTCATCACATAGTCGCTGATCATGCGGCGGGCTTCGCGAACGTACATCTGGTGCGGCCAACCGTCGTTTTCAGGAAATTCATCTTTGCACAGCCCCCAGCGGCTGACTTCATTGCGAATTTTCTCCGGCACGCGCGGATTGCTCACCAGCGTCCACATCAGGCCCCGCTGATAGAGCAAGTGTTCCTTGAAGATCTCTTCCCGCCGCGCGTAATCGGCTTCGGGATAGTCGTAGTTCATGTTGATGTTGTCGCTCGCGAAGCCGTGATTGTTGTTCACGTCGGTCTTGCGATTGGGCATCAACACCGGAGCCCACGGCGCGCGGGTTTCGCCGGCTTCAAAATTTCGCAGCAGCAGTTCGTAACGCGCGGGATCATATCCCGCCGGCTCGCTGAACGGGATTTTGTTTTCGGCGCGATCGGTCAAACACATGCGAAAATTGTAGGCCTGCACGCGTTTATCGCCGGAGCCTTCATCGCCAGGCGGATCGCCATGCACTCCGGGGAGCAAGCCGCTGGTCTTGTCACCTTTTTTTACGTAGGGATCGACGCCGGCCACCATTTGATGGCTGCGAGCGTTTTTCACCTGCACGCCGTTGAGCGTTTCGCCATAGACCGAATTGGCTTCGCGGCCGACATGATAGGAAACTCCTGCGAGCGCGAAGAGATCACCTTCGTAGGTGGCGTCGAGATACATTTGTCCGGCGTACACCTCGCCACTTTCCAGGCGGATCGAAACGATGCGGTTGCCTTGCTTTTGCACGCCGTCTTTCAAATTCAGCCGTTTGCCATAGATCACTTCGACCTGGGCGTCGTCGCACATGCGGCGGAGGATCTTTTCGGCAACGCTGGGCTCGAAGGTCCACATCGCGTCCTCTTGCAGTCCTTCGCTGCCGCGGCCGCTGCGATAGTTTTCGGGCTTTTCGTATTTCCAGTTGGCGAGATCGGCGTAGTACTTGCGCACATTTTGATAGAACTCGCGGCTGATGCCGCCGATGGCTGCCTTGTTGCCGATGTCGGTTGCGCCGAGGCCGCCGCTGGTCAGGCCGCCCAGATGTTTGCCTGGCTCAATGACGACGGCGGTTTTGCCCATCCGCCGCGCTTGCACGGCGGCAGCAACTCCACCCGCAGTGCCGCCGTAGATGACGACGTCGTACGAAGCAGTAACGGGCGCAGCATTGGCCGAGGGAACGAAAGCCGCAACGAGAATTAAGAGGCCAACTGGCCCACGCATCGCATTCATGACAACAGTCCGCAGCACCGGAGAGGAGGAGCAATGAAGAACAGCGGATTATAGCGGTGAAGGTTGCGGCGGGGAATTTGGGGCGATTCTTGCGATTGGTATTACGGGATTCGGCTTTGCAATAGTTCTGGGTCGCGGGAAGTTTGCAATATCGCGACGACAACAACCTCGGACTCTTCAACGTAAAAGTAGATCGCGTAGGAAAACGTGTCCGTTCGCGCAAAACGAACGTTGTTGCTCACAAACCCGTAAATTTGTGGCTGCTTGCATATCGATTCGAAAACGCGTATGCACCTCGATCGCAAATTTTGCAGCCAGTTGCGGGCTCCGCTTCCGATACCAATCGACGGCTTCATCAAACTCCAACTAGGCCGCAGGTTTTACCAGCGGCGTGCCTTTCATTGCTAAATTCTCGCGAGCGCGCGAGCAATCAACTCATCGCCCGAGATTCCTTCCGCTGGATTGCGGCGATGCGCCTCGACACGTCGCTCTAATTCCAGCTTCAGTTCGTCACTAATCGGTTCTGATTGATTGCGGCTCGCCACAGCGATGTAAATCGCTTCGGCAAGTTGAATCTGCTCCGCATCGCTCAAGCGATCGATGCCGAAATCGGCCAAATTGAATGTAGTCATGATTGCTCCGTGTTGACTGCCACGTACGCCTCAATTCTATCCCCTGGTTCCACCGGGTTCAAAACTGACAACCTGCCCCATCTGCCAATTCGCCGCCGGCCCGCTAAAATCAGCAACTGGCGATTATCGCAGGGAAACGGGTTTGAATCTTAGAAAGAAGTTCTCATGACCGTGCAGGCAATTCACGAGTCGGTGGCGGCGATCAATGCTGATGCAGTCGTCGTCGGCGTGTATGCGGACGAAGCGTTGAGCGGAGCTGCGGAGGAACTGAACCGCGCGACGCAAGGGGTGCTTACTCGCTTGCAAGAGTCGAAGGATCTGAGCGGCAAGCGCGGCGAACTTGTGACGCTGTATGCACCAGCAGGCGTCCGTGCGCGGCAAGTAACGCTCGTCGGACTTGGTCAGCGGGCGTCACTCGATCGGAACGGCGCGTTTCGCGCGGCGGCAGCGGCAGCGAAGGCGCTCGCGGGAAAAGAGCGCGGCCTGGTTGCGTTTTATCTGGCCGAGCGCTGGACCAGCGAGCAAGTCGAAAGTGGCGTGTGCGGCAGTTTGGTGGGTTGCGTCGGACAGGATTTGTATCGCGCGAAAAAGAATCGCTATCCGCTGACGCAACTCGGCTGGGCCAATGCCGCCGCGGCCGATTTGCAGCGCGGCGAGATACTCGCGGCGGGCGTCAATCTCGCGCGTCGTTTGGTGAATGAACCCGCCGGTGATATCTATCCGGAGTCGTTTGCCAACGAAGCAGCAAGCGTTGCCGAAGCGAATGGGATTTCGATTGAAGTCTGGGATCGAGCGCGGCTCGAAGCGGAACGCTGCGGCAGCTTGCTCGCCGTGGGCAAAGGCTCGGATCGTGACTCGCGGCTCGTTATTCTGAAATACAACGGCGGTCAGGATGGCGCCGCGCCACTCGCTTTTGTGGGCAAGGGTGTGACGTTTGATTCGGGCGGCCTGTCGATCAAGCCGACCGATGGCATGAAGACGATGAAGTGCGATATGGCCGGCGCTGCTGCCGTCGTCGGCGCGATGCAGACGATCGCGCAATTAAAACTGCCGGTCAATGTCATCGGCTTTTGCGGGCTGGTCGAAAACATGCTCGGCGGCAGTGCTTTCAAGCTGGGCGATGTGCTCCGCGCTCGCAACGGCAAGACCATTGAAGTGCTCAACACTGATGCAGAAGGTCGCCTCGTGCTCGCCGATGTGCTCGATGTCGCGCTACAGTATCAACCCGCGAAGATTGTCGATCTCGCGACTCTCACTGGCGCGTGCGTTGTTGCCCTGGGCACGGACATTGCCGGGCTGATGACCAACGATCAAGCGTGGTCCGACGAAGTGAAGGCTGCGGGCGATGCAGTGGGCGAAACGCTCTGGCCGCTGCCCATGTTTCCCGAATTCAGCGAACAAATTCGCAGCGAGGTGGCCGACATCAAGAACACCGGCGATGGTCGCTGGGGCGGCGCGATCACTGCAGCCAAGTTCCTCGAAGAATTCGTCAACGGCAAGCCGTGGGTTCACCTCGATATCGCCGGCCCCGCATTTCTCGATGGTCAAAAACCCTGGCTCGACGCCGGTGGCACGGGCTTTGGCGTCCGCACGCTGGTTGAAATTGCAAGACGAGCAGCAAAGTAGGCTCTAATCCCTGATCCCCAATCCCTCATCCCTAGCCCCTTCCTCCCATGCCCTGGTTCACTCAATCTGCTCCTGAAATTTCCCGTGCGGAAGTCGTCGCGCTCATGGATCGGGCGCTCGCTGAAGCGAAGCAACGCATTTGCAAAGATCCCAAGCGAGTGCTGCTGCTGCCGCCCGACATCACCCGCATGCATTCCGGCAGCGGCTGGATTACCGAGGCGTTTTACAACCTGCTGGCGCCAACCGCCGATGTGCATGTCATTCCTACGCTCGGGCAGCACGAACCGCACACGCGCGAACAAAACGCGCAAATGTTCGGCAAGATTCCGCACGAGCGCATCCATCCGCACGATTGGCGTGGCGGCTGCGTGCAGATCGGCGAAGTGCCAGCCGACTATGTGAAAGAGAAAACCGGCGGCGCTGCGGATTGGGCGTTTCCGCTGTGGCTCAATTCGATGCTGATGAAGGAAAAGTGGGACCTGATCATCAACATCGGGCACGTCGTGCCGCACGAAGTGCTCGGCTTTGCGAACCACAATAAGAACTACTTCATCGGTCTCGCGGGCAAAGATTTGATCTGCACCTCGCACATGGCCGCGGCCTGTTGCGGCATCGAAAACAACCTCGGTAATTTGCTCACGCCGGTGCGGCAGTGCTTCAACTATGCAGAGGACACGTACTTAAAGAGCCTGCCCGATTTTTATGTGCAGGTGACACTGGCTCGAAATCCAGCTGGGCAATTGGTGCACACCGGCGTCTTCGTCGGCGATGATTTGGAAACCTATCTCGGTGCTGCACGACAAGCCCGCGAACAGAATATCACCGCGCTCGATGAACCACTGCAAAAGGTCGTTTGTGTGATGCAAGGCGATGAGTTCTTCAGCACTTGGGTGGCGAACAAAGCGGTGTATCGCACGCGGATGGCGTTGGCAGACGGCGGTGAACTGCTAATCCTCGCGCCCGGTTTGAAGCGGTTCGGCGAGCAGCCCGATGTCGACGCGCTGATTCGCAAGTACGGCTACTGCGGCACGCCAAAGGTCATGGAGTTGTACAAAAAGAATGCCGACATGCAAGATCTTGCCCACGCGAGCGCGCACTTGATTCACGGCAGTAGCGAGGGCCGCTTCAAGATTACCTACGCTCCGGGCCATCTTGAAAAGTCCGATATCGAGCAAGTCAATTTCGGCTACGCAAATCTCGAAGAGATGTTGCTGAAGTATCCCATCGGTCAATTAAAGGAAGGCTTCAACGATGTGAACGGCGAGCGGATTTATTTCATCCCCACGCCGTCGGCCGGCCTTTGGGCGACGAAAGATCGGCTCTTTAACCGCAAGACGGGCTTTGGTGCGGGCTAACATGACCACACCTTTTCGCACCACACGCCGCGTCGAATTCAGCGATACCGACGCGGCCGGCATCATGCACTTCTCGGCGTTCTTTCGCTTCATGGAGCAGGCCGAACACGACCTGCTTCGTTCGCTGGACCTGAGCGTGGTGATGGTCGATGAAGTGGCAAAAGCGGGCGGCGGCAAATTGAGCTGGCCGCGGGTTCATGCGGATTGTGACTTTCGTTCGCCCGCCCATTATGAAGATGTGCTCGACATCGAGGTCACGATCGGCCGCTTGGGCGAGAAGAGTGCTTCGTACAATTTTCGCTTTTCGCACGGCGGAAAAGAGTTGGCCACTGGGGAAATCACCAGCGTTTGCTGCCGAATCATTGCGGGCCAACCGCCGCAGTCGGTGGAAATTCCTGCCTGGTTTCGTGCGAAACTGTTGCCGTTTGTGGTTACTGCAGCGGATGGCTAAATCATGCGCGCGAGCGTCGCTCCTTTCGCGATCGTTGTTTGCGGCGTACTCGCCACTGCGGTGAACGCTCAGCCTGGTCCGGAGCCGCTTCGCTTTGGTTGGGACGAAGTGATTGTGCCGGTTGCCGATCTCAGCCCCGAGCAGCAGGCTGCTTTCCGCCGGGCTTGGAAAATCGAACTGGATCTGAACGCGGGCTTTGCGTATCGCCGCGCATTTCTTTTTCGCGAAGAGTTTGCACTCTGGACCTGGCATGGTCGGCATGTACTGTTTGACGGCAACAACGCAGCAGAGATCACCGCGACAGAATTAGCGACACTCCTTGGGCCCGACCGAGTCGCTGCCTACCGGCCCCCGCTCGCTTACCGTCTGCCGCCTGGATTGCCGGTGATTGTCTTGTTGGCTTCCGCTATCGCCGCGGCCATCTATTTCGTGCCGACGCAAGGAAAGAAGCTGCGGCGACTGCTGAAGGATCCAAAGTATGTGCAAGCTTTGGAGGTCTACGCGGCGACGCTGCCGAAGCCCGACGACCCGTCAACACTCGAGCTGCGCAAAGAAGCGCTGGCAACCGCAATCACGTTCTTAGTAACCGAGAAGTCCGTCCGAAAAGCCGAAGCAGAAACCAATCTCAAGCTGATCATCGCTCAGCAAGAAGAGCAGCATTCGAGGTTCCTGCGTCAACAAGCGCTGGTTCACGAAGAAGCCGGTGAATGGAACGAGGCGCTCGATCGGTACGAAGAGGCTGCTGAACTGCGTGAGCTCTGGGATGCGAAGGACTATGCGTTCTTGCAGAAGTGCATCGCTCGCGTCGAACGGAAACAGGCGAGCGTTGAGGCGTGAGCCTTACTTCTTCACCGCATTTCCTTGAAATTTGCGGGCGTAAACCTTATCGGCGCTCGTGACAAAGAGCGTATTGAAATCCGGACCAGCAAAGGCGACATTCGACAAAAACTTCGCCTGCGGCTTGGCGATCACGCCGCTGAGTCGGCCTTGCGTATCGAAGACCTGCAGCCCCGCTTCGCTCGCACAATAGACACGGCCGGCGCGATCGACCTTCAAGCCATCCGCGGCGCTCGCCTTCTTGCCGGCGATGATGGCAGCGGAAGTGAGTTGCAACGTGTAGTAAGGTTGTTTGGCCGCGAGACTGCCGTCGGCGTTGATGCGGAACGCATACAAGTGGTCGCTGGCGGAATCGGCGACCACCAACGTCTTTTGATCCAGCCACAGCGTGATGCCGTTGGGCCGCTCGATTCCTTCGTCGACCACTTTTTTCTCGCCAGCCGCGTTGATGAACCAGACGCGATGATTTTTGGGATCGGTGACGTAAATCTCGTTGTTGCGCGTCACGGTCAGGTCGTTGACGTCGATGTCTTCGGCTACTTTGGTCGGCTTGCCGGAAGCGTCGTATTTCACAATGGCGCGGGCGCCGTTCTGAGCGGCATAGAGCAAACCATCGCCGCCGAAAGCCAGGCCGCTGGCTTTGCCGGAGTCTTCGACGAACGCGCTGACTTTGCCGCTGGCCACATCGAGTTTAAAAATCTTGCTGGCCGGGACATCGACGAAATACAAGTTGCCGTCGCGATCAGCGGCCGGCCCTTCGGTGAACTGATGACCTTCGCTGACGACCTTCCAATCTTCCTGAGGAAGCAGGATCTGCGTCAGCGGCATATCCTGAGCGAAGGCCTGGGACGCGAAGAAAACGGCGAGAATCGCGAGCGTGCGCATCGGAGTTTTAAACAGCAAGGTGTGAGGAACGAGTATCGAGAGGAGGATGATACCGCAGAATTGAATAATCAGGTTGGGGCGACCTCAAACTCTTTCACTTCAATGGCATTCCTTCCCGTTTTTTGAATCGGCCGCGGCTCTGGTTGGGCGAAGTCGTTGAGATCGACCGCGCGGGCGCGCAGTTCATATTTACCGGGCTTCAATTCAGGCAGTTTCGCGGACCAACTAACCATGCTGTAACGCAATGGCCACTGACGGGGCTGACCAGTTTGCGGATCGAAACCGAGAACTTGCTTGGCAGTAATTCCCGTTGGCAGCGCATGCGACCAATCCATGGGTGTCTCTGACAACTCCGCAGTGATCCATTCCGCGGGTTTGTCTTTCGCTTCTTCGCTCTGCAGTTGGTACTCCACGCGCTTCAATCCCGACAGGCCCGACATCGCCAGGCCGCTGATGCGAACCGATCTTCCCGCAGCGACTTTGGCGGGCACTTCATCCAGATAAGCGGCCGTTTTCAGATACGATTCAGGGTCATTGTTTTGTTCCGCGTAAGTATCGTTCGCTTGGAAATCATTCGTCAGGCAGATCCGCTGCAGCCATTTAATCGATTTGAAACCATGCGCCCAAGGAATGACCATTCGCACGGGACCGCCGCGGGTGAGCGGAATCGGCTCGCCGTTGAGACGATAAGCGAGAAACGCCGGCAACTCGCCGGGCGGCGTTTCCATTGCCTGCGTGTAACTCAGTGAGGATCGAAACAATTGCTTCGGATCGTTGTTATGGAATCCCCAGTAATAGATACGGCGGACATTCTTCAGCGCCGCGCACAGCCGCAATACTTCGCGCAGCGGCACTCCTTCCCACAGGCCTTGGCCCAGCGGCGCGGGAATGTTGAGACATTGCATCGCCTTGAGAAATTTCACCTCATGCTTCTTGCCGAGCTCAAGCAGGGCGTTGAAGTCGAGCGCGTTGCCGTCGTCGATTTTCAGTTGCTTACCTGCGGTGGCAAACTCTTTTTGCTCGGGCTTGGCGGGGCCATCGGCGGTGATTTCGAGGCGCCACGTCTCCGGCGTCAGTTTCGCAGCGAGCAACGCATCGCCCTGTAGTGTGTGTGGTTTGGGATTGCCGCGTGAAACGTCGCGGAACTTGTCGGCCGGGGTCAGAAAGGGCCGCTCGACGATAGCGTCGTCGGCTGCTGCTGCGGTAGTAAGTGAAACATCATTCATCAAGGCGGCTGCCGTGAGGAGTGATGAGGTCTGAACAAAGTCGCGACGGGTAAAGTTGGCCATGGCAGGTACTCTCGACAGGGGGCAGGAGAGACTGGCGATTGTATCGCTGCTCATTTTCAACTTGTTGCCTGACTCGAGGCAAGTAGAATCCGCCAGCAGGGACCTTGGGCGCCCATGTCGACTTCGCGGACACGTCGGGCTGCCATTTCGTTGTTACGCAGCGATCGATTGATCAAGCCAACAGCGAACCACTGGGCCGCGCAGTGAACTGGTTCACTGGAGCAGTCGTCGTGAAACCTTTGGCTGCGACAGCCGCGGCAGCGTACTGACCTAAATCGTGCGCAGGACGAGAGACGAGGTTGGGCCGATAGAAGACCGAGCGGCAATGGTGATGCGGCGCGTAGTTGGGACCCAAGTCGGCGAGTGACTCGGCCGATCCCACAAACAAATAGCCGTCCGTGCTGAGGCATTTCGTTAAACGGTGGAAGATATCCTGGCGGGCTGCAGCTGTGAAATAGATGATTACATTGCGGCAGAAAACGATGTCGAACGGCCCGGTCGCCGCAAAAGGTTCCATCAAATTCTGACGGCTAAACGTGACGAGCGAGCGGAGTTCGTCTTTCACTTTGTAATTGCTCCCTTGCTTCGTGAAGTAACGCGAGAGCAGATCGGGCCGCAAGCCGCGACCGATTTCAAATTCGGAATACGTGCCGCTCGAGGCTTGCTTGAGCGCGGCATCGGAAATGTCGGTTCCTAAAATGTTGATGTCCCATTGCTGAATGTCGGGAATCAACTGATGCAGCACCATGGCCAGGCTGTAACACTCTTGACCCGTGCTCGCGGCGGCAGACCAAATGCGTAACCGTCGCGGGAAGGCGGTTTTGGCCTTGGCGTCGAATAGTTCGGGCAGCGCTTTATGTTGCAGGGCCTCGAAAGGGCTCGCATCGCGAAAAAACAGCGTTTCGTTCGTCGTGATCGCATCGATGATGCGTGTGAGGAGCGCACGATCGCGCATTGCGCGGGCGCGATTTACAAGCTCGCTGTACGAAGCCAGTTTGTATTCGGCGACGATCGGCGCAAGGCGGCTTTCGATCAAATAACCCTTCGACTCGTCCAGCAGAATGCCGCAGAGTTCCATGACGAGCGAAGAGACGTCTGCAATTTCCTGGCTACTTAGCGGCATGCGAAGGCTCCTTGCCCGATGTTTTGTCCTGCATGTTGAGTCGCAGAGGCAATGGCAGCTGCCATCTCGCTGAGCGACACCACCTGATCGGCCAGGCCATCGGCGATGATGATGCTGGGCATGCCGAAAACGACACACGATGCTTTGTCTTGTGCGAATACCAGCGCGCCTTTGCGTTTGAGCAGCCGGCAACCGAGCGTGCCGTCGCTCCCCATTCCGGTCATCACCACTCCCAGCACGCGCGAGCCGTAGTGGTGCGCGGCGGAGCGAAAGAGATAGTCGACAGCCGGCCGGCAACTGTTTTCGGGCGGATCGTCGGTGATCTGCACGACAGGCCCGAGTTCGGTTCGTTCAATTTTCATTTGTTTGCCACCGGGCGCGATCAAACAATCGCCCGGACGGGCCAGTTGGCCTTCGACCGCTTCGCAAACGTGCAGTTTGCTGCGATTGTTCAAATCGTCGGCAAGCGACTTCGTAAACAGTGGCGGCATGTGCTGCACGATAAACAGCGGCGCTGCCAGCTTGGCTGGCAGCTGGGGAATGACTTTGTTGAGTGCTTCAGGCCCACCGGTCGAGATGCCGAGCACAATGACTTCCGGAACTTCGTCGGTGCGGGCGGCGACAATTCGGGAACTGGTCACCACAGGCCGTTCGACAACCGGCGGCTCCGGAATGGCACGCGGCGAGAGCGTCAGGTTGCGGCTTTGAGCAAAGGCAGTGACTCGCTCTGTCAACTTTTGCCGCAATTCCGTCGCACTGTTTTGCAGATTTTCGCTCACCGGCTTGAGTACGAAATCGAAAGCGCCCAAGCGGAGTGCTTCGGTCGTGGCCGCCGCGCCGGCGGAAGTGAAGGCGCTGAGCATCAGCACGCCCACCGAATTCTGCTGCTCCTGCAATTTGCGAAGCACTTCGACGCCGTTGAGCTGCGGCATTTCCAGATCGAGCGTCACCAGATCCGGTTTGTACGCGGCGATCTTCTCGAGAGCGAATTGGCCGTTGATCGCCGTAGCGACAACCTCCACGCCATCAATTTCGCGCAATAGATCGCTTACGATCTTGCGATAGATGGCAGTGTCGTCGACCACCAGAATGCGAAGCGGCATAGGAAAGTACTTGCGATCTCGAATTCAAAACAAAAAAAGGAGGGGCCGGATGCTGATTGCCCGTCACATTCCGGCCCCTCGCTACCAACCGCCTTGCCTGCTTACACGCGGAACTCGCTGACGAGTCCGCTTAGTTTGTCGGCCAATTGGAACAACTGGGTTCCCGAAGCCTTCGTTTGTGTGGCGCCGGCTGCAGTGTTCTTCGCAGCGGCATCGACACTGGCGATGGTTCGCGTAATCTCTTGGCACGCAGCAGCCGATTCATTCACACCGCGAGAAACCGTGGTCGC
Organism: uncultured Pirellulaceae bacterium; assembly: GCA_964394305.1. Lineage (GTDB taxonomy): Bacteria > Planctomycetota > Planctomycetia > Pirellulales > Pirellulaceae > Anatilimnocola. Next base: position 29,821 of record CAYMWL010000064.1, read on the forward strand.
CGCGGTCGCCGTCTGGGCAACGTTGCGCGAGATTTCTTTGGTGGCGATCGACTGCTCTTCCACCGCCGCCGCAATGCTGCGAGCGACGTTGTTCACATTCTTGATGGCCGTGCTGATCTCAGCGATCGCGCCGACGGTTTCCGTCGTCGAGCCCTGCATCGCTTGAATCCTTTGGCGAATGCTGTCGGTAGCGGCGGCCGATTGCTTGGCGAGTTCTTTCACTTCCGAAGCGACCACAGCAAAACCCTTGCCGGCTTCACCGGCGCGGGCGGCTTCGATCGTAGCGTTCAGAGCGAGCAAGTTGGTTTGATCGGCGATGTCTTGAATGACATCGATCACCTTGCCAATCTCGCAGGCAGCTTCGCCGAGCTGAGCCACCTTTTGATTGCTAATGTCAGCAAGATTGGCGGCCTGGCCGGCAACGGTCGAGGACGATTCTGCGTTCTTGGCAATCTCGCCGATGCTGGCGGTCATCTCTTCGATGGCCGAGGCAACGGTCTTGACGTTGGTCGACATCTCTTCGGTCGAACCAGCCATCGTCCGCATGTTCGTCGCCATCTCTTCGGCAGCTGCAGCGACCGTCGCCGATTGCTGTGTCGTGCCGTTGGCATTCTGTGTCAGGTCATCCGCCGTAGCGCTCAACTGCGTCGACGAAGCGGTAAGCGTCTGCGTTCCTTGCATGATGTTTTGAATCACGCCACGGAAGTTTTCGGTCAGCGAGTTCACGGCTTGACCCAGCACACCGACTTCATCGCGAGTATGCACGTCGACCTTTTGCGTTAGATCACCCGCAGCGACTTTTTCCAGCACCTTGGCCGACTGGACGAGCGGACGCGAGATTTGTCCAGCAATCCACAACGCGAGCAAGCCCACCACCACGGCCGCACCGAGCGTAAAGATGCCGCAGAACCAGGCCAGCGAAGCGGAATCGGCAAAGGCTTCCGAGCAGTCTTGGCGGACCAGAATGCCCCAGCCCAAGCCACCGAAGTTGCCGATCTTGCGTGAAGCGGCGACGCCGTTCACCTGCCACACTTTACGCCGAATGTGTTTTTCAGTCGTCGCGCCGGACTTGCCTTGCGTAATCAACTTGGCAGCTGCCAGGCCACTATTGGCCAGGTTCATTTGCAGTTCGGCCGCGGGATCGGGATCGTGCAGGATCAAGCCCTTGTTCGAAAGAATGTTGCAATGCAGCGTCATTCCGCGAGCTTTGTTCCGTTCTTGGGTGTCAGCCACCAGTTCAGCGGCAACGCGATCGAACGAGGCGAAGTTGGCCCACACGCGGACGATCTTCCCCTCGGCATCTCGGACGGGAGCCGCAAAGATGACGGTGCTAGGATCGGCGCCACAGATTTTGGTAACTCGCTCGTCCTTCACGACGTCGTAAACGAGCGCGGCGTCTTTAGCCTTGCCAGCAAGAGAATCGGCGAACCAAGGTTCGTTCTTCACGTTGGTGCCAATCAGCGTCTGCGACGGGATCGGCTTGCCGTGTTGGTTTTTTTGATTGACGGCGATGACCTTGCCCTCGGCATCGGCCAGCAGCATCAAATCGTAGACTCCATACAGCTCTACGAACTCATTCATCGGATTCGTAATTTTTTCGGGATCGAACTTTGCCAGCGGCAAGTTGGCCATTAACTGGATATCGCCATAGCGTTCGGCCATGATGCGATCGATCTTATCCATTGATTCTTCGGCCACCATCGAAACGCGGCGCTCGGTGAGTTGCGTGAGTGTCGTTTTCGATCGGTTGTAGGCTGCGTAGCCTACGAGAGCCGCGGGGAAGACACCCAGCAGCAGGAACCAGACGAGCAGCTTGGTTTTCAAGCTTTTGAATTGAAACAGCGCGAACTTGGACATGGCAGGAGCCCTCGGGAGAAAAAGTTAGGTAGGTCGTTCGACTCTAGGGAAAGGATTACGAGGCTGCGGTTTCGCCCAGTGTGGCCAACGTCTCGGCCACATTGAGCACCACCAACAACCCTTGAGGAAGTTTGTAAACGCCGCTGAAGCACACGCTTTCGCGCCCGCCCAGATTTTCCGGCAACGGATCGATATCCACTGCCTGGCAAGTGATGACTTCGGCGACACTGTCGACCAGCAGGCCAATCTGCTCGCCGGCGTGTTTGAGAATGACATTTCGCGTGGCGCGATTGAATTCAAGTGTCGCGAGTCCGAGCACCGTCCGCAGATCGATGACGGTGACGACTTCGCCGCGGAGATTAATCACGCCGCGAACCGCCACGGGTGCATGAGGTACGTGGGTGATTTGCAGGTTGCGGTTGATCTCTTGGACCTGACGGATGTCGATCCCGAGCAGCAAGTCGCCAACCTGGAAGGAGGCAAATTGCAGGGCGTTCGTATCTGCGTGACTCTGGTTTGTATTCGTGGACATAGCGGTAGCTGGTTGGGTTGGATTTGGGCGGTTGAAGATGATGAAAGCGGGGCTTAGACGAGCATGGGCCGCTCGACATTGCGCGTCTGCTTCAGCAGCCGAGCGACGGTGCCCAGCAGACGATCACGGTCCATTTTCACTTGATAGTCGTCGATGCCGACGTCATGACCGCGCTGCACGTCTTCTTGTCCCGCCAGCGATGTCAGGGCGATGACCGGCAAATCCGCGTACACGGCGGTGTCGCGAATTCGTTCACACAGTTCGAAGCCGTTGAGGTTCGGCATCTCGATATCAGTTAGCACCAGGTCGAATTGCTGATCGCCCGTCGTTAGTGTGTTCCAGGCATCCAAACCATCTTCGCACGGGACAACTTCATAGCCCTTGCTTTCCAGGAAAGCGAGCACTTGCGAGCGGAAGAACGCCGAGTCTTCGGCCAACAAAATTCGATAGGTACGGGTGGGCTGCTTCGAACTCGCTGCGGTTTGGCTGTTACCGGTCAGTTGCGGGTAAGCCAACGCGGCAAGTTCGAAGACATCAATCAGACGAATGGCCAGACGGTCGACAACCACCGAGCCGATGACGCCCGGTTCGCGGAACGTGCGCGTGTCGATGTTGGTCGGCAACTCACAAATCTCGTTGAGTGTCGGTACGGTCACGGCCATCTCATGACCATTGAAATCAAAGATCACCACATAGATCCAAGGCTGTTCAGGACGCGGCTTGGCTTCGATGTGATTCTCTAGCAAGATGAGTGGCAGCGTCGCTGATTCGTATTCCAACACGGGCAGTCCGCCGATCATTTCGATCTGCTCCACGCGAATGCGTTCGAGGCGGCGGATCACAGCCATCGGAATGCCAAAGGTTTCCGAGGGGTGATTCGTAAAGAGCAGCGTGGCTTGCTTTTCGCTATTGACTGTCGAAGTGGTTGTGACCGTTTCTTCGTCGATCGACTTGGCCAGCTTGGCATAAGCGGCAATGCCAGCGATATCGAGAATGAGTGCTACCTGGCCATCGCCCAGAATCGTGGCGCCTGCCAGGCAACTGCACGTCTTCAAGTGCTGGCCGAGTGGCTTGACGACGATCTCTTCCGAGTCGTGCAAGCCGTCGACGATCAAACCGTAGCGACTATTGCTGGTCTCGACCACGATAATATCGATCGCTTTGTCTTGATGTTCTGATACGTTTGCAGTCAGACCAAGCAATTTGCTCAAGCGCACCAGCGGCAACAACTTGCCGCGCAGCTGCAGAACTTCGGCCCCTTTGATCACCGGAATCTTCGTCGCGGCATCGCTGGCCTTGACTCGCACGAGTTCGTGGATGCAAGCCTGGCTGATCGCAAAGCGTTGCTGACCGCCGCGGACAATCAGCGAAGGAATGATTGCTAGTGTGAGTGGCAATTTCACGTGGATTTCGGTGCCGCGGCCGATCCGCGTCGAAATTTCCACCGTGCCGCCAAGGCGTGTGATATTCGACTTCACGACATCCATACCGACGCCACGGCCGCTGATTTCGCTCACTTGTTCTGCCGTCGAGAAGCCCGGATGAAACACGAGCTCGATGGCATCACGCTCTGACAAGCTGGCGGCCTGCTCGGCGGACAGAATTCCCTTCGCGACTGCTTTGGAACGCAACTTCTCGGCATCGATCCCAGCGCCGTCGTCGCGCACGATCAACTTCACGCAACCAGCCTGATGGCTGGCTTCGAGCGAAATGGTGCCCGTCGGTTTCTTACCGTTGCGGCTGCGCACATCCGGCGTCTCAATGCCGTGATCGAGAGAGTTGCGAATCAAGTGAATGAGCGGATCGCCAATGGCTTCGACGATGGTCTTGTCGACTTCCACATCCTTGCCGTGAATTTGCAGATCGACTTGTTTGCCAAGTCGCGCGCTCAAGTCGCGTACGACTCGAGGAAAGCGATTGAAGGTTTGCGCCAGCGGCTGCATGCGGGTCTGCATGATGGCTTCTTGCAATTCGCTGGTGACCTGATCGACGCGGGCTGCAGTTGCTTCGAGCCCCGTGTGATTGGGAGTGCCCACCGCTTGCAGCAACTGATTACGCCCCAGCACGAGTTCGCCGGCGAGGTTCATCAGCTTATCAAGCACGCCGACGGAAACGCGAATGCTGGCGTCGCCCGCGGCAGACTCTGTTGCGGCTGGCGGGTGATCGCTGTCTTTCGCTGCGACCGGCGTCTGCGACGGTGTCGGCTTGTTGACGGATGTGGCTTTTGCTGGCTCGTTGGTTGCAACCGGGCAAACGCCATGTTCGTGGACGTAATCAAGCGCGGTGACGAAAGGGCGAATGTCGTAAGAATCGTGTTTGTCCTTGCGATTACCGCCGATGGCTTCAATCAAGGTGCGGAGCAGATCGGCTGAGCGCAACAACAAATCGACAATCTCAGTGCTTGGCACCAGTTCGCGCATCCGAATCTTATTCAGGACGTTCTCTTGTCCATGCGCCAGGTCGTTCACTTTCGTGAGACCGAGAAAGCCAGCGCCGCCTTTGATCGAATGAATGGCGCGAAATACGCTATTCACTGTTTCGAGGTCGGCGTTTTCGCCGCCGGCTTCCATGGCGAGCAGCATCGATTCGACGTCGGCCAGGTGCTCGATCGATTCCACAACGAAGGCATCGAGAATTGCTTTATCTTCGAAGAACATATTTGTCCTTTGACTATTCGCGCGGCGCTGAATGAACAACGTCGAACGCAGGAAGGCAGGAGACGCGGGCGGGTAGTTTGTGGCGGGAGTTCATCATCGGCTTGCGGAAACCCGTTGGAAAATCCACACGGATTGCGTGCAGCCGAGGTGGGAACGAGGAACCGTACAACCGAGAATGGGTGTGTCAAGATGCTCCACCTCCGCGAATTCGCGCATCAAAATGCAACGTTCAAATCGGTCGTGATGGGTAGTGATCGCGCTCGAAACAGGTCTGGTGGCATTCCATTGCCAAAGCTGCCCCGCAGTAAGTACTCCTGCGGTTTCAGGCCACCCGTTAAACCAGAATTGGTCGTTGTGAGCACACAAGCCGGGGTTGCTGGATTCAAGTTGACCATGCCGACGGCGCCATCATAAGCGGAATAAGTGCAACATATTTCGGCAGGAATTTAGCTGACGTTCTTGTGCCAATCTTCTAAATAGTTATCTTCGTTTCAATGGCGACATTGCCGTAGTCGAATGAGAAGTCAGGGGCAGTTGGCTCATCATCATTCGATGGCAAACTGCTTGACCCCAGTGCCGCCGCGCTGGGGTTTCTTTTTGCGCCGCGCGCCGGTTTGACGCTCCTAGCGATTGTCACGTCACACTCTGACGTCCATGCCGATCAATCGCGCCGCATTCTCTGCGCAAACTCTCCTGCTTCTAACTTTTTTTCGCGAGCGACAACCCGTTTGGGGGCTGAATACAACGCTGCTTTTGCGGGTGACGCTAGCCTGCCTACACCATTTCGGGGCGGTTCGCCAGTAAAGATTGCCGCCGCGGGGTGCCGACGATGATGGTAGCAGTCAGTTCGTGAAATGCGCGTATGTGCATGGTCACGAAACTGCCGGATTTTGCAGTCGCGGCTAGCACAACGATGGCAGCAAATGCTCCGCCTGGGAGCACATCCAAGTGGGCTTTGCAGTGCAAGATTCAACCAGGGCGGAATGATCGGCCGACCACCCGCAACGGCCGATTGCGACGCGAAATCGCAGCCCTGCATGTCCGCGATGACCCAAGGAAGAAGGGTTGCATGCGACTGGATATTCGCAAGTATTTGCGCGCTGTGCTGATCGGCGGCGCCCTTTGCTGGGCTGCAGCGCCCGTCCGCGCCATGGAACCGCAAGAACACCGCGCCATCTTCCTCCTCGGCGACGGCAATGAATTTCAGGCTGACTCCCTGCGCTTGATTGCGATGCAGGAGGAGATGTCGAACCAACCCTTCGATCCGGGCAACACGCAGCCCTTTGATCCCGGTTCGCAGCAACCACTGGACCCAGGTGCAGGGCTCGAATCCAGTCCATCGTTCGGCAGTAGCGACGCAATCGATAATTTGATCCAGCGCTTGCAAGCCCCAGGCTCGGAAGCAATCACGCAAGCCGAAACCAACACTTCGGTAGCAACGGACCTCGGCCAATTGCTGCAAGACAGCGACAACGTGCAAACCGTCGGCGCACAGCGGCGTTCGCAAGTTGCTTTTGATCCGCGCATCCGCGGTTACCACTATTCACAAGTCTATGCACAGGCCGAAGGACAATACTTCTTGCCGGCACGGCTCGATCTCGACTCGATGCTGAACAAGATCGATCCCTCGTTGATCCAATCCGTCTCCGTGATCCCTGGTCCGTATGGCGTCCGCTTCGGCCCGGGATTTTCGTTCATCGATATCGATCTGATCGATACGCCACGGTACTGCGATTGTCCGCCGCAGCATGGCCGTGCGGCCATCGATGCCCGCAGCAACGGCGGCCAGTTGGGCGAATGGGTCACTGCCTTTGGCGGCGGCAGCGATTACGGCTATATCATCCATTACGGGCATCGCAAAGGCTCCGACTACGTCGCAGGCAACGGGCAGCAAGTTCCTTCGAGCTACCAGGCCCAGAACGTGCTGATGCAGTTCGGCTTCGATTGGTCTCCGGACACCAAAACCGAAATTCGTTACAACTACTTTGGCCTGGGCGATACCGAATACGCGCTGCAGTTCTTCGACGTCAGCGCGCTCAAGACCAACGCCCTGAATGTGATCACGACGCATACCGACCCGTGCGATGGCAGCGTTTGGACGAACCAGATCTGGTTCAATGAAACGGACTTCACCGGCAACAATCGCGGCGCGGGCAAGACAGGCGTGCGCGGCCGGATTACGGATGCTCTGAACGACGATCTGGCTGCCAACGGTTTTCCCGGCGCGGGCTTTGGTCCGGATGATCTGTCGGCCAGTGTCTATGGTGACTTGGGGAGCCACGGCGCGCGAAGTATGAAGGCATGGGGGGACGACACGACGGAGCAGTTGCGCGTGGGCGCCGATTTTCGTTTTGTGGCTCAATCCACCCAAGAACGATTTGTCATTGCCGATCAACCGGCCGACTTTCTCGATCCGGATCAAGAGCGGTTCATGACCAACCAGCCCCGGTCGGTACTGACCGATCCGGGCGTATTTGCAGAAATCGCGGCCCCTTGGACCTCCTTTTTGCGTGTCGCTGCGGGGGCTCGCCTGGACTGGGCACACACTTATCGAGCCTCGAACCTGCCGTTGCAGAATCAAGGTGTGCTCGGTGATTTTTCGAACGCGCAGAACGATTTGCTCGGCGCTGCGTACCTCACGGGAGATGTCGATCTTTCGTGCAATTGGAAAGGTCGCGTCGGCGTTGGTTATGCGGAGAAGGCGCCGAATCTGGTTGACCGGTACTCGGACGGTATTTTCATCAGCATGATTCAAAGCGGTTTCAGCCGAGTGGTCGGTCGGCCATCGCTTGACAAAGAACAGGCCGTGCAAATCGATGCGGCATTGCGTGGCGAGTTTGACTACGGCAATGTGCGCGCGTCGGTGTATCACAGCTGGATCCACGACTACAACACGTACTTCACGTTTGGCGTCGACCCGCCCACTGGTGCTCGCTTCCTGGCTGCCACCAACACGCCGCTCGCCACGCTCAAGGGTTTCGAACTCTATGGCGATTACGAAGCCAGCGAGCAATTGACATTCTTCGCGACGTTGCAATACGTCGAAGGAACCGATCAAACGATTTCGCAACCGCTGCCTGGCATCTATCCGCTGGAAAGCCGCCTCGGTTTGCGAATCACCGATGCCTGTGAAGGCGATATTTGGGGCGTCGAATGGGGCTGGCGCATTGTCGATGCTCAGGATCGAATCGGCGTGTTACGAGCGAACGACTTCGGTCTGCCGATATTTGAAGCAGTGGAAACACCGACGGGCGGCTTCGCGACTTCGTATTTGAAGAGTTACTACAACTACAGCCGCAACGTGCACTTCATCGCGGGCATCGATAATCTGTTCGATCGCAACTATGTCGAACACCTTGACCTGCGCTTTGCTGGCCAGACGGCGAACTCCGGGCCGTTGCTCGCGGCGTGGGCGCCGGGCTTCACGGCGTATGGCGGTGTGGAGTTTAACTGGTAGAGCGCGCGACGGCGCGCTGCTCCGTCTATGTACGCGTACCAATTTCACCATCATCGACAGTTCAGAACGGAGCAGTGCTCCGTTCTACAAACGCCGTCTATTCTTCGACGGCCGCTCGCGGCTTGAGCGTTACTTCCACCGTTTTTTCAGCATCGTCGCGCCGAAATTTGACGCTTACTTTATCGCCGGGCTGATGTGGATACACGGCAATGGTGAGGTCGCTGAAGCTGCCGACCTTGTGCCCGTCTACTTCGACGATTTCGTCCCCATCACGCAATCCAGCGTCATAGGCGCCGGATTTAAAGAACACCGAGGTCAACACACAAGGACCATCCAGGCCGGCGTTAATGCCGAGCATCGCGGGGCTGCGGCAAATGATCGAAAGTTCCGGCCGTTGCTGGCGCAGTTGACGCAAGGCAGCTGAGCTGAAAGGAGTATCGCGGAGGTTGAGCGTCGTCAATCGCGGCAAGGCAGCGATATGTGGCAGCGCGGCATCGGTCAACTTCGCGCCGCTGATCGACAAGCTGTAAATCTCCGGAATGTCTTTAAGCACCGCCAGATCTTGGTCGCTACCGCGGAAGTTTTTATTGAGCGTGAGTTCCGCATAGGCTTCGCCCTCTTCCATGTCGCCGATCATGAATGGGCCCGGCGCAAAGGCAGGCTCAATCAACATCACATCGGCAGCATCGAACGGCTCGACCTCCCCCAAGTCCACTGCGGGAGCATCCGCAGGAGGTGGAACCAGCAGTGGTACGTCGGCTGGCGCGGGCAAATCGGGTCGCTCTTCAAAGCGCGGAATGGCTTCGGCCGGCGGCGGCGGCGCAGGCACCGCTTCGGCAGGCGGAGCAGCGTCCACGGGCACGATTGCATCCGGCGGAATGTCGGCAGGGACCGGGAAAAATTCTGCAGGGGGCGGCGGGGCTGCTTCGGGGGCAATTAATCGCGCGAGCAATCCCAGCAGGCCACGCTTGGGTGGCGCTGGCGCTTCTTCGGCGGCGGCAGGAATTTCCAAACCTGGCGCCAGGTCGATGGCAATGGCCGGCGCGATCTCAACCTCTTCTTCGATGAGCACTGGTCCAGGGCCAGCGAGCACAATCTGCTCCGCCACCAAATGATGTTCGCCAGCTAAATTGCCGGTCAAGCCGCCGCCCAAAGCACGCACTTGAGCGACAGCACGGGTGTGCTTGAACTTCTGTTGTTGCACTCGGATGTCGGCGGCGACGTGGAGGACCGCTTTCCGTTTGCTGCCGAGTTTTTGTAAAGCGGCTTCCACCTGGTCCAGCGTTTTTTCATCGCTGCCATCGGCAATGCGCTGGAGAATCGCACTGGCTCGGGCGGAAACTTCGGCGCTATCGCCGGCGATGGCCTGTGCTAGCGCGTTGACAGCAGCGGGGCCTGCTTCGCGCAACTTATTAGTGGCTTGTTCACGGAGTGCAAACGAATCCGCATCTAACTCTTGAATCCAGCGAGCCACATCTTCCGCGCGGTGAGAAGCGGCGATTGGCGCATCGGCTGCGCGAACAGCCAAGCCGCTCATTAACGACGCGCAACAAATCGTTCCCGCGAGAATTCGCGTTGGCCAACGCAACATCGAATGATGCCGCATGAGAAGGTCCCCACCAAAAAACCGCCACGCCTCAAATGCCGCCCAGGTTCAATTCTATTGCGCCTGTGGACAAAATGTCGAGCACGTTTTACTGGACCGATTGTCAAAGTCGAGAAAAGTTAGCCTGCTGATCTGCATAATCGGACTGCGAAAAGATCGCAGAATGAACGCAGCACCCTGTCAAAGCGGGCAATTGGGGAGGTTGTGGCGTTGCCGATTTGACTCGAATCTGCCAATCATCGCAGCAAGGCTGCCTGCGACTTAATCAGTACTCGGGCGGTAGGTGAATCGCTCGCGCAATTGCCTAAAGCCGTCGAACTCGCGAGAAAACAACGGTTTTGGGCGGTCAGACAGCCCCTAGCAACAGGCGTGCGCGCAGCGCTTGGCATAGTGTTTGCGAAACTTGCGGCTTAACGGACGCTCGGAATGTTGCTTCGGCTGGCCTCAGAGCCAGCATTTGTGCAGGCGGCGAAGCAATTACCCCAACGGATTTGCGCGCGGGGTTCCAGCGGATCATTGCCACAGCCAACGTGGACTCTCATTGGCCGGCGGTGAAAATTTAAACCGGACCTTGTTCTCACCTTCTCTCAGGTCCGCTGGCGCTACGCCGAACTGCTTGGTTGCAGTATCGGTCGCTGGCACATTCTTTACTGCCTCTCCCACGAAAGGGATTCGCATGGGATCGTTTGGATTTTTGATCGACATGGACGGCGTGATTTACAAGGGGAAGCAAGTTGTCGAGGGGGCAAACCACTTCATTCAGCGGCTGCTCGACGACGGCGTGCCGTTCGCGTTTCTCACGAACAACAGCCAGCGCACGAGGCGCGACGGCGTGATCAAGCTCGCGCGGATGGGGATTCATGTGGACGAGAGCCACATCTTCACCTGTGCGATGGCAACTGCTCGGTTCTTGGCCTCGCAAAAACCAGGAGGCACCGCGTTCGTCATTGGTGAAGGAGGCTTGTTGCAAGCGCTGCACAAGAATGGTTACGCGATTGTCGACGACGATCCCGACTATGTCGTTGTCGGCGAAGGCCGGACGTTCAACATGGAAATTGTCGAAGCGGCCGTGCGCATGATTCTGCGCGGCTCCAAGCTGATCGCCACCAACATCGACCCGAACTGCCCAACCGCGCATGGACTGCGACCAGGCTGCGGCGCGATTGTCGCGATGCTGGAAACGGCAACTGGCTTGAAAGCGTTCAGCGTCGGCAAGCCGAGCCCGGTGATGATGCGCAGCGCTCGGAAGGAACTCGGACTATCGACCGCCGGCACGATCATGATTGGCGATACGATGGAAACCGATATTCTTGGCGGCGTGTCGATGGGCTATCGCACGGTGCTCGTGCTGACCGGTTCGACGCGACGTGAGGATCTGGTGCGGTATGCGTATCGGCCCGACATCGTGATCAATTCGATCGGCGACCTGTGCGATGAGCAGAACTATCAGCGCGTCATCGAAGGACTGATGGAATCGACGCCAACAGTCGCGGTGGCTTGAGCCCGCCGTCCTGACGGCTAACCCGTTTGAAAGAACTTCTCGCGGCGTCGAGCCTTGGCATCGCCGGGCGATTTCGGCGCCTGAACAGGGCGCGCCGCGCTCTGCTTTGGTGATTGATCATGACGTGATTGCTCGACGCAACTGATCATGGCGGTGGCAGTTGCAGAAGGCGACGTCGCGGTTGGCTCGGTCTCTTCTGGCTGTTCAGCGACAGGGGCTGAACAGGCCTCTGCCGGGTGGTTGTCAGGAGCGGACTTGTCCACGGTTGGTTCGAATTCAGTTTCCTCGAAGTCATCGGCTTCGAGCATCACCAGCGGGGGCGGCAGGGTGCTGGCGATCAGTGTCAGCCGCGCGGCGGCGTTCAGATAGCGAATGTCACCGTGATTCACCCGAGTGCTGGTGCAACGGCGCGATGCGGAGTCCTCGTGCACGCTCTTCACGGTCGATTGCGACTTGCGAAAACAGCGCAGTGCTTCGTTGACGAGAAAATCGATCCGCTCGGCGGCCAGCTGTCTGCCCGCTGCCAACTGCCGGGCCGCGAGATCCTTCGACGGCACCTTGATTGACTGCACGATGAACCGGCCCGTTCGTTGCACGATCTGACAAACGAGCGTTTGCGAAATGCCAAACTCCTTTGCCGCCGCGCGCGTGGACCACTGCTGGACCCGCACGAGCTGATAAACATTCCAATCGCGCTGGTTCGGCAAATGCCCAACCGCAGACGTTTCCGTAACGCTCATGATCGCTCTCCCCCTGCAGATGAAATGAGACTCACCCAGCGATTGGAAACGAGCGCAGCGACAACTTTGGTCAAAACGCGGAAGACGATTCTCGGGGAGGGCGAGGCTCCCGCCGAGCCGCCGCGGCAAACCAGCCAAAGCTTGCAATCAATGGTTCCGCGGGAGTATGTCGTTTGGGTCGCTGCCCCGCGGAACCGCATGTCGAAATACAACCAAGGATCGCCGCGGCGGCTCGGCGGGAGCCTCGCCCTCCACAAAGCATTGAGAGCCGAGCCCTGGGCGCGCGAAAAAGGCCC
>CAYMWL010000065.1:0-38626 GCA_964394305.1 uncultured Pirellulaceae bacterium
CGCCCACCTCGACCATCAAACTGCCCCATCACTCACCAGAGCGTGAACGGTTACTTATTATCCCAACAGGATTCCCCAATGTTGAAATCGTAAACGAAGAGTCGCCAGTTGTCCCGGCGGAGACGTTCTTTGTCCATGTGGCATCAGGCAATGACCCCGCGGGGACAGTTGGAGCCCATGTTCCCGAACCATCGAACACCCAGTTTGCCGTCGCCAATTCAACGAATGTGTTGGCCGCTTCTGAGTCTTTGGAGCGAACTGCAAAAGCGGTTATGAATTCAACTCGCAAGTCATTCTTATTCAAGTAAGTGGGGCCAGAGATCGACAAATGATCTGTGGCCCAAAGTGAGGGTGAATCGGCAAAGCTGAGCTGTTTGCCAATATAGGCAGTGTTTTCATCCGGCGCAAAATAGCTGAGGTGTTTGTAGGCCCATGGCAGGTTTGCAGTTGGAGTGTTTTCTGGTGCGTCGATAAACCAGCCTGCGCCTTGTAGGTTATTAGTATGCACCGTTGCAGGTTCAACTCCAGGTATGGCTGGAAAATAGCTCTGCATTCTGGTTATACGCCCTTTCTGTATGAAACCGACTTCGATATCCTTTACTCCGAACATGGAGCCGCCAGGAGTGCGTTGCGGACCCACTATATCGATGGTGACTGAGGCGCTCATCGCCTTAATGATTGGATCGCCATCCTCAAAAAATGCAGACGCAATAATACGTCGTGCTGCTTGGTCCGGATGTTGCTGAAGAGATGTATTGTCGTAAGTAATTGTGCTAGCCGTGATGCTGACCGCGACAATTGGCACAAAGATGTGAAAAATAGAATTTGGTATCGGTTGGTAGCGAACTTTCCCAAACGACGGCCCGGCATCCCAATGGATATGTTGAAGGTCATTCGGCAGAAGCCCTCCATTCGCTTGCAGCGTCAAGAGTGCGGCCCCATTTACTGGTGAAATGAAGGTGCTGACTGGATTTGGCTCGCCCACATTTGCATAATAAGTGTAACGGGAGTTGCCGGGAGCAACCCTAGCACCGCCATCAATTGAAAAGCTTACAGCTTTGACCTTGTCTTTGACCTTTGGCGCCAAAAACGGAGAATGCAGCACTAGCTCAATGAATCCAGTCCCGAGCGATATTCCTTCCATGTATACTACGGTACGATTCGCTACTTCAAATTCAGTTGCATCGTTGACCTGCACACTGCGATTAGCAGATGTCCAAAGCTTAACATTGGAGGGAATCGTCAGCGTGAAATGCCCTTGTATGCTCTGTGAGCGTGCAGGTTGGATAACCAGGGGTACAAGGTAGGGATCGGCCTCTCCTCCAAACTCCGCTGGAGCAGGACTATTTTCGCGTGGCACTACCAGATCTCCGACCACTGGTGCCCACGCACCATAGGTTTCCTCAAGTGAGTCGACCATTTCTTCGCCAATTATTCCTTCGGAGATGTAGACGACGTCCAAGTCGGCGAGTGGGTTAATCGCGATAGCAACTTCAGCAAGCGTTACGTTCGTACCGTCTGATACGGCGTACGAGAATCCGTCTGACCCATCATAATTATCCAATGGAGCGTAGGTAAATGCTCCCGACTGAAAGTCAACCGTCAGAATCCCATGTTCAGGCTGACTGCTAATCGATAGGGTGAGTGCGTCGTTTTCCGGGTCGAAGGTCCCAACCATTAGCCCCTCCGCTTCAGAAACGACCAGCGATGTGTCTTCGTCTGTTGAATATGAGTGGTTAATTGCAACGGGTGCATCATTCACCGGCGTGACCGTCAGCGTCACCGATTGCAGATCGACCGCCTGACCATCGGAAACCGTGAAAGTAAACCCATCGGTGCCATAGAAATTGGCAGTCGGTGTGTACACAAACGCCCCCGTGGCAGCATCCACGGTGACCGTTCCGTTGGTCGGGTGATCGAAGATCGCAAAGGTCAGTGGATCGTTGTCGGCATCGTGGGAACCAGCTTTCAATCCGTCGACTTCCGTCGTGGTGAGCACGCTGTCCTCGTCGAGCGTGAATAAGTGATCGATTGCTTCCGGCGCATCATTCACGGGCGTTACGTCAATCGTCACAGTTGCCACGTTACTCGTCAGGCCGTTGTCACTGAGTTGGTACGTGAATGAATCTTGGCCGTGGAAGTTTGCGTCGGGCGTGTAGGTGAACTCGCCGTGTGCCAGCAGCGACAGCGTGCCGTTGCTCACCGAAGCGACGAGTAGCACCTGGTGGGCCATAACGTTGCTGTCGATGTCGCGATCGTTTCCGTTGACCCCCGGCATGTAGCGATGCAGCACGTTGTCCTCGGCCACCGTGTAGGTATCGTCCTCGGCAATCGCCGCGTCGTCGACAGGAATAATCGTCAGCGACACTTGCACCGGCAGCGATTGGCCGCCCTCTCCGTCCGTGACGTAATACCAGAAACTGTCTGCGCCGATGTAGTTTTCGTCGGGGATGTAGTGAAAGCCGCCATTCGCCTGCAGCACGACATCGCCATGCTGCGGCAGGTTTTCCAGCGGCCAATCGACAAGCACGGCCTGCATCGCGGGGCTGTCGGTCGGGTCGTCGTTGACCAGCACATCGCCGACGGAACACAGATTGTCCTCCTCGAACGTAAAAGCGTCGGCGACGGCGAGCGGCGCATCGTTGACCGGCCAGATCAACAGCGAAACGGTGGCTTCATTGGAATTCCATTGGCCGTCATTGACCACAAAAGTGAAGCTGTCCGCGCCAGAGTAGTTCTCGTTGGGAGTATAAATAAACGAGCCAGTCCCTTCGAACCGCACGCTGCCATGCAACGGCGAAGTGACCAGTGTGGGGGTCAACTCGTACATCGTGTTGTCGACATCCACTTGCTCCGTCCATAGACCGCTCCCGGCAAGTGGCGTGTCTTCGATTCCCATGTAGTTGGTGTCGGGCAAGCCCGCGGGCGCATCGTTCACGGGTGTAACTTCGATGCTCACCATCGCCGTGACGCCACTGGCCAGTTCGTACCAAAACGAATCCCAGCCGAAAAAGTTGGCTGTGGGTGTGTAATCGAATGAGCCATCCCCATTTAGAGTCACGACCCCGTGCATGGGACCACTAGCCAACATTGATTGTTGCCATTGCCTGGTGTCATTAAACAGGACGCCGCTCGCCGCCGCAACGAACAACTGCGAATCTTCGGCAACCGTGTACGCGTCAGCCACGGCCACGAGCGGCACATCGTAAATATTGATCCAAACAATTGCGTTGCCGGAATTGGTCGCTCCGTCGGTGGCGTAGTAAGTGAAGGAGTCGCTGCCGTAGTAGTAGCTGGTGGGCGTGTAGGTGAACGAGCCATCGGCGTTCAGAGTGAGCACACCATTCGCCGGGCCGGCAACGAGGACGGCCGTGAGCGGGTCCCCGTCGTCATCGGTGTCGTTCGCCAGCACACCCGCTTCCGCGTCCAGGACGAGGGTACTGTTTTCATCGAGTGAATAGGTGTCACCGTTGCTTGCCGGCGTGTGATTGACGGGAGGAGTAACGTTCAGCGTGACGGTGGTGTTTTCCGAAGTGAGCAATCCGTCGCTGGCCTGATAAACGAAGGAGTCGGCCCCGTCAAAGCCGGCGTTGGGAGTATAAGTGAACGAACCATCGGCATTGAGGGTCAGCGAACCGTGGAAGGGACCCGTGGGCGGGTTGGTGACTAAAACAGCGGTGATCGCGTCGCCATTTGGATCCGAATCGTTCGCCAGGACGCCGGCCGCGGCTACCAAAAGCGTGCCGTCTTCGTCCACCGAATAACTTTCGGCAACGGCCACGGGCGCGTGATTGTCGGCTTCGACGTTGAGCGTGACGGTAACCAAGCCGGACGAGAGCGCGCCGTCGAAGGCTTGATAGGTGAAGGAATCGCTGCCGACGAAGTCCGCTGCCGGGGTATAGGTGAACGAGCCGTCGGCGTTGAACAGGAGCGTGCCGCTGCCGGGGCCCGAATAGTGAATGGCCGTGAGCGCGTCGCCGTTGGGATCGGTGTCGTTCCCGAGCACGCCCGGGGCGGAAGTCGAAAGCGCGACGTTCTCGGTGACCGAGTACGTATCGTTTTCTCCCGAGGGCGGATAAGGGTCGACCACGGTCAGCAGTTGTCGCTGCTCGAGCGGTTCGAGAAACAGTCGCCGGTGCCGGGCGATTGCTTCGCGGCGCGTTTCCTGTCGGCGAGTTGGTAGATCAGAGAAAGTAGTTTTCAGTCGTCTAGAGAACTGCCGGATACCGCGATAAACACACCCGCGGCTTTCAATTTCTCCCGGCCTTCCGCGGTGAATTGCTTCGGGCGAGCACCGATTTTGCGGATGTGCGAACCAATTACCAGGGGAATGAGGTCATCTGTCACACCTTTACAGCTCGCCAGATCGACGTACCGCAACTTCTCATGACCGGAAAGCGCCTCGATCCAGAGGGCTGGAGCGGTGTCAATATACAGGCGCTCCAACGACTGCGGCAGTTTGCGAACCTGTGCGGGTGAAATGTCCAGATCACAGTGAGCGATCCAAATTTCAATCAGCTTTTGCAAATTCTCCATTTTTTGTAACGTTGTGTCGTCAATTCTAAATTTCATGACGGTTACTTTATGCAGCGACGAAGGTAGCTTAGTCAGATGCAACTCGTCGGGTTGGCCTGACCCTCCCAGGATACTAAAGGCTCTGACATGCTTTAACTCAGCGATTTCAGCAAACAAGGCCGCTTCGCCCCTTGTATCCCGTCTCCAGCCATTCGATTCAATCAAACTAATGATGCAGATTTTTCGGTTTGCGGGGCGTCCTGATAACCACGTGATCGGCCCCTTGGGAAGCGCATCCCAATAGACCTGACCTCCTTGCCTATTGATCAATGAGGCCAACTTCTCTTCCGTAACTGCGTCGGGATTTTTGCAACGATTCTCCCACGCGACAACAATTGCCAACAGTCCACACAAGAGTGCCACGCAGATGGCCGCCGAACGCAAACTGAGCTGAAAACGCCTCAATTGCCAGCCTCCATGTTATTCAATAGCTGCGCGAAATCGTGTCCGTTAAAGAGGAACCAGCCAATCGACCAAGTGTCGTCCGACTTCCAGCGGTGGTTGGGGCCGCGGTAGAGTGAGCACCCTCGCCGGGCGGCAATCTCAAAGATCAACTCGCGCACAATATTCTTGGTCGTGGGAAACTCGCCACTCGAGCCTTGCAAGGGATCTTGAAGCTCGTCGACTTTCGGCTGAAACGCCAGGAGCGCATTGTACCACACCAACTCATCCGAGGGGTCGCTCGTAGTTTTTGCTGCCGTATACTGCGTCTTGATTCCTACCAGCTCATCGTGCAGTTCTGTGTATTGTGCGTCAACTCTTTGTTTATCGTTCTCGGCGATTGCATCGGCGCGATCCAATCTTGCCATGTAGTCGACGACACCGTCAGGCCCAAGATTCTCTCCCAATATCTGCATCGTGATTGCAGCAGCTTTCAACGACCCGGCCTTCGTCGCTGAATATCCTGGTGCGCGAGAAATCAAGAAGAGCTCGACCCCACCCGCAAAGAAATCAGCGACATTCGAATTGCTTTGCACGCCTCCATTGATGCCCGCTGCCACATTGGTGTGAAGGTAAGCAATCGCGGACTTGGTCGCATCTTTCAGGTCGTCGATGGCAAACTTCGAATCGTTTTTCCAATTCGTCAGACGGTCATTCAATTGATCGTAAAGCGTCGTGAATGCCCCGTCGATGGAGTCGGTTCCGTCGTCGGTGATCGTCATTGAAACCGAATCCGGCCGTACAGAGAACGTAGGATGCAATGTTCGGCGCACTGCGGTAAAAGTAATGCTTTCAGCGTCTTCGATGGTATTGTCCTCTTTGACCACGAATGGAATATTTATCGAAGCTACGTTGAAGGGGATGTGAACTGTAAAATAATGACCATCAATCTCCGGAATGGCAGGAGTGCTGGGATTGTTTCTCGGTCTTTGGATTAAGGTGACGCCCGGCGCGGGACGGAAATCCGGAGCCACACCTGCAAACATTGCGCTTCCTCCGATCGCAATGTCAAAGGTTGCGGCGGCTGTGCCCGTTATCCGAGCCACCGTCAAATCAAAAGACGTGTCCACCGCCGGGTCGGGCGTCGGTCCCGGTTCTACGAGTTCGGTATTATCAACCACCATCGAGAACGCGAGGTTCTTGTCCACAATGCCAACAGTCTTTGATTGATCCGCGATGGGATAGCTTCCGTTGTCTACTCCGTCGATTCCACTTGCGCGGACCTCAACCAGCGTGATTGTGAACTCTTCGATTCCATCCTCCGGAACAAAGTCTGCTAATCCAAATATGTCGAAGGATTGCTGCGTCGTCATGCGATATTTTCCCAGCGATGAATCCCAGTTGGCCGGGGTCAGAAGCGCGAAGGCGACGTAGTGCCTCGTAAGTGTGAAATCCCTTCCTTCCGTAGCAATCCCAGTTACGTCGTAGGTGACACGTAAACTGCCGCCACTATGATATTCGGGCGCGTTCTCGAGAGTGATCGTAAACGTCGCCGACGCACCCCCTTCCTCAATTTCATCGGTGTCTGCTGAGATACTGGCGGTAATTCCCGTTGCGTTTGCTGGAGACGCAAGCGAAGTCAAAACGGTTCCGGTGCCGAGCAACTTACTGGCCGGCGAAAGCGAAGCGGTGATGCTCGGGCGAAGTTCTAAGTGCATGAATTCGTCTGTCTCTGCTAGCGAATCCTGAAGAATTAGAACTCTAAAAATTGTGGGGGTCTCGTTACTGGAAAATGTCCATGAGTCGCTGGATGAAAGGACCGCAATGGGCGTTGTCGATGCCGGATCAGTAAACACGAGAATGTTGGAGCTGACATCCTGCCCAACTTCTGCAGCATGCTCCGGATCGCCTGGAATTCCGTCCCCAAGTAATACTTCGACGGTCAAGGGTAATTGGCCTGCGGCAGCATAGCTCACATAAAAGTCTAGATAATCGGGAGCGCCTGTGGCTGGCTCGGCCCCCACTGGATCGGTGACAGTTAATTCGGGCAGCGAGTCGTCGTCCGCGATTTCTGCTGCCGCGACGGCTTCGGAACCCAGCACCCATGCCTTTATCTCCAACGTTTCAGTAGGTTCCCACAATTCATCGTTGAGCAACAGAATCTCAATCGGTTCGGATGAAGCGACGCCCGCTGGAAGAGTCACCTGTCCTTCCAGGGCAAGAAAATCTTCCTCATCCATAGCGCTTCCGCCTACGACCTGAAAATTCACGACAGCGATTTCTGACAGATCACCGCTACGTGAAATGATCGCTTCGATGTTTCCTCCTTCAATTCCATCGCTGACACTGATTGACAGCGAGTAGGTCGGGGCGTCGATGATCGTCACAACGCCTTCACTCGCTGGCGCCGAATTGGCATTTATTGTTTCAGTCAATGCAATAACAAAGGTCTCGTTTTCTTCGTTCTCCGCGTCGCTTTCGGTCGTTATTGTTGCTGTCGTCGTGAGGCTTCCTGCAGGAATGACCGCGACCCCAGTAGTTGGCAAATAATCGCTGCCTGCAGTTGCAGTGCCATCGCTCGATGAATAGGTAATAATTACGTCTCGATCTGTTAGCCGAGAAAGCACAAAGGTAATCTCGCCACCTTCTCCTTCACGCACAACATTGCCGATAACCTGTACAAAGGGCTCTGGTATGATTTCTAGATCGACAACGGCAACATTCGAATTGGCAATTCCGTCGCTTACTAGGTAAGAAAACGAATCGAATCCACTGAACTCGGCTGCGGGAACATACTCAAATGAACCATCTGCATTCAGCGTCAAAGCTCCATGAGCAGGACTGCTGACGATCGTTGCCGTGAGGGGTTCATCTTCGATATCGCTGTCATTCGCGAGCACCCCTAAGGCGGCGGTGACCGTCAGCGTGGAATCTTCGTCGAGCGTATAGGACTCACCAACCACTTCCGGTGCATCGTTCACCGGCGTGACCTCGATCATTACGCTCCCCATCACCTGTGACCAACCGTCGCTGACCAGGTACGTAAAGCTGTCCGGGCCGTGGTAGTTTGCCCAGGGAGTGTAGAGGAAATCGCCGTTGTTCTGGAGGGTCAGGGTGCCGTGCGCGGGAAAATCGAATTGCGATACCCACAGCGTGTCGCCGTCAGCAAGATCGCTATCGTTGGCCAGCACATTGCTGACCGGCAGCAAGGTTCCGCCGTCGATCGCGAGCGACGTATCTTCGGCCACTTTGAGCGATTCGCTCACGACGATTGGCAGATCGTTCACCGAGTTCACCGTGATCGAAACGGTGGCGGTATTCGAGGTTCCGCCATTGCCGTCGACGGCCTGGTAGGTGAACTGGTCAGTGCCATGAAAGTTGGCGTTGGGTGTGTAGGTGAATGAACCGCCGATATCCATGACCAGCGCGCCGTGGGCCGGTCCTGAAACGATTTGGGCATTGGTCGGTGCGGTGCCGGTGTCAGGGTCGGTATCGTTACCGAGGATGCCATAGGGGCCGTACCAACTGCCCACCTGTAGCGAGCCGTCCTCGTCGATGCTAAACGCATCGTCGCTGGCGACGGGCGCGTCGTTCACTTCCAAAATATTGAAGGTGACAGTGGCCGTCGACATGCCCCATTGCCAGTCGTTCACTTGATACGTGAACGTGACCGTGCCGGAGTAATTCGCCGGCGGAATGTATTGAATAAACCCTCCCGACAGCTGCGTGAGACCGGGCATGTAGGGCAGCGTAACATTCATCGTATCGCCGTCGATATCAAAATCATTCGCCAGCAGATCGGCGGTAAAGCACTGTTCATCTTCGACCAGCGAGAACGTATCATCAAGCGCCACCGGCGGATCGTTGGTCGAATAAATCGTCAACGACACCGTGGCCGGGTTCGAATACTCGAAGCCGTCGAAGACGCGGTACGTAAAGCTGTCGAGCCCCCAATAGTTCGCATTCGGCGTGTAAACGAACGAGCCGTAGGTGCTGATCTCGACATGGCCGTTCCCGGCCTGGCCAACCAGTTCGACCTCGAGCCCATCCAGCCCATCGGCGTCGCTTGCATTATTCCGCAACGCGCCCGACGATTCAATGATTTGCTGGTCTTCATAGCCCCAGTAGCTCGTATCACCCACCTGCGGCGGATCGTTCACGGCGTTGACCGTCAGATAAACGGTCGCCTGCACATTTTCGGCGAGCTGGTATGTGAACGAATCCTCGCCGTGGAAGTTGGCATTCGGCGTGTACCAGAAGGAGCCGTCGGGATTCAACGTGAGCATGCCGTTGGTCACGCCGTAGACCAGCGTGGCCTCTTGGGATTCTCGTTGATCATTGCCCAAGACCCCACCGGCCTCGACCCACAACGACGTATCTTCGTCCAGCGTGTAGTAGTCAGGATTGGCAACCGGCGGCGGCACGTAGTTGACGGTGATCTGCACGGGAGTCGTTACCGAATCGTCCTCGCCGTCGTTCGCGACGTATGAGAAGGAGTCCGTTCCGTAGAACCCGGAATTCGGTTCATATGTGAACGACCCGTCCGGGTTGATCGAGACGGTGCCGTTCGCCGGGCCGGAGGCGAGTGCCGCGGTGATTGGATCGCCATTGCTGTCACTGTCGTTTGCCAGCAGGCCCGGCGCGGAGACCGTGAGGGCGGTGCCTTGGTCGACGGAGTAACTATCCGGGTTCGTGGACGGCGCCTGATTGTCGGCTTCGACGTTGAGCGTGACGGTAACCAAGCCGGACGAGAGCGCGCCGTCGAAGGCTTGATAGGTGAAGGAATCGCTGCCGACGAAGTCCGCTGCCGGGGTATAGGTGAACGAGCCGTCGGCGTTGAACAGGAGCGTGCCGCTGCCGGGGCCCGAATAGTGAATGGCCGTGAGCGCGTCGCCGTTGGGATCGGTGTCGTTCCCGAGCACGCCCGGGGCGGAAGTCGAAAGCGCGACGTTCTCGGTGACCGAGTACGTATCGTTTTCTCCCGAGGGCGGATAAGGGTCGACCACGGTCAGCAGTTGTCGCTGCTCGAGCGGTTCGAGAAACAGTCGCCGGTGCCGGGCGATTGCTTCGCGGCGCGTTTCCTGGCGGCGAGTTTCCTGTCGGTGGGCAGGGTGGCGGGCGGATTTGCGCAGGGGTAGGCCCGAAGCACTCATGGCGGCAGATTCCTGAATCGAAGGGGAGGTTTCGTCGAGCACCGCAGAACAGCAATCAGCCCCGTTCGCTGCGAGAAAAGAATCCATGCAGCGAATGGCAGGCTGGCAATGACGGGAGTATCGTATCGCGGCCAACCGCAATTGCAATCAGAAAGTCTCCAAAAAGATCAAGAAAATTGCGTGGATAGTTGTAAGGAACAAATTATGAGACATGGCTCAAAAAAGTCACATTGACGAACCGGGGTGTGACAGACGTTTGTCACTGGCAGGGATTGGCCGCTGCTGACTCAATAGCTGCCTGGGCGAATTGACACAAGTGTACAAAGGTGTATATTAAGAGTCAATTGGGATTGGCCCGGTTTGCTCTTTGGCAATACGGTTGTGGGTGAAATACGCCGGATGGATCACATCGGGTGCTGGTTGGCTATTTCTTGGTTCTTGAGCGTTGAGTCGAGTGGTTCGCTGGCGGCTGAGGTGTTCGCTGCGGGGTGAGAGCTCTTGGTTACCGGAAGAATGTCGGCCGTTAATGAGTGCAACAGAAGTGTTGTCGAGGGAGTTGATCGCTGTTCAGAGCTATGCAGAATCGTTCAGAAAGCAACACTTTTGGGAACGGCGGTTGTCTAACAAAATTTCGCAACCTTTTGTTTTTCAATGAGTTGTGCGATTCGGTGGCTGCCGGATGGGGAGGGAAAACTGTTCCGGGGGTGCAGTTGTTTAGGTCGGCAGGCTAACGGGGCCGATGCGACCGCTAAGTTCGGCACAAAAAGTCGCGGGGTGGACCGGCACCGGGGCCGCTGGGACCTAGATTTCAGGAAGAGGTAGTTCGCACGAATTGGGGCCGTTGCCATGTCGACCATTGCCGAGCAGATTCAGCACCGTTGCACGCGCTGTTATCGCACGTTGAATTCCACTGCCTGTGAAGCGGGCTCGGAAAAAGCTTGCGAGTATTGTGGGCAGGCGTTGCTTGTTCCCTCGCTGGAAGACATAGCGGCGGAGTATGCGGCTAACGCGCCTTATAAGAGTCGCGGCCGGGATCGTTCGTATGGCGCCGATGCCGATGTATCGCTCGCGGCGATGCACTTCGGCGCGGGCGATATCCTCGCTCCGCTGTGGAAGCGGTTTGTAGGGTGTGTAGTCGACAACGGATTGTTGCTATTGGCTTATGTGGCAGGCGTGGCTTTGCTGATTGCTTTGGTGGCGAATGGGCTTCTCGATCAACAGGCGCTGAAGTCGAAAGAACTCAATCTGCAGCAGATCAATGCGCAGGCGATTCTTTATTTTCCCGTGGCGCTGTTGTTGCTAACACAGTGGAACCTGATCGCCAGTCGCGGGCAGTCGCTGGGAAAGATGCTGCTGGGGATGAAGATCGTCGATCCCCACGGCGGCAATCCGGGCTTCGTTTGCGGCGTGGTGCTGCGCAACTGGCTCTGCTATTTGCTCTGCCTGATTCCGTTCTTTGGGTTTTTCGATTGGATTGTGATCTTCGGCGAATCGCGCCGCTGCATTCACGACTATCTGGCCGGGACGCGCGTGGTTGACATTTACTCTTGAAGTGGTTGAAACATCAATCAGCTTTTTGCGCTCGAATAGTTCACCCGTTCCACATTGCCCATGGCGTGCGTTCCCCTCACAATAGGTCGTGGGAAACGGAACGGCTGGTTGGGCAATTAAGCATTTTCCCGCGGTTCAGGGACGATCAAGAGCGAATCAATGAACGCACGCAATGAGTCGGATGGCAAAGGCAAAAAAGGCCCCGCCTGGCTGGGCAAACGGCAAGGAGCGGGCAAAGCCAAGCCCGCGCGCGATTGGACCAGGTATCAGCCCAAGGATTCGTCGGTCGAGTATCAATACAAGTTCAAGCGAACGCTGCTGTGGCTCGGCTGCCTCGCGCTGTTCATGGTGTTTGTTTTTTATCTGATTCCGCCGAAGAATACGCCGCTGGTGATGTTGCGAGCGTCGCGTTATCCGCTGCAGATGCCGCCGCTGGCGCTCGCAGCTGAAGACGAACATTTTTTGAAGCGGGTCAGCCCTTCGAACTTGCCGCTCCGCCAATCGGCATCGTTCCGCTACCTCGGCTCGAGCGATAATCAAACCGATGAAGAGGGGACGCCGCAGCGTTTTCTCGCTCAGCTGAAAACCGTGAAGCCATCGGGACCGGGTTGGTTTTCGCGCAACGATGCGGTGGTGATCTATATCAGTGCTCACGGCCTCGTTAATGAACAAGGCCAGGCCTGTTTGGTGCCGCCGAACGCGGATGCCTTCAACACGAGTCGTTGGCTGCCGCTGGTCAAGCTGCTGAAAGATATTTCTGCGCTTCCCAATCTGCAGCGATCGCGCAAGCTGGTGATTCTCGATTGCAATCGCATTTCAATGAAGTGGCGCAGCGGCGTGATGGACAATCGCTTTGCCGATCAACTCCCCGCCGCGGTCGATCAAGTGGATGATCCGAATCTATATGTGCTGAACTCGACCAGTCCGGGCCAGATCGGTTGGGCAGCGCCGGAAATGCGTGGCTCCGTGTTTGGGCACTATGTTGGTCTTGGATTGCGGGGCGATGCCAGTCATGAATTTCCGCGCGATTATCGCCGCGGCGTGGTATCACTGCTTGAGTTGCATTCCTATTTAACGGCTCACGTCGACGACTACGTGCAACAGCGGCGTGGTGTGCGGCAAACGCCGTTGCTGATCGGTGGCGCGGATGGTTTGCCAGTAACGCGCGACGTGCCGATTGTTTCGGCGGACCTGTGGCAAGCTTGGCGCGGTCATCAAGACCTGATGTCGCCCTACGATGTGCTGGGCAAAGCGAAAGAATTGATCGAGCCCGCCGATCAGCGGCCATCGTCGTTGCAGCTCGCCTGGCAGGCCTATCAACAACGCGCGGCGGGACACGACGACAATCCCCGCAATCCGCGGCCTGCTGCCTGGCGTCGCGGTTATGTGCAGGATCCGATTCGTTGGGCCTCGCTCGAACAACGGCTGCTCGCGCTCGAAGATCGCTTGTTCGCGGGCGAGGATTATCAAGAAGGTCTGGGGAATCAGTTTGCTGCGCTCGCCGATGAATTGACTGCGGCGAACTGGCAGGAATTTCCGGAAACCCAAAGTGCCACGAACTTACGCTTGCTCGCGTGGAAGCAACAGTCTGAAGCTGCCTCGGACGCTGCGAAATCCGACGGCACGTCCGTCGACTACAGCGAACTCTACAACAGCTGGCTTAAGGCGATGCCCGATGAACAGGCGCGCATCACCTTTCCCGATGCGGAGCGGCCGCGCGCGATTAGCGAATTGTTCGCCCGCTTTGGTTTGAACGATCTGCACCCCGACGAGGTGTTCGAAAAGTTTGATCGTGATCGCTTGAGTTCGGCCCTCCGCTTTCTGCGCCTGGCCAGCGACAAGGGAACTGCACCGTCGAGCGAATTAGTTCCGAGCGAGGCTCATTTTCTGAAGTTGCTCGGCGCCAACACCAGCGCTGCGGCGGAACGGATGCTGCCCGAAGTGATTCGCTCGCGTTCGCTGGCTGAATTCGCAGCGACACCGCTGGATGTGCGAGCTCACTATCCGCTTGAGTTGCTCGTGAATCAGGCCGACGCCGAACGCCGCGCTGCAGAAGATGCATTTTTTCTCGGCGATCAATTGTCGCTCGACGGCACCGGTTCCGCCGAAACCAACGAAGCCGCGGTGCAACGCAGCGCTGAGCGGCGCCTGCTGCGGGCGAATGGTTTTGCTGCGAAATCGTTTTGGGACGAAACCAGCAACGGTTATCTCGCCGCCCGCCAATGGGGCGAGGAACTCGAAAGGATGTTTCTGCTGCGCGACGAAATCTGGGCGACGTTGCCTCACCTGGCCGAGTGGTATTTCCGGCGCTGGCGATTGGAGTTGAACGTCACCGACGATGCGGCAAAGAAAACTGCCGCGCAGGAATATGCGAAGTACATCGACACGTTGAACGAGGTGCTCGATGAAAATGTTCTGCTCGCGGAGCAGCTCGAACGCATCCTGCTCAAACGCGATAGCGAAGCCGAACTCCGCGCCGAGTTGCGCAGTGCACACGAAAGCTTGCAAACGCTCGATGACAAATGGCAAAGCCTGCGGGCCTTGATCACTGTGGATTCGGAGTCGCGCGGCAAATCCGAAATCAGCTTTCAAACCTCTGATGCGGTGCGGCAGATCGAGCAAGTGATGCAAACGCCGCTGTTCAACGATGCACGCGTGAAAGGACTGTTGTCGAAATATCACAACACGCTCAGCAATTGGGCCGCCAACCCACTGCCGAACAAACCCAAAGGTTCGTCGGTCCTTGAAAAGTTGCATGATCCACCGTTCGACGATCGACCGGCCATTTTTCTGGACGGTTATCGAAAGTTTTTGATTCGCTACCACAAGGTGCTGACGCATGAGTTCCGCTTGCCGTATGAACAGCATCGCGAGACGCTGAAATTGGAACAGGAAGATTCGCTGGACATCGATCAACGCCTGCGGCAGGAGCAAACGAAGGATCGCACGCTCTGGAAAACGCTGCAAAATGTGCTCAGCGATTACGACGCCTCGCTGCAAGGCAAACCGGTTGACGTTGGCCCCACCACACCAGCCGTGCAGGCTCGGCGCGAGCTTTCGATTTGGGATCGACGGGTGCGCACGTGCGCTTTTTGGCTCGGCGGCTTCAATCAGAATCTGGTGCCCGATCCACTTGGCATTCCCACGCCCACGGCCTGGCTGCGTGACGTCGATCACTGGCATCTGTCATGTTGGCACGGGTATCGAGCCTTGCAAGATTTTTGGGGCAACGGTCTCTCACATGATCGAACGCCGCAATTCTTCGATCTCGCAGCGCAACAATGTGCGCAGGCAGCGACGAGCAAGCAGTTGCCCTTTCAATACGATCCGCCAGGGGGCAACGTCGAGGATCTGAATCAACTGTTGGCCGCGCGTGTCACTGCGCACGAGGCTGGGCTGGACCTGCAAGTACCGAACGTGCAAACGCTCGACAGTCAAACGCCTGGTCCGGTGCAATTCGAAGCTAAGACCACGCAGCGGATTGAATCGGTCGATCACAAACCGGCGAACTTTCCTGCCGGTGAAGCCGGCTTTTATGTCGGCCGCGCGGCTTCGCTCGAGCCGCTCGCTGACACGCTGATTCGCTACGAGGACGGCAAATCGCTGCAGCGGTATCCCGTCAAACTCGCTGAGCGTTTGCGCGACCAGCCCGCTCCGCGAACGATCCGTTGTGCGATTGATGCGAGCAAATTGGAAAAGCCGCCCGTCGCGCTCGAAGGGCGTGTCTGGTACCGCGGGCACCTTTGGTCGCAACCGTTTGAGCTTTATCACAGCGCGCCCGCGCAAGGCATTCGTTTCGTGCATCGGCGCGAGCCGTACTCGGCGCCTACCGTTCAAGTCGGCGGCGATGATGCGGCGGCGGGCGCAGTGGTGTTTGTGTTCGATTGTTCCTCGAGCATGACCAACGGCGATGGCCGTTTTGCCGCGGCGAAAACCGCGCTGCAGGACATCTTGAAGGATCTGAAGTTGGCGCCGCCGGGCGGATTGCAGATCGGCCTGGTGGCGTATGGTCATCGGACCGCCCATCGCGCGACGTACTTTCCGCCGCCGAACGAGAAGATGTTTTATAAAGCCGAAAAGCTTTGGGACGAACCTGATAATCTTACTCCCGATGGAATTGCTGCCGCCAAGAAGTTTGGCGCTGCCTTCGCCGAGATGTATCCGCATCCCGACCGTGATATTCAAGTGCTGCTCAAGCCTGGTTTGGGCTGGGCGGCTACGATCGATCAGCAACTCGATTCGCTCGATATCAATCGCTGCTTCGGCGTCACGCCGTTGTATGCTTCGATCACGCGCGCCATTCAGGAAGTGAATGCTGTGAGGGGCGTGGAATCGCGACAAGTAATTGTCCTATCCGACGGCGTGAACATCCCCAACAACTGCGATCTGAGCCTCGACAAGATTCTAGTCAAAGGGCTGCAACAAAATAATGAAGACCTCGATGAACTGGCCGCACTGGTGAAAAAGTCGAAAGTGAATGTTCGCGTCGTTCTCTTTGGCGGCGTGAAGCCCGGTTTGGAAAAGGCCCAACTCGATGCGCTCGTCGGCGTGGGTGACAAGCCTCAGTTTGTTGTCGATGCAGTGCCCAGTCCGAAGGCCATCAAAAAGGCCATCGCGGCGGCGTTTGTGAAGCCTGATTTTCAAGTCGTCTCGGCAGATAAAGATCGCGTTCCGCTTCCACGGATGCAGTTCAATGAAACCTGGACGTATCCACAGTGGCCCACGGCCGGCGATTGGCTCTCACCGCAGCCGCATCAAGTGGTCGTTCGCGGCCCACGGCTGATGGATCCGCTGGCCCAGAACATTCAGCTTTCTGGTGGTGAAGCGCTGCGACTGGAATACGATGCCGGCGCAGCGTCGTTGCTCTTTGTGCCGGACTTGCTCGATCCGTTCGATCAAGAAGAACTGGCTGCCTTCGGCAACATTCTGCCGCCAGCCAAGCCCATCATCGCCGAAGCAGTGAAACCACTGGTTGGTTCGCAAGCGGGTGACACTCGCCCCACAACGTTCCGCGTTCGCCTGCGCAGCAAAGCAAATTCGCAGTTCGTCGCCTGGCCGCGGCACGTGTGGGCCGAGATTCGGCCTCTGAACGCGGCAGACCCAAAGAACAAAGGGCTGGTTTTTCAAATCGCGGACGTGAAGTTCGACGACAAGACCCGCACGCCGGTATTGCAGTTCCCCGTGTCCGGCTGGCCGATTGCGGTGGAAGGGGCCGCGATCGATTTGTGGATTCGTTATGGCAACCCACCCCCGCTGTTTCCCACGGTCAATATCAGCCCTGCCGACGCGCTGCTGCCGACCATCGTCGGCAGCAAGTTCGGTTTGGAAGGTGTTGAGTTTACGATTCGGCAACAGGTGGTCGACGGCACTACGCGCAAGGTGGTGATCACCGAAAAGCATCCGGCCGACACGCCACTGGCCAAACTCTATCGCACGCGCGTGCAACTTTCGCCACCAGCAGATCTGGTGGAACGGTTGTATGTACCGCCGAGCATCACTTCGCCCAAAAGCGAAGTGACGCACACATTCCATTATTCCTCGCAAGCTCAACTCAACTCGACGCTTTCGCTGGAAGTGAACTCCTCCGAGCAGATCAAAGACGGCTCGCTGAAGGCCAGTTTGGAAATCACGAACTGGAATCGCTGAGGCAGCCGTGATTTTGCGGGTGCCGGGAAAGTGGGAGGTCGAGGCCCTTCCGTCGCCCCCTGTCCAGCGGCAGTCATCTTAACTATGATTTGCGAATGACAAGTTATTTGCTTTTGACAATGTATTGCGTTTGCGTGATCGCCGCTTCGCTCAGCGGCGGAGCGTTGCCCTGGCTGGTGCGCTTTACTCACCGGCAAATGCAGTTGCTCATGAGTTTTGTCGGCGGTCTGATGCTCGGGGTGGCGGTTCTCCACTTGTTTCCGCATGGTGTGTATGAACTGGGCCGCATTGCCACGATCGAAAAGCCGCTCGATCTCTCCGCGCTCTGGTTGCTAGGCGGTTTGCTGGTCATGTTTTTGTTGATCCGCGTGTTTCATGTGCACGCGCATGAGCATGGCGATACCAGCGATGTCGGCCATTCACATGGACACTCGCATGGAACTGACTGCGAACATGATCACGGTCATGCCCCCGCTTTAATTCATCTCGGCGCCAAAGAAGCTGCGGATGATTCGGCACATCGCTTTAGTTGGGTTGGCCTCGCGATTGGTTTGTCGCTGCACACCCTCATCGATGGTCTGGCGCTCGGCGCCGCAGTGAAGGCAGAATCGATGCACGCTCATTGGCTGGCCGGTCTGGGAACGTTCTTAGCTGTCTCGCTGCACAAGCCGCTCGATGCGTTGAGCATCACTTCGCTGATGGCCGCGGGTGGCTGGACTAAAAAACAAGCATGGCTGGCGAATTTGGCGTTTGCCTTGATGTGCCCGATTGGCGCATTTGCGTTTTACTTCGGCCTGGACGGATTTGGCGAGAAGCAAGCGCTGGTCATCGGTTGTGCGCTCGCGTTTTCAGCCGGCGTGTTTCTCTGTATTTCGCTGGCCGACTTGCTGCCGGAATTGGCCTTTCATGCACACGATCGTTTCCCACTGACGATGGTGCTCTTTGTGGGCGTGGGCCTGGCATGGGTGA
The DNA here is from genome assembly GCA_964394305.1 of uncultured Pirellulaceae bacterium. Classification (GTDB taxonomy): domain Bacteria; phylum Planctomycetota; class Planctomycetia; order Pirellulales; family Pirellulaceae; genus Anatilimnocola. The sequence goes on from CAYMWL010000065.1 coordinate 18,276, forward strand.
TCGGCAAATTTGAGCCCGCGCATACGCATAGCCTGCAGCGGCCGCCTGCGGTCCGTCCGGATGCTGGGCATACGCATTCCGACTAGCTACGTTGCAAATCCAGCAGCAGTTTCAGCCAGTTCGCCATCTGCCAAGGCACTATAAACGCTGCCAGGAAGCCGGCAGTTGCGAGCGCCGGAAAAGAGATTAGCGACTCATCGATCAACTCGATGCTTTCACGTAGCCGCCTTAACAGCAAAAAGCTGGTGAACCAAGGCGTGAAGCCGAGCAAGCCAATTCCAATCGCCAAGCCCAACGTCGCGGGGACCACAAGTAAAAGTCCAAGCCCCGCGCTGAAGATCGTGCCGACGATCCACGTGCCGAGGAACAGCCCAGCCAATCCTTTTAGCCACGGCCTGCCGATGTGCCAAACGGCAAGTGACAAAATTTGCCAAACAATCAGGCAATACGAAGCGATCGCTTCTTGGCCGAAGTGCAGCTTCATCCAGATTCCACCCCAATCCCGAGTTGGTCCGCGAAACAAAAGCGGATCGCAGGCGAGACAAACGAGCGGCATCACGATCCCCCACAGCACATCGAACATCACGATCTGGCGCTGCAACTGATGCGGATAGGCGCGAGGATAGATGATGTTTCCTAAAGCAATGCAGCCAACGAAGACGACCAGGCCGCCCCAAATGCCCAAGCCGCGAACAAGCCCAAGCACCACGGCGAGGAGCGTGATGACGAGCATGAGTTCCGTAAGCGTGAATTTGCCGGGAGCTTCAGCCGCCGCGGCAGCGCGGTTCATTGCGACCACTTCATCGATCGCGCGTTGTTGTCGCGCTCGTACCTCGGCATCGGTTTCACCGCCGCTCATCGCTAGCGGCACCTCCGGTTTGCGGTCCGGCAAGTCGCTGTTCGAGTCAGTCATTTCACGCAGCCGCAGAAGGCGTATTTTGTGTTCAGGCCTGCGGCTCAACCTATCCGCTGCGCATGAGTAACGCTATGCTATGCAGAGTGGTAATTTCTGATAGTGAATTGAGCGGGAGCCTGTTTTCATGATGTGCCGGGGAGTGCGTGGAGCGACAACGGTCGAGGCGAACACGCGCGACGAAATTCTCATGAACACGCGGCAGTTATTGGCGCTGATGATCCGTGCCAACGGCATCGAGCCTGAGGATGTGGCGAGCGCCATGTTCAGCGTAACCGCCGATTTGAACGCCGAGTTTCCCGCGCTGGCGGCCCGCCAGTTGGGCTGGCTCGATGTGCCGCTCCTCTGCACTTATGAAGTGGATGTGCCCGGCAGTCTCCGCCGTTGCATTCGGGTCATGATTCACTGGAACACCGACGTGCCGCAGCACGAAATTCGGCATGTGTATATCAAGGAAGCCACCCGCCTGCGGCCCGACCTGTCGAAACTGCCTCCTGTCGACTTTGACGAACTGGAACGCTGGATCGCGGAGCAAATGAAAGACATCAAGAAGGGATAGTGGGGCGATCCCGCGCCGGAAGTTAGAATAAAAGTTCTCGCTTCTTGTGTGGAGACGTTCCTGATGTCGCGCAGTCTGTCCTTCATATTGGTTTGCATATTCGACGCATCGCTGTTGGCTGCTGAGCCAATTGATTTCAATCGGCAGATCAGGCCGATCCTCTCGGCCCACTGTTTCAAGTGCCATGGTCCCGACGAAGGAACGCGTGAAGCAGGTCTGCGCTTGGATTCGCACGCCGCAGCGACGACAAAGCTTGACTCCGAAAAAGTTGCCATCGTCCCTGGAAACATCTCTGCCAGCGAACTCGTACGGCGGATTGTCACGACCGATGCGGATGAGTTGATGCCACCCCCTTCGGCGAACAAACCACTTTCCGCGGATCAAAAGAAGCTGTTGCAAACCTGGATTGAGCAAGGCGCCCAATACGTACCACACTGGGCCTTTGTGCCACCTCAGCCCGTGGCAGTTCCCCGAGTTCGCCAGACGAGTTGGTCCAAGAACGAGATCGATCATTTCATTCTGGCGAAACTTGAAGCAGCCGGTTTGCAGCCGTCGCCGCAGGCAGACAAATACACGCTTGTACGCCGCGCGTACCTGGACCTGATCGGTTTGCCCCCCACTCCAGCCGAAGCCGATGCCTTTGTGAATGACGCCGATCCGCGGGCGTACGAGAAGTTGCTCGATCGATTGCTCGAGTCGCCACACTATGGCGAGCGCTGGGCGCGGCGTTGGCTCGATCTGGCGCGTTATGCCGACACCAATGGATACGAAAAAGACCGCCCCCGGTCGATCTGGCCGTATCGCGATTGGGTGATCAACGCGCTCAATGCTGACATGCCCTTCGATCAGTTCACGATCGAGCAACTCGCGGGTGACATGCTGCCGAATGCGACGCCCGCGCAGCGGATTGCCACCGGTTTTCATCGCAACACGATGATCAACGAAGAAGGGGGCATCGATCCACAAGAGTTCCGCTTTTACGCGACCGTCGATCGGGCCAACACGACGGCGACGGTTTGGCTCGGCCTGACGCTCGGCTGTGCCCAATGTCACACGCACAAGTTCGATCCGATTCCGCATCACGACTACTACCGCACGCTGGCTTACTTCAACAATGCGGATGAGCCTGAGTTCGATGTGCAAAATGCCGAGATCGCGGCCAGGCGTGCTCAAATCGAACAGCAAATTGCCGACTTGGAAGCAAACCCGCCGCTGGTGGAGGAGCCCAGCAACTTCACCTTCACCACGCCTACGATCATCGAAGCGAAAAGCGCCAGCGGCGCTAAGGCTGAGATTCAAGAAGACGGCAGCGTGATCTTGGTGGGCGAAGCCGCAGCGAAGGACACTTACACCTTTACGTTGGCGGCCGATCGCCAGGAAATTGCCGCGATCCGTTTAGAAGCGCTCATCGACAAGAATTTGCCCAGCACGGGGCCCGGTCGCACATCGCATGGCAACTTCGTCGTAACCGAGTTTGAACTGCAAAGTGTCGGTGCCGAGGGGCAGGATCTACAGCCTATCAAACTTGCAACTGCCACAGCCGATTTCGCGCAGGACATGTTTCCCGCAGCCGACATGCTCGATGGCAATGCCAACACCGGTTGGGCCATTCATGGGCCTGGACAATGGAATGTGAATCGCACGGCAACGCTCACACTCGCGCAACCGAAAACGCTGCCAGAAAAATCGCGGTGGATCGTCACCATCCGTCAGGACTACGGCATGCAGCACACGATCGGCAAACTGCGACTGAGCCTGGGGGTGAAAGCCTTAGCGAAGTCGTCGAATCTTTCAGCCACCGCGAAGCGCGAGGCCGAATTCGCCAAGTGGCAGGCGAGCGGCGTGACGAAGTCTGCGAAGTGGGAACCACTTGAACCAATCACCGCCAAGAGTGGACTGCCGAGCTTGACCATCGAGCAGGAGAACACGATTTTCGCCAGCGGTGATTTCAGCAAGCGCGATGTGTATGACTTGCAGTTCAAAACTAAGCTGCCGCGCATTACAGCGATCATGTTGGAAGTGCTGCCTGATCCTCGCTTGCCAAAACAAGGCCCCGGCCAAATCTCTTACGAAGGACCGCCAGGGGATTTCTGGCTGAGCGAAATCTCGTTGCTCGACCATACGCAAAAGAAGTTAGCGCTAAAAAATCCCTCGCAAAGCTTCGCCAGCGGCAAGAACAACGCAGCGGCAGCCATCGACGGCGATCCCCAGACCGGTTGGTCGATCAATGGCGGTCAAGGTCGCGAGCACAGGGCGGTATTTTTACTCGCCGAACCGATCGCGGCCAGCGATAGCGTTCACATCCAGCTGCTGTTCGAAAAATATTACGCAGCTGGCCTCGGACGATTCAGGCTGTGGGCCACTGATTCGGCCAGTCCTGCAGCCACGGATTTGCCCGCAGAGATCGAAGCGCTGCTGCACATTCCCGCGTCTCAACGCTCACCTGCTCAACAGCAGCGTTTATGGAAGTATTACCTGGCCAGCCTCGCCAAGCCGCAGACCGATGCGCTCCGCAAGCAACTCCCCGCTTATCCGACATCGTTGGTGATGCGCGAGCGGCCTGCGGATCATCCGCGTCAAACGCGTTTGCATCATCGCGGGGAATACTTGCAGCCTAAAGATGTCGTGCAGCCGCAACTGTTGTCGTTGCTGCCCGCGAAGCAGTCGGCAAACCCCAAGAATCGCCTGGAGTTCGCCCGTTGGTTGGTCGATGGCAAGAACCCTCTGACCACGCGAGTCACGGTTAACCGCCAATGGGCAGCGCTATTTGGTCGCGGTTTGGTTCGCACGACCGATGATTTTGGTTATCAGGGGACCGCTCCGACTCATCCAGAGTTGCTCGATTGGCTCGCGCTGGAGTTGCCGAAACGAAAGTGGTCGCTTAAGCAAATGCATAAGTTGATCTTGCTGAGTGCGACTTATCAGCAGGCGTCGCGTATTTCGAATGAGGCGCAAACGGCCGATCCAGAGAATCTTCTGTTCAGCCGCTTTCCCAGAAACCGCGTCGAGGCGGAACTGATCCGCGATGTGGTACTGAAGACGTCGGGGCAATTGTCCGCGAAACTTGGTGGCCCCAGTGTGTTTCCGCCGCAACCGGCAGGTGTTACGTCCGAAGGAACTTACGGTCCGCTCGCTTGGAATGTCAGCCAAGGGGAAGACCGTTACCGCCGTGCCCTCTATACATTCACGAAGCGCACAGCGCCCTATGCGATGCTGCTCACATTCGATGCGCCCAGTGGTGAAGCCTGCGTGCCGAGGAGGGAAGTGAGCAACTCGCCACTGCAAGCACTCACGCTGCTCAACGATCAGGTGTTTGTCGAAGCTGCCCAAGTCTTGGGCAAGCAAATCACCGCTCAGCAGGGAGACACGGCAGCGAAAGCGACTGATCTCTTTCGCCGTTGCCTCACGCGGCCGCCAACCGATGAGGAACTGCAACTGCTGCAAAAGTTCTACGCGCAGCAGCGAACTCGTTTGCAGAGCAAAGAACTTGATGCCGCGGCGATTGCTGGTAACGGCGAGGGCGACCCGATCGAACGGGCTGCCTGGACCTTGCTCGCTCGCAGTTTGTTGAATCTCGATGAGACGATTACAAAAAACTAACCTCCTCCGCAGAGCTTCACATGATGACTTCACCTCAACCAAACAGCATTGCTCGGCGGCAGTTTCTGCACGACTGCGGCATTGGGCTCGGCAAAATTGCGCTCGGCGGCTTGCTGGCCGGCTCCGTTTCCTCGCGGAGTGGATTCGCTGCCGATGTGCCGAAGCTTGTGAATCCGTTTCCGCCGAAGCCGCCGCATTTCGCGGCCAAGGCGAAAGCAGTGATCCATTTATTTATGGCCGGTGCGCCGAGCCAACTGGATCTCTTCGACTTCAAACCAAAACTCGCCGAGTACGAAGGGAAATCGATCCCGCCCGAAGTGATCATGGGGCAGCGGTATGCGTTCATCCGCTCCGATGCGGCCTGCCTTGGCCCGCGGTTCAAGTTCGCGAAGTACGGTCAGAGTGGTGCTGAACTTTCCGAAGTGCTGCCGCACCTCGCGAAGGTAGCGGACCAGATCTGCATTGTGAAATCGTGCAAGACGGATCAATTCAATCACGCGCCGGCGCAGTTGTTTTTCAATACGGGATTCTCGCAGCCGGGCCGGCCAAGCCTCGGTTCCTGGGCTCTGTATGGTCTCGGTGCTGAGAGTGCCGATCTGCCTGCGTTTGTGGTCATGTCCACCGGCGCTGGCATCAGCGGCGGCGCGGCGAATTGGAACAGCGGCTTCATGCCAACAGGCTACACCGGCGTACGGTTGCGCAATCAGGGCGATGCGATTCTCAACGTCAGCAATCCACAAGGGATCGATTCCCAGGTGCAGCGCGACACGCTCGATCTCGTCGGCAACTTGAATCGCCAGCGTTTGAGCATGCTCAACGATCCTGAAATCGCCACGCGTATTCAGTCCTATGAAATGGCCTATCGCCTGCAAACATCCGCGCCGGACTTGCTGAATCTGATGAGCGAAGACGCCAAAACGCTCGCGGCGTACGGCTGCGATCCCGACAAGCCTTCGTTTGCGCGGGCTTGTTTGCTCGCGCGGCGGATGGTGGAGCGCGGTGTGCGCTTTATCAACATCTACAACGAAGGTTGGGACGCCCACAGCGACGTCGCCGGTAATTTGAAAAAGAATTGCGGCGCCACCGATCAGGCCTCGGCCGCGCTTGTAGCCGACCTGCAGCAGCGTGGTTTGCTCGACAGCACGCTGGTTGTATGGGGCGGCGAGTTTGGCCGCACGCCGATGGTGGAGACCAACACCGCGCTGGGCCGCAGTCTCGGCCGCGATCATCACCCGCAAGCCTACACCATGTGGTTTGCTGGCGGCGGGATCAAACCGGGGCAGACGATCGGCGCGACCGATGAACTGGGCTTTCACGTCGTCGACAAGCCGGTCCATGTGCACGACCTGCAGGCGACGATCTTGCATTGCCTGGGCCTCGATCACGAGCGGCTGACCTATCATTACGCCGGTCGCGATTTCCGCCTGACCGACGTCCATGGCCATGTCGTTCGCGAGATGCTGGCCTGATCACCTCACTTATCGGTCGCCCGCTGTCGCGCCGCAGCACGAGCGGGTATTGTTGGGCGTTCTGAAACCTCCCTTTTGACGAGAAACACCGATGGTCTTTCGCCTCTTCATCGCCACTTCTATTTTCCTCAGCACGATGACGCTAACCTCTGCCGCTGACAACCGCGATCGCTTTGAAGCCCGCACGTTCGAGGCGGGCGGCGAAAAGCTGAACTACCGCCTGCTCAAGCCGAAAGACTACGATCCGAATCGAAAGTATCCGCTCGTCGTCTTTCTGCACGGTGCTGGCGAACGGGGCGACAATAACAAAGCTCAACTTGTGCACGGCATGAATGACTTCGCATCGGACGAGGTAATGTCGAAGTACCCGGCATTTGTGGTTGCTCCCCAATGCCCGAACAACAAGAAGTGGGTCGAAGTCGATTGGAGCGCTGCCAAGCACACGTCGCCCGAGAAACCTTCCATTTCACTGCAGTTGACCTTCGACGCGCTGGCCGCGCTGCAAAAGGAGTTCAGCGTCGACGACAAGCGGATTTACATCACGGGCCTGTCGATGGGTGGTTACGGCACTTGGGATGCCGCCGCTCGTCGCCCCGATTTTTTCGCTGCTGCTGCGCCGATTTGCGGCGGTGGCGATGAAGGGGACGCCAAGAAACTCGCCAAGCTGCCGATCTGGGCCTTTCATGGCGACAAAGACGGCGCGGTCAAGGTCGAACGGACTCGCAACATGATCGCCGCTATCAAGGAAGCCGGCGGCGCGCCGAAGTACACCGAGTATCCGGGCGTCGGTCACGATTCGTGGTCGGCCACTTATCGCAATCCCGAGTTCTATGCCTGGCTCTTCGCGCAGCAGCGCAAGTAAGCAACGATCCACAGCAAAGCCATGGCCAAGTCAAAGCAACAGCGCGGCAAAGGAGCAAAACCTGCTGCCGCGATGCCTGAGAGGTCCGAGCGGGCTGCCGACAGCAAGCCGGAGCAGACCGACGATCCGTTGCGCGCCTACCCAGCCGATCCGCCGCGGAAGCATTTGCGGCTGCTGATCCTCAGCGTGCTCCTCTTTGCCGCGTGGTTTTGCTATTTGGCCTATGTGGCGCTGCGAAGCTAGCTGCGAATATTCACTATCCGCCGCCGCCATTCATCGCTGGGAACATTTCGCGGACCATCGTGATGGCCGCCGGGCCGACGAGGATCACGAAGATGCCGGGGAAGATGAAGAGCACCAGCGGGAAGATCAACTTCACCGCCGTCTTCGCCGCTTTTTCTTCGGCGATTTGAGCACGGCGAGTTCGCATGGCTTCACTTTGCACACGCAAGGCCTGGGCAATGCTGCTGCCGAACTTGTCGGCTTGAATCAGAATCGACGCCAGCGATTTCAGGTCATCGACGCCGCTGCGCGAGCCGAGTTCCTGCAGCACTTGCGTACGAGCGCGCCCCATTTGCAACTGCATGTTGCACAGACCAAACTCCTGCGCGATGTTGCGATACGACTTCTTCATTTCTTCGGCAACTTTACGCATCGCCTGGTCAAGACCGAGGCCGGCTTCGACGCACACCACCATCAAGTCCAACGCATCGGGCAAGCCGAGGAAGATCGACTCTTTCCGCTTTTTCGCCAAATACATGATGACCATTTCGGGCAAGTAGAAGCTGGCGCCGGCGATGAGCACGATGCGGAACAAGGCGCTTTGCGTAAATCCATAGACAAGCACCGACAAGCCGCCGCCAAAAAACAAGCCGATCATCAGCAGTAGAAACTTGGAAGCTTGAAACACCATCGGCGCGCCTTCACCACGGAAGCCGGCATACGACAATTTTTCCTTCAGCTTGTTGGCTTCGGCTTCCGTTTTTGGTTGCAATGGTTTGGCGAGCGCTGGCGATGCGGCTTCCAACATCCGCGACAGGTTATCACCCTTCGTGACGCCATCGCGCTTTTTCCTCGCATTCGGATCGCGAAAATCCTCGAGTCGTTGTTCCGCGCGGCTGCTATTGCCCGACAGCCATTCGATCGCTAGCCACGTGATGGCAGCGATCAAGCCAAAGGCGGCGATTTGCACGAGCCAGGGATTCGAGAGTAGTTCGTTCATCAGGTCACCAGCAAACTTGGAAAGCCAGCGTTGTGAAGGCGGCGAGGTCTTAAACTTTGATGTTGATAATTTTGCGAATCACGAGCGCACCCAGAATCTGCAGCACCACACCGGCCGCGAGCATTTGATGCCCCATCGGATCGGTGAAGAGCATCGAGAGATATCCCGGATTCAATCTCCACATGACGATGGCCAGCACCGGCGGCAATGCCAATAGCACGGCGCCGGACAAGCGACCTTCGCCCGTGAGGGCCTGAATCATGCCGTAAATCTTGTATCGTTCGCGAACCAGGTGGCCGATCTTGTCGAGAATTTCGGCCAGGTCACCACCCGTCTGACGTTGCAGAATCACGGCCGTCGCAAAGAACCGCAGATCGAGGTTCGGCACACGTTCGGTCATTTCTTCAATAGCTTCTTCGAGCGGTTGGCCGAGGTTCTGTGCTTCGTAGCAGCGGTTGAACTCGTCGCCGATCGGCGGACCCATTTCTTCGGCGCAGAGTTTGAAACCAGCGGCCAAGCTGTGACCGGCCCGCAAAGCACGGGAGATGAGTTCAAGTGCTTCAGGGAGTTGTTTCGCAAATTTCGCGAGCCGCCGCCCGCGCTTCATGTAGAAATACAAAAACGGCAACGGGGCCAACAAAAGTCCCAGCGGCGCAAAAACCATTGGCGCGCCTGCCAACACCGGCAGCAGCACACCAGCGCCGGCGAGTGCAGCGGAGACCAGCACCAACTTGGCTGGTGTCACCTTCGTGTCGGCTTGTTGCAGGAACAGCCTCAGGTTGAAGCTCTTCGCGAGCCACTCTTCGAACGGATTTGTCTCGCCCAACGGATTTGTGAGGAGATTGATCTCGTCCTTCTTTTTGGCTTGCGAAGGATTCGACAAACCGGCAAGCATGTCGAGCCGGTCTTCGACCGCACTGCCGCGATCCGACTTGAAGGCAATGCTCGCCACCCCGCCCACCAGGCAGGCCACGCCGATAAACGAAGCAGCGATAATGAGCAGGGTTAGCATAGGAATGTCTGAGACGAAATGAATTGGTGACTACAACGGTTGTCGAATGCAGATCGCAGAAGTTGGAGTGCAGAACAAATCACTCTTGCATTCTGCCTTCTCACTTCTGCCTTGATTTAGTCTGGCAGCATCACGCGCTGACGGAACGCGCTCGACGGCAGGCGGATGCCGGCCGATTCGAGTTTGTGCATGAAGGTTGGACGAATGCCGGTCGCTTCGAAGCGGCCGCGGGCCCGGCCCGTTTCGTCGATCCCTTCCTGCACGTAACGGTAAATGTCTTGCATGACGATCGTGTCTTGTTCCATGCCGACCACTTCCGTGATGCTGGTCACGCGGCGGATACCGCCTTGCAAACGGTTCGCTTGAATCAGCAAATGCACGGCCGAGGCGATTTGCTGCCGCATGGCTTTGATCGGGAGTTCGAAGCCCGACATCATGATCATCGTTTCGAGACGTGCCAACGCGTCGCGCGGTGTATTGGCGTGCAGCGTCGTGAGCGAACCATCGTGACCGGTGTTCATGGCTTGCAGCATGTCGAGCGTTTCAGGTCCACGGCATTCGCCGATGATGATTCGCTCGGGACGCATACGTAGGGCATTCTTCACCAGGTCGGTGGCGGTGATTGCTCCCTTCCCTTCAATGTTCGGCGGTCGCGTTTCGAGCCGCACCACGTGTTCCTGTTGCAAGCGAAGTTCCGCAGCGTCTTCGATGGTGATCACGCGTTCGTGATTCGGAATAAAGCTGCTGAGCGTATTGAGCAGCGTCGTTTTACCTGAACCAGTACCGCCGGCGACGACGATATTGAGTCGTGCTTTCATCGCTCCTTCGAGCAGCATGACCATTTCCGGCGTGAGGGCTTTGTAGTTCAGCAGGTCTTCGAGCTTGAGCGGCGAAGAACCAAACCGCCGAATGGAAACCGCGGCGCCGTCGAGGGCGAGCGGCGGAATGATCGCATTCACGCGGGAGCCGTCGGTCAAACGAGCGTCGACCATCGGACAGACTTCGTCGACGCGACGACCGACCTTCGACACGATGCGGTCGATGATTTGCAGCAGGTGGCTGTTATCGCGGAACTCGACGTTGGTCCGTTCGAGCTTGCCGCGGCGTTCCACAAAGATGTGCTTGGGACCGTTGATCAAAATATCGGAGATCGTGTGATCCTTAAGGAGCATTTCCAAAGGACCAAGGCCAAACGTTTCGTCGAGCACCTCTTCGATCAACCGCTCGCGTTCGGTGCGGTTGAGGAAAGTTTCTTCCGTGTCGCACAGATGTTCGACGACGAGCCGAATTTCGCGCCGCAGCACGTCGCCTTGCAATTCGCCGACGCGGTTCAAGTCGAGCTTATCGACGAGTTTATTGTGAATCTTACGTTTGAGGAGATCGAACTCTTCGGCCTTCGAAGCATCGGCGGCCGAGCGGGAAGCAGTTGGCGCGGGTTTCATCGTGTGATCTCTGCCCTGGGGTGGGCTCGTGCGGGACTCTCGAGCGGTCGCAGCGCAACTTTCGCGCAGCGCTCCGGCTCGATGGGTTCTCTGTCGAAACCATAGCTCACTGCTTTCGCGCGTGTTGCCAAGTGGCTTCCGCCGGCGTGGTAAAATGACAACATGAAGAAAGAACAAGCGGTTATGCTGATGATGCAGGCCGTACAATCGTCACGAGCGGTGCGTGTTGCGGAAGTTGCGGAGTTTATGAGTTAAATGCAAGTGGGCGGCATCATTCTGTGTGGTGGACAAAGTAGCCGAATGGGCCTGCCGAAGGCAACGTTGCCGTTTGGCCCGGAGCCGATGCTGACTCGTGTGCATCGCTTGCTGAGTGAAGTGGTGCAGTCGATAGTCGTCGTATCTGCGGCCGATCAGTTATTGCCACCGCTACCGCCCGGGACGCTATTTGCAAACGATGAAAGACCCAGCCGTGGCCCGCTGGAAGGCCTGCTCGCAGGCATGAAGGTGATGCAATCGCGCTGCGACTTGGTTTATGTGACGAGTTGCGATGTGCCGTTGTTGCAAGCGGCCTTTGTGCAGCAACTGCTGGAGCTGGCGACTGAATACGATGCGGTCGCGCCGCAGGACGGGGAATTCGCTCATCCCCTTTCGGCGGCTTATCGAACGAATGTCGTCGCGACAATCGAAGGGTTGCTCGCCGCCGATCAACTTCGGCCGCTGTTTCTTCTGAAGCAAATTAAGACGCTGTTTGTGCCAGTGGAGGAACTCCGCACGAGTGATCCGCAGTTGCTGACACTTCGCAATTTGAATCGCCCTGCCGATTATTTGCAGGCGATTGCAGAGGCGGGGTTTGAAGTCGACGCGACGGTTGCGAGCAAGTTGACATAGCATTGAGTCTTCGCCCAAGCGAGGCGTTTCATATCCCAACGCGTGAGCGAGGGAGAAGCGGGCTCCAGCGCTTTCTGCACGGTTGCCGATGTTTCGCTCACGCGCGGCACTTCCTCACTAACGCTTCGGGCTTCGCTTTCTTGCTTCGCAAAGAATAGCTACAACTGCAACGGCTCCCCGGCTAACTGCCGTTCATTGCGGGTCAATTCATACATGTCATGAATTAATTGCGCATCGCACGGCCGCTGCTGGACATTGCGGCGGGCGAACATGCGTTGCTGTGTGGCGATCATGATGTCAGGCGGCAGTTCAGTTACTTGGCCAAACAGCCGGGCGTAATTCACAAAGCTCGCGACATTCGTCGTCACATAGCCGTACAACATGCTGCAGCAGCCGACGGTTTTTCCCGTGAAAATGCCGGTGTTGATTGCTGATTTCGAGTAATCGCCCATCATGCAGCCAACGAACTGCATTCCCGTCGGCACCGATTCGCCGCGGTATTCCATTTTCACGTTCCCGTACGTGTTCTTCAGATCGCTGTTGCACGTGCCGGCGCCCAAATTGATCCAGCTGCCGAGATAACTGTGACCGAGAAAGCCGTGATGCTGTTTGTTCGTAAACGGTTCGACGACGCTCGCTTCGACTTCGCCGCCAATTTTTGTCGTGTGCCCCAGTGACACGGCGTCTTTGATGGCCGAGTGTTCGATGACCTTGGCCCGCGGGCCCAGATAGGCCGGGCCACGCAGAAAGGAATAAGGACCGACGGTCGCATTTTCATCGAGCAACACCGGGCCTTTGCTGGTGTCGGTCGTGCAAAACTGGCCAAGCACGGCCCCCTCGGCCGCAAATATGCCATCCGCAATTTCTCGGTACTTTCCGCCTGCAATTCGATGAGCCAGGCTCGCGGCAATGATTTCAAGGTTGTACCGGACCAGGTCGTGAGGCCAGGCAAGTAGTGGCAGCTTGCGCTCGATGATCGGCAACTTCCAGATCGCCGGCGTATGGAGAAACTCGATGAATTTGTGCACATCGGCATGGGCCGGCGGCTGCGGACCTTCGCGCAGAAGGAGCGCGGCAGCAATTGCTTCACCTTCTCGAACAGTGCCGGCGCGACCTTCTGCGATGAGTTGCTTCAGCGTCTCGCAGGTCCCGAGCGACGGCACGAGTCGCGCGTTCACGAGCAGCACCACACCGTCATCATTTGCCGGAACGGCGGTGAACTGTGGATAGTCAACCTGCTGAATCGTGACGAGGTGCGGTCGAACAATCCCGCGGAGCGAAGCGCCGATTTCCGACGCCAACACGCCGAGCCAATCGATCAGCCGATAACTGCCGCAGGTCATCGCATACGCGGGGCGGCCGACGGTAATCGGAAACAGACGATTGATCTGCTCGTCTTCGAAAACGATGATTTGCATAGCGCGGGATTCCACGGCAAGAACCGGATGTTCCCGCAATTATAGGGCGCACACACACAACCAGCGGCGTGTGCCAGCTTTTAGGCTATTCCGTATCGCTGGAAAAGATTTCCGGCACAAGCAAATACTCGCTGCCGTCGCTAATGCCCGCCGGTTGAAAGGCCGTGACGTTGAGGCGCTCGTTCAACGCGGCCAAGCCTTGGCAATAGATCAAGCCCAGCGGTCGCTGATCGCGCACAACCACTGCATAGTCGTGTTCGCTTTCGGCGAAGTGTTCCATCATTTCATTCAGCGGCGCGAGTTCATCAAATTTCTTAAATTCGGTTTGCATTACATGCCGCACGAGCCGGACCGAGGCCTGACGCGGCCGACTAGCTGGTGTACGTGCGCTTTGCAGCTTGGACTCCGTGACCAGGCCGAGCAGTTTGCCGTCGGCGTCAACCACAGGAAGCAAGGTGAGTTGCGTCTGTGCGAGCAACGCGAGCCCCTGATCGACTGTTTCATCAGCCCCAATCGTGAGCGGGCAGGAAATCATGACGTCGCGCGCAAGCGTCGTAGCGAACAAGCGACCTTCGGACGCAATCTCGGTCCAGGTCTGTTGTTCGTCGTCGACTTCGTCGCTGTGTACTACGCAGTCGCGGCCAGAAACTTTGGCCAACTGCAAGGCAGTGGTCGCACGCTGAATGGCGACATCGGCGGGTTCGCCTGGTTGGATCGCCGTGTAACCGACGCTCGCGGTGACTCTGACATCGGAGTTGCCGATGTGGATCGTCGTCTCTCGCAGTGTTGACAGCCAGTTTTCAGCGGATTGCTCCGCCGCAGCATCGTCTACAGAGGTGAACAAAATAGCCAGGCGATCGTTTTGCAAAACCCCTGACAGCGAATTCGCTGGCAGCGCGCGTTGCACGGTCTGCGCGCTCGCGCGGAGCAGTTCGCGATAAGCGAGCAGGCCCTGCACCCGTGAAAACCGGCCGAAGGAATCGAAGTCGAGCACGGCCAAATAAGGGACGGAGCGAATCGTCCGATCGGCTTCGACCGCTTGTTGCCACTTCGACCATTGGCGGAACCAATTGCTCCGTTCGTTCAAGCCGGTGATGGGATCGAGACCGCTTTGCTCGGCGAGCCGCCGTTCGTATTCGAGCACACGGGCGCCGGCGCGCAATCGCGCCAACAGTTCTCCATAAACAACATCCGCTGCCAAAAAGTCGTCAAAACCGGCTTCGAGCGATTCCGTAAGCGCGGCGACTTCCAGATTGTCGACCAGCAGCACGCAATAAGAAAAGATCAGCGGATCGAGGCGACGGATTTGCCGGCACAGTTGTTTGCTGTTGACGTTTGGATTTACTTTTTCGTCCGCGCCATCCACCAGCAGAAAGTCAGGTGGACTCTCTTCCGCTGCGGCCAAAGCAGCTGCGTCGCTCGATGCCTGCCGAACCTCGTAGCCAAAAATCTCGAGAAACTTCGAAACCCGCCGCAACATCGTGCGGTTGGCCGAGACAATCAAGATCGAAAAGGGGCGGGCTGACATTGGTGCATTTCACCCGTGGAGCAGGAAACAGCTTGCGCCGGCCAGTTTCGCTGGGTATGTAGTATCAGCGCAAGCCGGGCCTCTGGCACAAACTTAGGTCACGAATAACGATCTGAAATCTTGGTGTGACATTTTTCGTCAGTAAAATTTCCGCCCCCGGCGATTTTTCGACGTAGGTTTCAGTTGGCCCACGCGGAATGCCTTGGACTGCCTGCGTTCAAATTGCCTTGCGCGAAAACGACATGCGGAGTCGCTATGCGTACGAAGATCCTGTTGCCCGAAACCAAGCAACATCCCTATCTCGAACGAGTCGGCGGCGCGGGTGGCGAACCGATTGTCATCGAGAAATATCCATTCACGCTCGGGCGGAACGAGTCGTGCGACTATCAAGTCCCCTCGACCCGCGTTTCGCGCGAGCACGCAACCATCAACAAGGATGGCAAGCACTTCCGCATCAAAGACCTCGGCAGCACCAACGGTACGCTGTTGAACGGCAAGAAAATTGCTGAAGCGTTGCTCAACGACGGCGATTTGCTCACCTTTGCCGATGCCGAGTTCTGCTTCCGCACGCCGTGCAACGAGGCTTCGCGAGTTACGGTCACACATGTGATGAATGGCGCCGCTGGCGCGCCGCAGGAAAATGAAGTGTCAAGCGAAGACCGCGCCGCTCGTGAATTCATTCAGGCGGTGCGCGCACTTCATGAAGGGCTGTTGCATCGAGCACTGCGTACGCGGTTCCAACCGGTTGTCGAACTCGCGACTGGACAGGCAATTGGCTACGAAGCCATTCGACGTGTTGAATCACTGCAAGGCGAAATGCCGGCCACCGAGCGGTTGCTGCAGACCGTCGACTGCCGATTGACGGAACGCTGGCAGCAGTTGCATCGCTTGCTCGCCACCGAACAAGCTGCCGAAGAAGCCAGCGGCAGCTTGTTGCTCGTGAATTTGCAGCCTGCCGAAGTGGGCGCCGATGGTTTGCCCGAAACGCTCGCCGCGCTGCAAGCCAAACTTTCGCGGAAGCGGCTGATCGCGGAGATTCCTCATTCGGCCGTCGTCGACATTCCGTTCTTCCGCGACTTTCTCAGCAGTTTGCGAGCGCTCAATCTCGGCGTCTGCTACGCCGGCTTCAGCAGCGGGCAAAATCAAGTGCGAGCCCATGAGCAATTCGCGCCAGATTACCTGAGCTTGGCTTCGTCGCTGGTTCGCGGCGTCGATCGGAGCACGCAGCGTCAGCAGCAGATCAAAGCGCTGGTCGAGGCCGCCGTCGCAGCCGGTTCGCAAATCATCGTCACCGGCGTGCACAGCGAAAACGAAGCCCAGACGTGCCGCGAGTTAGGCTGCCAACTGGCCCAAGGCGACCACTACGGCCGCCCGCAGACGATGCAGTGGGGAAGCTTGGCGTAAATGCAGAATGGGCTGAGCGCGTACGCTACTTCGTTCTGCCTTCTGCCTTCACTCCGCTGCATTTCCTAGTACTCGTTGGTCTTCGCCTTCTCCACAAGTCCCGCGCTGCCACTAAAGGTTTTGCGAACTCGCCGTTCCGTAATCTCTTGCTGCAATCGATCGATGGCTGCTGCGAGCGGCATGGCGCCGAGATCCCCTTCGAGCCGATCGCGGACCGAGACGGTTCCTTGCTCAGCATCGCGCGGGCCGACGACCAGCATGTAAGGAATCAGTTCGAGTTGCCCGTCGCGGATCTTCGCGCCGAGTTTCTCCGGCCGGAAGTCGCCGGTGACGCGCAGGCCCTTCATTCGCAACTGCTGTTCGATTCCTCGTCCGTACTCTTCGCTCTTTTCGCTGACGGTGATCACACGCACTTGCTCGGGAGCGAGCCAGAGCGGAAATGCACCGGCGAAATGTTCGATCAGCACGCCGATGAAGCGCTCCATCGAACCGAGCGGCGCGCGATGGATCATCACAGGCTGATGAGCCTTGTTGTCATTGGCGGTGTACTCGAGACCGAATCGCGCGGGCAAGTTATAATCAAGCTGCACAGTGCCCAGTTGCCACTCGCGGCCGATGCAGTCGGTCACCACGAAGTCGGCTTTCGGACCATAAAAGGCCGCTTCGCCCGGTTCAGCGGTATACGCTATGCCGAGCCGCGTGCAGACATCTTCGAGCGCGTTTTGAGCACGGTTCCAAACCTGTTCGCTGCCGACGTACTTGTCGCTCTTCGGATCGCGGAAACCAAGCCGCACGCGGTAATTATCGAGGCCTAGCGACTTCAGCACGAACTGCGTCATCGCGATGCAGCCTTCGAACTCCGCCGGCACTTGATCTTCCATGCAGAAGAGGTGCGCGTCGTCCTGCGTGAATCCGCGCACGCGAGTCATGCCGTTCAGCTGCCCGGTCTTTTCAAAGCGATAGACCGAACCAAACTCCGCCAGCCGCAGCGGCAGTTCTTTGTAGCTCCGCTTTTGCGCTTTATAGATCTGAATATGATGCGGGCAGTTCATCGGCTTGAGGAGATAAGCCTCCTGCTCGTCGAACCACTCCTTGATGATCTGCATTTTATCCGCATCGGTCGTGGCTTTGCCGAAACCGCCGAACGAAATCGGCACCAGGCCGTCGACATTCACCTTCAGCGCTTCTTCAAAATGGCCGATGAACCGATTGTCGGTCAGCTTTTCTTGAAACTGCAGCGCAAAGAGTTGCTGCACACTTTGCATGAAGGGATCGAAGTAAAACGGCGGGAACTGGCTTTCCATGTAATAGGGAAAGTGCCCACTCGTTTGATACATCTGAATCCGGCCGATGTGCGGCGTGTACACCGGCAGATAGGCTCGTTGCGTCAGCTCTTGCTTGATGAACTCTTCCAGTTGCGAACGAATCATCGCTCCCTTCGGCAACCACAAGCACAAGCCCGGGCCGACTTCGTTGCTCAGCGTGAAGAGCTGCAGTTGCTTGCCGAGGACGCGGTGATCGCGGCGCTTGGCTTCTTCAATTTTCTTCAGATGCTCGTCGAGCTCCTCCTGCGAGAAAAATGCGGTGGCATACAACCGCTGCAGCTGCGCGTTATCGGAATCACCTTTCCAATAAGCGCCGGCGAGCGACAACAGCTTGAACGCACCGACCGCACTCGCGCTGGGAATGTGCGGGCCGCGGCAGAGATCGATGAACTCGCCTTGGCGATAAAACGACAATTCGGGATGGGTCGCCAGGCCAGTTTCGATGTGTTCGACCTTGTAGTGCTGATCGATGCCCTTGACGATTTCGAGCGCTTTCGACCGCGGCACGTCGATCCGTTCGAAGGGCTCATCGAGCGCAATGATCTTTTTCATTTCCGCTTCGATCAGCGGAAAATCATCGTCGGTCAGCGGCGTGGGAAGTTGGAAATCGTAATAAAAACCACCTTCCACCGTGGGGCCAAACGCCAACTGCACTCCCTTTTTGATCCGCATGACCGCGCGGGCCATGATGTGAGCGCAAGAGTGGCGCATGACCGCGAGTGCTTCGGGATCCTTGCGTGTGAGGAGCCGCAGTTTGACGGAGCCTTCGGCTGGCAGCGCATAGTCAGCGCCGACGACTTTCCCATCGACTTCGGCTGCCAGCGTGGCCTTGGCGAGACGCGGACCGATTGATTCGGCGATGGCTCGCGGAGTGGTGGACGAAGAGAATTCCTTAACGCTGCCGTCGGGCAAATGAACTTGAAGCATCTTGCGCTCAACTTCCTGTGAGAGGAACCGTTGCTGCCACACGCCGCTACAAAGGGTGTGTGCTGCTAGCCTCGGCCTTGCTCGTAACATAGCCGATATGTCGCAATTTGGGGATGCGAGGTTCGCGGCCGCGAGCCCTTTTTAAAATCAGCGCGTTGTGATTGATCGACACGACGGCTCGGCAGGAGCCTCGCCCGCCTAAAGGACGTACAAATCAACTTTAACTTGAACGCTTTCGACGGCTAACGGCTACCGTGGCTTGACCATAGTTGTCCGCCGCAGCGGTTCTCATTAGGGGTGGTTTCCATTTCACCTCGAGGGAGAGACCGTCATGAGCGAGACGAATGCAACGACCGAATTGCTGCCGCCGAGTGAACGAGATTGGGCTTTGTATCACGCAGTGCGTGTCGAGCAGTGGCCGACGCGCGCGGCGGCAATCGGGTTTGAAATGTCGCAAACTCGCGTTTGTCAGATTGTGCAGCGGACGGCTGCCTTCATTGCCCAGTCCATGTCCGTCCCGTCGAAGGAAGAAGAGGCCCGGCAATTAGTCGCGGGCAAGCAACTGGCCGCCGATCGCCTCGACTTTCTCTACGGCCAGGCCATGAACTGTTTTCGGCATTCGCAAGAGGCCAAGAACGGCTGTGACAAGGGACGTCGTAATTATGGCGATGTGCGATATCTTCATACAGCAGCCCGGCTGGCGCTGATCGCCTCGACGCTTCCGGCGCCACGGCAGTTATGGCCGGGAGATTGCCATGACGCTCCCGAACCAAATCCAGAACCAGCCCACGCGCCGAGTTCGCGGCGGCCTCAGCCAGCCGCGCGCTGCAACCGTGCAGAGACCTGTTCAGCACCTTTAGCGGAACAGGCCCCGGAGCCTGTTGCTGAACCGAATACGCCGAGCGCAATTGCTGAGGCAATGATGGGTTGCGTCGACGCATCGCGAAAGGAAAGTGGCCCTCCCGCGAAGCTGGCGGGACCTGTTCAACCGACTGTTCGAGACCGGCGGCGATTGGCCGATGAGGACAAAAAAGAGGCAAAACGGCGGGCGTTTTTTCAACCGGGATAAATCACCGCGAGTGTCGAGGCGATGCTGGCCGGAGAAAGATCGCTACGGCTGCGCGAGCGCTTTTAGCAACCGCTCGATCCCAGCGCGAGCCACGATCGCATCTTGTTCACCCGTACCGCCGCCAACTCCGACAGCGCCAACGACCTGTCCATCGATTTCAATGGGCACACCTCCGAATAAACTCGTCATCTTGCTGCCACCTGCGGCTGCCGCATTTTGCAGGCTGAGGTTGAGCAACAGATCGGGCTCGGCATCGCCGCGGCGAACAGGGCCGGTGGCTTGCCGCATGGTCGCGGCAGCGACGGCTTTGGTGATTGCAGTCCCAGCGCTCGCGGGGCGCGCATTGTCCATACGGGCGAAGGCGAGTAAGTGGCCGCCGTCATCGACCACTGCGATGTTGATGTTGATTTTCAGCGTTGCTGCTTGTTCCTTGGCAGCGGCAACGATTTGCTCAGCGCCGGCGAGATTGACTTTGACTCGCCCGCGACTGATCAGAGCGGCGTCTTCGGCGAGAGACCAGACCGCCATCAACAGAGTCATGATCACGGCCGTATGGAAGACTTTTGCAAATCGCAAGCACGACATCGATAACACTCCACATCGTTCGAAGAAAGAGTTGCTGCATTCATTCGAAAGGAATGATCGTGAGCCAACCAGTCCCAGGAGGATTGCAAAGTCAGCTGATTCCAAGGAATTCTAAGCCGAGGCGGGGG
>CAYMWL010000066.1:0-37687 GCA_964394305.1 uncultured Pirellulaceae bacterium
ACTCCACGCCGAGCCAGCCGCGACTGACCAGGCCATCGTCTTTCAAGCGGGCGATGATCTGCTGCGCGACGTGGCTGGGAATTGCAAAGCTGATTCCTTGATAGGAATCGCCGACGATCGCCGTATTCACGCCGATGACCTGCCCCTTGGCATCGACCAGCGGACCGCCGCTGTTGCCGGGATTCACCGCGGCATCGGTCTGCAGAAAGTCCTGATAGGGTGATCGCGACATGCCCGTCCGATGCTTGCCGCTGATGATGCCGCTGGTCACGCTCCGCTGCAAACCAAAGGGGCTGCCGATGGCCCATACAAACGAGCCCACCTCGGCTTGGTCACTCTCGCCCCACTCGGCGGGAATCAAGCCGTCGGCTTCCACCTTGAGCAGCGCCAAATCGGTTTCGCGATCCTGACCAATGATGCGCGCCGCAGCGCGACGGCCATCGCTGAGCAACACTTCGATCTCTTCCGCGCCGTCGATCACATGAAAGTTCGTGACAATGTGCCCTTGTTTGTCGACCACAAAGCCCGAGCCTTGTCCATCGTGCGGAGCGCGCCACATTCCGCCGGGTCCACCAGCCTGGGCAACCTGGCTGATTTTGGATTGGGCCATGATATGCACGACGCTCGGCCCCACACGTTGCGAGACCAACTGCGAAGCCTGCGACAGCTGAGCGAGCGGCTCGCCCTGCAACGCTGCCACGGCCAACTCATGCTGCGCTCGTTGCTTGCCGCGCGTCGAAGCATATTGAATCTGCTCGACCATGTGCGGGATCAAATAGGTCAACGCTAGCAACACGCCCAAAAAAGTCAGCAGCCACAGCAGCTTGGCCCAGGCCAGACGGATGCGCACTTCGTCGCGCAAGGGCATTTGATGATCACGTGGGCTCCGTTCGGCATTGGCCGGCATGGCCAGCGGCGTAATGGGTGGCAACTGCCGCAGCCGCTGGACGAACAGCCCCGAATCGGTGAGAGAAGCGCCACCGTCCGCAGGTTCGGCGGGCGCAGCGGTTTGGATTGGTTCTTCAGAGTTTTGCCGGACTCGATCCATGCCCCATCTCGCCCGCTAGAGTCTGTGCGTGAGAAGTAGGCTCATTATAGACATGTTTGCTGCGAACGCACGCGAAATTTACCAAGATGTGACCAGCCCACTGCCGAAAGTGGCAGCCGCTGTTCAGGTTGCAGCGGCTGCTGGACATTTGGGGACGAATTTGGGAGGGCGAGGCTCCTGCCGAGCCGCCGCGGCAAGTTGGCCGAAATTGAAAGAGAAAACATGCCGCGGGCGTTTTTCACCCGCGGAGTCATTTTTTGAGGGACAGCCGTCGATTCCCGCGGCGGCTCGGCAGGAGCCTCGCCCGCCTCGCCCTCCCAGGAATTTCTCCCTTGCGAAAAAATGGCCGCCGAACACAGGCAAGTACACTGCTGCGAGGCAGGTGGCTTTTCCAATTAGGCCTCATGCAGCTACTTACAAGATTTCGCCAAATTCAATTGTTTTACGGCAATTGAGATGCTACGTTGCGGCTCCACGGAGATCAGCAATGAACTACTCCTATTGGTGTAATCTTTCTGACGAGCAACTGGCAGAGCACGGCATTGCTCACGTCAACTTGGTAGTTGCGACGGGGTTGCCCCTGCCATTTGACGTCAACGCTGCCGATCTCCTCCGCCGATTGGATGAATGGGCAGATGTCGCCGATTACGGCATTCGCCGCATGTGGAAGCGTAAAACTCGCGGCGAATGTACCGAATTGACGGGCAGTCAGTACCGCATCATGGTGATGATCACGGTGCTGCAGCGCAATCTGGGCGTCGAGTACAATTGGGCCTTCAGCCAAGGTGAGTATGACGCTTCGGATTCACGAAATTTGTTTCTGACGGGATTACTGACCGGACACGGCGGCACGTGCGTGACGATGCCAGTCTTATACGCGGCCATCGGTCGCCGTTTGGGCTTTCCGATCAAGCTCGTCCTGGCAAAACAACATTCTTTCTGTCGCTGGGACGGCGATGGCGAGCGGTTCAATATCGAAGCTACTTCACCTGGTTTCAACCCGCGGCCTGACGAGCACTACCGCTCCTGGCCCATCCCGATCAGCCAAGAAGAGGTCGATGCGGGGTGGTATCTGAAAAGTCTGACGCCAACTGAGGAGTTGGCGTATTTCATCGGGCAGCGAGGCAATTGCTTCTTCGACCTACTGAAAACCCAGCAGGCCTGCCAGGCGCACGGGATTGCGCGCGACCTGATCCGCGGCAACCCTCATTCGGATCAAGTCTGGGGTCTATCGCTGCTGATGCATCGCGCGTGGGAACATTTGCGAGAGTTTCGCAAAAAACATCCCCAAGTTCAGCGTATTCCCCTGCTCGAACCGCGCAATGATTGGGAGCGCTGGGCCATGCCGATCATCGATGAGAATTTCAACCGCATCTTTCGTAACCGGCAGAAACGCGCGGCGAACAAAATCCATGAACAGGCAATTCAAAGCGTAGCCAACTAATCAGGAGCCAGAAGCATGTACGATCCGAAGATTGGTCAGTTTCTGAGTGAAGATCCAATTGGATTTGACGCGGAAGACGCAAATATACGAAGGTACGTCTTCAATGCGGTCACCAATTTACGAGATCCCGATGGGCTCGAAGCGAAGGGAACAGAACAGAACGGGTTCGATGGGATCGGTGAATGGACCTTTAGCGATCTCAATGCGCTAAAAAAACACTTTAAGATCATGTTTCCAGATTTCAGCGACTTCGATGTCGATTTTTCGATTTACAGAACAGTGTACCGCGGGTGCATCGGATTGGCGTGGCTGCGGCTAGGGTGGAATAAAACCACGCTAATCAGAGACGGTAAACAAGTTCCGGATCCCAGTTTTCCGGTCACTCCAGCAGGCATTCCTGGAGCTGTATGGTTTACCGATCTTGCAGATGCCAAGGCATTTCAGCAGAAGCAAGACGATCCCGGTGCTTGGAATATAATTGCGCATCAACTAAAAGGCGGATATGAGATCATGCCAGACCGAAAGCTGGACAAAGACCGAATTGCGAAGGGGCAAGTATTCAAGTCGGAAATCAAATGGAAAGAGGGTGCAGACTTGAGTGCGTTCAATGTGTCGACATTGATTGTTTCGAAGCGCGCTGGTGAATATTGGGAGTGGATGAACCACACTTTTCCTTGCCCAAGGCCCCCCGCAAATCAGGATTTCACCGACGACCCAGTGAAGCTGGTCCATGCGACTGAACTTCCTGAAAGTTATGGAAAACCACTTTATGTCGTCGTAAAGAAAAACCCAAAGCCGGATGTAAAATTGCCTGCACTCGCAAAATGAGTTCTTAAATGCATGTCATTCGATTGGTATTCATGCTTGTATTATTTAATACTTTCGCATTCGCACTTGAAGGAACGATGTTACCTTCCACAAAGTCAACGGTTCAAATTAGCGTAAGCCTTTTTGATCACCCGCTGCGTGAATTGGTCGAAGCATCGTCAACTGCCAACTGTGATTTCAAATTGTCAGGAGAAAAATCGAAAATAGTGCTGGAATGGCTTGCGGCGAATTCGAAGCAGGTTGACCGCGAACAACATTTATTCCGCGAGATCGGCCGTTTAGAAGTCGAACTCACGACGGGTGTGTCGGAGACGATTCGCATTTATTGGACCGGCGGGAAAGGGCCGCTTGTGTTCACTTACAAGGGCAGCGTGTTTGTCCAAACGCAGTGGAAGGGCAATCGCGATGCGACGTATTCGGACGGGGCAATCAGTTTCGACCAGTTCTTAAGGAAACTCGATGCTAAGTGAGCTAATTTCCAGATACCGTGAGTAAGGCAGTTCGCAATGGCTGCGATCATGGTTCTTGTGACATCGCTGGCAGTCTCAAGCCCAATTTGGATTCTGTTGTCCTTTTTTGCGTTCGCTGCCGGTAAAAAGCAGGTTTCAATTGCATTTTTCCTAACGCTAATTTTTGCCGAGGGAGTCGCGTTGCTATTGGCTGGAATTTCCTTCGCGCTCGCCGTGGACCCACGTTCATGATCTCCGCGCAATTTTTAGTTGGGAAGCGTGAGCACCATCCGATGCTCAGCGTCGAGGAAAAATCGCCATTTCCTCGCCTGCCTTGTACCCGTTACTTAGACGGAGCAGTGCTCCGTCCTACGAATGCGACCTAAGGCACCGTCACTTCGTGAGCCAACTTCTCCTGGTTGCCAGCTGCGTCGAGCGCGCTGGCTGCCAACTTCCCCTTGGCATCGGCCAGCGTGATTTCCCATTCGCTGAAATTGGCCGCGGTTGACTTGGCCTCTTGGCCATTGACCACGACTTTTTTCACTTCGCCGTTGTCGCTGCAGGTACCGCGAACGAATAGCTTGCCGTCCTTACGGACAACATGCGTGATGACCGTCGCCGGCGGCAGGTCGTCGACGGGATCGAGCACCTTGGGGAACTCGACGTTGCTGACTTCCATCACGGCCGACTCGTTGCCGGTCAGCGGTGGTTCGCTGCGGAATTTTTCTGGGTTGGCTTTGTACTCTGGCGAACGGGTGCTAACGACCAGCGCATGCCGGCCGGGGCCGTAGTGATCGTGAATGATGATCGAGACACCCTTTTCGGTCTTCGGCTGTGGTCGCGGGCCGCCGCCCAGATTGACGATGGCTTTCGACTTCGAGTTGTCCTTCCAATTGGTCGTTTGCACGCGGCGGAAGTGCGACGCCGCATTGCCCGTCGCGTTGTCGTCTGAAATCTGAATCAGCGGCATGCCGCCCGAGCGGATGTTGTCGAACGTCAGGCCGTCGACGGTCACAATGCCATGTTGTACGCTCGCATCGTCATGGCCACGATTGAAGGGCTCTGTGTTCGTCGCGCGAATCGTCACGTCGCGATACACGTGCCGATCGAAATTCGGATGATAGATGCCGTAGTGCGATTGAATCGACAGATTCTCGACGAGCAGCGAAGGGACTTGCGGACGGAAGCCGTAGTGCACATCCCAGATCCGCGTGTTCTTCATCACAAACGGATGCTTCTCATCGGGACCCACACGATTCACTCCTTCGCCCATGTTGATGCCATACAAGCCACCGTTGCTGTGGACTTCGTTGTCTTCAAAGCGCACAAACGGCAGCGTGCGAATGTCGGTCAACACTTCTTTGCCATCCGGCTGCATCACGGGAAAGTTCACCTTGAACGAACTGCCCGCCGTCGCTTCGTAACGAAAGCCGTACAGATCATTCCCCGCGGCCACATTGCGTGTGAACGTGTTCAGGCTGTTGGCCCACCAAAAGCCAGCCCCTTCGTTTTGATCGAAGGGCAACACCTGTTTCGGCAACCGCTTGCCGGCGACAGCACCGACGGCCAGGTTGCGATCGAGCACGTTATAAACTTCGGTGCCGTCTTCCAAAAAGAAACCGTGACCCACGCTGCCGTATCCGACGTTGTCGCGGGCGACGAGATAGTTCGTGCCGTGAATCGTCAGCCAGCGGTTATGGCTATCGCAGATCGACGCGCCAATGACGTAGCTGCCGCGCATCGTATTGCCGATGAGATGGAAGTGCAGCGAATAGCGACCGAGAACATTCTTCTTGCCCAAGTGGCGAAACTCCGCGTAGCTGATGCTTCCCTTTGAGTAGCGATGGTACATCGTGTGGCCGCGTTCGCCGGCGGGATCAGCCGATTCGACGATCACGTTGCGGCTGAGGTTCGCCACTTCGCCGCGGGTGTCACCTTCGCCGAGATGCACATACTCGAGCGCTTCGTCGAACTTCACGACGTTGCCATCGATGGCCGCGATCGTTCGCTCTTCGTTGACCGGATCGCTTCGATAGTCAGTCTGCGTGGGCGTGAGAATAATTCGATCGCCAATCCGCCAGCCCGTCACACCTTCTGCCAGCGTCACTTGCTTGTCACCCTTCGCCGCGGTCGCGCCGAGCTTGACCCAAGTGCGATTCATGGCCTGGCCGTGGAAATCCATCCGCCCGCCGCAGCAGACAATCGCCGGGCAAGAGTTTTTGTCGAGCCCTTCGACATACGTCAGTCGGATCAATGCTTTGTGCCCGACTGCGATTGGCTGATCGGGCGTGCCGACCAACAACGCCGGTCGTTCCTTGCCCGGTTCGGGTTCGGCGACGTGACCTTCGCAATCAAAACCTTCTTCGTCGGTATCTTCGCTGTCTTGAATTTTGATCAAGCCGACATTGAGCTGCGTCGTCTTGTTCGGATCAAAGGTCAGCGTCCCTGCGATATGCAGCGAGCGAATGACTTCGTCGGCTTTAGCCTGAACATCGTAGGTAACCGTGTGGCCGACGACGATTTTCACTTTCACATTCGAGCCTGGCACTTTGCCGCCAGCCCAAGTCGCCGCCGCGGACCAGGGGCCCGACCTGGCCGACTGCACGACCGGAACGGAATCCGCCGCTGGGGCGACGGTTGATAACCCGAAAAAGGCAACCGCGAGCGCGATTCGCAACAACATCGAAGACTCCCGACTGAGACGTCTGAGAAAGGTAGGCGCCGGTGGAAACAGGCAGACAAACAGGAAGGCAGCCGGGATTGTAACGCTTTGGCGTCGCGAGTCACGCATGTTTTGTCATTGCCAAACTGTGTGTAATTACTACTCGATCGCCTCATGATTCCGGTGTCAGGACCCGGATGAGGGGCTGAACTGCGTTCGATTTTCCACCCACCTTGCCCGTCTCCCTGAGCCACTCTCCGGACTACCGGGGCGAGCGAACCGGTGGTGGACGCGTTGCATTCGTAGAGGAATCGCATTAGCTTTAGCCGGCGTTATGCTGACTTTGCAAACGGAAATGAAGCTCCATGCAGACAACTCACCGTACAATTGCCGCGTTCCTTTTCTTGGCCGCGATTTTTCAACCCCTCCAGGCGGCCGACGATTACAAACTGGGCGCCGATTCCGAGCGCCAGGAAGGTGTTCCCGTCGGTAAAGTGACGAATCACACCTGGGAAGAAAGCAAAGTCTATCCCGGCACCAAGCGCAGTTATTCGGTTTATGTGCCGCAGCAATACGACGGCAGCACGCCGGCCGCGTTGATGGTCTTTCAAGACGGCGGCAGCTATTTGAATGAGAAAGGTCAGTTCCGGGCGACCGTGGTCATGGACAACTTGATTCACAAAAAGCACATGCCGGTGACGATCGGCGTCTTCATCAATCCGGGCGAAGTTCCCGCCGCGGAACCCGGCGCCACGCCGCGGCGAAATCGGAGTTATGAATATGACCGCGTGAGTGACGATTACGCTCGTTTTTTGCTCGAAGAAATTCTGCCGGAAGTGGGCAAGACGGTGAAGATCACCGACGATCCGGAGCTGCGGGGGAGCTGCGGCATTAGTTCCGGCGGCATTTGTGCGTTCAGCGTCGCCTGGCATCGGCCCGATTCTTTTCGCCGCGTGATCAGTCACGTGGGCAGCTTCACCAACATTCAAGGCGGACACGTTTATCACGCGCTAATCCGCAAGACCGAAAAGAAGCCGCTGCGGATCTTCTTGCAAGAAGGTTCGAACGATCTCGACAACCACTTCGGCAATTGGCCTCTTGCCAATCAGCAGATGGCGAAGTCGCTGGAGTACAAGAAGTACGACTACAAGTTCGAGTACGGCGATGGTGGTCACAACGGCAAGCACGGCGGAGCAATCCTGCCGGACACGTTTCGCTGGTTGTTTCGCGACGCGCCGGGCGTGGTTGCCGCTACAGGAAACTAAGCGATGCCGTTCACCTTTCGCAAAGCGTTTCCCTATCTCGTGCTCGTGATGCTCGGCACTGCGGTGGCGTGGGCGGTGTCGCTTAGCCCCCTGCCGCCGGCCGATTTCACGTTCGACAACGGCACCGAGGTGCAAACGCTCGACCCGGCGAAAGCGACGGGCAATCCGGAAAATCGCATGATCAACGGCCTGTTCGAAGGGCTACTGCGTCAACTGCCGCCGCAGGAGCTCAAAGGGCCGCACGAGAACACGCCGCTCACACCAGAACCGGCAATGGCGGAACGGTTTGAAGTTTCGCCCGACGGAAAAACCTACACGTTTCACATTCGCCAAGACGCCGTTTGGTCAGACGGCTCGCCGGTGACGGCCGGCGATTTTGATTTTTCGTGGAAGCGCATGCTCCATCCGGAGACCGGGAGTCAGTACACGTATCAGCTCTTTTACATCAAGGGAGCGCAGGCTTATAGCCAGGGAAAGATCGAGCCCGGCGATCCGGTCGAAATTGAATTGACCGATCGGCCAAAGCGGTATCAAACCTATCCCAGCGGCACCTTTGAGTACGGCAACCTGGTTGAGATCCGAAAGCCGCCGGAGCCGAAGTATCCAGAAAAAGATGCCGAGGAAAAATCACGCTTGGAAGGAGATTGGAAAAAGTCCTGGACGTACGTCGTGCGCTTTGAAAGTGGTGAGCTGAAGGCGTACAGCGAAGCGCCCGCTGACGCTCTCCCTTTTCAAGACCAGCCGCCGACGGCGTGCATCAAAGTGATGACCGATTGGAAGAAGACTGTCGGTGTGAAGGTAAAGGATGACAAGACGCTGGTCATCGAGCTCAACAACAGCACGCCGTTTTTTCCTGAGCTCGTCGCCTTTTATCCGCTCTATCCGATCCATCGCGGTTGCTTGCTACAGCACGGTTCGCCGCAGTTCACGCAGCCCGGAAAGCTGGTTTGCAACGGTCCCTTCACGCTGGAAAAGCGGTTGCTACGGGACCGCATTCGCCTGAAAAAGAACGAGAAATATTGGAACGCCAGCAGCGTGAAATTGCAGACCATCGACGCCCTCGCGCTGCGCGATGAAACCACCGCGCTCAATATGTATCTGACCGGGCAAATCGACTGGGCCACGACCATGCCCGCGGCGATGATTCCGCAATTGAAACGAGAATTAAAAGATGAGTTCCCGTCGGCGCCGATGTTGACGGTTTATTTTTATCGTTTGAATACGAATCGACCGGGCTTGGGCGACAAGCGCGTGCGGCAAGCATTGAATCTGGCCATCGACAAACGCAAGGTGTGCGAATTCGTCACCAAAGCAGGCGAAGTTCCTGCGACGACTTACGTGCCGCCGGGCATGGCAGGTTATCAAAGTCCCCCGGGGTTGGAGTTCGATCCCGAACGCGCGAAACAACTGTTGGCCGAAGCTGGATATCCCGGTGGTCGCGGCATGCCGCGGCTGGAAATTTTGTACAACGACTCTCCCGTGTTGCATCGCACCATAGCCGAGACCATTCAACAATCGTGGCGGGAGCACTTGGGCATCGATGTCAGTCTCGGCGGCCTCGAGTGGGGCGTGTATCTCGATGCCCAAGACAAGATGGATTATTACATTGCCCGCGCTGGTTGGATTGCCGACTACCCTGATCCGAACACGTTTCTCGATATGTTCGTCACGGGTGGTTTGCAGAACATGACGGGCTGGGGCAACAAGGATTATGACGAACTGATCGAAGCGGCCGGCAAAGAAACCGATGGCCCGAAGCGGATGGAATTGCTGCGGCAGGCCGAAGTCATTTTTCTTGACGAGATGCCGATCATCCCGATGTATTTTTATGTGTCGAAGAATCTCGTCAAATCGCATGTGAAGGGTTTTTGCAACGACGTCCAGGATTTGCATCCGTTCAACACGCTCTCGATCGACCAGCAGCGCAAGGCAGAGGGAGCGCGGCGATGAACAGTGTTTCACACTTGCTGGGTGTAGTCGGGCAGCGTGCTCTGTGGCTGCTCTTCACGCTCTGGGCAGTCTTCACCATTTCGTACTTGCTGATGGAGTTCGCACCCGGTGGCCCATTTCTCGGCGAGCGCAAGTTGCCCGATGAAATTCGCCGCGCTCAAGCCGAGTACTATGATCTCGACGGCACGATGACGGAGCGCTATTTCAAGACGATGTACAAGGTTTTCACCCTGCGCTTTGGTCCTAGCACGAAATTGAAGGATTACACCGTCAATCAAGTGATCGCGGCGGGCTTTCCGGTGTCGGCGGCGCTCGGCGTGATTTCGCTTTCCCTCGCGCTCCTCGTGGGCTTAACCGCTGGCGTGGTTGCCGCCGTCAATCGCAACTCGTTCTGGGATTTTTCGTTCATGGGCCTGGCCACGATCGGCATTGCCGTGCCGAATTTCGTGCTCGCCGGCCTGGTGGTGATCCTGTTTGCATTTGTGCTGAGGTGGTTTCCGCCGGCGGGTTGGGGCAGTGTGCAGCAAATGGTGCTGCCAGCCGTTTGTCTGGCCGCTCCTTACGCGGCGTACATCGCGAGGCTCACTCGCACCGGCATGCTGGAAGTGCTCAATCTCGATTATGTGCGGACCGCTTACGCCAAAGGCTTGATGCCGCGGACTGTGATTGTGCGGCATGCCCTCCGCGGCGCGATCATGCCGGTGGTTTCTTACATCGGGCCGGCGGCTGCGGGCATTTTGACCGGCTCGTTGGTGATTGAACGGATCTTCAACGTGCCAGGGCTGGGTTCGCACTTTATCGACGCCGCCATGCAACGCGACAATCCGATGATGACCGGCATTGTGATGGTTTACACCATGCTCCTCTTCACCATGAATACGCTGGTTGATCTGTCGTACGCCATCATCGATCCGCGCGTCAAATTGGATTAAACGTAGTCAGTCAGCTATGAGCAACGAGTCTTCACCCGCGAAAGTCCCTGCCGATCGCTATGCAGCGCTCCTGAGCGAGGCCGCGTCAATTCGCGGCGTTTCGCTCTGGCTCGATGCCTGGCGGCGATTGCGAAAAAACTACGCCGCGATGGCTTCGCTGGTCGGATTGATTGTTATCGCTGCGCTCGCATTGCTCACGCCACTGTTGCCGCTGCAATCGCCGCAACTCATTCGCCTGACGAAGCAGGATCAATACCAGCCACCGCGGTGGACTGCTTCGCCGCTGGGCATTACGCGCGATGGCGTGCGGAAGTTTGATGAGGAGATTCGCAAACTGAATGTTCAGCGCAGATCCCTGAGTGGCGACGCGCTCCAAGCCAAGGATCAGGAAATTGAAAGCAAACTACGGGACCATCCCTTTCATAAATTGTGGTACGCGCCGGGCGGCGTGACCCGGCTGCTGCTCAACCTGCGACTCAGCATCTTCGGCGATTGGTGCGTCCCTTCGATCTGCGGCACGGATGAACTGGGCCGCGATGTCCTCGCGCGCATTTTTTGGGGCGCGCGCGTTTCGCTGCTGGTCGGTGTGCTGGCAGCGTTGGTCTCGCTCATCATTGGCGTCAGCTATGGCGCCATCGCCGGTTACGCGGGCGGCATGATCGATGCTGCCATGATGCGGTTTGTCGACGTGCTCTATTCGATTCCGTTCATTTTCGTCGTCATCAACCTGATTATGTTGCTACGAGATGAGTACTACAAAGCGGCGATGGCGCGCTGGGGTTTAAACGAAATTACCCTGTTCTATATCGTCATCGGGGCCCTGTTTTGGTTGACGATGTCGCGCGTGGTCCGCGGCCAGGTCATTTCGCTGAAGCATGAGCAGTTCGTCGACGCCGCCCGCACCATCGGCGCGGGAAGCGGCCGCATTGTGTTCCGTCATATCGTGCCGAATGTGCTGGGTGTGGTTATCGTCTATCTCACGTTGACCATTCCCAGCGTCATGTTGTTCGAAGCCTTTTTGTCGTTTCTCGGCTTCGGTGTGCAGCCTCCAAATGTCTCTTGGGGCTTGCTCGTGAACGACGGCATTAAGGTGATCACGCCGATTGGCATTCACTGGTGGTTGGTGTTGTTCCCAGGATTGGCGCTGGCACTCACGCTTTTCGCGCTGAATTATTTGGGAGATGGTTTACGCGATGCGCTCGATCCGCGAATGAAGAATCGCTAATTCAGACTCTCTGCTGTTGCCAGGGCGAATGGATCGTTGCCAACAGCGCGTATGTCAGCAGCAATCCGCCGAGCCAGAGATAGCCGGGGATCGCCAGTGCGGCAACTCCGAACAGCGCGAGCACCAATTGTGGGTAAGCACTCACCCAATCCCGCCAACTGGCATGGCGGGCACACTGCGCGATCACCGCCGCACCCATCAACAGACCTGCGGCTATCAGCCAGTGCACCAAAGGGTTCGTCGCCGGAGAGAAACTCTGCCGGGTGACAATCAAATTTGGTAGATCGCCAGCCGCGTTGAAGTGCAGTTCGTGTAGCGGTCGGAAAATGATCGATTCATGCAGCGCGTCGACGATCTGGGGGGTGGCGAGCAAGCTGGCTTCGTGGGGATCTTTGATCAGCGGCGTGTTCAGTTGATCGGCCATTTCGTTGGCGAGTGTCTGCAGCCGCGCGGCGATGAGCGGTGCGAGAGGGGATGACGGCGGGCGCTTGCTGATTACTTCGACCTCGCGATCCCAACGTCGCCGCCACAGCGCCAGCCAGGTGCTGGCCGATTCGGCATGATTGCCCGGCGGAGCTTCGGCGGCTCCTTGCGCCATTGCGACCAAGGCTTCGAAAGGAGCCAGCGCTGCATCGGGCGCGGCGCTGCTCGCTTGAGCTTGTTCCGGCGGCAGTTGCAACAAGGCCGGCCCCACAATTTGCCAGCGCGTTTGATCGACCGGCACGCCGCTGGCCCGCGGCGCGGAAAATTCCCAACGGCCGCTCGAATTGTCGTTCACCGCGAGCACACCGCGATAAATGACTTGCACCCACTGCGGCCAGGTGTCGGAATGCAACTCCACCGTGGCAGCGCCGCTGATGCCCGGTTCGCGGCGCAGCGGCGCCGGCACATCGTTGACGATCGCCGCCACCAACTCATGCGCTGCCGGCGGCTGAATTTGCAAAGTGCGAGCGCCGTTGGGCAGCACCATCCATTCCGAATGCCCCACGATTCGTCGATCGGCTTGCCAGGCGACATGATGCTCGGCGAGCACAATCCGCGGCGACTCGCGGCGAACTCGTTCGGGCCGAGCGGTGGCTCGATAGCGATCGATGATCGCTTCATAGATCAGCTCGGAGCCGGCCGCCAGGTTGGTCAATTCTTCCGGCAAATCCGCTCGCAGTTGTAAGCCTGCTACTTGCCACTGCAACGGCGAATCGGCGCCACGACGTGGCAGCGCGATCAGCCGCTGCAGCGCTTCGTGATTGCCAATTAAATCGACGACGGGCAAGCGAATCAGCTCCTGCTCAACGGCCAAGGGAGCCTTAATGCGCAGTTGCAGCTGGTCCGCCACTGGCTGCTCGAGTTGCACGCGGAGCAGATTTCGCGACTGCCCCGGCAGCGATTCGAGCTGATAGCGACCTGGCGGATCCAATTCGAACGGCCCTTCCCAGTCCCGCGGAATCGAGAATTGAACCTCATCGAACGTGCCACCTGCGCTGCGCAAGCGAGCGATGACTTCTAATTGCCAATCGTCATCTTCGGTGAGAATTCGCGTCAACAACTCGCCGGAAAAACTCGGCAGCGACGCGCCCAGCGTGACCGGCACCGGTTGCGGAACATTTCCGGGCCGTGGGCTGCTCCAATCAAGGTGAGCTACAAGCCGATCGCTGGTCGCTGGTTCCTCAGCCGCGGCGTCAGGTGTTGCTTCCTTCCAACCGGCGAGCTTGCCGAGGGTGACTGCTGCCCCGGCGCGCTTGCGAATGATGCACTCATAATGCTGCACATCGATCTCAGAGGTCTGCAGCACTGGCAGGGTCGTCGATTTTCCTGGGACATGCGCGCGGTCCGCGACGACTTCCACTACCCAGGGCTCGGCCCGCGTTTCATCGAGCAGAATCGTCAACAGGCCATCGGAATGCCGAAACCAACGAGTGGCCACGCTGGCCTCATTCTGCGAGACCACGACACGTCGCACGGCAAGTTGTGGCGGCAGTTGAAAACGCAACTGATTGACATTCGGCAAAAGCAACGTGCCGCTCAGGCGATAGTGGACAGTGGTGTTTTCGGGCGTGAGCAACCATTCCATTTGCTCTTGGGCCTGCAAACGGTTTTGGACGGCGACCACCGCTAGTGTCGGCCGCGGCGCATCGGCGGTGCTGCGAAAGGCTTGGACTGGCGTGAGGGCTGCATCGCCCCAGGCCTGCAGAAACTCCGCAGCAGGAAGCGTGCTGGTTTTGCCACTCCACTGCAGCCCCGGCGCGGTCCAGACAGCTTGCCAGTCGCGCGTGGTGCGATCCGCCACTGGTTCCAACCGCGGCGGCACCAGATTGCCGATGCCCGTGGAACCAACTAACAGAAACGATGCCGTCAGCGTCACATCTCCCGTTGTCGGCCGATCCAGCACGAAATGATGCAGATGCGTTTCACCCTCTTCGCTGAATTGACGAACGATGTTCGTCCCATTGCCAATCGGCAACAGGCGGAAGCGGGGATCCGCGCGGAGCACTACTTCGCGCAATTTGCCCGTGAGCGCGCGAAACTCCCATTTGCCTTCGACTACCACCGAACTCGGCCGCATTCGCCATAAGAGCAACTGCTCGACTTCAACCGAAGGCGCCGCCTCGGCTGCAGCCCGCGACCACTGCACGGTAAGTTGCTCGGTGCTTCCCAGGTCCACTTGCCAGACGCCGCCGATCAATGCTTGTTCGCTCCCCTGAGCACTGGCAATCACGACGTTTTCGCCAGTTGGCAAGGAGTTGATGAGCACCCGACTGTTCGCCACTGGTGGGATGCGAATCGTAGCGCCGACGGCGCCGTCTTTGGGCGGCGTCACCAGGGCCAGGCCGATTTCAAGTCGCTTGCGGCCGATCCCCGTGAACTCGATCTGCAACGCATCCCCGGCGGCTGACCAGGTGGTAGATGCCGCTTCTCCTTCGATCTTTACTCCCGGATCACTCAGCCGAACTTGCTCATTGAGAAATGGCAGGCGCAACACGCCCTGCTCCTGAAACGTTTCGATCTCAAAACTGGCCAGATAGCCCTGCAGTTCAGCCGGCGCATCGGCAGTCGCAGCGTGCCAACGGAGGTCGTATTGTGCACTCCGCACCAACCAGGCCGGCTGATTTTCACTGCCGCGGGTCTCGGCGCGAAAGAGCGCTTCATACAAGGCTGGCGATACATAGACATACTCCGTCGGCTTTTCGTCATCGCCGATAGGAATTACGACTCGCCAAGGTTTGGCAGCATCTTTCGCCGGCACTTCGGACGTCACACCACCAGGCTGTTGCGAATAGGCCATGTTGCTCAGCAACCAAACACAAACCAACAACAACCACAGCCGTGCGGATGGTTGCCAGGCAAACTCGGTTGACAACGGTGGCGTCAATTGCGGGGCCAATTTGATGGGCTGCTGAAAAAGTTGCAGCGCGAAGCCCGTCAACCAACCCGCGAGAATCGCTTGCACAAAGCTCGCCCAAGGTTCTCCCAGCAACAGGGACAACGCCAGCCAAACAACAGCTGCGGCCAGCAAGTGAAACGGATTCCAGCTGCGGAGTCGGAGCACGCAGCCGGCCGAAAGAATCGCCAGGACGAGTCCCAACAGGCCAAACCAAGTTGGTGAATAGACAACGATCTGCTCTTCTGCGCCGGTGGGCAAATCGCGTGCGAGCGGCGTGGCAGTTGTATTCGGCCAGAGCAGCGCGAGCAGCGAATCGTTGAATAGACTCCGCCCGCGATTGGTGCTGGCAAACGATTCCGCAGCATTGCTCGGCCACGGTTGCCAATTCCCCGGCAAGCGGACCTGCCAATAACTTTGCAAGACGGGGACACGTGTGGTGGGAATCGGCGCAGTCCAGCTCGCAGTGAGCCATGCGCGTTCGCGATTGGGTGGCGAAGTGTACTCGATACGCACCAGTGGGCTGCTGCTTGCGGCAGTTCCCTTTGCCTGTCGAAGCGGGATTGACAACCAGCGTGTATCGGCAGCAGCCGAGAACGCCAAAACTTCGCGGCCGTCGACGGTGGCCCGCGCAAGCCGCGCGTTTTCGGGCAAACGAAGTTCGAGCACTTCGATATCGCTACCCGTAACCGCAAACCGCGCTTCGTGTCGGCCAGCGCCGGTTGGCGAAAACTCACTGTCGAGATCGCAGCGACTGATCCAGCCCGCAAAAGGCCGTTGTGAATCGGGCAGCGGCGCAATGGTTAGCGTTGCTTCCTGACCAGCCTGGTAGCGATAGCGAGCCCGCAGTTCGCGCGTCGCGGCGGCAAACGGAAGCGGCCGCAACCGCTGGGCTTGCCAGGTAAAGGGACCATCGAGCGTGCCGAAAATCTCGACATGAGCGGCGAGCGAATTGGCTTCGGGAAGTTCGGCCAGTGGAACCAGGGTTGGCGCGATCAGTGGTTCACTCCATTGCGAACGAACGACAAATTTGGTGTCGCGCGCCCGTGGCAATTCAATCCGATAGAGCGCCGGCAACACCTGGTCAGCAGTGGCCATCATCGCTTCGACGCGTTGGGCAACGAGCGGTCGCTCTTCACCAGCCAACAGCCATTGCGGATCCGAAGCCGGTGCGGGCCGCAGTTGCACCAGCAAGCTGGAAACAGCCGATGACTCCGGCTCGCATTGAATCTGCAATTGATAGTCCACGCGTTCGCCCGAAAGCTGCAACTGCAAGGTTGAAGCGGCGGCGTAGTGCGCTGAACCGGGAGCCAATTGAAAGCGCGGTTGGCGGACGGCGTCGGTCACGCGCACCAACCAACTCCCCAAGGGCGATTCGCTCAGCGCGCGAACTTTGGCGGGCAGCGCCGCAGCCGTTAGAAACTCCAAGCCATCTGCGTTTAGCAGGCGGGGTTCGAAACTGGCGTCGGCGAGTTGCAGCGTCACATAACGCTGTGAGTTAGCTGCCGCGAGGAAGCGAATGGGTTGGAGCATGTCATCGCCCCAACTTTCCGCACCGGTCGCACGCACATGCCGCAGCCGCGCGTTGATGCGAATCGGTCGACCCGCACGAATCGGCTGCCGCAGCTGCAGGGTGACGATTTGCTGGTTGCCGCGCGGCCGCAAGACGCGATCTTCGAGTAACTCCGGCGGCGACGTTTCGAGCGCATCGATAACCCAAGTGCGAGGAACTTCGCACTCCAAGCTGAAGTGCTGTCCGCTGCTGACGGACAGCTCGGCGGCAAAGTTGGCGACGATTTGCTTCGGCTCAACCTGCAGTGTGAGCAAGCTGGTTGCATCCAAGGGAAATGCGATGCTTGCGGGTTGCACTTCAATGGCTGCTGTGTTGCGTTCCAATTGAAACTGCAGCAGATCCATGCCCTGGCTGTCGCTGGCCAACGTCGTAGCGGAAAGTCGGCCGCCCGGACCAGCGACTGCATCGAGCTGCAACCAACGGGGCGCAGCGATATTGACTCGCCCTTCCTGCCACAAGGCATCTTCGACTGACGCGCGCGGCAGTGTCCATTTCTGCGCTCCGGGCGTCCAGTCAGCGACGGCCGTCAGTTGAATCAATCGGCTCGGGCCCAGCAATGGTTCAGGCAGCGTGATGACAACGACAGGTTCATTGTTGGACGACTTCTCCGTCGTCCAAGTCAGACTTTGCTCACCCCAGCGAACGGCCGTCCATTGCAATCGTGGGTCGTGGCGAACACGAATTTGCCTTAGTGGTGCGCGATTGATGTCGAGTTCCAGCGACAGCTCCAAATCCATTTGACCGGGCGTAAAAACATAGCTGCCGGTTTCGCGGACCAACACCAGCGGGGGAGTTTGAGCATCGGCCTGCCGAGGCTGCGCGAAGAGTTGCACGCGTCGGTCGCCTGTTACTTCAACTTGCCACAGCGAATCAGCGACTTCACCCGCTTTGATTGCTGCGGTTGAACTCTTCAGTTCCTGAGGCACGGCCGTGTCGCTCGTCAGCATCCAAGTGGCTGGCACCCGCAGCTCCAAGCGCTGCCGCAGCGCCGGCGGCAGATCAAACACGAACTTCACGCGGCCCCGTTCATCGCGTCGACCGCGCAAAGACCAGGGAAATTTCAAAACGCCAGCCTGCGAACCGGAACCAAGAGCCGGCACCGCAAGCTGCAACTGTTGATTGGCATTCTGGCCAAAGATTGCCGAAATATCCGGCTCTTGCCAGGTGGGAACACCGATCGCCAGGTTGCAGGGCGACAGCGTCAGCCAGGCGTGCTCCGTAGTGGCGGCTTGACGGCGTTCAAGCGTGAGCTCGGCTGTGCCCTGCGTTAATTGTTCATTCCGCAGCGACGCTCGATACACGGCTTGCGTGATGCAGGCTTCTGGTGGAGTAAACTCCGGTTTGGTTTTCGCAGCGAACCGCGACATTCGCTTGTCGAATTCCGCGCGCGGCAGCGGCAACAGCCCACGGGCCTCGGGATCGAGACTGTCGGCGGGAACGTAGATCTTGCGGATTGCTGGCGGAGCGAGTTCGCCAACAGGGACGACCGCCGGCTTTGCGGCAGTTCCGTTTGTGGGCTGAGCGATCGCCTTTGTGGCCAGCATCAGGACGGACAACGCGACGATCATCAACGCGCAGCGCCAGGCTGCGCTCGTGATCACGACTCCACCTCGTGCGGCGCGGGGGGCAGAACTGGAGCAGCGGCAGTCGTCATCGGCGGCGCGGACCTACTGCCGGTCGAACGTGGTCCGGTGAGATTTGAATTAGTACGGTTCAGAGGCGCAGCGGGTGCCGGCACCTGGCCTGTCCACAACCACCGCAAGGCGGCGATTACGGCGACGATTACCAAGCCCAAACCAAACAGTTGCGCCACGAACAACATGGTTTGCGGCGCTGCAAACCCCAGCCCCAACAGGACGGCTGCGAGAATCAACAGACCGGTCGAACTGCGAACTGGCGGCACGTGCAAGATGAGCAACCCCAGCAACAACCCGAGAGTTGCCAGCAAGATAGCAAGCGATCGCTGCCCCATCGTGCGCAGTTGCAATTCTGGTTCGCTGCCAACCGTTGAATAGAGATAACTGTTGAGCGAAGCAGGCAACGGCTCTTGCCGGCTCGCGCCGCACCAGTCTTCGAGCCAGCGCTGGTCATACAGAGCAACACGCGACCAATAATAATTTCGCCAGGCCCATTTCATTTCCGGCGCATACTCCGCTGGATCAATGAGGAGATGTTCGTGTGAAGGAAGGATCACTTGCCATTGCATGCGTTGCGGCTGCTGTCGTTGACTGGAATTTGGCAATTCCAGCTGCGGCGGACTGAGTCGATGATCGGTAATCCAGGGAGAAGAAGTTCTGCGCAGCTTGTACCAAAGTTCCACCACATTGGTTTGCGGCGCGTTGCTGGCCGGCAGTTCGATGCGCACCGAACGTTCGCCGCTCGTGGTAGACGATACGCCTTTGCCGTTCAGCAGGATCTGCACATTGCTGTCGGCAACCGCCACCGGCAGCCGGACAACAATTGCCGGCGCAGCGGTCCGGAATTGAAAGACCGACCGATCTTGACGTTGTTGTGGCGCCAACCAGCTCTGCATCCACAAGCGGTCGATGACCAGGCCGCTGATCTCAGGCGTTTGCAGCAGCGAGACATTCAAGTCGAGCGCTGTCAATTGATGATCGGTCTTGCCCGCCAACACGCCACGTTCGCTGGGGAGCAAATCGTCGCTCTCGGCCGCGCGGCTAAGGGGCACAGTCAAGCGGAGTTCTTCGGCATGTTCCACCCGCACGCTTTGGCCCGAAAACCGGTCAATCTCGCCCGCCGCCGGCGTGATGAGCGGAATATGAACTAGTGTTGCCGGTTCCGTTTTCAACACGGGCGTGGGCAAGGTGTAACGCACGGTGAGTTGCACGCGGCCGAGACGCGACTGCGGATCGAGCACTTCAATCAAGTTCGGTCCGTCTTCGACTGCCGGCGCCGGACGATACTCGAGTAATTGCGTTCCTTGCAAAATCTGCAGCGCTTTCGGTTCGGCGAGTCCCGCTGGCAGTTCCAACAGATAGGAACGTTTCCCCTCATAGGAAACCTGAAAATCAAATCGCTGTTCGACCTCAATCGGCCCCCGTTTTAGTTTGATGAGCGATTCCGTCTGCAAGCTGACGTGCCGCGAGCGAACTCGACGGTTACCCACAAACGAAATCGCCTCGGCAGAACCCAAGTCGCGGTACAACAGCGGCGCGTGCTGACGCAGAATGACCGGTGACGGGGGGCTGGCTGCAGCGGTATCGGCGACCAAACCTTTCAGATCAGCGACGACTGGGGTCAGTTCCACGTTATCGGCAGGTTGCACGCTAATGCTCGCGGGCGCGGAAGTATCGACCTGCGGCCGCGGCAGTGAGAAACGCATGTTCGTGGTTTCCACGGGCAGCGGCTGATGCGCTGTGATGCGATAGGTGAGTTCACCTTTGGCAACGTCAACTTGCGACAATGGCAGCGGCAAGGTGGGGCTGCCGTCTGCGGGCGGCAGCGGCTGTTCGCTGGCATTTTCGCCGACGATGCTGTCGATGCGCCACCCGGCCAAATCGAGATTAGTCGTCGTTGCCTTCGGGCCGCGAATCCGGAAACGAAATGCGGCCTCAAGCC
This sequence comes from uncultured Pirellulaceae bacterium, assembly GCA_964394305.1. GTDB lineage: Bacteria > Planctomycetota > Planctomycetia > Pirellulales > Pirellulaceae > Anatilimnocola. The sequence continues at coordinate 20,332 of CAYMWL010000066.1, forward strand.
GAAGCTGCGTCGCATCGACGTACACCTGATATTGCGGTTCGACGGCAACACGAGTCGGCCGCGGCGTCACCAGCAGTTTGAGATCGAGCGGCTGCTTGTAATACTCAAAGCGAGCGACTGGCCGGCCCGTTACGGCAGGAGAATCGGTGAGTTCGACGCGCCGCGTCGAGCCTTCGTCGGCCCAACTTAGATTCCAGTCCCCTTCCACGACAAAATCAACGTTGCCCCGTTGTCGCTGAGCACCAATCACTTCGAACCGCGCGGGTCGAAGCGCGGTTTCTGTCATGTTCGGCGAAACCTCTTGCTCGGCGAGCAGCCGAATCTCCACCGGCCCTGTCGTAGGCCGTTCGAATCGAACATCGACGAGCGCGCCAGCGTTCGGTTTGCCGCTATCACCATCGGCAGCAGTGAGCGTGTAGCCGGTGGTCGGCGCAGGCACCAATTGCATGCCGGGGGGCAAGCGAACGGCCGCTGTTTCGAGCGGTTTGCCGACGGCCCTCAGTTTCAAACGCGCTTCGGCGCTTAGGCGATTGCGACTTTCGACCCGGACGATGATTTCGCCGGTGACTAAATCGATGGTGGACTTGCTGTCATTGGGCGTTGCCCGACTCGGTTGCCATGCCACTTGCAAATCGCCCGTGGGGCCGACGACCACGATTTCGCTTTGATTGCCGGACAGTGATTTGGTTGACAGGATCCCTTCGGAGCCAGTGCGGAGATTGGCCGCGACCGAACCAAAAGGAACTTGCAGTCGCACGGCCGATTCGGTGCCGCGTGGCAAATTCAATTGCAGGCGGCGTTCGGGGCCGGCATCGCTAAGGGGAACGGCGAGGCGAAGTGTGACCTGGTGCGATTTCCCCTGCCCCCTCAACCACAGCAAATAACCTTCTCCTTCACTGCCGACATGGAGGACGTGTTCGCCCGGTCCTTGGTACTTCGCGGGTTCCAGCAACGCCGTGCCGCCCATGCGCAGTGGAACGCGAACCCAGCCTTCCTGCCGCACACGAACCGTCGCCGCAACCTGCAGTTCTGCCTTGGGGCCCTCGGCCTTGCCGCTAATTGTCAGCGAATCGATTGAGAACGGTGGCGGAGGAGGAGGCGCCAGCCCCTTTTGAATTTTCAGCAACTTTTCAAAATCTTCGAATGTCAGGCCAATGACCGGCACCAGATTGCCTTTGCTGTCGCGCAACAAATACGTTTCCAGTTCACTGGCAGGAGTCGGCGGACCGGCGACCGTTTTTTTCTCAGGCGGAGTCTCTGGAACCGCGGCTGGCTTCTTGGGGTTCTCGGCAGGGGACTGCTGAGCAATCGACAACGGCGCGCAGACACTTGCCGCCAGAACCTGCCACAGCAGAAATCCAGTCACCAAATGACCGGCCACGAGGGGTCGGCACATCGAGATTCCGCGGATCCAGAATCGCACCAGCCACGCACCTTGATCAGTTACCCAGCCAAGCGCAAGGAGCGCCCCAGTGGGCCTGATGAGAAGAGTTTGCACACAACCCCCAGTTTAACTGGCTGGTCGCGCGGAACAACCAGCGGCCGATCGCTGGAAGCTGGAATCAGGGTGGTCGACGGCAGGATTTCAGCGGCGATCGAAATAACCGCTACGCCCCGAAAAACCCACCGCGGCGCTGGCGTGACAATTGCCCGGCAAACCGGTCCAGGAAAAGTTGGAATATTCCGCTAGCGGATGGGAACGATTCGGCGGATTGCCGCGTCTGAGAGTTGTTTTGTGGCCTTGGTGCGCTTAAGATAGAGCCCGTCGTAGGATGTTCGTCAGGAAGAAGAATGTCCTCCAGCGGGTAACGATGATTCATTCTTTCCTTCGGCGTGCCGGAACACGCGTCGTAGGCTGAGTCTCCGTCTGCCTGGACTTCTTTGCATGCAATGGGCAATTTCTCGTCGTCTTCCTCTCGGCACAGCCGTGAGCACTCCGCGCCGCCAGCCGATAGATGCTCGTGCGCGCCGACGAGTCTTTTTTGAGACGCTCGAAGCTCGCACGGTTTTAGCTCCGCTTGGCGCCATGCCGGACGACACCGGCGATTACATGCTGGGCGACGTGCTGGTTACTGTCGTCTTGATGGAGTCCGATCCCACGTTGCCTGGCGCCGACGTCAGCACCGAGAACTGGACCCAGGCCAGCATCGATGCGGTGAAAGGCAAAGTTCAACAGGGAATGAACTTTTGGAAGCAGACGCTGATCAACGCTTCGAACTTCTATTACAACCCCGAACTGCCGCTGCTCGATTTCAAATACGACTGGACTTGGGCTGACAATCCGGTCGAAACGTTGTACGAACCCATCAATCGCTTCTCGTCGTACCACGAGTTGTGGATCAACGACTTCTTGAATCAGCCCGACGTCGACTTTGCGAACTCGCTCGACATCTACAAAGACGTCAAGGCATTCAACAACTTTCAGCGCGAAAGGCATCACACCGATTGGGCTTTCACCATCTTTGTGGCGAACAGCAGCAACGATGCCGATGATTTCTTTCCGTATAACGAAGCGCCAGGCCCCGGCGAAGTGAGTTATCGCGGCGCCTTTGCGTTTCTTGGCGGGCAATTTCTGGTCGTTCCTTCGGATCGGCCCGCAATGACGTTTGCCCACGAAACGGGCCACATTTTCTACGCACTCGACGAATACTCGACCGGCCACTCCTACTATCAAAAAGCCGGCTATTACAACGCTCAGAATTTGAACGGCGCCCGTGATAATCCGCAGGGTGGTTTCCTCGGCGTGCAAGAGCCCAGCATCATGGCTACGGGCACTCCGCAGCAGAATGCCTGGGCCAATAACATCACTTCCACTTCGTCGATGGCGACCATTGGTTGGCAAGACTCCGATGGCGATGGTGTGATGGACATGCTCGATGTTCCCTTCACGCTCAAGGGAACCGGTGCTTACAACGAAGCGACGGGGCAATACAAATTCAAAGGCACGAGCAGTGTTCGCACGGCGAAGAATGCAAACACGTTCGGCGGCCAGTATACAAACCTGACCTATAACGACATCAGCATCAATAAGATCCGCCGCGCCGAATATTCGCTCGACGGCGGCGACTGGACCACCATCACCGATTTTGCCAACACCCCGACCACCGCGCATCTCGATTTGACGATCACGGGCATCACGCCCGGTTCCCACACAATCAAAATCCGCACGTTCGATCAGCGCACCGGCGCATCTTCGGAAGAATTCGTCGGCACGATCAATGCCCCGGGCGAGTCTTCGCCGCCGCAACTTGCCACCGGCGGTGGCGGCATCAGCGGCTTTGCCTATCGCGACGATAACGGCAACGGCGAGTGGGATGCAGGCGAACATCCGCTGCAAGACTGGGGTGTGGAACTACGCACCATCGACGATGAATTGTTGACGCTCATCCGCATGATCGAGCCCAACGATTATATCGAGAGCACCATCCTTAACACCGTGCAGCCCGGCATTACCTTGAGCGTCATCGGGGCCACAGCTGGCGGCGACATGGTGATGGCTCGCACCAGTTCGCAAAGCTCGAATAAGATCTTCTACGCTGCCAGCAGCAGCCACGAAACATACACAACCAAACGTAATGCCACCGGCAACAACCTACTCGTCGATCGGCGTTTGAAGGCCGATTTCAATGCGCCGGTCACTTCGGTCAGCCTCAAGGCGATTGGCAGTGGAACGTCCAGTGTCGGCCGGCTCGATGCCTTCGATGCCAACGGCAATTTGATTGGTCGTTACACAACCGGTGTCTTAAGTGCCGGTCAGACCGAAGTGATGACCATCGCGCATCCTTCGGCCGACATCAAGTATGTGATTGCCAGCGCCCACCTCGAAACCGAAGTCCTGTTCGACACGCTCATCGTCGGACCGCAAACTGCCACGACGACCAATGCGGACGGCAGCTTCGATCTCAGTGCGTTGCCAGCCGGCACATACAACCTGAAGGTGATCACGGCGCCGAATTACATCCCGATCACACCGCTGGAAGGTCGCGCCACCGTCACCGTCACTCCCGGCAGCAGCGCCTCGAACAATCTCTACTTTGCATTCCAGTTTGGCGGCAATCCCTGGCATAACCTGCTCGACCCGCTCAACACGAACGGCGAGACCGGCATCACTGCCTTCGACGCGCTGATTATCATCAATTACCTCAACCTGCACCCTGTCAGCGGCATTCTCAATGCCGGCGAAGCGGTTCCGGGGCAGTACATCGACGTCGATAACGACAGCATGTGTACTGCTCTCGATGCTTTGGCTGTCATCAACTACTTGAATGCCAATCCGCTCGGCAGCGGCGGCAATCAAGGACCCGAATTCATTGCGACCGAACCGGAAGATCAGCAGCAGTACGACACGCTGTTCGATCCGCCAATCAGCTCGGGCAACAGTGGCGGCAGCGGAGGCGGCGAACGCACCTTCACCACGGCTGACGAATACTTCGCCCTGAACCCGCTGCACATCTCGCAGCGATTCAAGGATCAGGTTCATGATCATGTTCACGACGACGAATTCGTGCATGACCAGGATCATGACCACGACTTCGAATCGTTTACCGACATCGAATCTCACCACGATCAACACGACGATTTCTTCGCCGCACTCGCCAGCAGCACGAATGCAACCAGCGATCACGCGACCGATGATGCCGACGAAATCTTCCAGGCGATGGCTAGCCCGCTGACGTCCGACCTGCTCACGCTCGTCGAACGCCTCCGCCGCATCAAAGAATCCGCCGCCCGCGACGGCGACCAAGTCAATCCGCGCCTCAGCGCCATCCGCGCTGCTCTCGGTGATGAACTAGATGTCATGTCGGCAACCGAATCACAACTAACGCTGCTGCGACAGCTGTTGAAGCGGAACCATCACTAGACCATTCCGCCGGTTTCCATGCTGTCTAACGCCGCGAACTAGGGAGCCTTCGCTGCAGGGCGATTGGCAATTCCCGCATACGGGTATTTCGCAACCGTCTCCCAAGCCAAGCGCTGCAGAATGGCATTTTGCTCGTCGTCGACGTTCCGCTCGATCGGCAGCGGCAGACCTTCCGGGCTGACACGATAGATGGCTGCGTAGTTGCAATACGCCGCGAGCGCCATGACGTGTCCCTGCCCATGGCCAATGGGGTCGCGGAAGAGTTGCGATTGCTTCGTGATGCCGGGAAACTTCTCCGTAACAATGAGCTCGCGGAGTTTAACTACTGCGTCACCGACCGGAATGATAAAGACGGCCTGCTGATCGTATTTTTTGTTTAGCGCGTCTGCTTGGGCTTCGAGCTTCGTCCGCCAGTCATCGATGGCCGCCTGCAACGCAGGAATCTTCGCATTGTCGCGCTCGGCATTTTCGCGGACATAACCTTCGGTTTTCGGCGGCACATCAAACGGATACCACGACGCCTGCAAGAGAAAACGCAACTTGGGATTGTGTGCCAGCCCCAGCTCGACAAAGTTGTCGATGCCCGGGTCGGGAATCATCAAGTGCGGCGCCATCGTGAACACATCGACTTCGCCCGTTTTCAACGCCTTCTTCGCGGTGTTCATTTCGTCGGCACGGTCCCAGTGCTGAATCACTTTCGAACCGCCGATCCCTTGAGTGCCGACCAACTTGTGCCCGGTAATCTGAGCCAGCGGCACCATCCGCTCGATCAGTGGCGGCACAAACATGTGAAAGCTGTGGCCCGTATAGAAAACGCGCACGCCCGTAGGCGGCGCCTTTTTCGCGGCGGCTTCTTGAGCAGTGGCAGGCAGTGGATTGCTGCAGGTCAGCAATCCAACGCAAACAACGAGGAACTGGCGGCGATTAAGCATGGGAAGTTCTCAGTAGGCCGGAACAAGCGGGACTCCGCGCTATTCCGGCAGAATTCGCAGAGCGACGTCGATTCAATCATGCTGGTGGAAAGGCGCGAGGACGTTTGCTCCGGCCTTTGCTCAGGACGTTCGTAGTAGCTTTTCGAGCTCACCACGAATCGTCGACTCGATCGTGCCGCGGAATAAGCTCGCCGCGAACGGCAGGTTGCCGCTGACATGCACTTCTTCTGCGTGGACCACGAGGTGTCCGTTGATCTGCATGCTCATCGCCGTGAATCCGAACTTGAGCGTTTCGCCCTGCCAGTCTCCTTGCACGTTGCTCACGCGGTCGGCGTGGTCGCGGCGAACTTCTTCCAAAAAACTTTGCAACCGCGTGACGGCTTCGGAGACGGGAAGCTGATGCGGCACTTGCACAGACAGCGAAGGCATGACGACCACTTTCGCAAACGGAAATGAAATGAAACAGCCCACTGCAGCGCAGCGGCTGCTGCTCATTCTACCGTTCCGCAGTTGTCTCGTAATCGATGCGGTCACGCGGATGCCAGAGCGGCAGTCCTTGTCGCAGGCGATCAGCCAGCACGTCCAACTTTTCAATGGTGCCCGGCATGGCCTTGGTTGCTTCCACTCCTTCAGAAGCCTGCTGTTCGGGTTCGTAATTCCACTCGCCATCGCGAATGGCTTCTAACACAGAACGCGGCACGTGAAGTTCTCCTATGAGAGGCAGGTTGGGCTGTGAGCCTGGCGTTGAAGAGAGGCGCGGCCCGCTGCGAACTGTCGTGTCGACAGCAGGCACTCGAGAGTTCGAGACGGTTTCAATACCTGCCGTCAACGCTCAGCAGTATCGAACTGCGCACCTGCGCGCGTCAAGTTACAAATTTCACAGCGGCGCAGTTGCGTCACAAGTTTCACGCGCTCGCGCTTGACACTCTTAGTGCGAGGTGCTTAATGCTTGCGCCCACTCGCGCACGAGTGCGCCATCGAGTCGTCCTTCGCGCGAGCCACGACACACGGCGCCACGCACTGCGAAGTAGTCAGGCGCCAGCGGCAATAGATCGATCAAGTCGACAAGCCGCAACGAACCGGCGAGCACGATCTTGGCATTCACCTTGCGCACTTCAGCAATGAACTGAGCAAGCTGTGCGTTGCTACAATGATCGCGCAGCGTGCCGTTGTTTTTGTCGTAAGTGTCAACAAGCACGATCGGCGCCGCTTGCTGCTTCACAAACCTCAGCAGGTCCATAGGCGGCGGAGCATCGCAGTCGCCCCAATCGGCATAGGCAACCATGACCGGCGCGACGCCCTCTGGCAAAAACGAACGCCAATTCGACCATTCCGTTTTCCAGTCAAACTCTTTGGGCGACGTGCAGCCGTTGAGGCCGATTTTGGCGAACGAAAGCCCCGCGGTTTGTGGAGCAAGCTCAACCACGTTGTCATCGCGCAACTCACCGAGCGCGGCGCTGACAGGCAGTTTCTCGCCGACTGCCGCCAGCACGTGTCGCCAGACTTCGGGAGTGGCGGCGCCGAGCGAACCGCGCAGCGGGTTCTTTACGTCGATCAAGTCGGCGCCGTTGTCGGCAGCCGCAATTGCCTCGGCCTGGCTGCTGACGCTGACGAGCAATTTGGTTGTTGCCACTCTTTGCGTACTCATGCGCTGGCCGCCTGCCGCGCCTTCTGCTCGCGATGAGCAATCGCGAGGCGATGGTTGAGCGCTTTCAGGCCTTCGCCACTGATCGGTTCGCACCAAGCGCCACGGAGCGTGATGTAGCCTTCGCACCAATGCGCAATCGCGGGCTTCACATCGCGATGATGCCAATCCTTTGCTCGTTCGGCGAGCCGCACTATAACGTTGCTCGTCTCAGGCTCCAGGCCGGCGATCTTTGGCAGTTCACTGGGGCCCTGACCGAGGAAAAAACATTCGACGATTTCGAGCGGCACGCGCACTGGTTCGTTTGTTTCTAAATACACCAGCAGCGAATCCGGTTCATAAGCCAATCGCGGTTGCGCGGCATGCCACAGTATGTTGCCAACTAAGTAAACGCCCGCGATGACTCCCACGGCCGGTACGATCCAAAAACTCCAATGCCATTCCTGCCAGGCAGCAACGCCCAAAAATGAGCAGCCCGCGAGCAGCAAGAGCGCCGGCAAGATCAAACCGAGCAGCAGGGCGCGGCGGTTCGTGCGTAACCAAACTTCGGGCATGCGATGGCTTTGAAAGGGGAGAAAAACAACAACTCTGGTTGTAGCAAAATCGGCCCCGCTGCCCAGCGGTCAACGGTCGCTTGCATCGATTCAGGCGTGTATGATCGACGCTAATCCCACCCACGCTGGAGCCCTCCGCATGCGACTTTCCTGCGCATTCCGTTGTTCGTCGACCTGCTCGTTGGTCTTCGCAGTCTTCTGCTTCGCGCTCTGCTGCTTGGAATTCCACTCCGTGGCATTCGCGGCCGACGCTGACTGGAAAATTGTGCAAGTCCCCGCTGCGTGGAAGAGTGCCCCCAGCGGCCGAGATGTGCGGTTGTGGTATCGCGCGGCAGTACAAATTCCCGTTGAGTGGAAAGGTCGTGAACTGTCGCTGGCCATCGAAGCCGTCGACGACGCTCGCGAGTTTTATTTTGCCGGAGAAAAGATTGGCAGCCTCGGCAGTTTTCCGCCGAATTTCCTCAGTGGTTTGGGCCAGACGCAGCGGTTCAAAATTCCTGCCGAGAAAGTGCAGCCAGGCGAACTGCAACTCATTGCTGTTCGCGTCTGCGTGGTCGATGGCCGCTCGGGCTTCAACGTCGCTGCACCGGTCCTCTTCGGTGGTGATCAGGCGATTCGGCTGAGTGGCGATTGGCAATCGCGCGCGGGCGACGATGTTGCTTGGGCGACAGCAGATCGAGATTCACTCTCCCAGCTCCCGAGATTTGCCAAGCTCGATGCCACTGCCGTCGTCGAACGCGAACTGAAAAAGTTGCAAGGCGAAGAAGGCCCGCTCACAGCAGAACAATCGCTGGCCAAAATCAAAGTGCCCGACGATTTGCAAATCAATCTCGCGGTCGGTGAACCGGAAGTGCGGCAGCCGTTGTCAGTGAAATGGGATGGGCGCGGCCGCATGTGGGTTGTGCAGTACTTGCAATATCCGCATCCTGCCGGGCTCACGGCGATCAGCCGCGATAAGTTTTTGCGTACCGTTTATGACAAAGTTCCACCCGCGCCGCCGAATCATTTTCGCGGTGAAGACAAGATCACGATTCATGAAGACACCGACGGCGATGGCCGCTATGACAAGCACAAGACATTCCTGGACGGCTTGAGCGTTTGCTCCTCGTTTGCCTTCGGCAAAGGTGGCGTCTGGGTGCTCAATCCGCCTTATTTGCTCTTCTATCCTGACAAAGATGGTGATGACGTTCCCGATGGCGATCCAGTCGTTCATCTCGAAGGCTTTGGCATCGAGGATTCGCATTCGGTTGCGAACAACTTGCGCTGGGGGCCCGATGGTTGGCTCTATGGCGCGCAAGGGAGCACCGTGACCGGCGCGGTGAAGCGGCCTGGTGAGAAGAAAGCCATTCATTCTCAAGGCCAGCTGATCTGGCGCTATCATCCGCCGACGAAGAAATATGAAATCTTCGCCGAAGGTGGCGGTAATGCGTTTGGCGTGGAATTCGACGACCAAGGCCGAGTCTTCTCTGGCCACAACGGCGGCAACACCCGCGGCTTTCATTACGTGCAGGGGGGGTACTATCAAAAGGGCTTCGGCAAGCACGGCGAGCTATCAAACCCGTTTGCGTTCGGCTATTTCGAAGCGATGGCGCACGCGAAAGTGCCGCGGTTCACGCACGCGTTTGTGATTTATGGCGGCGGGTCGTTGCCCGAGAAATACAACAACCTGCTGATGGGTGTTGCGCCGCTGCAGAGTCATGTGACACTCAGTGAAGTGCGCCGTGACCGCTCAAGCTACAAGACCAACGATGTCGGGCATCTTTTTACCAGCGACGATCCTTGGGTGCGACCAGTCGATATTCAAACAGGGCCGGATGGCGCAGTCTATGTGCTCGATATGTACGAGCAGCGGATCGATCATGCGAGTCACTATCAAGGCCGTGTGCACAAGGAGAGTGGTCGGATCTGGCGTATTTCGGCGAAGAATGAGTCTGTTCGGCTGCCCCCCGCTCTCACGAAGTTGTCGAACCAGGAATTGCTTGGCATTTTGTCTCATTCCAATCGTTGGTACCGGCAAACTGCGCAGCAAATTCTCGCGAATCTTGAACTAGGCGACGAACTGAAAAGAAAAATTTCGATCGCCCTTCAAGCGTCAAAAGGGCAAGAAGCACTGGAGTTGTTGTGGTCGTCTCATTCCGCGGGTGGATTGACGGATCGAGCGATTGAAAACGGATTGACGCATGCGGAGCCGGGCGTTCGTGAATGGACTGTTCGCCTTTGCTGCGATGATGGCGAAGTGTCTTCAACCGTCGCCCGGCAACTGGCGGAATTGGCCAAGAGCGAAGCCAATGCCCAAGTGCTCAGTCAACTCGCTTCCTCGTGCCGGCGCTTGCCCACAGAACAAGCATTGCCAATTGTCGCAGCGTTGGCCACGCATCAGGAAGAACGGACCGACATCCATCTGCCGCTTCTCATCTGGTGGGCGATCGAAGCCAAGGCCGATTCCAATCGCGATGCCGTCATCGCGTGGTTCGCGAATCCAAACGTTCGCGATCAGGCCTTAGTGAGAGATCACTTGCTGGAACGAATCGCGCGGCGATATGCGGCAAGTGGTCAGCGCAAAGACTTGTTGACGTGCGCGCAGTTGCTCAAAACTGCGCCCTCGAAAGAGCACTCGGCAAAATTGATGGCTGGCATCGAGGCCGCCTTTCAAGGTCGCAGCATGAACGCGCTGCCGCCGGAATTGGTGTCGGCGATGGCTGCGGCGGGTTCAGCATCGCCGACGTTGCGACTGCGACAAGGCGATGCAGCGGCAGTAGCCGAGGCACTAAAGGAAATTGGGAACGAAGCAGGCGATGCGGCGAAGCGCCAGCACTTGATTGCCATCTTCGGCACGATTCAGCAACCATCGTGCGTGCCGGTGCTGTTGAAAGTTTTCAAGGATTCGCGTAACGATGCCCTACGCAGCGTTGCGTTGGGTTCGTTGCAGTCGTATGCGAATCCAGAGATCGGCCGCGAGGTAGTCGCGGCATACAAAGAATCGCCCGAAGAAGTTCGCAGCGTGGCGCAATCGCTGCTCGCTAGCCGCGGCGCGTGGGCCAAACTGCTGGTCGACGCAGTGGATGCAGGGCAGATTGAACCGAACAGCATTCACGAGAGCACCGTCCGGCGCCTGATGCTCAGCGATTCTGCTGCCATTCGCGAATCTTGCAAGAAGCATTGGGGCGAATTAGCTGGTGCTTCGAACGAAGCGCTGCGGGGCGAAGTTGAAAAGTTATTGCAGGTCGTCGCTCAAAGCGGTGGCAATCCCTACGCGGGCAAGAAGCTGTACGCGCAGTCCTGCGGCAAATGCCACAAACTGTTCGCCGACGGCGGCGCGATCGGCCCGGACCTGACGAGTTACAAACGAGACGACCTGCGCGGCATTTTGATGAACGTCGTGAATCCGAGCGCGGAGATCCGCGAAGGATTTGAGAACTATCTCGTGCAAACCGCCGATGGCCGCTCATTGAGCGGATTCATCGCGGAGTCCGATGCCCAGGTCGTCGTACTCCGCGGAGTCGACGGCCAGAATCTTTCGCTGCCGCGGGACGAGATTGAAGACATGCGCGTGGTGCCGGTGTCGCTCATGCCAACCGGCCTGCTCAAGCAATTTGATGATCAGCAAGTGCGCGACCTGGTTGCCTACTTACGCAGCACGCAGCCGTTACCTTAATCGCTGTTTACTTTTTCCCTCGCCGCAGCGTGATGCGAAAAGTTGAGCCTTTGCCCAACTGGCTTTCAACTCCCACAATTCCCCCGAAGGCCTGCGTTAGATTCTTGACGATCGACAGCCCCAGCCCCGTACCGCCCATATCGCGCGAGCGGGCGCGATCGACGCGGTAGAAGCGTTCGAAGATTCGAACCAATTCTTTCTCCGCGATGCCGATGCCGCTGTCCTGCACTTCAATGGTCACGGTGTCGCCTTTCGGCTGGCAGCGAACAAATACCTCGCCTCCTTGAATCGTGTACTTGATCGCGTTGTCGATCAGGTTGCTGAGGATCGTTCGCAAGCCCTCGAAGTCACCGCGAGCGGTGACATCTTCCGCGGGCAACTCACCGACCAAATCAATCTGCTTCGCCGCGGCCAGGTCGGCGAATTGCGCCAGACATTCGTCGATCAATTCCGATAAGCTGACGTCGACGATGTTGAACGTCTGCTGGCCTGACTCGATGCGTGCGATCTGCAGCATGTCGAGAATCAACTGATGCAGCCGCTCGGCCTGCTCTTCGATGCGCAGCACAAAGGCGAGATTATTTTCTGGATCGTTGACTGCTCCCATTCGCAGCGTTTCGGCATAAGCCTTGATCGCGGCGAGCGGCGTCTTCAATTCATGTGAAACATTGGCGACAAATTCGCGACGGAGATTTTCAAGCCGCCGCAGCTCTGACACATCGTGAATGACGACCATCACGCCCGGACAAGGTTCGCCGGGCAACCGTGTTGCGCGGAGCAACAACACCCGCCGCTGCACGCCTGGCGAATCGAACTCACGCTCTACTGCTTTGGTCGTTTCCAGCGCCTGTTGCACCGCTTCGTACACCGCGCGGGCCCGTGTCACTTCGAGCAGCGCCCGCCCTTGAGACTGACTGCTCGCGAAGTCCAGCATTCGCTGCGCGGCTTGATTGGCGAGCAAAATCGTATGATCGGGGCCGACGGCGAGCACACCTTCAATCATGCTCGCAAGGACAGTTTGCAAGCGTTCAGTATTCTGTTGAACCTGATCGCCCCGTTGCGCTAACCGTCCGCGAAAGTGCTGCAGCGCGCCGCTGATTTCCACCAGCTCTTCGCCTGGTGGCGAAGTAAGTACCGCGTCGTCATCGCCGGCAGAAATCTGGCGAGCCAGGCGGGCCAGCTCCAGTACGGGTTGTTGTACTTGTCGCAAGCTGAGCCACGTTGCTGCCGCGCTCAGCATGAGCGCCACCAACACCAGCAGGGCGAGACTTACTGATAAGGTTGGACCAGAAACAGCGCGCGACACGAGAATGACGGCAGCGATGACCACGGCCACGCAAATGGTGGCTTGCCAGGCAAAGAGTCTCCAGAACCAGGTTTGCAGCTGCATTCCCTAAACAGTACGTAGCTACATGCCAAAGCGGAAGAGGCTGCCTGGTAAAGATTCGATGAAGCGCGGGTTGGAGGACCGGCTTTAGCCGGTCCTCCAACCAATCGAACACAAGCAGCCGGCGAAAGCCGGGACTCCAGCGACTACACCAGTTCCTTAATTGGTCCGCGGTTGTCGGTCAGATACTGAGGCCGACCAGCAGGATCAATCAGTTGCGTTTTGGTCACATCAATGCCCAGGTTGTGATACAAGGTCGAAAAGACTTCGAGCAGGTGCACCGGCCGGTCTTTGGCTTCTTCCGCGTTCTTCGTGCTGGAGCCGATGTATTGACCAGTTCGCATGCCGCCACCGGCGAGGAAGCCCATCGCCACGCGCGACCAGTGATCTCGGCCCGCGGTCATGTTGACGCGCGGTGTGCGGCCGAATTCGCCCCACATCACGACGGTCACGTCTTTGTCCATACCCCGCTCGTGCAAATCGGTGATCAGCGCGCTCAAGCCGCGATCCAGCTTCGGCAGTTGCTTGCGCAGTTGATTGAAGTTGTCGCTGTGCGTATCCCAGCCACCCCAATCGAAGGTAACCACCCGCACGCCCGCTTCGACTAGCCGCCGCGCGGTGAGGAACGAATCGACATCTTTACCGTAGCGTTCACGCACTTTCGGATCTTCTTTCGACAGATCCAGAGCATTGGCGACGTCGCCCGACGTGACCACACCCACGGCCCGCTGGGTAAACGAATCCAAAGCCTTCATCTGGCCCGAGCCATCGACATCGCGGCGAATCTTGTCGAGCGATGTTAGCAGATTGGTCCGCGAATCAAGTCGTTCCGCAGTCATTCCGCCGACCATCTTCAGGTCGCCGCCCGACGGGCGATAGGCCTTGTACACTGGGCCGAGATAACCAACCGGGCTGTCGTTATAAGCGATGTGTGAAGGAGCACCGCTGCTGGTGTTCCCCATCAACTTGGTGACTACCGTTCCCAGGCTCGGCCGACCGCCGATGTTCCGCAAGTCGTTGCGGGGAAAACCGGTCTGTGTGTGGAAGTTGCTGTGGTCATCGACCATGCCGATCAACGAGCGGATGACCGCGAATTTGTCCGCCATGCCGGCGAGCAAGGGGAAATGTTCGCAGATATCAAAGCCCGAGACATTCGTCTTGATCGGATTGAATTCACCGCGGAATTCGCGAGCTGCTTCCGGCTTCAGATCGAACATATCCTGGTGCGATGGGCCGCCACCCAGGTGAATGTTGATGACCGCTTTGTTCGAAGAGGTGATCCCCGCCGCAGCCTCCGCCCGGTAGAGACCCGCCAGCGATAGACCGCCGAGTCCCGCGAAGCCCAGCTTAAGAGCCGTTCGCCGCGACATGCCATCACAATAACGACCAGTGCTACCGTAGTTGATCTCGAGCATGGAGGGCATTCCTTGGGGGAGGGAGGAGAGGACAGGTAGGAGTACCTTGATATGAGTCGCAGGCCGCAAAACGTTACACATCGCGGAAACATTTTGATCGCCGGCACTCAAGTCGCGGAACCATCCATCCTAATCTATACCTATCGGCGAGCACGGATCAATAGCTTCCGATGTTTTCTTGGTTTTTGAGAGGTTGAATCTTCTCGCCCTCCCAAATTCCCAAAAAACCAAAAGTCTTGGCCGCTGTAACAACGGAAAGGGATTTCCGCTTTTCAGAGAGTCTCTGCCAGCTCCTCTCTAAACCCTCGATCTCGTTCCCGTTAAAGGAGTACTCTCATGGCCCATTTCGTACACGTTCCGGCCCCCAGGAACCCCGGTGATCACGGCATTTCTGAACTGTCGCTCAAAGATCCAAACGGCACCTGTGCCATCGGCGTTTGGGGCATGCCCGCCAAGAGTTCGGTCAAGGCGGAAAACAATCCACGGTTTGTCGCCGGTGAATACCAATCGCACAATAAAGAAGTCCGTTATTTCTACTTGCGTGGTTTGAAAGCGGGCGATCGGATTGCCGCATTCCTGCCGACCGACTCGGGTGGTGGTCAATACACTTCCTGGCTGCCGATCAAGTTCGTACGCGGCGATCACTTTGCCAAGCAACGCGCTACCGGCACGCTGCCCCGCTCGGTGCACAAGAGCAACTTCATTCTCGATCCCCACGGCGCCGAACAGCGCAAACCGCCCGTGAAAGAAGCTGATTGGACAAAGGCCATCGAAGCGAATCTCGCCAGGATCAAGGGGACCTTCATTGGCGTCGAAGTGCTGAATGCCATTACCAAAGATGTGACAATTGCACCCTTCCTCGAGTCCCGGCTCAACGCTTATTCATCGGTGACCTTCACGCCCCAGCAATGGAACGGCAACGGCGCCGGCAATCGCGCCGACGAAGTGCTGTTGCACGAATTGGTTCACATCGTCGACGGCAATTTCGGCGGTTATGCCAATCACCCGACCGACGGGTTGAAATGGGATGGTTCCGACTTCCTGACGGTCACCGTGGCCAACATGTACTCCAGCTTGATCGGCCGGCCACTTCGTAAAGACCACCAAGGCTTCGGGACGATGCCCGACGGTTACCGCCTAATGCCGGCGGTTTTCAAGAACGCCCAGGCCGCGAACTTCACCAGCGTAAAAACGCGCCTACCAGGTTTCTACAGCGCGATGGCCGCGATCAACTGCCCCTGGAACCCGTTCAAATATGCGTAGTAGTTGCAGCGCAATTTCCGCCTCGGCCCCTGTGCCGGGGCGTTACGACGCGAGATACTTCTTCTCGATCTTCACCGCTACCGTCCCAAACGCATAATAGCCAACGCTGATCCGCGCGACGTGTGTGAGCAGGTCGTAAGATTTCCAACGGTCCATTCCATAATCTGCTTCGAGCCAGAGAATCAACTTGGCAAATGCTTCCGCCGAAGCGCGTTCCATCGGGCAGCCTGTGGCCACGGCCATCAGTTCGGTCGGCGATTCAATCCGCGGGCCGGTGATCTTCTTTCCTTTTCGCAACTCGACGGTGATGGTCGATTCAGCGGGCATTTCCAAACCGCTGGCCGATAATTCGCCGTGCCCCATCGCCGCGTGGGCATCGCCCAAATAGAGATAGCCACCTTTGACGAACACCGGCAGATAAATGGTGTTGCCGGGGCCGACTTCAATGATGTCCATATTGCCGCCGTGAATGCCCGCGGGAATCGTCGTCGGCACGCCCCAATCGGGCGCAGTGCCGATGCAGCCCAGCATGGGCGTGTACGGAATCGCGATCTGGTCGCTCCAGTGAATCAGTCCATCTTTGATGGGGCAGACATGCGTGCCGTGCGGGCAATCGGTGCCGAGCCATTCGGCGAGTTGCCGCGGATCGCTGGTGCGCGTGGAACATTGGCCGATGAGCGGTTTGATCTCGCGAATGGTCACCGCGAGTGAATCGCCGGGCTCGGCTCCTTCGATCAAGATGGGGCCCGTCTGCGGATTCCCCTGCGGCAGTTTGACTTTGTCCCGCCGGTCGTCGTTCGTGCGAATCTGGCCGCTGAAGGCGTCCTCGCTCTCGACCACAATCGTCTCGCCCGACGAGATCCGCAGCCGCGGTTCGTTATGCCGGCTATATTCGTAGTAAAGCGGTCCAATCGGCAGACGTTGCATGGCGGTGGTTCCACAGATAGGTGGGCAGTTCGGCGCGAGCCGAGATAGCGAATGATAATAAACTCGCTCAAGAACCACACCCACATTCTGCTCGCGCCCAGCAGAGGCTAAGAAAAGGCACAGCAGTTCCCTCATAACGACATTTGTCGTTTTTGCAGCAGGCGCCCCTCCGACTCCGCGGCGTCGGATTTCGCCCTGTCGGCGTTAGCCGCGTTGCGAGTAAGCGTCTCGCAATCTTCTCATGGCTTCGTGGTTTCGTTGTTTCTGTGTCGCCACGCCGCCGTAGTTAATCTTGAGCGATCCCGCTTTCGAGGTTCGCTCTTGTTGCGACACGATGCGGAACTCGCCGCCGTATTGCTGGATCTCCTGGGCGTGCTTCCCGCACAACCGAGTATCCGGCAAACCGTCGCAGCGTTCCACATCGATCGGTTCCCGACAGATTTCACAGATCCGATTTGCCATTCGCGTTCTTCCTTTCTACTGGAGTGAGACTTCGTTTCGTTCCCTTATTCCCTCCGCGCGTAAAAAAGACCACTGACTTACTTGAAGCCAGTGGTCTTGTGAAGTTTGGATTGTGGGAAACCGTTGTTGCATGTCTCCGCGAGCGATTATACACAAGAGCGAGGTTGAGGCAACGGTTAATGGCGCTACTATTTTAGCGTGGGCAGGGTTCTCGAAAGTAGGTGGGAAATCGGGTCTGCTAGAGAGTGGTTCGCA
>CAYMWL010000067.1:0-36880 GCA_964394305.1 uncultured Pirellulaceae bacterium
GATGTGAAGGGGGAAATTCTCGAGCTGAAGAACACCATCAATACGATGGTCGATCAGCTCAGCTCGTTTGCCTCGGAAGTGACGCGCGTGGCTCGCGAAGTGGGCTCGGAAGGTAAGCTCGGCGGCCAGGCCCAGGTGCGCGGTGTTGCCGGTACCTGGAAAGATCTCACCGACTCGGTGAACGGCATGGCCGGCAACTTGACGGCCCAGGTGCGTAACATCGCGGAAGTGACGACGGCCGTGGCCAACGGCGACTTGTCGAAAAAGATCACCGTGGACGTGAAGGGTGAATTCCTCGAATTGAAGAACACCATCAATACGATGGTGGATCAGCTGCGGTCGTTTGCTTCGGAAGTAACCCGCGTGGCCCGCGAAGTGGGTACCGAAGGGAAACTCGGCGGCCAGGCTCAGGTCGAAGGTGTGTCGGGCACTTGGAAGGATCTCACCGACTCGGTGAACTCGATGGGCGGCAACCTGACCGATCAGGTGCGTAACATCGCCGCGGTGACGACAGCCGTGGCCAATGGCGACTTGTCGAAAAAGATCACGGTCGATGTGAAGGGTGAAATTCTCGAACTGAAGAACACCATTAATACGATGGTCGATCAGCTGCGGTCATTTGCTTCGGAAGTGACTCGCGTAGCCCGCGAAGTTGGTACCGAAGGACAGCTCGGTGGTCAGGCTCAAGTAGAAGGTGTGTCCGGTACCTGGAAAGACTTGACCGACTCTGTGAATTTCATGGCGAGCAACCTCACCGGCCAAGTGCGCAATATCGCGGCGGTGACGACGGCGGTCGCGACGGGCGACTTATCGAAGAAGATCACGGTCGACGTGAAGGGCGAATTCCTCGAGCTCAGCAATACGATCAATACGATGGTCGATCAGCTCAGCTCTTTCGCCGCGGAAGTGACCCGCGTGGCCCGCGAAGTGGGTACCGAAGGGAAGCTCGGTGGCCAGGCTCAGGTGAAGGGGGTTTCCGGAACCTGGAAGGATCTCACCGACAACGTGAATTCCATGGCCGGTAACTTGACCAGTCAGGTGCGCGGCATCGCAAAGGTGGTGACTGCCGTAGCCAACGGCGACTTGAAGCAGAAGCTGACGGTGGAAGCGAAAGGTGAAATCGCCGCTCTGGCCGATACGATCAACTCGATGATCGAAACGCTGGCGACGTTTGCCGACCAGGTGACGACGGTGGCCCGCGAAGTGGGTGTGGAAGGGAAACTCGGCGGGCAAGCGAAGGTGCCGGGCGCTGCTGGTACTTGGAAGATGCTCACGGAGAACGTGAACCAACTCGCGGCGAACTTGACCACGCAGGTGCGAGCCATCGCCGAAGTGGCGACTGCGGTGACGAAGGGTGACTTGACCCGTTCGATCACGGTCGAAGCTCAAGGGGAAGTGGCCGCCCTCAAGGACAACATCAACGAGATGATTCGTAACTTGAAGGACACGACCCTCAAGAACAGCGAACAAGACTGGCTGAAGACGAACCTCGCCAAGTTCAGCCGCATGCTACAAGGGCAGCGCGACCTCACGACGGTCGGCCGCATGATTCTGTCCGAACTGGTACCGGTGGTGGGTGCTCAACAGGCGGTGTTCTATGTGCACGAAACGGTCGATGACAATCCGCAGCTGACCCTGCTCGCCAGTTACGCCGATCGCGGGCAAGACGCACTCGGCAAGCGCATCGGCATCGGCGAAGGGCTCTGTGGTCAATGCGCGTTGGAAAAACAGAAGATCCACATCACCAACTGTCCACCGAACTACTTCCATGTGTCATCGGCCCTGGGCGCCGCACCGCCGCAGAGCATCATCGTGCTGCCGGTTATTTTCGAAGGGGAGCTGAAGGGTGTGCTCGAATTGGCTTCGTTCGAACGCTTCAATCCCACGCACCAGGCCTTCCTCGATCAGCTCACCGAGTCGATCGGCATCGTGCTTAACACGATCGAAGCCAACATGCGTACTGAAGGGCTCCTCAAACAGTCGCAATCGCTGGCCCAGGAACTCCAGAGCCGGCAGGAGGAGTTGCAGAACACGAACCAGGAATTGGAAGAAAAGGCCGGTCTCTTGGCTCACCAGAATCAAGAAGTGGAACGGAAGAATCGCGAAGTGGAACAAGCCCGCCAGGCTCTCGAAGAGAAAGCCAAACAGCTCGCGCTCACGTCAAAGTACAAGTCTGAGTTCCTGGCGAATATGTCGCACGAACTGCGGACGCCGCTTAACAGCTTGCTCATTCTGTCAGATCAGTTGAGCAAAAACAGCGACCGCAACCTCACGCCGCGGCAGATGGAGTTTGCCAAGACGATTCACTCGTCTGGCAACGACCTGCTGATGCTCATCAACGACATTCTCGACCTCTCGAAGATCGAATCGGGTACGGTTATGGTCGACGTCGGCGAATTGCGGCTCAGCGATCTCAATAACTATGTCGAACGGACTTTCCGCCACGTTGCGGAAGCGAAAGAAGTCGAGTTCAGCATCGAACTCGATCCCCAATTGCCGAAGACCATGCTCACGGATGCAAAGCGCCTGCAGCAGGTTATCAAGAATCTGCTCTCCAATGCGTTCAAGTTCACGCATCAGGGGCGGGTGAAGTTGACCGTCAAGCCAATCGTCGCGGGTTGGAACAGCGACAATGAAGTGCTCAATAACGCTTCCGGCGTGCTGGCTTTTGTCGTCACCGACACGGGCATTGGCATTTCGCCCGACAAGCAGCAGATCATTTTCGAAGCGTTCCAACAGGCCGATGGTTCGACGAGCCGCAAATACGGCGGTACGGGGCTGGGCCTCGCGATCAGCCGTGAATTGTCCCGCTTGCTCGGCGGCGAAATCCGTCTGACCAGCACGCCCGGCAAAGGGAGCACATTCACGCTGCTCTTGCCACAGACGTATGTGCCACCCAAGATTTCGCGCAAAAGTCCGGTCGAACGAACAGCAGAACATAATCCTGCGACTGCCGTTTCGACTGCGAGCTTGGCGCATCGCGAAGAACTCGGCGATGTGTTGGAGCCGGAAGTGGGGCAACTCGTCAACGAAGTAGGTGACGACCGAGCCAACATTCAGCCCGATGATGCGGTGATCCTGGTTGTCGAGAACGATCTCAATTTCGCTCGCTTGTTGCTGCAGTCAGCGCACGACCGCGGCTTCAAAGGTCTGGTTACTTCGATGGGCGCGGCAGCCCTGACGATGGCCCGCGAGTATCGCCCCAGTGCGATGACGCTCGACATTTGCTTGCCCGATATCGATGGTTGGCGCGTCCTCGAGCGTCTGAAGAATGACGCGAACATCCGCCATACTCCGGTCTGGATTGTTTCGACGGAGGAGATGCGCGAGCGAGCGCTCAGTTCGGGCGCAGTCGACTTTCTTACCAAGCCGATTCAAACGCAAGATGATCTGGATCAGTTCATGGATTCAGCTAGCGACTTTGTGCGGCAGACGCAAAAGAACGTCATTCTGGTCGAAGCCACCTCCGACGCGAGCGATGCGACCCGCATTCTGCTGGAGCAAGAAGACTTGCGCGTGCAGCAGGTTGCCAGCAACCGTCAGGCGCTGTCGCTGCTTGAAGCAGGTCAGTGCGATTGCTTGATCCTAAATGCCCGCGTGGTTGATCTGCCACTTGCGGAATTCGCCGTGCAGCTGGCACGCGAGCCCAAGTGGGCGCGACTGCCCATTATTTATCGCACCGACGTGGTGCCGTCGGCTGAGAATCAAGTGGCCCTGAAATTGCTTGCCAAGAGTCGCGTGGTTCGCTCGGCATATTCTGCGGATCTGTTGCTCGATCAAGTTGCTGCCGCGTTGCATTATCCACTCGCGAAGCTGGCGCCAGACAAGCGAGAGATCCTACGCAATCTGCATGATTCCGATGGTGTGCTCGAAGGGCGCAAGGTATTGATCGTCGACGACGACATTCGCAATATCTTCGCCCTCTCCAGCGTGCTCGAGTGGCGGAATATGTTAATCTACTCTGCAGAGACCGGCAGCGACGCCATTCAAGTCTTGCAAGACCACCCCGACATCGATGTGGTGCTGATGGACATCATGATGCCCGAAATGGATGGCTACGAGACGATGCGGGCGATCCGCCAAATCTCGCACTTCAAGAATCTGCCGATCATCGCCGTCACTGCCAAAGCGATGAAGGGAGATCGCGAAAAGTGCATCGATGCTGGTGCGTGGGATTATCTCGCCAAGCCGGTCGATTCCGAGCAGATGTTGGCAGTGCTCCGGGCGTGGCTGCGGCGGCGCGAAACGCCAAGTGATACGTTCGAAATTTCGGCAACCAGTTATTAAAGCAGGCAATGACCGCCTGTTTGCGAGCGGATAATTGAGGAGAAACTGGATGATGGCTCCTTCGCCGGCCGATCAAGGACCGCTGAAAGCTGCTGCGCGCCCTGGCGAAGGCGTCGCTGCTGAGAAAGTGAACGTGCTGATCGTTGACGATCAGCCCGACAAACTCCTGGCGCTCGAAGCAGCGCTCGGCAGCTTGGGCGAGAATCTGGTCCTGGCCCGTTCCGGTCGCGACGCTCTGCGACGATTGCTCGAGCAGGATTTCGCGGTGATTCTACTCGATGTGAATATGCCGGAAATCGACGGCTTTGAAACGGCTGCGTTGATTCGGCAGCATCGGCGCTGCACGCACACGCCGATCATTTTCGTCACGGCGTTTGGCGACGACATGCACACCGCGCAGGGTTATTCGCTCGGCGCCGTCGATTACATCCTCTCGCCGATCGTGCCCGATATTCTCCGGACCAAAGTTCGCGTGTTCGTCGACCTGTTTCGCAAGACGCAAGAGATCGAACGTCATGCGGAGGAGCGGGTCAACCTGGTGCGCGAGCAGGCCGCCCGCGCTGCTGCAGAAGAGTCGAATCGGCAGCTTACGTTCTTGTCAGAAGCGACTGCCGCGATGACGCGGCATTTGAGCATCGATGCGATCATTGGCGAGATCAACCGCGTGGCCGTTCCGTTCTTGGGCGACTTCTGCGCCATCGCTTTGCTCGATGAAAAAAATGAAGTGGCCAAATGCGATGCCGCCTGGCTGACTCGCGCTGGCAGAACTGCTTCGTGTCGCGACGATGTGTGGGACAAGATCCCCGCTGCGTTGCGAAAAGCAGTGATGGATGTGATCGATCAGCGCAACAGCAACACGGACCTGGGGAGTTTGACGATGCCCTCGTTCCAAGCGAGCGATCCGGGGCTCACGCCAGAGAACTCACTGGAAACCGAGCTCCGTTTTTCCGTCATTTTGCCGCTGAGTGCCCGCGGACATACGATCGGCGCGTTGGCCTTGGCCCGCAAACCTAGCGGCAACGGAACCAACGAAGGGCATTTGCGACTGGCCGAAGATTTCGCGGGCCGAGCGAGCATCGCCATCGACAATGCGCGGTTGTATGAGAACGTTCGCGAGCACGATCGCCGCAAGGATCACTTCCTGGCCATGCTGGGACATGAACTGCGGAATCCGCTCGCTCCCATTCGCAACGCCGTCGAAATCCTCCGTCGCAACGAGGGGCCGGAAAGCGACTCCACCTTGGGCGCCACACAGGCTCGCGACATGATCGAGCGGCAAGTCACGCACATGACGCGCTTGATCGACGATCTGCTCGATGTCTCACGGATTGCTAACGGCAAGATTCGCCTGCGCAAAGAACGCTGCGATCTAACTTCCATCGTCCTTTCGACGCTCGAAGACTATCGCACCGTGATTGAGCAAAGCGGGCTGGAATTGATTGTGGAGATTCCTGCGCATTCGCTCTGGACAGCCGGCGATCCGACACGCCTGAGCCAGATTCTCGGTAACCTGATTCACAACGCTCACAAGTTCACGGACGAGGCCGGTCACATCTTTGTCGGGCTGCGAGCCGATCGCGACGGGCGCTCCGCCATTCTCACCGTGCGCGATACGGGCATCGGCATGGATCGCGAGACGCTGCGTTCCATTTTCGACGCTTTCTCCCAAGCCGATCGTTCGCTCGATCGGAGCCGCGGCGGGCTCGGATTAGGCCTGGCGTTGGTGAAAGGGCTTGTGGAGTTGCACGGCGGCACGGTATGTGTCAGCAGCGAAGGTCTGGGCCGCGGCACTGAGTTTCGTGTGCAGTTGTTCCTCGATAAATCGCCGGAGCCAGTTGTGACCAAGAGTTCCCATTCCCCCGCCCAGGGCAAATCCTGCCGCATTCTCGTCATCGAAGACAACCTCGACGGCGCCGAAAGCATGCGAATGCTGCTCAAGCACATGGGCCATGATGTTCGCATCGCGCATTCCGGACCGGCGGGCGTCGTTGCGGCAACCGATTGGTTGCCGGAAGTGGTGCTCTGCGATATCGGTCTGCCCGGCGGCATGGATGGTTATGCCGTCGCGCGAGCCCTGCGCGAGAATTCCAACTTCGATGGACAACTGCTAATCGCCCTCACTGGCTACGGCCGGGATGAAGACCAACAGCGGGCCAAAGAGGCCGGCTTCGATTTTCACATGACCAAGCCCGTCGATTTTAACTCCCTGCAGCAGGCGGTGGCGTCGTTTGCGAACCTCTGCAAACATTAGACTTGCACCCATTCTGCGTGCCAATCGTGCTCGCGCCGGGAAACTGTCACGCCTGTGACATTGTCAATTTTCCTGCGGTAATAAAGAATGCAGGCTGTGGACTCACAGCAACAGGCTGTGGAACTGGCATGAGCGAAGTTTGGGACGGGAGTCAGCGGTGCAAATCAAGCGGAATCCGACGCGGACGGTGAGAATTGGCTCAATTGCCCTCGGCAGCGATCAGCCGATTGCGGTGCAGAGCATGACGGCCACGCACACGCAAGACATCGACGCGACCGTCGCACTGGTGAACGATCTGCAGGCGGCCGGGGCCGATGTCGTGCGGATTGCCGTCGATAGCAAGAAAGATGCCGAAGCTCTCGCCGAAATCCGTCGCCAGACCAAAGCGAATCTGTCGGTCGATCTGCAGGAGAACTACCGTCTAGCCGAAATCGTCGCGCCGCACGTCGACAAGGTCCGCTACAACCCCGGCCACCTTTATCACCACGAACCCACCAAGCCATGGCAGGATAAGGTCCGCTATCTTGCCAAAGTCGCGGTGGACAATGATTGCGCACTGCGTGTCGGCGTGAATTGCGGCAGCGTCGATCCTGCCAAAAAAGAAAAGTACGACCCGGCCGATTCGATCACGCCGATGCTCGAAAGTGCCTGGGAACATTGCGATCTGCTCGACGGCCTGGGCTTCACGCGCTACTGCGTATCGCTCAAGGACAGCGATCCGCGCAAGGTGGTGGAAGTCAACAAACGGTTTGCCGAGCGTCGGCCCGACGTGCCGTTGCATCTGGGCGTGACCGAAGCAGGGTTGCCGCCCGATGGGGTGATCAAAACTCGCATCGCATTTGAACAACTCATCGGCCGCGGCATTGGCGACACGATTCGCGTCTCGCTTACGGTGCCGAACAATCGCAAGAAGGAAGAGATCGAAGCGGGCCGCAAGATTCTCGCCGATATCGCGGCGGGCCGTGTTCGCAGCGTTGTCGATTACGGCCTGCAAACGCTGAACATTATCGCCTGTCCTAGTTGTTCGCGGGTCGAAAATGAAGCGTTCATTGAACTCGCCCAGCAAGTAAAAGAGATGACCCGCTACGCGGAAAAACACGCGATCACCATCGCCGTGATGGGCTGCCGCGTAAATGGCCCCGGCGAAACCGACGATGCTGATTTGGGACTCTGGTGCGGACCAAATTTTGTCAATCTGAAACGCGGCGGCGAAGAACTGGGCGCTTATCCATATGACAAGATCCTGGGCAAATTGAAGAACGAGCTCGACGCTCTTGTCGCAGCCCGTTCCTAGTTCACGAAGCATTCTTGCCGGGCGGCGCATAGGCTGACTCAAACGGGTCCACACCCATTAGCCGTTCCACTTTGCCGTAGTACCAACCGGTCAACGGAAAGTGCAACGCAAGCAAGATCAGCAGCACACCGACCATCACCAGATTCGGCAAACTAAAATCCATCTGGACGTAAATTGCGTTGAAGAACGCCATGCCCTCGAGCAGTGCGCAAGCAATGATGGTGCGCATTTGCAAAGTGCCCGCGGCTTGAATGATGGCCTTTTCGCGCGGATCGGTTTTGTCAGTCTCGACCTTGGGCGCAGGAATGAACGGGGGCACGATGAAGGCTAGTACGGCGGCGCCGGCTGCTGCTGCAAGCGCCATCGCGTGCGGTAATTTGATCACCGCCGGCACAAGCCCCGGTTGAAGAGCGGGCACGCCCTTCTGCAATTGTGTAAAAACGCTGTATCCCGTGAATGTAGTCACGCCCATCATCAGCGCAAAGACGATGATCCGTAGTGTTTGCAGCGATCCACGTAAGTTGGCACGTTCTTCGTCCGAGAGTGGCGACATCGAGCAGACCTCAGTTGACAGAGGGATTAATTGCGATTTTCAAATCAGCCGCTAACCGATTGGGATCGATCGCAGCGACATCGGCTTTTTGTTCATGTGCCCGAACCGCGGCCAGCCCGGCGACTTGTCCCGTTGTCATCCAAACCGGCTCCATCCGCAGCACCGACATCGCCACATGCGTGCAGGACATCGCCACGGGCACCAGCAGGTTGTCGATGTACTTGGGCAGCAATGCACCATAGGGGATCTGTCCCGGCCGCGCGGGCCCTTCGGCTTTTTTGGGGTACCAAAGCACGCCTTCCATGAAGCCGTCAACGGCGAAACGTCGATCGTGACAGGGATGCACATCGAAAGAATGTTCGCCGAGCGCAATCGGATCTTGAACGCGCGGCGTGTTCCCTTTTTCGTCGGGCATAAAGTTCCGCTGCGTAATCATGGCCCGGCCGATGATACGGCGGCCTTGCCGGACGTAGATCTGCCATGGCCAATGGCCGTTGCTGGTGAATTCCTGCTTGTGCAAACCGAGCGGCGCAACTTGCGCGCGAATGGCTGCGGGTACTTTGGGATCGTTTTGCAGGAACCACAGCATGCCAGCGGCATGCTCGATATGAAACTTCGCTAGCCGCGCGCGATGCTCTTTGCCGGCTTCGGGCCAGGTCCAACTGACGCCGGGGCAATTCAAACTGGTGAGCCATTCGATATGGCCATTGGCTTCCATTTTTCGCCCCGGCAACTTCGCGCCGCTCCCCCAACGAGTGATTCGGCCACTTTTAAAATCGTCGAGGAGCGGCAGAAAGTCAGGGAGATGCTGATCGTAAGACATTGGTTTCTCGATCGGCACGCGCTGCGTCGCATCGTCGGTGAAAATGCAGCGAGCACAAAACGCCTGAATGGCCGGCGACGCTTCACCGGTATCGCGCGTGACAATCTGCTTACCAGTGCGGAAGTTCATGTAATGAATGCCGGCCAGCGGTTCGTTGAATTCGTCGCGTGATTCGCGGCCCACTCGGTACGGCACCTTTGCCGTCGCGGCGAGATCGCCTTCGTAGGTGCCGTCGATGAAAGTGCGCGCAGCGATCATCAGGTCCTGGCCCGCATCGTTTTTTAAGCGAACTTGCGTGATGCGACCGCCATCAACCGCGGCGGCGTGCAGCTGTTGGTTGGGCAAATATTTCAGGTTCGCTTCAGCAGCCAGCATCTTTTCAAAAACCCGCTGAGCGACGGATGGCTCGTAATACCAGCCGTCGTGAATGAGCGCAAAGTCGGGTGAGTTTTCGCCGATGGTCGCGGCATACTCGGCGCGGACTCGCTGCACAAATTCCAACACAAGCCCACCGAAGAAATGTCGGCGCACGGCATCTGTCGTGCATAAACCGCTCGCCGACATGCCGCCGGGATGCGGTTGCGGGCAAGCAAGGATCACCGTAAGGCCACGCCGCGCGGCTTCCAGCGCCGCCGCGATGCCGCCGGGCGTGCTGCCGTAGACAAACAGGTCGCAGGACCTCGTGATCGGCAGATCGACGCTGAACGCATTGCCAGCGAACGTGGCAGCGGCGGCGGTTGCGAGAAAATCTCGTCGTTGCATCGCATTCTTCCTTACGTAACTGCGCGGTCGAGATGCGTGTATCCGCCGTCCACATGAATTAATTGTCCGGTCGTGTGGCTGGACCGCCGAGAAAGAAGGAAGACGACCATGTTGGCGATTTCCTCCGCCGTCGTCATCCGCTTTTCGAACGGAATGCGCTGTTCGATCTTTCGGCGCTCGCCGTCGGGATCGCCCAGCGTTTGAATCCATTTGGCGTATAACGGCGTCCAACATTCGGCGACGATCACAGCGTTCACGCGAATTCCATACTTGCCAAGTTCAATCGCCCATTCCCGTGTCAAGGCATTGCGGCCTCCGTTGGCCGCGGCATAGGCAGAGGTATGTCCTTGGCCTGTTTCCGCAACCTTCGAACCGATATTGACGATCGCTCCTTTCGACTGTTTCAGGGCTGGCAAGGCATGCCGGGCGATTTCGTAGTAGTGAATCAAATTCCGGTGCAGCGAGGCGACGAACTGCTCAGCGTTGCCTTCTTCCAAGCCAACGTTGTCGTTAATCCCCGCGTTATTCACAATGCCATCGAGCCGACCGAACTTGGCAATTGCGGCTTCGACCGCACGCTGACAAGCAATCGGTTCGGTCAACTCGGCGACAAAGCTCGCCGCTCTTCCACCGGCCGTTTTAATCTCAGCGATGGCCGCTTCGTTATCGACCTGGTTGCGGCCGATGATCACCGGAATGGCCCCTTCGGCCGCCAGCAAATCGGCAATAGCCCGGCCAATTCCTTTCGCGCCGCCGGTGATAAGGATGACATGATCTTGCAGTTGCAGGTCCATCGGTTGCTTTTCAGAACGAGGGAGGGAGTAAGGCACTCATGATAGCTGGCGGCAGGATCGCTGGGGCGTCCTATTGTCAGCTTGGGTAACAGATCGCGACAATGTGAACTCAATCAATGATCTTCATTCCTCGCGGAGCTTTCATGGAAGCCTCATCGTTCGAATTTCTCAAGCAATTGCTCCACACGCCGAGCCCGAGCGGCTACGAGCGCCCCATCCAGGATGTCGTTCGCAAGTACGTAGCCTCGTTCGCCGATACGATCCGCACCGATTCGCACGGCAACGTCATTGCCTGCAAGAATCCGGACGCCAAAGTCCGCGTGATGTTTGCCGGTCACTGTGACCAAATCGGAATGCTGGTCACGCACTTTCACGACAATGGCTTTCTTTATGCGCAGACAATTGGCGGCTGGGATCCGCAGCAGCTGATCGGTCAGCGAATGGTGATCTGGGCCAGTGGGGGCCCCATTCCCGCGGTCATTTCGCGCAAGCCGATCCACTTGCTGACGGATGAAGAGCGGAAACAGGTCGTGAAGCTCGACGATCTGTGGCTTGACATCGGTGCAAAAACCAAGCAAGAAGCGCAAGACCTGGTGAGGATTGGCGATCCGGTGACGCTGCAACTCGGCTTTCAGGAAATGCGGAACGGGCTCGCGAATTCGCCGGCCATGGATAACAAAACGGGCCTATGGACCGTGATCGAAGCCTTACGCCGCGCTGCACAATCGCCGCTGAAAGTGGGCATTTATGCGGTTTCGACGGTCGCCGAGGAAATCGGTCTGCGTGGCGCCCAGACCAGTGCGTTCGGCATTGATCCACATATTGGCATTGCGGTTGACGTCACCCATGCAACCGATTGCCCGACGATCGACAAGCGGCAGCAAGGCGATCTGGCGCTCGGGAACGGGCCGGTAATTTTCCGCGGGCCGAACATGAATCCGGTCGTCGTCGAACGCTTGATTCAAACGGCGAAGGACAAACTGATTCCACATCAGCTCTCCGCCAGCGGCCGAGCGGTTCCGAACGATGCCAATGCTCTGCAACTAAATCGCGCGGGCGTAGCAACGGGCCTGGTAAGCTTGCCGAATCGCTACATGCATTCGGCCGTGGAAATGGTTTCGCTCG
Organism: uncultured Pirellulaceae bacterium; assembly: GCA_964394305.1. Taxonomy (GTDB): domain Bacteria; phylum Planctomycetota; class Planctomycetia; order Pirellulales; family Pirellulaceae; genus Anatilimnocola. The sequence continues at coordinate 11,890 of CAYMWL010000067.1, forward strand.
AGGATCTCGATCGAGCGGCTGATTTGCTCGCTGCGTTTGTCGTCGGCTTGACCGGCGATGAAGACTTCACGCCGTAGCTTTGGTTGCCGTCGACCTCAGCAGCATTTCGTGCAACAGCCAAATCGTCCCGGCCAGCACGACGCCAAGCTGCGCGACGGTTTCAAGACTGACATATTGGGCCAGCACTCCTGCCCAGGCTGGCAGTGCGGCGCCGCCAATCGTCGCGGCGCTCACTTGAAAGCCGATGGCATGCGCAGCATGATCGGCGCCGAGTCTTGCTGGTGTGCGCGACATCAGACCTGGAAATATCGGCGCCACCCCCAAGCCGAGCAACACCAGGCCAGAGATCGTCATCGGCAGCACCGGCGCATTGGCGAACAGCGCCGTGCCGATCACGGCCACGACCGTACAGATTCGCAGCATCCGGTCGATGCCCATCCAGTGCGTCAAACCTCCGAGCAGGACACGCCCCACTCCGATGGAACCGAAGTAGACGCCAACGAGCATGCCGGCCAGCGGCTTCTCGACATTTCGCGATTCGGTCAGCAGCGTATACGTCCACGCACCGATCATGAACTCGAGTCCGGTGTAGAGTGCAAATGTCGTGATCTGTAGCCAAACGATCGGCCTGCTGAGGGTTTCGCGCATGGTCACAGGCGCTGTGTGGCTCGCTTCTCGAGGCGCGTGGCCATCATCCCACCAGCGCGGCGTGAAAGCGAAGATCAATGTCAGCGTCAAAACGATGCTGCCAACAATCGCATACCCAAACCGCCACGACTCGGCATACGTCAGCGCGCCGGTCATGATGAAAGGACCGAGCGTCGCGCCGAGGCTGTAACACGCATGCAGCCAGTTCATGTGCACGGAGGAGAAATGACTCGCCGCGTAATGATTCAGCCCGGCATCGACAGCGCCGGAACCAAGCCCCCAACATAAGATACAAACCAATATCAGCACAAACCACGGCGAAAGCGAGTTGCCAAACATGGCAAGCGCAACCAGCAAGGTGCTCATGGTCAACAGCAGGCCAATCCCCAACCGCTGCGACAATTGCCCGGCAAAAAAGCTCGATAGAAAATAGCCGCTACCCAGCGCGACCGAAATCGAGCTCAAGGCTAACTGTGGCATCCGAAAGGAATCGCGCAGCTGTGGCCATGCGACACCGGTTATTGCATCGGGCAATCCCAGGCTGATGAATCCCAGATAAGCAATCACCAGCAGCAACAAATTGCGGCTCAAGTGACTGCGAGCATCCATTTCTGCAGGCATCATCCGGCCATCGATTCCACGCTCTTACAAGAGCGACTCGTCAGGTTCCTTGCCGATCAACTTGCGGGCTTTGTCCAAATCACGCTGAGCATCGTCGTCGCGGCCCAGTTTTCGCAAGTTCAAACTACGGTGGTAATAGATCACGGCATCGTTGTGGTCGAGTTGGCGAAGTTCCGCTTCGAAATCTCGATAGTGCAGTTTACGTGCAGAAAGTGCGTCGCCGTGCAATCGATAAAACTCGCGCACCAAGCGCATATTCTGTATTGCCTCATCGAAATCCTTCTCGGCCGCCGCGTAGTTTTCTTGCTTGAAATGCACCAGTCCGCGCGTGTCCAAGCAGCCGAGCAACGAGCGGCGATATTCGTTCACCAATTCGTTGGCTGCAGCCCCCCCCTTTTTTCGCTGCAGTGCATGCTGCAAGATTTGTTCCGCGTCGGCGAGATTGGCCCGAGAAATTGCCACTGCCGCATCGATATCGAGGAGAGCTGCGTCTAGTTCAACGCCCCCTAATCCTCGTGCATAAGCCAGCATGTTCAAGACTTCCTCGCGACTGGGTTTGCCGGTGACGTTTTGAAAACGGGCCAGATCGAGACAATCGGCGATGGCTTCGGGATATCGGCGCAGGTGCAGATAAAGTTGGCTGCGCATCCTCTGCAAAGCCGCATATCGTTCGGTGCCTTCATGTTCAGCAGCAATTCGTTGTTGCAAATAGGCGAGGGCCGCGTCGTACTTACCGTCTTCGTAATTCCACTGAAATTGGGCTTTGAGAAATCGTGGATCTTCCGGATGTTTCTGCAGCAACTCCGCGAGCGCGGTTTCCGCTTCTTCCTTTTTGCCAGCATCGCGGGCTTCAAGCACTGCGGCAAATCGCCACGAGACAATCTCGTTGGGAATCTCCACGATCAGCACTAGGCCGATCATCAGCCCCATCAGTCCCCAGGCCAACCCCGAATTGCGCTGCGGTCGCTCGCCGCGCGCTGGCTGGTCTGCCGGTTGCGATCGCGAACGGCTATTTGATGTCGATGAGTCAGATGGAGAATCGTTCATAAACAGATTTCCGCTGTCGCCGCTAGCGAGCACGGTGGTTGCAAATCGAGCAAAGGAGTGAGGAAATTCCAGGCTGCTGCCAGCATAACATCAGCGCTTGGGTAAGCTGTATGCCGGGTACGACCTTTGCTGATTGAGCATGTGAAGTCGGGACGATGCTGTTCGCAAACGAAGGTTTGCGCGCGGAAACGGGCCGTATTGGCCGGCTGGAGTCGTCTCATCGCCAAATCTCCTCAACTGGTAAATAATTCTGATAATGTTATGCTGGTCCGCTGGCCTACGCTGGAGGCGGGGCGACCACAGTGTTTAAAACCCATTGCCCCTAAACCATTGCGCCTCAAACTTTTTTGGGAGACCCGCCCATGTTGCTTCGTAATCCTCGTCTGCAAAAACTCATCGGCGGCACGTTCATCGAATGGCTCGGCATCGACATGGCCGCCCGGGCCGAAATGCTCGCCCTGATGATGCACAAGGATTGGAGCAAGCTGAAGATCCTCCGCCGCGCCCGCCGCGAACGCTGGTCGATGGTGACTAACTTCGAATCGTTCATCGTCCATTCGCTGGCGACCGGCTTTGCGAAGGCTCCTGGTGATTTCGCCGAAGTGGGCATCTATCAAGGGAGTACCGCCAAGGTCATTTGTGAAGCGAAAGGAACGAAAACCCTTCACCTCTGCGACACCTTCGAAGGGTTGCCGGAACCCTCAGAACACGAAAAGCACATCGAAAAGAAGGGCCGCTTCGCTTGCAGCATCGAATCGATTCAGAAATACCTGAAGGATTACGGCCAACTCGAATATCACAAGGGCTTTTGCCCCGACAGCGTGAAGGGCGTGCTCGATAACCACAAGTTCAGCTTCGTCCACCTCGACGTCGACTTGTATCAAAGCACCAAAGAGTGCATCGAGTACTTCTTCCCCCGTCTCATCACCGGCGGCGTGATCCTCTCGCACGATTACTCCATCCTTCCCGGCGTCCGCCAGGCCTTTGCCGAGTTCTGCGAAGGACGACAGGAACAAGTCATCGAACTGCCGACGACGCAGTGCATGCTAATCAAGACGACTGCGTAGTTCGCTTTCGTTGGTATCGTGCGCTTCTCTTGCCGGGCCGAACATTTAGCTCGGTCCGTTGCATTAGATATCAGTGCACGGAACTCACCGCGAGACAACCGTCCGCGCGCCTACTTCAGCGCGGCGGCTTGCTGCGAAAAAAAGGCTGCTTCATCCATTAGCTTTTGTTCTTCGCAAAACTTCGCCAGCTTTTGCAATTGCTCCACTGGATTCACCTGCAGGTTCCAACAGAGTTTGCGATAGCAAACAGGGCAGAACGACAGGGGTTGACTGTCGGATTCCTGCAAGTGGTTGCTGCCGTTCATGCCGCAGTGAAAGGCGGTGCAATGCTGCATCGTCAGGATGTGCCCCGTTTCGTGACCAGCAGTTTTCAACGTTCGCCGCAGGCAGAGTCGAAATGCTTCGTCGCTCGTGGCTGGATCGCCGTTGCGATAAATCGACCAAACGCCGGTCCGCTCGCGCAGACTCGCCTGCCCGAAGACAAAATTCCAGTCGTCCTGTGGATACAAGTCGGTCGCAGTGAACGCGAGATAGGCGAGCGCATCCGTCGGCCGATCGGCAGCAAGGACATCGGAAAGCACATAGGTCGATAGGATCTGCTGATTGCCGACGCTGGGATGTTTTCGCTGCCCGCGTGGCGGAATGTCGATGAGGGCGATCGTTTTCCGAACCTTGACGGGCGAATCGTACAAGATGCCGAGATACTTTTCGGTAGCAGTGAGGACTTCGCGCTGTTGTGGTGTGAACTCGCCGATCAGGCAAATGTAAATTGTCGACAGTTCAGAGCTACGACGAACCGGTCGGGCAGTGAAATATTGCGCAAACGTTTGACCTTTTTCCTTGTGATTCGCCAACCAATCGCTGGGCCCTGGTGCGGGCAACCTGGTGGCCAGCGGCGTGAGCTTCGTGGCAATTTCCGAATAGTCGGATTCGGGTTTCAATTTTTTCGGTGGTGATTTTTCGGCGGCGCAAGCGGAGAGGCAGGTCAGAATCAGAAAGAGATAGCTGATGATTCGCTGAATCAGTGACATGACATCCCCTTCCCACGAAGGTTCGCGGAAGAATTCAGTTCAGGCAGCCCGCAGTGTGGCTGCCTTCCGCGCTGCGCTTCGGCTGGGAACTCGCGTTAATTATGTTCTGTCGTGTCGTCACTGCTGCGTTTCCGCAGGTGCGATTGCAGATAGAGGGCCCGCTCGACGTTGCGGTCCTGCGTTTCCAGTTCCAGGCCGCGGAGCTTTTGCAAATGGGCGGGCTGCGTGTGGATGAACAGCTTGTTGATCGTCGGAATTTCGAGGTCTTGGATGAGGCCGAGGTTGATGCCCATCCGCACGCTGCTGAGCAGGTGAAGGGTTTCTTCGCTGCTGATTTGCTGCGCGGTGCACAGAATGCCGTAGGCCCGGCTGACGCGGTCGTGCAAGTCCTTACGGCTTTCCTTCACCAGGAACGAACGGGCCTGGCGTTCGTAGTCGATGATCACCGGGATGACTTCGCCGACCTGCTTGACCAGCTCTTCTTCGCTTTTGCCGAGCGTGACCTGGTTGCTGATCTGATAAAAGTCGCCCATCGCCTGCGAGCCTTCGCCGTACAGACCGCGAACGGCGAGACCCATCTTTTGCAGGCTGCGGAAGACTTTTTCGATTTGCTGCGTGATAACCAGCGCTGGCAAGTGCAGCATCACGCTCACGCGCAGGCCAGTGCCGACATTCGTTGGGCAGGCGGTGAGATAACCCAGCCGTTCGTGAAAGGCAAAATTCACTTGCTGATCGAGCCAACTGTCCATCTGGCTCGCTTGTTGCCAGGCCGATTCGAGATCAAAGCCGCTGTGCATCACCTGCATGCGGAGATGATCTTCTTCATTGATCATCAGGCTGAATTGTTCGTTGGCGTCGATGAAGACACAGCGGGCGCCTGTCGCATCGGCCAATTCGCGGCTGATGAGTTGGCGTTCGACGAGGAACTGGCGATCAATGGTCGGCAGGCCGGCGACATCGACGGAAATCAGTTCTTTCCAGTCGTTGACACTTTGAATCGCCGCGCGAAAAGTCTTTTCGATTCCCTGGCGGTCCTGCTCGTTGCAGCGGCGGATGAAAGGAAACTCGGCCAGGTTGCGAGCCAGGCGAATGCGGCTGCTGATGACGATGTCGGATTGCGGGCCGGAACCACGCAGCCATTCTCCGCAACGCTCGGCGAATTCGTTGAATTTCACTTGGCGGCCTGCGGAGAGTTCATGGTGGGAAAAGGGCTAGAGTGCATTATACGCGATTTAAAAAATCGAAGTGGGCAATGTAGCGGATTCCGCTACTTCTCCAAATCGCGAATCTGATTTCGCAACTTGGCCGCCTGTTCGTAATTCTCTTTTTCGACCGCTTCCTTCATTTCGCGTCGCAGGCGAATGAGTTCAGTTTTGGAATCGGTCCCTTGCGTGGTGTGCGCGGGGCGCTTGCCGGTATGCCGCGTTTCGCCGTGAATGTTCAGCAGCAGCGGTGTGAGCTCTTTTTCGAAGAACACGTAATCATGCGGACAGCCGAGCCGCCCTTGATTGCGGAACTCAAAAAACGTAATTCCGCAGACTGGACAGGCCCGCTGATCGAGCTTGGCCAGTTCGTCGGCGGCCTGACCGATCTTCAGTTGCTTCGCTAGCACGGCCGCCAACGTGGGTGGTGGCGGCGCACCGACATCATTCTGCACCAGATACTGCTTTGCGCAGGTTTCACACAAGTGATGCTCATGCGGTTCGTTGCCGGTCAGTTCCGTGATGTGAAACGTCGCTGGCTTCTCACATTGTTGACATTTCATGGCAGGGCCCGGTGCGAATGGCGGTGATTGATGATGTTTCTATTCTACCAGTCGCCCAGAGAGGCGGGAGGCGGGATGCGAGAGGCGGGGGAATACAGCGTCTCGCTGCGGTCGTCAATTGCTAATCATTGACGTGCATATCCCGCATGTCCCATCTCTCGGCCCGATCCCACGCTTACTTCAGCTCTTTCAACCGGACATTTTTGAATTCCACGGTCATCGGCGGGCCGGCGTGGATCTGCAAGGCAAGCAGCCCCTTGGCCGCCGAGTTTTTCAAATCCTTGTCGACGATGTCCACCGTCTGCCAGCCGTTCAGATAATGCTTGATGTGATTCCCTTTGGCGACGATCACGTAGTCGTTCCAATCCGACTTCTTATAGGTCTTGCCAATTTCGTCCTTCTTGCCGAGTTCGCCAACCACCGACTTTTTGCCATCTTCGGAGTATTCGATCTTCTGACCGACATCGCACAGGTAACCGCGGCCCCGTTCGTGATAGAGAAAGCCGACCTTCCCTGGGGTGTCTTCGACTTCGGCCTGGTAGCCGGAGATGACCCACTTGTTTTCGTCGGTCTCTTTCGGCGTGACGTGCTGGGCGCGATATTGCACACCGCTGTTGCCGCCAGCGATCTTGAACGACAGCCGCAATTCAAAATCGGCGAGTTCACCGCCGCGATAGATGAGGAACGTGTTTCCCTTGGCTACGTTCTCCTTCGTCGTTTGACCGCGAACGACGCCATCCTGCCACGACCACAACCGCATGTCCCCTTCCCAGCCGGCGAGGTCCTTGCCGTTGAATAGCGGTTTCATGTCTGACGATTCCGGCGGTGCTGCCGGCGAAGGACCGTCTTCCGCTTGAACGAGCGAGGTCAAAAGCAAACCGCAGGCAGCGGCCCAACCGATTAACATCTTCATGGTCAATCTCCGGAGAGGAAAGAATGCGTTGTTGTATGCTGGCAGGTTTATGCGGATAACGTAACGCGAGAACGGCCGAGAGGCGAGAGGCGGGAGATGAGGGAAAGGCAAAATGCAGTCTGGAAATAAGCCGATCAAATATGTCGCCGAAGTGGCGCCGGTGAAGGAAGTCATTCTGCACGGCGGAGCCAACCTGGCTTATTGGCAAAAGAAACTCGCGGCCCAAAATCTGCAACCACTCGCGGTCGATGGGCAGGCCCAGTTGCTGATCAATGCGACCGAAGCTCGTTTTTGGGGTATTCTGTTTCGCGAATCGTTGATCGCCGTTCATGTGCAGCCGCCTGCAGCCATGCCGCCCAATATGCCGGCAATGTACTTGCTGCAAGCTTGGAACTCGGTGAGCGCTTTTGCTTGGGTCGAACGAACGATGTTCAGTACTCCGTACGCTGCAGGAAAAATTCTGATTGAGCCAAATCCGCCGGCTCGATTGCAATTTGGACAGCAAGGCAACATGCAGGTCGCGGCAACGATGGCGGCGGGCAACGCCGCAGCGACCAATGCCGAAGAGAATTGGCACGGAGTAGTCTTTTTGCCGCCGCGAACAGCGCACCAGCAAATGTTTATTGCGAAGCTAACCGGTCACACTGACCACTTTCCATTCCGCGCCGGCCTCGACTCTCTCGAATTGACCCGTTCCAAGACGTGCGAGGCGATCGGTTGCCTTATCGATTCCAACTTCACACCGCAGACCTGGTCGGTTCGCTCGGCCGCGGCGCATGCGAAGTCGAAAACGTATCGAGTCGATCAATTCTTTGCGGGCTGATACATCACATCGGTCCTCAGCACATATTTGCGACCACGATGGACAGGCTGCCCTTTGTGCAATTGGGCATGAATGAAGAACAACGCTCGACCTGTTTTCGGCTCGATGGTGTGCCCTTCAATGCTCGTTTGGCCGCCGACAAAGTCGTCGTTGAGGTAAATCATGAATGTCAATTGGCTCCGTTCGCCGCACCGGCGTTCGAAAGCGCCGTCGAAGTGCCAATCGAACTGCTGTCCCACATCGTAACGGTAATAGCGAAATCGCTCGTTGACACCGCTGAGCGTCCATCCGCCCAAACGCCGAGGCACGTAATCTCCGATCCTCGAATACAGTTCCGCGGCGTAAGCGGCATCGTCGATCATTACGCGGGTATTGTTGCGCACGTCTTTGCGAATCACAGCGCCAAACGTCGAATTGATCGGCGCATCGGCGAACCCCTTGCACTCCGCGCGTTCAATCGCCGCAACGCACTCCGCCGGCGAGAAAAAATCGTCCACGGTAAAAGTCTGCTCAGTGACCCATTGATATTCAGCCATCGTCGCACTCACAAAAGTGAAGAATCAACCGCTGACTCCAAGGACACCTCGCAGGGCCGAAAGTTCGGCTGGCCTCAAACGTTCCGATAGTGCGAGTGGTGATAATATTTTGGCGAATCATCCAGCCGCACGTGTAACCAGGAAACGCCGGCGCCCGCGGTGCTGAGCCAAACCGGCCGATCACTAAGCCGATTCGCCATCGTTTCGCCTACGCATTGCCACAAGCGGTCACACTGCGCTGTAGGTGCACCGCGGACGAAAGCGCCGAGATGAGGATAATGCTGATCAGCAGCTATTGGGCGCGGCACGACGAGCAGCGCCTTGCGGCCCAAGTTGGCAAAGGTGACTACCGACTCGTCATCATTCGCTAGGTAAAAATGCTCGGCAAATGCATTGCGATCAGGACGCGGGGCTAATCGTGGCGCATCCATGACGACGAATTCAAAGTGGCAGTCGATGTTGCTGTTTTTGACGGCGGGTGTCTCCCAACGGAACGAATCATACGGTACATCGGCGAGAAGTTGGTTAAACCAGTTGCGAAAACTTGCGTCATGCTGCCAGGAGTCGACTACGTCTGCGTAGCTGGCGGCTTGCCCACCGCGGAACAATTCGAACTTCAGCACATGCACTGCAGACAATGACTCCTGCGTGGCCAACCAACTGGCATCCATGAACCACTTGCTCCTTACCAAGGTGAGATCGGGGCGGCGCGGAATGTTTGCCTAAATGTTTGTGACCAGCCCCAGATCAGCAGGAGCGCTAAAGCGAGCATCGGCAAATGCAGGCCGATTGCCCAGCGCAACTTGCGTCGGACGGCGGGTCGAATTGGCAAGTCGCTTTTCCAGACATCCAGCAGAACCCAAGTCGCATAGAGTTGTACGGGGGCGAATACCAGTCCGGTGAGCACTGAACGATACGCTCGCTCAACGTTTTCTTCACGTTCATTGAGCGGCAGTTCGTCCGGTTCGTCATCCGCGCTGGGCTTTGGTTCGATTAGCGGCGAATCTTTCTCGGCATCGTCAGTGTACGTGATGTCGCCCGGCTGTGCTGTTTGTCGCTGGGCCTCGAGCAGAGCGGTGGCACGCTCAAAATCTTCTTCGGCGACCTGCAACTTGATGCCGCCGATGGCGTTCGATAGGTGCCAAAAATTCGAAACGGTGAATTCATCGGCCAGCACGCAGCGAATGCCCGCAGCTTCGAGATGCTGCTTGACCAGCGACGCCTGCATGGCGTTCATGAACGTTTCGAGCGTGACGAGGTTGCCGAGCATCGTTTCAACAATGAAAGTTGGTGATTGGAATGTATAATCGTAATCAACCGGTCCAAGGTCCTAAATGTGCCAGCCAGAATTTCTGTCTGCTTGCGTCCTGAACTTATTTTTCCATTCCGCCCTTTCCCCAGCACTGGCGGCGGAACATAATCGGGTTTGTCCGCTCACCTTACTCCTCGTTAATTTCCGGAACTCCACAGGTAGGTTGCTGCGAATACGCAGGCCTTTCCCCTTGCCTGTGACCTATGCACACATTGCGGTGCGTCGGCCTTTCGGTCGGATGTTCATTCGGCCCGATTGCCCCCTTCGCCTCGCTGAAGGATCGAAAGCCCGCTTCCCACCTAGCGCCATTCGCGCGCACGTATACGCTCATCAGGAGCGCCAAGTATGGCCACGTTCAAAAATTTCCGCCGCGGCGATCGTGATCGCCGGTCCGACTCTTCTCGATCTGATGGCTCGTCGCGTAATGGCGACAATGCAGGGGGCAACAATGCGCCCCCCAATCCCAATCTGCCGAAGCACGTGCAGCGTTTGCGCGAGATCGAGCAAGAAGGTGAGCCGCTGTCGCTGGCTGAAGAACTCGCCGACATGATGGCCCATCACCGCGAAGAAGCGGGGACCGAAGAGCGGTACGAAGAGCTGAAAAAAAGTGGCTTTCAGATTGCTGATCTGCAGAAGATGACCATGGGCGAGCTGATGGAAGAAGCTCGCAAGGAAAAGCTCGAAGAAGTAGCCGGCGTGCGGCGGCAGGACTTGATCTTTCGCATTTTGAAAGAACGAGTCAAACAAAGCGGCTTGATGTATGGCGAAGGAACGCTCGAAATCCTTCCCGATGGGTTTGGCTTTCTCCGCAGCCCCGATTACCACTATTTATCGTGCCCGGACGATATCTACGTTTCGCCAAGCCAAATTCGCCGCTTCGGTTTACGAACCGGCTGCACCGTTGCGGGACAGATTCGCCCGCCGAAAGAAAATGAACGTTACTTCGCGTTGCTGCGCGTCGAAGCGATCAATTTTCAAGATCCCAGCCTGGCTTCGGGGCGCGTGACATTCGACGACCTCACACCGCTTCATCCTGATCAACGCATCGTGATGGAGCACGACCCCGAGGACATTTGCACCCGCGTGGTCGATCTGGTCACGCCCATCGGCTTCGGCCAACGTGGCTTGATCGTCAGCCCGCCGCGGGCGGGCAAAACCATTCTGATGCAGCGCATGGCGAAGGCAGTGCTGAAGAATTTTCCTGATGCTTACGTGATGATGCTGCTAGTCGATGAACGGCCTGAAGAAGTGACCGACATGGAGCGGCAGGTGAAGGGCCGCAACTGCGAAGTCGTCAGCAGCACGTTCGACGAAGCCAGCGCCCGCCACGTGCAAGTGGCGCATATGGTGCTGGAAAAAGCGAAGCGACTGGTAGAGTGCGGTATCGATGTAATCATCTTCCTTGATTCAATCACCCGCTTGGCCCGCGCCTGGAACAGCGAATGCGTGCAATCGGGCAAACTGCTCACCGGTGGCCTCGACGCCAACGCCCTGCAGCAACCCAAACGCTTCTTCGGCTCGGCCCGCAAAGTCGAAGAAGGTGGCTCGCTGACGATCCTCGCCACCGCGCTCGTCGAAACGGGAAGCAAGATGGACGACGTGATCTTCGAAGAGTTCAAGGGGACCGGCAATCTCGAAATCCACCTCGACCGCAAACTCGTCGACAAGCGGATCTGGCCAGCGATCGACATCAACAAAAGCGGCACCCGCCGCGAAGAAATCCTGATGGATCCCGACGAGTACAAACGCGTCAGCCTGATGCGCCGTGTTCTTGCTGATCAAAGCGCTCCCGATGCAATGGATGCACTCACGCAAAAGCTCGCCAAGACCAAGACCAACGCCGAGTTTTTGATGAGCGTGAACTTGAAGTAGGCACCTGTCCGCTAGCACCCCCAAAACTCGCATTCAGCGAAAATCACTTCGCTGCTAAACTGCCGCGATGTTGTGGACCTCTCTACTTGCGCCCATTCATTGGCTGCTTCTGATCGTGCTGGCAGTCGGTTTGAGCGGCTGCAATGTGACCAAATCGCGGCTGGCAACGGAACAGTTGGTGGTCGCCGACGCAGTCGACCATGCGGTAAGCCAGATTGATTTTAGCCCCATTTCGGGGCGGAGGGTTTTTTTGGATAAGAGCTATCTGCCGCCGACAAACGTGCCGGGCAAGCCGCCCGTGAACGGGTCAAACGTTGAGTATTTCACCAGTTCGCTGCGGCAGCAGATGCTCGCCTATAACTGTCAATTGCAAGACAAAGCCGACGATGCCGAAATCATCGTCGAAGCCCGCCTCGGCGCCATGGGTGCAGATAGCAACGAACAAACCTACGGTCTGCCGACCGGTGTGGTACTCAACACCGCTGCGTCCAGCCTGACGCCCGGCGGTGGTTCACTGCCGCAACTTCCCGATCTCTCCCTGGGACGCCGCAACCATCAACTCGGTGCGGCGCGACTGGGCGTCTTTGCGTACGATCGCGTCACGCGCGAACCGGTCTGGCAGTCTGGGGTGACAACGGGCAACAGCAAGGCCAACGATTTGTGGGTCCTCGGCATCGGCCCGTTTCAAAATGGACGCATTTATGATCAGGTGCAGTCGTCGACGCCCACGCCGATCATGTCTGAACACAATCGCACGCCATCCGGCCTCTCGAATTTTTCTCAGCCACAAACGTTTCAGCGAGCTTTGGCTCGCGACGAACAGCCTCCGGCCAGAATCCTGACACCGCAACCACCATTGCTTGACGCAAAACCAGCGACCAACGTGGTGGGCAGATAACCGAACAAACCAAGTTGCAAAGGATTGCACACATGCCCGCCGAATCGCAGCCACGGTTCTTGATCACTCGTCTCAGCGCCATCGGCGATTGCGTACTGACGATGCCACTCGCCTGTGCCCTCCGTGAAGCCTTTCCTCACGCCTGGATTGGCTGGGTTGCCGAACGTGGCGGTGCGTCGTTGCTCGAAGGGCATCCCGCGCTCGATCAAGTCATCGTCGCGCCCAAAGGTGTGCTCAAATCGCCGCAGAAGCTGTGGGATTTGCGTAAACAATTGCAATCGTTGCGGCCCGATATTGCACTCGATCCTCAAGGACTGCTGAAGAGCGCGATCATCAGCTGGCTGAGCGGAGCGAAGCGTCGCATCGGATTTCGGCCGCCCGTCGGTCGCGAGCAATCGCATTGGATCAACAATCAGCTGGTTACTTGCACACAGCGGCATGTGGTGCATCGCTACCGGGAACTCCTCACTGCCTTGGATGTCGAACCGGCCGCTGTCCGCTTCGATCTTCCCAATCCAATGCAAAACCAACGCTCGATCGCGGCCTGGCTGTATTCGCAGCATCTCGATGACAAGCCCATCGCGCTGATCAACCCTGGTGCGGGTTGGAATTCGAAACTCTGGCCGGCCGATCGCTATGCGGCAGTCGCCCGTCTTTTGGAATCCGAACGAGATCTCCGCAGTGTCGTGGTCTGGGCCGACGAACGAGAACGCGCCTGGGCTAAGCAAATCGTCGCCGCAGCGAACGGCGCCGCAACGCTCGCGCCGAACACCTCGCTGCCTGATCTCGCAGCGCTTGCCCGCAAGGCTTGTATATTCATCGGCTCCGACACGGGCCCGCTGCACATTGCCGCCGCGGTGGGAACTCCGTGCGTCGGCATTTACGGCCCCACCGATCCCGCCGATTGCGGTCCGTTCGGGCCCGCAAACCGCACCGTGCAGTCGTATCTGCAAACCGGCTCGAGTCGCGAACGTCGCAACGCCGAGAACGTCGCGATGCAGGCAATCACCGCGGAACAGGTTCACGCTGCCTGCTGCGATATCCTCCGTCAGAAGCAGTATCGGCCTCAACCCATCGCGGCCTGATTCGCCTTCATCGAGTCTTCAGGTTCGCCAGCGTATACTTGAGTGGTCGCCTCTAAACCTCTCTGCTGCGAACCCCTCATGCGGCTCCTGGTGATCGAAGACGAACCCGACCTGCTCGCGGCGGTCTGTCAGGCGCTGCGCGAAGAAGGCTACGCCGTCGACGAAGCAGACGACGGCGAAATGGGCTTATTCAAAGCCCAGAGCTGGGATTACGACGCGATCGTGCTCGACATCATGCTGCCGAAACTCGACGGCTGGCAGGTGCTGAAGAAACTGCGCGAGACGCGGGGAACTCCGGTCCTCATTCTTACGGCGCGCGACGGCGTACAAGATCGCGTGCGCGGTCTCGATCAGGGGGCCGATGATTATTTGATCAAGCCGTTCTCGCTCAGTGAGTTGCTCGCGCGATTGCGAGCGCTCATTCGCCGTGCGGCGGGTCATGCGAGCCCACTGATCATTGCGGGCGATTTGACCCTCGACTCGCTCGCCCGGACAGTGCATCGCGATGGCGAATTGATTCCATTGACGGCGCGCGAGTTCGCGCTTTTTGAACTGTTCGCCATGAACAAGGGGCAGGTGGTCACTCGCACGCAGATTTACGAGCACCTGTTCGACGAGAACGACGACAGCTTGTCGAATTTGATCGACGTTCACATCTCCAATCTTCGCCGCAAACTCGGCAAGGAAGCGATTGTGACCCGCCGCGGGCAAGGCTACCTGCTGCATGGTTAAGTCGCTGCGAGTTCGTTTGCAATTGTGGTATGCGCTGATCGTGATCGGTGCGCTAACCATTTTCGCTGCGATCGTGTACGGCCGGGCCCATCGCGAAATGCAGCGACGTGTCGAAGAGCAATTGACCGGCGCTGTAACGTATTTCGACGCTGTGCTGCGAAATTTTCCTCGCTCGCTGCTGGCAGCTGCGGAGGAACGGGAATCTGCGAATTCGGTACTGCCTGCCGATAACTTGCTACACGGGTTGGAGTTCCGAGGCAGCTTATCGCGCGAGCTCGAATTGCATCCGCGCGATCGGCCGTTTTATGTCGTGTGGCGAAAGGATGGGAGCTTGCTGGTAACCAGCGACAATGACACCGAAGCGCGTTTCGCCGACTACGAACCGCCACGATTTGCCGACCACGTGACCTTCGAGCATCAGCGGGGTGAAGCGTTCGCTCTGCTCACCGGTCCGCTAGAAACGCGAATCATGGTTGGCAAACCCGTGCACCATGAGTTTGCCCAATTGCATGGCTTTGCTCTGCACATGGCCCTCGTGGCCGGCGGCATCTTGGTCGTGGCGCTGATCGGCGGCTGGTTCGTGTCGTCGCACATGGTGCAGCCCATCGCGGCTATCTCGGCGACCGCAGCGAAAATTTCGGCCAGCAATCTGAACGAGCGGATTGATGCGGAAAAGCTCGCGACGGAACTGCGTCCGCTGGCAAATGTACTCAACGAGTCCCTGGGGCGATTGCAACAAAGTTTTGCGCAATTAACGCAATTCACGGCCGATGCGTCGCATGAATTGCGAACGCCATTGGCGGTGCTGCAATCGCAATTGGAACTCGCTGCGGCCCGTCCAAGAACCGCGGAGGAGTATCAGACGACGCTTGGCACATGTTTGCGGGCAACGGAGCGAATGCGTTCGTTGGTCGATGGGCTGTTATTGCTCGCTCGCGCGGATGCCGGTCGCCTGGAGTTAAGCAAGCGCCCGGTAAACCTGGCTGCGGTGGCAGAGGAAGCCGTCGAGCAAATTCGGCCTCTCGCCGAGCAAGCTGGCGTGGCGATCGTCTGCGATTTCGAAGGCACACCCGTGAATGTGCTGGGCGATGTTTCGCTGTTGGTTCGTGTCGCGGCGAATTTGCTGGCAAATGCAGTGCAACATTCGCAGCGGAACGCTTCCGTAGAAATTTCAGTTCGCACCCAGATCGACAAACAAACGGGCCTCGAAAGGGCTGTGCTTGCGGTCGCTGATCATGGCGGCGGCATTCCCCTCGATAAGCAGCCGCAAGTCTTCGAGCGTTTCTTTCGGGCCGATTCGTCGCGCAATCGAGCTTCGGGCGGCAACGGCCTGGGATTATCGATCTGCCGCAGTTTGGTAGCAGCGCACGAAGGCGAAATCAGTTTTCAAAGTGTGCCGGGAGTGCAAACGGAGTTTGCCGTAGAACTCGCGGTTGCGACTTAACTCCTGTTTGGTCCCCGGTCGACATACAGCAAACTCGCGATCGTCTTTGCATCCTGAATTTCGCCGCGGAAGATCATCGCGATCGCTTCGTCCCAAGGGACGACCAGGTTTTCGATCTCTTCTCCCAATTCACGTTGGGCGTCACCAGGTTGCAGGTCGGTCGCTAGAAACAAATACATCCTCTCATCAAGAATTCCCGGCGAAAGATAAAACGAATGCAACGGCTGCATGGAGCCGGCGCGATAGCCAGTTTCTTCGGTCAGTTCGCGTTCAGCCTGTGACTGTGGCGACTCGTGCGGGTCGAGCGTGCCAGCCGGAAGTTCGATGAGCGTTTGCCGTACCGAGAGGCGAAAGTTGCGGATCAGGCAAACGCTCCCATCAGCCAGTCGCGGCACGATGACCACGGCGCCGGGATGGCGTACGATTTCGCGGCTCTTGGTTTTGCCGCTGCTGGTAACGAAGGAATCCCGAACGACGTTGAAACGCTCGGTTTTCAGGAGGAGTTCATCGGGCATGAAGGCTAATCTCGCGAGTCCACTTGCCAATCGTACGCGACTGCGTGACAACAATACGAAGTGTATTCCATCTGCGATCCGAAATCTGCAATCTGAAGTCAACCATGTCCTATACCTACTCCGACCTCGCCAAGATGATCGACCACAGCTTGCTGCAGCCCACCATGACGGTGGCCGACTTGGAAGCCGGCTGCAAATTGGCCGTGGCGTACGACTGCGCGAGCGTTTGCATCATGCCGTATTACCTCAAGCGGTGTGCGGAGCTTTTGGCAGGTTCAACCGTCGTGCCGAGCACTACGATCGGCTTCCCGCACGGTGGACACACTTCCGCAATGAAGGTCGCGGAGGCCAAGCAAGCACTTGCCGACGGTGGTCGCGAATTGGACATGGTCGTCAACATCAGCCAAGTGCTCAGTGGCGCGTGGGACTACGTGAAGGTCGACATCAAGGGTGTCGTCGATGCAGCCCATGCGGCCGGCGCGAAGGTGAAAGTGATTTTTGAAAACTGCTACTTGAAAGATGAGCACAAGATCAAACTGTGCGAAATCTGCGGTGAGGTGCGGGCCGATTGGGTGAAGACGTCGACCGGCTACGGCACAGGCGGCGCGACAATTGATGATTTGAAATTGATGCGGAAGCATTCGCCGGCTCATGTGCAGGTGAAAGCGGCCGGCGCGGTACGCGATGTCGATACGTTGCTGCTGGTTCGCGAAACCGGCGCCACACGTTGCGGTGCTAGTCGTACGAAGGACATGCTGGATGATGTGCGGCGACGTTTGAATCTCGAGCCGATTACCGGCATTCAAGCGGGCGTGGTGAGCGGGTATTGATTCTCATCGCCTCCTGTCTTCCTGCCTCTTCTATACACAAGCACACACATGAACGCCAAAGACATCATTCGCGCCACGATCAACATGGGGCATTTTGTCTGCAATGCCTATCTCGCTGATTTGAGCGATGCAGATTTGATGCGACGAGCCGCACCGGGAGTGAACCACATCAACTGGCAGCTGGGGCACTTGATCGCGGGCGAATATTATCACGGCAACATGGTGACGGGTGGCAAGATGCCGTCGCTGCCAGCCGGCTTCGCCGAGAAATATGCCAAAGAAGCGGCGGCGAATGACGATCCCAGCGCGTTCTGCTCGAAGGAGGAATTGCTGCGCATCGCGGAGGAACAACGGGCCGCGACGTTGGCAGCGCTCGACACTATTCCCGAAGCCGATCTCGATCAGCAGACAGGCATTCCATATTGTCCGACAAAGGGTGAGCAATTGGCCCTGCAAGGGACGCACTGGTTGATGCACTGTGGCCAATGGGCTGTGGTGCGGCGGCAATTGGGCAAAGCGCCGCTGTTCTAAAGGCAACGTCGTCACGCGGTTTAGCCCCTCCCCCACACCCTCTCCCCTGGAGTTCCGAGGGAATGATCGCTCTATTTTTGGGGTTCAATACCACCTCGGCGACATTCGTGAAGATGTCAAGAAGATTGATCCGAATGTTCAGGAATCTGAGCAAAAACGGATACTTCCGCCTTGAAGGAAGGGTTTTTCACAGTATGCTCATGGCTGTTAGGAATTTGACGATTTTTACGGATGAATGACGCCTGACGTACACTTTGGCACTTTGGTCCGCGGAAAAGCCTTTCCTAAGCCTGCATCCTCTCCAACAAAACCTCTCGCCCGGCTGAACGGCCCGCTCATCTCTCCGTGAGTCGACTGTTCTCCCCGCGCATCGCGCTCCTGCCAAGCGTTTGCGTTTGCCGACATTCACGCCTCGATCTTGCTCTCACTTTGTTCGGAGTCATTGGTTTATGACCCTTCGCCCCACCGTGGAACGCCCGCGCGCATTGTCTCGCCGCCTCTCTCACAAGCGTAGCTCGCAACAACGGCAGGTTCGCCGCCGTCATTTTCGAGCGCTGCTCGAGCAACTCGAAGCCCGCAATTTGATGGCCTTCAACATTACGGAGAATTTTGAGACTTGGGGCGGAGCTGGTTTCTCCCTTACACCGGGCCCTGGCCAGTTGCTTTCGGTTTGGGGTGGTTCGGGCATGGCGACACCTCTCACCGTGGGTGCGGAAATCTCCGGAGCTACCGATTGGTCGCGCGGTACCGATGCCGGTGGCGGAGTGACGCAGGGTGGCGCCTACGCATTCACCACTCCCGGCCCGAATACCATTTTTGGTTTCCAACCAACTGGCAGCGCTTTCAATCCGGGGACGTTCACTCGGTACTTACTGAATGACGGCACGGCTGTCACGAACCCCGTCATTTCGTTCAATCGCTGGGTAAATAACGACGCGCCACGGTCAAACACCTTTAATGTGTCCTACTCGTTCGACGACGTCACCTACACGCCCATTCCTTCGCTCGACTATGCCAGCCCGCTGGCAGCCGATGCGCTAGGGTTGGTCGATCTCGGACTGCAGACTGTAACTTTGACGGGTGTTACCGTTCCGCCAAATAGCGGCTTTGCAGTGCGATTCTCGAGTGCCGACAACGGAGGCTCGGGCGCGCGCGATGAATTCGGCATTGATAATCTGTCCATTGTCGGCGGCGTGGTCGCGCCGAACTCGCCGCCGGTTAATACCGCGCCGGCTGGCCCGCTGCTGGGGACCGAAGATTCGAATCTGCCGATTCAAAACCCCATTCCGATTTCCGTATTTGATCCTGAAACGGCGCAGAATCTGGCAACGACCGTTGCTGTCAATCCCGCTGACGGCACGCTCACAGCTAATCAAGGCACCGGGACGGCAGCCGTTTCGTTTTTAAATGGCGGCTCGACGGTGGCGATTCTGGGAACTGCGACGCAAATCAATCTGGCACTGCAGACGTTGGTGTTTGTGCCTCTGCCAAATCGTTACACCACTACCACGCCGCCGACGCCCGTGGTGGTCACGGTCTCGACGACCGATGGCTCTTTGCTCGATACCGACACATTTAACATCACGTTGAACGAAATCAACGATCCACCCGTGGTAGGCGCCGATACGCTGCCGGCTGTGAATGAAGATGCGGCGCCGATCGTAATTCCGATCGCAACCCTGCTGTCGAACGATAGCAGAGGCCCGAATGAAAATGACCAGACGCTGATTATGTCGCCGACCTTCACGGCCGTGACCGGCGGCACCGTGCAAATTGTCGGCACAGATGTCGTATTTACGCTTACACCGAATTTCAATGGGACTGCCTCGTTCAACTATACAGTGACCGACAACGGCACGAACGGCGGCATGCCCACGCCGTTACAAGGAAGCGGCACTGTGTCGTTTACGGTGACGTCGATCAACGACGCGCCAAGTTTCACCCCCGGACCAAATCAGACTCGGCCATTCGGCACAAATACGCTGCAAACGGTCAATGGCTGGGCCAGCGCGATCTCTGCCGGCGGTGGTGAAACGCAGACATTTACTTTTGAACTTTCAAACAACAACAATCCCCTGTTCAGCGTTCAGCCGGCAATTTCCTCTGCTGGAGTGCTGACGTTTACGCCGACGGGCACCGCCGGATCCGCGACCGTGACGGTGGTACTGCGCGATAGCGGTGGCACCGCCGGTGGCGGCGTCGATGCAACGACGCCGCTTACGTTCCAGATCACGATCAGTGCGGCAGGCAATCCGCCGACGATTAGCACGATTAATCCGGTCACGATCAACGAAGATGCCGGCCTGCAAACGGTGAACTTCAGCGGCGTGACGGACGGCGCTGATGGCGCCCAACAAGGAATTGCGATTTCGGCCAGCAGCAGCAATCCCACGCTCGTTCCGAATCCTACGGTGACTTACTCCTCACCAGCTGCGACGGGCAGCTTGAGCTTTACGCCCGCTGCCGATGCGAGTGGCACAGCGACGATCACGGTCACCGTTACCGATTCGGGTATTGATCTGTCGCCCGGAACGATCGATGACGTGACCACCACCACCACCTTTCTGGTGACGGTGAATCCGGTCAACGATCGGCCGACCTTTACTGCAGCGAGTCCCGCGGCAGTAAACGAAGATGCGGCGGCGCAGACCATTCCAAGCTTTGTTATCGCGTTCAACCCTGGCCCTGGAAACGATGCGGGCCAAACGGTCACTGCGTATACGGTGTCGGGCGTTTCCAACCCAGGATTGTTTCTCGTTACACCCGCTGTAGCCACGAATGGCACGCTGACGTATCAGCTCAATCCGAATGTGTTCGGCAGTTCGACGTTCAACGTGACGGTGACCGACAACGGCGGTGGGGCGAACGGCGGCCTCGACACCAGCTTATCGCAACAATTCACGATTACAGTAAATCCCGTGAACGACCGGCCCACGATCTCGGTGCTGGGCGATCAAACAGTGCCGTTCAACGCACCTGCGCAATCAATTCCGAATTTTGTGACAGCGGTCGTCGGCCCCGGAAACGAGGCAGGGCAGACGATGACCTACACGATTGTCACGAACACCGATCCCACGTTGTTCTTAGTGCAACCGAGCATCGCTCCCGATGGTACGTTGACCTATACGCCTGCCGCCGGCCAGCAAGGGACATCGACGATCGTGATCACTGGCACAGACAGTGGCGGCATGCTGAACGGCGGATTGAACGAGAGCTTCTCGGCGAACTTTACGATCACCATTGATGCGCCGACGCCAAACTTGCCCCCAACGATCAATGCCGTTGCTCCCGTCACGGTCAATGAAGATGCGACGCTGCAAACGGTGAATTTCAGTGGTGTGACCGGTGGCGCCGATGTGCCGGCGCAAAGCGTGATTGTGACGGCCGTGAGTAGCAATCCAACGCTGATTCCCAATCCGACAGTGAGCTATAGCTCGCCCAGCACCACGGGCAGTTTGAGTTTTGCGCCTGCTGCGAACCTGAACGGCACTGCCACCATTACAATCACCGTTACCGATGCTGGTTTGGACCTTATTCCCGGCACCGGCGATGAAAGTACAACCACAACTGCGTTTCTCGTCACGGTGAATACGGTAAATGATCAACCCACAATTACAATCCCTGTTGCGGCGCATACCAATGCGGAAGACGCTGGCGCACAATCCGTGCCGGGATTTGCTACAGGCATTGCGGCTGGGCCGACAGATGAAGCAGGGCAAGCGCTCACCTTCAATATCACCGGCAACAACAACCCGGCGCTGTTTGCTGTGGGCCCCAGCATTGCCGCGGATGGCACGCTGACGTACACCGCAGCGCCAAATGCTTTCGGCAGTGCAACGATATCCGTGACGCTGTCCGATAACGGCGGCACCGCCAATGGCGGCATCGATACGAGTGTCCCTCGCACATTTACGATCAATGTAACTCCGGTGAACGACGCGCCGACGTTTGCGGTCGGTCCCGATCGCAACGTGCCCAACACTGCCGGCGCGCAAACGCTGACCGGCCAAGCTATGGCGATTTCGGTTGGTCCTGCAAACGAAGCGGGGCAAGCGGTTACCTTCACCATTAGCGGCAACACGAACTCTGCCATCTTCGCCATACAGCCGACCGTTTCCAGCAACGGCACACTGACGTTTACTCCAGCGCCAGGTGCATCAGGCTTGTCAACGATCACGATCGTTGCCCAAGACAACGGCGGTACCGCTGGAGGCGGCGTCGACGTCAGCGCGCCACAGTCGTTCACAATCACCGTGCTGAACAACAGCCCGCCGACCATTACGCCGATCAACGATATCAACGTCAACGAAAACGCCGGCCCTCAAGTGGTCAACCTGACCGGCATCACAGCGGGCGGCGAAGCGCAGACGCTGAGTGTTACGGCGACCAGCAGCAATCCGGCGTTCATTCCCAATCCTTCGATTTCCTACACGTCCGCGAACACCACCGGAACACTCATGTATGCATCGGCTGTGGGACAAATTGGCTCGGCGACGATCACGGTTACGGTCCGCGATGCCGGGTTCGATGGCGCGCTGAACACACCCGATGATCAGGTGATTACGGAGCCGTTTACCATCACCGTGCTCGCAGTGAACGATCCGCCGGTGGCCAATGATCAAACGTTGTCGGCTGCGCTCAATACTCCCGTGAACGGTGTGCTAACGTTGAGCGATCCTGACGGTCCGCTCCCGATCTACAGCATTTTGATGAACCCGGCCCTCGGCACGATCAGCAACTTCAACGCCGCGACCGGCGAATTCACGTACACACCGGCGCTCGATGCTACGGGCTTGGATTTGTTTACGTTCACGGTCAGTGACGGTGAATTCAGCGACACCGGCACGGTTCGCATCGCCATTCAAGGCGCTCAGCCGGTTGTCACGCCGAACAGCGGCGACTTGCTGGTGATCGGCACTCCCAATCCCGACATGATCATCGTCACGCATGTATCCGCCGGAGTGGTCCGCGTGCGCACCGATCTTTCAACGGCACATTATCCCGTGACGGGGCAACTCATCATCAACTCGGGTCAGGGAAATGACTATGTCGTGGCGACCGGAGTGCTCGTGCCAGCCACGCTCGATCTTGGCGAAGGGGACGATTATGGCTCCGGCGGATTGCAAGACGATTTAATGATCGGCGGCCTGGGGAATGACCAAATCAACGCCGGCGCCGGCAACAATGTGGTTTGGGGAGACCACGTTGGCGAACAGGATCTGGCGACCGGCGGCAATGACGTGCTCAGCAGCTTAGGCGGCGCTGATGTGATGTATGGCGGCGGCGGCAATGATCAGGTTTTCCCCGGCGCTGGCGAAGACTACGTCAATGCAGGCCAGGGTGATGACATGGTCAGCTCCGGCGCCGGCAACGACCGGGTCTTCGGCAACGGTGGGAACGATTCGCTCTACGGCGATGAAGGTGACGACGTGATCAGCGGCGGCGCCGGCAGCGATACGCTCGTGGGCCGCACTGGTGACGACGTCTTAATCGGCGGTACGGGCGGCGACTCGATCAACGGCGACGATGGCGTCGATCTGCTGTTCGGCGGGAACACCACCAACAGCGCGAGCTCGACCCCCGGGGACGCCAACGATCTGGCGCTGATGGCTATGCTTGTCATTTGGACCAACAGCCATCCGGCCGGTTTGGCGTCGGGCATTAGCGGCGGCAACGACGGTTCACCGGACAGCCTGCTGGGCTTCACCGGCGATGACGACTTCTACGTCAACACCAACGACGTCACGAGCGATTTCGGGTTGCCGTTCATGGGAACGGATCGGTTCTTCACGGGCTAAGGTGATTTCAGCACAGGGACGCTGGCTACACGAGCGTAGCCAGCGCACCGGCGCGGTCATCACATATCCTCCACAGGGTATCGAGCCGCGCGGCTTTGAGAATGTCGCGACCAATATCGGAACAATGGCAAACCGCTAACTTGCCGCCACGCGCGCGGATCGGCTTCCAGATTTGCACCATCCATTCGAGCACTGTTGATCCAAAGTATGAAATCTCGCCGAGGTCAATTGTGACGTGTTCGATCGCCTGGTTGTGAAGTTGCCGCTCGATATTCTCCCATTCGACCTGCAAATCCGCTGGAGTGATCTTTCCAAACTTAATCATTGGCGAGACGATCAGCACGTTACCTTGCTGTTCCAGGCGGACGAGTGGTACGCTTGCGTCGCTCATGCGTGGATATCCTGGCGGGATTCGACAGCGGGGGCGCGTTTGATCATTGTCACTTCGTTGCCGTGCGCGTTGTACGAGACTTCATCCATAAACGTGCGCATCAGCAACAGGCCGCGGCCACTCACACGTTCGAGGTTCTCGGGATCGGTCGGATCGGGCAATGACTGGGGATCAAAGCCCGGGCCTTCATCGCGCACAATGAACGTGCCACTGCTGGGCGTGACAAGAATGCTCACATGCAGTTGCCGCTGGCTGTACGGCTGTGAAGTCAAGCGCTCGTTGATCAGCTGTTGATATTGCGGCCCATCGCCGTCGCGCTGTTCGCTGGTGAGTTCCAAGTTGCCGTGATAGAGGGCGTTTCGCAGCGCCTCTTCCAGTGCGATGCAAACGCGAATCACGCTGGACTCATCGCACAGCCCGACGCTGCAAAGCAAGCTCTGTACGTAATTGATAAACGCGGGAATAAAATCCGCGTCGTTTCCCATGCTGAAATGCAAATGCCCCTGCTGCATGCAGCCCATCAGTTTTTGCTGATTAAGTTGAGCGGTGCGCAAGGCATAGACGTCGCGTACGGTCTGTGCAAGCAACTGATTGAGCGCCGACTTCGGCACATAACTGGCCGCGCCTGCCTGGAGCGCTTGCAGGGAAGTTTCTTCGGTTCCCTTGCCGGTCATCAGCACGACGGGGAGTTGCGGATACTGCTCGACGATGGCAGCGACCAACTCCAGGCCGTTCATGCCGGGCATCACCAGATCGGTGACAACGATATCTGGCTGTGTGGTTCCGATCTGCCTCAAAGCGGTCGGACCGTCGGTGGCATACACGACGTTCCACTCGCCGCTGCGGGCGAGCAAACCGCCGGCCAACTTGCGATCGACGGCAGCATCATCCACGACGAGCACCGTGGGCATCGTTGTCCCTTTCACCGACGACTTCGAAGGCAGTTGCCCCGCACGCCTTGCACCGGGCAGGAATACAATACCGCTAGCCAAGGCTGACTGGCAAATGCATGGTCGATGTCCGGCACTCTTTCACCAGCCGGACGCACTAGCGTGGGAACCGAATCAGTTTCTTTGCTTAGAGCCTATCCCAAAACTGATCTTTGAGGGAAGTGCGATCATGGCATAGAACA
>CAYMWL010000068.1:0-36422 GCA_964394305.1 uncultured Pirellulaceae bacterium
TCAAAGTCGACGCCAAGTACGCGGGCCGAAAAGCGCGCTGTCCCAAGTGCTCTGTCGTGGTCGAAGTCCCCGCGTCTGGCAGCCAACCCATTTCCAGCAGCACCACCGTAGTGCCGAGCATCACGACCCAGGCGCCGCCAAAAGCCGCAAGTATCCCACCTGCTCCAGTGGCGATTCCAGTCCAGGCGCCAACCGCCAGCGGTTCGATTCCCAGGCCAGCGCCTGTGGCCAAGCCCGTCGCCGCGCGGCCAGTTGCGCCGCCACCCGAGCAAGTCATGGATGCAATGGTGGAAGAACAATCGCCGGCCAACTTGTCGGCAGGGAATATGTGGGATGCCCCCGGCAACGCTGCCGTTTCGCAACCCAGCCACCCGCCGAGCAGTTCGTCTGCGAGCGGATTTGAATTTCAACTCAATACGAAGTCGAGTAAAGCGAAAACGAGTGTGAGCAATGCCGCGCCGCTGGTCAGCACTTCCTCGGCCGATGCGGGGTCTTCTGGCGCCGCACCTTCAGCTTCTCATTCGAAGAAGAAAAAAGATCAAAGCAATCCGTTGCCACTCATCATCGGCGCCCTCGCGGTGATGTCGTTGCTCGGCATTGGCGGCGCATTCGCTGCGTTCATGATGATGTCGCCACCCGCCAAGCCCATTGCCAAGAAGGACGACAAAGGGAGCGGCAGCAAGAAAGTTGCTGCTGCGACGGGCATGGGCAAGCTCGTGCTCGATTGGTCCGAAGAAGATCGCCAGGGTGGCTTCGGCATCAAGGTCGATGGCCGCCAGCAACCGGCGCTCTCAAAGGGAGAACTTTCGCTCGACCTCAAGCCGGGCGAACGGAAGGTGGTGCTGCAACGGTTCGGCGGTTATGAGCCCGTCGAAACGACGGTGACGATCAAAGCAGGCGAAGTCACCACGTTTAAACCTGAGTGGAAGAAGAACGCCTTTAATGTCGGCGGCCCGGCGATTGCGGGAACACCGTCGGGCAACAAACCTCCTGCGGGCGGCACCGATTTCAGCGTCGGCATGGGGGCTGGCTCACCGGTGAAGGGGTTTGATGGTTTTACCCAGAACTATTATCAGGCCAAAGATGCAGCACTGAAGTCGCAGAAGAACCTGCTGATCATTTTTGCTCGCAGCGACACCGATCAGCAGTCGGTGGCGCTCGGTCGCGCCGCGCAAGAGCAAAGCTTGAAGGACGAGATCGCGGCCAATTTCATTCCGGTGGTCATCGATTTTCCACAGACCCGCGAAGCGTATGACAACGTCTACGATTCAGCCGCCAACCAGGCGCTGGCGAAGGAATTTACCGTGCGGCAGACGCCAGCCCTCGCGCTGCTCGATTACAAAGGCAAGACGTACTTCCTGCAAAAGGAATGGAAGCGCGGCGCCAACCTCAAGGCCGCGTTGGAAGAAGGTGCCAAGGCACGCACCGAGCGTGATGAACTGTGGTCCGCGGTGAAAGGCGAAACACTCGATCCCGCCGTGAAGTTTGTCACGTGGTTGATGGAGAAACAGTTGATCTTTCGTTACGGCGACGAGCTCAAGCAGATGATGGTGGCGGCGCAGAAGCTCGACGGCGCGAATGACAATGGGCAACTCGAATGCTTTATCGAAGCGAGCATGATGGCGGGTGCCCAAGACATCAAGCCCGGCGATCGGCTCGACGCGCAACAGTTCATCGCACCGATGCAGGACTTTTTGACCAACAAGAAGTTTAAAGACGACGATCGTGGCGCTCGGCTGCACCTGATGGCCGCAATGCTGCTCGGTCGGGCAGAACAAACCGAAGAGGCGATGAAGCACCTGACTCGCGCTTCGACGTACAACCCGAAAGACTCCAAGCTCAAAGACGCGGTGGCTTCAGCGAAGTCGCTGGTCGAACGGGGCAACATCCTGTCGACGGGAACCGGCTTTATTGTCTCCGAGGCCGGCTACATCATGACCAACCATCACGTGATCGAAGGGCGCGGCAAGGTGATTGTCCGCTTGCCGGATAATAAGACCACGGTGGAAGGAACCGTCATAGCCGAAGACGAAGATCGCGACATTGCCGTCGTGAAAATCGACATCCCCGCCGGCATGTCGGTGAAGACGGTGCCCGTCACGCCGAGCAACGTCGGCCGCGGTGTGGAAGTGGCAGCGTTCGGTTATCCGCTGGCCGAAGGCGCTAATACAAACATCACGCTCACGACGGGGCGCGTCGGCAAGCTGCCCGACGATTCCACCGATAACATGATGACGCTCGATTTGCGTGTGAATCCGGGCAACAGCGGCGGGCCGTTGTGCGACCAAAAGGGAAACGTCGTCGGCATGGTCACGGCCAAGACGCGGACGAACACGTTCACCAACGAAGACAGCTACGGCATGGCGATTCCCGCGCCGGACCTGGTGAAGTTTCTCGACAAGCACCTGCCCGCCGGCACGCCGCGCGCTCAGCCTAATGCTGCGACCGAGAAGATGGAGTGGAGCGACGTCGACGCGCAGGTCAGCCCCGGCGTGTTGCTCATCTTGAAGATGGAGTAATTCCAGGAAGCCTGAGACGCAAGGCGAGGCCGCCGCGAGCGTTCAGCGAGGCGGCGTGGAAATGTGAGTTGACTGATTGGGCTCGCTGATGGGAATGGATGGCGGGCCAATGAATTCAACCTCGGTTGCGTCGCTGGCCGAACGCCAGCAACGGCCTCGGCTCACGCCTCGGGCTACCTGAGCCCACCAGCGCTTGCGGCAATGTTAGACTCTCCGGACATCTTGTTCGTCCGACCATTGCCGCGCGTAGAAGGTTGTCACCGTGAAGAATCCGTTGCTGTTCCTCTGCTTGCTGCTGCTGTGCACGCCCATGGTGCGCGCGGGTGAATTTAAAACGCAAAACGTCGTCCTGATCACCACCGATGGCCTGCGTTGGCAGGAGGTTTTCACCGGCGCTGAAAAGGAACTGATCAACAAGCCGCACGGCGGCGTGGCTGATGTGAAAGCCATCGAAGGAAAGTTCTGGCGCGAAACGCCGGAAGAACGGCGGGCTGCGTTGTTGCCGTTCTTTTGGAACAAGATTGCTAAGGAAGGGCAGATCTTTGGAAATGTGAAAAAGGGAAGTTCGTCGCAGATCACGAACACGATGAAGTTTTCGTATCCCGGCTACAACGAGATCTTGACCGGCTTTGCCGATCCGCTGATCGACAGCAATGCGAAAAAACCGAACGTCAATTTCACCGTGCTCGAATGGTTGCACCGCAAGCCTGCCTTCAGCGGCAAGGTGGCTGCGTACAGCGCGTGGGATGTGACGCCGTTCATTATTAATCGTGAACGCTGCGGCTTTCCCGTCATGGGCGGTTGGGAACCAGTTCCCGAGCCCGAGCCGAATGCGCGGCAGCAACTGCTGAACGAACTGATCGCCGACACGACGCGTCCCAACTCGGCCGAGGTGATCGATTCGTTCCTGTATCAGGCCGCCCGCGAACACCTGCTGCGGCACAAGCCGCGAGTGATGTTCATCGGCTTGCTCGAGACCGATGCCTGGGGCCACGCTGGCCGTTACGACAACCTGCTGACCTCAGCCCACGCTGCTGATCAATACATTCAGCGGTTGTGGGATACGATGCAGACGATGGAGCAGTATCGCGACAAGACCACGTTCATCATTTCGACCGATCACGGCCGCGGCTCGGGCCTGGTGAATTGGAAGAACCACGGCGCGAAAGTCGAAGGGGCCGAAGACATGTGGATGGCGTTTCTCGGACCCGATACACCGGCGCTCGGCGAACGAACGGAATGCGACCGAGTGACCCAAAGCCAAATCGCAGCGACGCTCGCGGCGTTGCTCGGTGAAGATTATCATGCGGCCCTGCCGCACTCGGGTGCGCCGATTAAAGATGTGTTGCCAGCGGTGAAGTAACTCACGTGTAGGTCAGGTCGGTACTCCGCCCCGACGAGATCGAGCTGACCTACATGGTGTCGTAACTCACTGCTCCGTTGTTTGCAGAGTATGAAGCGCGATAGCGACCTACGCCTATGACCGACGAATCGCTACTCCCCGTCTTCATTCCCCCGCTAGTCGCGATCTTGTTGGCCGCCGAAAGGAAGAAGGGGACGCCTCTCATAGAGGACGAAGTCCTCGCCATTCGCGATGGCGGCGTGTGCATGATGATGCGGCAATCGATCGCGGTGCAGATGGCCGAGAAGCGGGGATACGACGACATCAACCCGGAAAGCGTTTGGGAAGATTGGCAGCGAGTAAGAGAGTCACTTCAGAGTGATTAGAACGAGCGGAACCTACGACCACTGAATAATAATGGCCCGTTCTCGCTTTCGCTGGAACGGGCCATCTTGTTTTTCAGATCATTCGTCAGGGCGAAGTACCGACCTGACCTACAAAAACTGACTTACCGTTTGACGCGCGCGTTGCCTTCCCAGATGCTCCACACCTGTTCTTCATCGACGGGCGTGGCGTAGTCGGTGTTCATCGTGGTGGCCAGGGCGCCGGTGGCCCAACCGAACTGGGCCCATTTGGCAGGCTCCCATCCCTTGAGAATGCCGTAGAGCAGTCCACCGACGAAGCCGTCACCGCCGCCGATCCGGTCCATGACGTGGATCTCGCGGGGTTGAATCACGTGCCACTCGGTGTCGGCCAGCATGATGGCGCCCCAGTGGTGGTGATTGGCATCCTCGACTTCGCGCAGGGTGGTGGCAAACACGCTGGCGTTGGGGAAGGCCTTCTTCACCCGCTCGATCATACCCTTGAAGCCTTCGATCTGACCGGCGATGTCCTTGCCACCTTCCTTGGGCCCTTCGATGCCCAGACACAATTGGAAGTCCTCTTCGTTGCCCGCCAAGATGTCGGCGACGCTGGCGATCTGGGTGAAGATGTCGCGCAGTTCTTTCTGGCGGTCCTTCCAGAACGTGGCCCGGTAGTTGAGGTCGAAGGCGATCTTGGTGCCGTGCTTCTTGGCGGCCTTGGCGAGTTCCAGGCAGAACTGGCCGCTGTCGGGCGACAAGGCGCCGACGAGGCCCGACAAATGGACGATCTGCACGCCTTCCTTGCCGAACAGCCGGTCGAGGTCAAAGTCCTTCACGTTCAAAGTGCGGCCCACTTCTCCGGCCCGGTCGTTCTGGACCCGGGGCCCCCGTGACCCGAAACCCGAGTCGGCGATGTTGAATTGGTGGCGGTAGCCCCAAGGCCCACCCTGGGGAACGTCGATCCCCTCGAAGGCCAGGTTGCGGGCCCGCAACTGGGCCTTGATGAACGCGGCGATGGGGCTGTCCTTGACGAACGTGGTCAAGATCTTGGTGGGCATGCCGAGCGCGGCGGCGATGTTGGCCACATTGGTTTCGGCGCTGGTGGCCTGCATCTTAAAGGTGTCGCTGGTGTGGACGGGCTGACCGTCAATCGGTGTGATCCGCACGCCCATCGAAGTCGGGACCACCATGGCCCATGCGGCATCTTTTTTCAGCTGAATGCTCATTTTTGTCTCTTTGCGTTGTAACAATCACGGTGAGGGGGAACACGCGATACGCGGGGCGTTTAGGACCTCAGCAGTCCTCGTCGCTACGCTCTTGCGCGATTACCAGTGACGAATAAGTTACCATTAACTTACCCTTTTGGGATGCTTACTGGCAGGAGTACTTGGTCAGTGCCGCGACTCATGCTGACAAGAAATAAGAACGGCCCGTTCTCGCTTTCGCTTGAACGGGCCGTCTTGTTTGTCAGAGCCTCTAACCAATCACTAGCTTAGCGAACCAAGCTGGTGCTGGCATGAACGACCCGACGCTGAGCGGGGACATAAGCCGAAGGATCAACAACCGGGGCTGGCGGCATCGGCGAAGCGTCGATGCTCGTAGCCGAGGTGCCTTCGTGGCCACAAGCTGGGGCAGCAGCCGGACCAGCACAGGTCGGGGCAGGAGCCGGACCAGCACAAGTCGGTTGGGGAGCAACCGGGGCAGGAGCAGCACAAGTCGGAGCAGGAGCACCGCAGCTAGGAGCAGCAGCACCGCAGCTCGGCGCACCAGCACCGCAGCCAGGAGCAGCAGCGCCGCAACCGCAACCGTTGCCGCAAGCAGGCTTGCAGCACTTGGTCTTGCAGCAGCCGCCGATCAGGCAGCCACCGTGGCACTTCTTGCAGCAGGGGAACAAGCGGTCGAGCAAGCTCGTCTTGCAGCAGCTATTGCAGCTGTTGCAGGCAGGAGCAGCAGCACCGCAAGTCGGAGCAGCAGCGCAGGTCGGGGCAGCAGCCGGACCGGCACAGGTCGGAGCAGCAGCACCGCAAGTTGGGGCCGGAGCACCGCAGGAAGGAGCAGCAGCGCCGCACGAAGGAGCAGCAGCCGCACAGCCGTTGCCGCAACCGCTGTTGCAAGGCATGCAGCATTTGCGACCGTGGTGACCGCACTTGTTGCAGCTGTTGCAGCCGTTGTTGCAACCGCAGCTAGGAGCAGCGGCACAAGTGGGCGCAGCCGCCGCACAACCATTGCCACAGCTGTTGCAGCTGTTGCAAGCGGGTTTGCAGCACTTGACCTTCACGCATTTTACTTTGCAGCAATTGGTTTCGCAGCAGCTGCTTTGGCAGCCGCAGCCGCTGGAACCGAGCATGCGGTCCAGCAATTCGAAACCAAAGCTCTGGCTACAAGTAGCAAGAGCGACAACAACCGTACTGAGAATAATGTTCCACTTCATCGAAAGACGTCTCCTTAACGATGGAACTGTCAACCTGGCAGCTACGACACCGTCCGACACGTGGCTTAGGCCGGCCGCGCTAGAGGCACGCGTGCCGAATTTCACGGTGGGCAGCATCCCGCGGGCAATCCGATTGCCGACGGAATCTTGAAAATTGTGCGGTGAGTTTGCCAGAGTGCGGGTAAGGTGGGCTTAGGGCCCGCACATTTGTGGTGGGAAGCACCAAACCGGTCGAGTCGTCCAATGACCCGAAATAAGTTCCGCCGGTTTCACGTTGTCTGCTGCTGACGGGCGTCAATAGCAGACTGTGACACAATGCCTATCGTCGCGTCCGACTGTGCCTCTTGAACGCACGCAACCAATTTTCAGCTATTGGTTTAGAGCAACGCTGGGGCAAACTATTCCGCGCCCGGAAGATATGCCGCTGGTGCCGATTAACCGCCCCCATTGTGGGCCGATCAACGCATTCGCCTTGCCCCGCCCGCAAGGTCGATGCTAGCCCCGCAGAAGCCTGCGGCTGCAGAATTTACCTAACCAGATTTTTTGGCGCTGCTCGTCACGCGTCAAACAGACGCAAGTAGTAGCCACGAGCAGGCGTCGTCATAACCAGTTCGCCAAAGGACCGCCGCGGGCTGCGAGAGCATCGATCTTCTTTGTTACCGCCGCATCCTCAATCAGAGGCGGCGCATGGTGCGATTTGATGCGCGCGTCGATCGCCAGTGGTCCATTGCAGCCCCAATGCTTTTGGCGGGTGAAAGGAGCCACTCCGTAGATATCCGCGGCTGGGTTACTGCGCGTGAAGGTGACCCAGAGGAAGTTGTGGAGCGAGGCGGCGGTGAAATCGCTGTCGTCGACAATGACAAGGAGCGGGAGGGAGTCGAGCGAAGAGAGTCGAGAGGCGAGAGTGGATACCAACACTTCGATCTCGTTCTGATACGTGGCCGAAGCTGCCAGCTTCGGCATTGACGAATCAAACGCAGGTTGCGGATCGATCCGAGGCCCATTGATCAGCATGATTCCCGGCAGCGCGATCTTTGGATTGGAGAAGCCGGCCGGCAATGATAAATCGCTCGGCACTTTCCGCCCCAGTTCCCGCCGCGGCGGCCCCACGGCCGCGATCACCACTTTTGAGCCGCGGTTCAAACCGTCGCCCGAGTAATCGAGTGTGTCGATGGTGGTGCACGTGTGAAAATGCAAGTCGCGCTGCCAGTCGACGCGAGCTAGCAGATGCTGCAGGAATGCTCCTTCATCATCAGCATCGAGTTCTGGATTGTCGCTGCCGTTCGCAATGAGTAAATACTTGGCGAGCGACATCTGTCCTTGGCCCAGAATCGCGCTAGCCTGCGTGAGCAACTCCTGGGGCTGCGGTTGGGCATGAAAGGGCATGTAGCGCTCGCTGCCGATGGCCAGCAGCAGCGGATGCACGCCGGCCGCGTCGACGGCATGCACTTGCTTCACGCCGGCAATTACGGTCGGAATCACCGGCCCGGTGAGTTCATGAATCAACTGACCGAACGTCGTGTCTTCCTGCGGCGGCCGGCCGACGACGGTGAAAGGCCACACCGCATCGGTGCGCGCCCAGACTTCTTCGACTTCCAGCACCGGAAATTCATGCGCGAGGCTGTAATACCCGAGGTGATCGCCAAACGGTCCCTCGGGCAACGTGCGGCCCGGCCGAATCATACCGCGAATGCAGAAATCGGCATCCGCGTACACGGGCAAGGCATTTCCGGTTGCTGTCTCTTTCGTCGCCAGTGGAATGCGATGTCCGGCCAATGCGCCGGCGAAACCGAGCTCGCTCATCCCTTCAGGCAGCGGCATCACGGCGGATAGCGTCATCGCGGGATGTCCACCCACAAACACATTCACCCGCAGCGGCTCGCCTTTCGCGAGCGCCGCAGCATGATGCACGCCGATGCCCCGATGGATTTGATAATGCAGGCCGATCTCACGATTCGCCGCGTATTGATTGCCGGCCAGTTGCACGCGATACATGCCGAGGTTCGATTTCTGCCAGCCTGGCTGTTGCGGGTCTTCGGAATAGACCTGCGGCAGCGTGATGAACGGCCCGCCATCGCGGGGCCACGATTGCACTGCCGGCAGATCGCGGAGTTGAATCTTCTGGCCAAAGACCGCGCCGCTGCGGACGTACTTCGGCCTCATTCGCCAGCCGGTGAAGGGAGCGGACAGATAACGCAGCGGATTGCGTAGGAGCGCGGTTGGATCAATCTTCAATTCAATCGCGCGGCGTACATTTTCATAGGTGTGCCGAAACAGATAGCGGGCCCGCTCCAGTGTGCCGAACAAGTTCGACACCATGCCAAAGCGACAATCTTTGACCCGCGTAAACCAGACTGCCGGTCCACGGCTGGCATACACTCGCCGCTGAATTTCCGCCGCTTCGAGCCGCGCATCGATCTCGTCTTCCAACCGGACCAGATGCCCGGCTCGTTCCAAATCGATCAACATGCGGCGGAGGGAGAACATGAGGCCTTTCTGGGTGGGTTGCTACACGCTGAACTGCAGGGAGAGGCGTCATCTTAACGACACGCGGCTATCGTTTGTCAGGGTGGTTTGGATTACAGTAGCGAGCATCTCTGATTTTCGCCCTTTGGATCCTTTCACATGCTAACCGCGCGACAACTGTGCCTGACCGGATTTGCGTTGCTGGTTTTGTTTTCCTGTGCGACAGGTCGCGCCGACGGGCCGGCCGATAACAATCCGGAAACTGTCCGGCGGATTCCCAAGCTCGGCGTGGAGCCTACGGCCGAGCAGCGAACGGCGCTGCAGATTGGGCTGAAGGATTTGCGGGCTGCGACCGACGAACTACGGAAGCTGAACCGCCCGCGGGTCACTGAATTGCTGCCGGATATCGAGATCTTTTACCGCGCGGTGAACGATGCACTCACCTATCAAGAGTTTTTCGATCCCAAGGAAGTCGAAGGTGCGTTCACGTTGCTGAATGAAGGTCTGGATCGGGCCCGCAAGCTTGCTGCCGGCAAGCCTGACTGGACTGAGCAAACGGGCCTCGTCGTCCGCGGCTTCGTTTCGAAACTCGATGGCAGCGTCCAGCCTTATGGCCTCGTTCTCCCTGCCAGTTACGATCCCAAGCGGGCCGAAGGTTATCGCTGCGACATCTGGCTGCACGGCCGGGGCGAGACGCTGAGCGAAGGGAATTTTCTCCGCGACCGGATGAACAACGTCGGCGCGATTTCGCCGCCGGACACCATCGTGCTCCATCCGTACGGCCGCTACAGCAACGCGTTCAAGTTTGCGGGTGAGATCGATGTGCTCGAAGCACTGGCCAGCGTACAAAAGCGCTATCGCGTGGATGAAGAGCGAGTGGCGATGCGCGGTTTCAGCATGGGCGGGGCTGGCGCATGGCAACTGGCCGTGCATTATCCCGATCGCTGGTTCGCCGCGAATCCTGGCGCCGGCTTCAGCGAAACTCCCGAGTTTCTGCGCGTCTTTCAAAAGGAAACGCTCAAGCCGAAGTGGTGGGAAAAAACGCTTTGGCAATGGTACGACTGCCCGGTGTGGGTGAACAACCTCAAGCACTTGCCGACCGTGGCGTACAGCGGTGAACTCGATTCGCAAAAGCAGGCAGCCGACATCATGGCCGCGGCAATGGAAAGCCAGGGGATGCAATTGCGGCATATTATTGCCCCGGATACCAAGCACGCGATTTCGCCCGAAGCCAAGGACGAAATCGAGCGGCGACTGAAAAGTCTGGATCGATACGTCGGCGCCGATCTCGATGAGTCGGTCGATTTCACCACCTGCACTCTCCGCTACGCGAAGCGTTCGTTCGTGACCGTCGACGAACTTGAAGAACATTGGCGACCCGGCCAGATTCAAGTGATGCTCAACGGCGAAGCGCGGTTCCGTGCCAAGGGAATCACCGCGTTCACCGTCGACTCGCTGCCGACCTACGTACTCGACAATGAAGGGATCGAAGTCATCGTCGAAGAAGGCCTCCCCGGCGCCGCGGCCGATGATCCGAACAGCGAGGAGTATTCGCTCGGCACGATTCCGCTGCAGAGCGACAAGTCGTACAAATTCTCTGCGCACAAAATCGGCGACCGTTGGCACCTGGGCCCCCGGACCAATGAAATCGGCTTGCGCAAGAAGCCGGGCCTGACCGGGCCGATCGACGATGCGTTCCTGGATTCATTTCTGTTTGTGTCGCCAACCGGCAAGGCCTGGAATGAACAGCCGGGCGCGTGGAGCAACAGCGAACTGACGCGGGCCAAGGAACATTGGCGGAGGCACTTCCGCGGCGTGGCGCGAGTGAAGGATGACAAGGCCGTCACGCCCGACGACATTGCGAAGCACAACCTCATTCTCTGGGGCGATCCGGGGAGCAACGCCATCCTCGCCCAAATCGCCGACAAATTGCCGCTCAAATGGACGGCCGATGAGATCAAAGTCGGCAGCAATTCGTTCCCCGCGAAGCAGCATGCGGTGGTGGCGATTTATCCGAACCCGCTGAATCCGAAAAAGTATGTCGTCCTCAACAGCGGCTTTACGTTTCGCGAGTACGCCTATCTGAACAACGCGCGGCAAGTACCGATGCTGCCGGACTGGGCGGTGGTCGACCTGACCACGCCGCCGAACACCGTGTGGCCGGGCAAGATTGTCGCCGCAGACTTCTTTGATGAACGCTGGCAGTTGAAACCACTGCGGAGCGTGGATTCGCGACCGTGAAGATAAGGGGGAGACAAGATGAGGGAGAGCGGGAGGAGGAACAAGACCTGAATCTACTCTCACTCTCCCTGTCGCCCACTCTCCCCCGCTCGGATTCACCCGGCTTGCTGCCGCTTCACGACTCCAAACAACTCATCACAGGGCCGCGCCAGCGCCCGGAACTGCCTCGCCGGAATGGTCACGGTTTGCCACTTTGGCGACAGGACCTTCGACCAACCGGCATAGTGATCGAGGCGAATGCCCAGAAAGCCATACAGGCCGCCGCGGAACTCAAAGAGTTGCTCGGCGGGCAGCGGCGCTTGATCGCCGACGACGTTGTAAGCAAACACGAGCAGCGATTGAAACTGCCCGGCAAACAGGCTTTCCCAATGCGCGAGGCTGCGGAGCTCGTCAGCCGTCGACCAGTTTTTCCAATACTGCTTACTGCTTCCCGTAGGAAACCGCCGCCCCTTCACATCGACGAGCCAACTTCCCAAGCGTTGGCCATTCGCCCCTAAAGGCGAAACGATGAAGTCGAGACTCTTGAGCGACTGACTTTCCTCGCCGGCCGAATTGGCAACCGTGAGACTCCGCCGCGTTTCATCCACCGCCACATAGGGAATCGTGCGCGCACGAAGATACGCTTCGAAAGCGGCCTCGTAGTGGTTGTCGCGCTTGGTCATGGGAAGCAGGAGTCGTGGGTCCGGAGTCGTGGGTCCGGAGTCGGCTTCGCAGGATTCCGCTTGATTCCCGAATCCTGACTTTCGACCCGTGACCACTTGCATACCGGAGTCCAGTGACAACGGTCTGTCACCGTTATTTCACCCGCCGCACGCGGTGATTCAGTGTGTCGCCGATGTAGACCGCGCCGTCCGGGCCCACGCAGATGCCGTGGGGGCGATCGAGCAACGCGGCCGTGGCGGAACCGCCGTCGCCGCTACCACCTTTGTGCGTCGGGCCCCGCCCCGCGATCGTGCCGATCTGGCCCGTTTGCGTGTCGATCATCCGGATGGCGTGGTTTTCGGTGTCGACCACATACAGGTTTTTGTCCGGGCCCATGGCGATTCCTTTGGGGCCATCGAACGTCGCGTCTTTCGCGGGTCCGCCGTCGCCGGTGAAGCCCTTCTTGCCCGTGCCGGCCACGTGCTGCCAGGTTCCCTCGCTGAGCTTGATCTTCCAGATGCTGTGACCTTCGCGCAGGGCCACCCAGAGTACGTCGCTGTCGATGAAAAGGGCTCGCGGTCCGAGCACCGGATTCCCTGCCGCCTTTTCGCCGGCCACCGGCAGCTTCTTTTCGTCGTTGCCGGCGATGGAAGTGATGACTCCCGTCTTCGCATCGATCTTGCGGATCCGATGGTTGCCGATATCGGCAATGTAAATGTTGTCCTGCTTGTCGAGCGCGATGCTGTGCGGCTGTTTGAAGGACGCTTTGATCGCTGGTCCACCATCACCGCCGTAACCCGGTTTTCCCGTGCCGGCGATCGTGCTAATCGTCCCCGTCTTGGCGTCGACACGGCGAATCACGTGATTTTGCATTTCCACGAAGAGCATATTCCCCACCGAATCGAAGCGGACTTCGTACGGCTCGTTCAGCTGCGCTGCCGTCGCCGGGCCGCCGTCACCGGCATAACCCTTCGTGCCATCGCCAGCGAGCGTGGCGAGGCGCCCCGTCTCCAGATCCAGCCGCAGCACGCGATGATTGCGGACCTCGGTGATGTAGAGCGCGCGATCGGGACCAATCTCCACGCCAAACGGATCGCCGACATTCACCTTCACACCGCTGCCGGTGTGGTCGTTCAACTGCGGCTTGCCGGTGCCAGCCACCGTCGTGATATCGGCCGCGGCCGTCAGGCCACAAAGACCACCAGCCAATAAAAATGCGAAGCTCCCGAACCAACCTCGGATGTGTATCACGGTGCGGATCCTTTCAAAAGCCTTCCCCAGATTCGATCAATCCGCCCTCAGTTTATCCACTGCTCACGCCGTTGGCTTGAAGGGGGAAGCCGGCGCGTGAGGATCCGGCGGCGGCGGTTCATCCCAAGGACCACGCTTCACCGGCTTGGCCGCTGGCGGATGGAGTTCGAGTTCATCCTGCA
Source organism: uncultured Pirellulaceae bacterium (assembly GCA_964394305.1). Taxonomy (GTDB): domain Bacteria; phylum Planctomycetota; class Planctomycetia; order Pirellulales; family Pirellulaceae; genus Anatilimnocola. The sequence goes on from CAYMWL010000068.1 coordinate 13,437, forward strand.
GCACGCGATTTGGTGCGGCCAACCGTGTTTGTTCTACTTCCTTCGTGGCCAAGACAAAGTTCAAAAAAAACACGGCCGCCCCGGTCAAGGCCAGCACCCACACGGTGCCGTCGGTCGCCGCCGCGCGGTTGTTGCCGATTTCGATCAGCGTCCAGCACCAGTTCGAAAGTTGCAGCGGCGAATACTCAAACGTACTGAAGCCGTAATTGAACAGATACTGCATCAGCCCTTGCAACGAAAACGGCAGCAAAGCGCCCATCACGATCAAAAGCAAATAAAACACGAACACGCTGAGCATGCCGCCGCCCACTCGTCCCCAGCGCAAGAGCACGCCAAACAGCCGGGCCAGCCCGAGGTAAATGGCGAGGTACGAAGCAATTGCCAGCCACCAGGCGGTCCAGTCATCCAAGCGGAGAAAGCCGCGGTTGCCCGTCGTTAACGAGGCGTGGGCGATTCCCAGAATCGCCAGCGTCAACATGCCGCCCAGCACATTCAGAATCGTGAAAACATATCCGGTTCCCGAGCCGGGATTGAACCAGGTAAACGCCATCCGCCCAATCACACTCTGCGGCAGTTCCCGCCGCGCCCGGGGCGACAACTGCGCTGTCTCACCAATCAAAAATGCTCCAGCTACCGCCCAAAAAGCGCCGAGCCACAGCGAACCGATCATCAGCACGTCATCGACGCCGGCGAGCAAGAAGGTGTAAGCCGTCCAGCCGACAATCAACGCCTGCAACACACACAGCATGATTCGAATGCTGGTGCTGCGGTTCTCGCTGGCAAACGTGATCTGGCCTGCGGCAATCAGAATGAACAGAATCACCAGCGCTACTTCGAACGTCGTGCCGGCTACATTGGCCATCCACCAACCTGGTTCGTCGTACGGCATCATCGCTCCCGCGGCCAGGATCGACGACATCATCATCCCCCAGAAAAACGCGAACAGCACTAGCGCGACAACGAGCAGCACCGAGAGGAGCACTTGCCATTGCCGCGAGCGCGTGACGGTTGCCAGTGTGAGCGAAATCGTGCTGAGCATCAGCGTTGCGTAAAACGTGTAGAGCAGAATGATAAAAATCGTCATCACGTCGACACCGCGGAGCAGATACGTAAACGCAATGCAGGGCGCGAGTGCGGAGTAATAGACGAGCATCTGCAACACGCTGCTGCAGAGTTTGCCGAGCACAATCTGCCGCGAATTAAGCGCGGTGATCGACAGCAATTCGAACGTGCCGTCTTCCAGTTCCGAGGCCAGCGAGCGAAACGCGCCGTAGGGCACGACAATCAGCAGCGGCACGGCCAGAATCAAGTAATAGCCGAAGAGCATGACCGAGCCGAGCGGCGAATAAAATACGCCCGGCAGATTCACGAGCACGAACAGGATCGTGTACACCCAGCCCACGACCAGCAACAGCGTGAAAGTGATCGTGAATTGCCGGCTCTTCATCGCCTGCCGCGATTCCTTCACCAAAATGGGATTCAGCCGATCGCTGAGCCCATCCAACACTTCATCGAACCGCTGCCAGAAAACGCTGGCTGCGGGAACAGCGGCTGCGCTAACTGCAGTCGGCGGCGCACCGGCAGGATCGGGCGGGAGAGGCGGTTGCAACGCATCGCTGGCGGTGGTCATTGCACAAGTCCTTTGGTCACGGCCAGGAAGACATCTTCCAGCGACTGCGTATGACTGCTGAACTCACAAATCGGAAAACCGGCCTGCACCAGTTCCCGCAGCAGCGCCACTTCCGATTCCTGCTCCCCTTGGTGGGCAAACCGCACGTGCTGGCCGGCGACTTTTACATCGGCGATGTCCGTGCGGGCGGTGAGCCAGTTGAGCAGGTTCGTAAGATCCCCCATCACGCCGACGTTCACCTGGCGGCGAGGTTGCTGTTCTTTTTGAATCTCGGCGACAGTACCCATCGCCAACAAGGTGCCGCGTTCGAGAATCGCGACGCGATCGCACATTTCGGCGAGTTCGGTGAGGATGTGTGAACTCACCAACACCGTGGTCCCCCGCGCGGCGAGCTCACGGATCATTTCGCGGAGCTCGATGCGGGCCCGCGGATCAAGGCCGTTCGCGGGCTCATCCAAAATCAGCACAGCGGGATCATGCACCATCGCGCGGCCGAGACAGAGCCGCTGCTTCATTCCTTTTGACAGCGCGCGGATCGGCTTTTCTTTCAGCACATCGAGACCGGTGAAGTGCATCACGTATTGCAGCCGGCGATGCCGATCGCGGCCGACGAGACCGTAGGAACGGGCGAAGAAATCGAGATACTCCTCGACGTTCACGTCGGCATAAGTGCCGAAGTAGTCGGGCATGAATCCTAGCCGGCGCCGCACGCGGTCGGGATCGTTGATCACGGAGAAACCGTCGACAAATGCATCGCCATAAGTGGGCAACTCGAGCGAAGCGAGAATCCGCATGCTCGTAGTTTTGCCGGCGCCGTTCGGGCCGATGTAACCAAAGACGGTGCCGCGCGGCACTTCGAACGAGACGTCGTTCACCGCTTTCGTCCGGCCAAAAAACCGGTGCAGGCGGCGAAGCTCGATCATGGGATGATTGGCGACCATGGGAAAGGCAGAAGGCAAAAGTGAGAAGGCAGAAAGAAGAAGGAAGGAAGGAAATCATTTCATAGTCAGTGCTCCGCGTTTTTGTATTTACTTCTGCCTTCTCACTTCTGCCTCTAATAATTTCCTTCGATGACATGCAAACTGCTGTACTGCCGCGTTCGCGAGGCGCCGAGCGGCACGAGTGGGCTCTTGTCGGCGATTGCGACGTAGGAGCGATTTTCGAGCGGTTGGCTGCCGAGATGACCGAAGCGGGCTAGTCTTCGTTCGAGCTGACTTTGGGCCTGTGCCGTGGGATTGCTGTTGCCCCAACGGCCGTAGTAACGCGGGCCGAACGAGAAAATGTCCATTTGCGAATCGTGCATGCTCGCGTCATAGCCCTCGGGAAAGTCAGGCTTGAAGGCATGAAGTTTCTTGCTCAGTTCGGTGGCAGCGGCGTCGCTCTCGACGGCTGTCAGCTGAGCCGCGCCGGGCTTGATGTTGGTTCCTGTGAAATACTTCCCATCCGCATCTTTTACGAGCAGGTACGAAATCGTCGCCTCGAGTTCATTCTTCACCGGCAACTGGTCACCCCTGGCCTGCCCGACGCGGAGTTGAGCTTTCGTCGGCGCGGCTTTGGTGACGAGCAATTGGCTGAGCGAACGCGATGACAAATAGCCCGACTTGAGCTGTTGATCGCGCTCACTCCAATTGACCACGCGGCGGATCGAACGCTGACCATGCCGTGTCGTCGGTTCATGCAGAAAAGGAACCACCAACGTGTCGTCTTCAAACATCAAGCCGCGGGACGGCGCGAGCGAAGCGTAATAAGCCTGCCGCGACGTGGAAGCACCCACTCCCGCGCGCTGATCGATGACGGTGTAACTGCGCAGCCGCGATTTCACTCCCAGTCCGTCCGTGAGCATCGCATACAGAAACAGGCTCATGGTCACCAGAAACGCGCCGATAGGAACCGTGAGCAGCATCATGTACAACCGGCGGCGCGATTGCAGCATGTAGTAATTGACCGGTCCGATGATCACGACGAAGAGCGTGATGAAGACCAGGAACGACATCACTGGCGCCTGTCCGGTGCCAGGAATCAAGAAATTCCAGAAGTCCTCGTTCCGTTGCTGCTGCGAAGCGCCGCTTCGCTGCGTGGGATTCCAGCTCATGCCCGGCAAGGAATTGAGCGCCCAGTTCCAATGGCGCTGCGAGCCCGGAAAAGGGTCATTCGCAAAAGCGATGACATTTCCCATGCCGGCGGGGCGAATGACGAAGGGCCACGCTTTGTCGACGTCGCCTTCGCCAGGTTCTTCCACGATGAGTGTCGGCGAGGCGTTGGTCGTGTAAGCCTGCTGCGGATAGCGCCGATTGCCATTGGCATCGACCAGCCCGCGCAGTTCGCCGCGATCTTTTTTTGCTGGTTCGCGCCAGCCCCGAAACTTTGCCGTGTCTGCATTCGGTCGCGGCGGGAGTTGCAACAATTTTTCGATCTGCGGCAAGCCGGCGAACTCGTCGCCGGTGTTGTAGATCATCAAGGTTGCCCCCGCTCGCGTCCATTCGGCCAGGGCTCGCAGCACTTTTGGCCGTCGCTTGGCCAGGTCGACTAGATCGGGAAGGGAGATGACGATCAGATCAAACGAGCTGAACTCAATCCACCGCTCAGGTAATTCCTCCGGCGGCAGGATTTCGGTTTTGACGGTGGCCTTCAGCTCATTGAAGATCTCCAAGGCGTAGGTTTGCTGCGACCGCTTGTCCGTGACAAAACTGCCTGAATTTTGATTGTCGGGAAAGATGCGCACCAGGTTGCGAATGTCGGCAAGCTCTTCGTCGTACAGTTTCTTGGCCGCATCAATACCCTGCGCTTGCATCACTTGCAGCCAGGCTTCGCGTTGATTCATCGTGGGGGCTCGTGAGTCAATCGCGAGAATGCTCGGCGTTCCCTCGTTCCAATTCCAATTATTGCCGCTGGCCCAGTTCAACTGATCGCCGGAAAGATCCTCGTGCAGGCGACCGTCTTCGAACACATCGACGACCACCGCATACCAAGGGACATCCTGAGGCACGGGAATGCTTGCCGTTGCCTTCATGGCTCCCTGTTCCAGCTCGATGATCTGCGAAATCGCATCGCGCCCGCCGCCGTTGTAGCCCTGCGGTTTAACGACCACACGAAACTGCCGATCAGCAGCCGCAGGCGCCTTGAGCGGTATGATTTCAATCCGCACGGGGCGATAGCCGTTGGCATCGACCCATCGCGAATCGACGATCAGGTTCACACCGCTGGTGTTCAGCGTGCCCGGCTGCGGCAACACACTCACGCCGCCATTGCCAGCAAACGCTTGGTCAGCGAACAACCAGGCAATCGCGAACAGGCAGGCCGAACAGCGGAGCCAGCTCAGCCAACGTGTGCACATCGAAGACTCCGCGAAAAGCTGATCCACTGAAACAGGTTGTTGCTGCGATTACGCAGACTGAGAACTCACTGAGGGTCTGCGGTGGGTGGTACGACCTGCCGCGGCAAACCAGCCGAAGCAAACGGATTGCCACCCTGCGGCGGCGGAGGTTTCACGGCCTGCCCCACCGTTTGGTCCCAGACCCAGGCAATGGTCCAGAAGAAAACGAACAGAAAAAATACCAGGCCCATACTCGCCAATGTGGCACACAGGGCAATGGCCCAAGGTTGCTCCCGCACGGCTTCACGCATGACCAGCGCCAGCACCGCCGCGAGGGCGGTAACGATGAGCAGAATCTTGATCGTAAAACGAGGAATGATCATCGCTGGATTGTCGCACAGAGGATGGGCGATGCAAGTTGGTGCACGACGGCAAAATTCGCCGCCAACTCAAAGATGCGTAGATCCCATTATGTAATGGGTGTTCGCTTGCCGCGCCTGTTTATTGTCCCGATTTTGTGGACATTATTCGAGGTCTACTTCTGCGTTAAACTCGACGCCACGGTAGATCTCGCTCAGCGGCAATACGACTCCAATTTCCGGCAGCGGTATCGACGATTCGCGTCCTTCATAAACTTCGTCAATAAATTCAACACCGCGACGACGATAAACAACAACTTTCGGCAACTCCTGTTCAACGAGTGCGTAGACGCAAAGCGATGGCAATTGGAGGTAGCCGTCTCTCTTTTCGCCTTGATCCAGTCGACGCGTCCGTTGCGAAAGTACTTCGAATATCACAACCGGTCGATCTTGATAAGACTGTTCGCCGGGATTGGGTTCGCAAACCACCAGGGCATCAGGATAGTAGAATCGCTCGCGCGGCGGCGCGGGAATGTGAACTTTCGTGTCCGAATTGAATGGCTCGCAGGTCTTGCCTAAGAGTCGTGAGCCCACGGCAATCGTAATGCTCGTCGCAATGCGATTGTGGGTGTTCCGAGCCCCGCTCATTGCATAAACATATCCGCCGTCGTACTCATGCTTCACTTGAGAAGCGAGTTCGCCGGCGAGATAGTCGGCTACCGAAATCGGTTTCAGTCTTTTAACAACTGACATGACTTCAATTTACCCACTTCTTCGTGCCAGGAAAGAACGCACTGCGTCGGCCCCAGTTGCCGCTAATCCCCAAACCGCATCAATTCGCGGCCACCCTCGATCTGCCGCAGGATGCCGCCGTAGCTGCCGACGAGAAACGCGCTGCTGTCGGGATGGAAGACAAACCGGCCCGGGTCTTTCTCGGGGCGAAACGTTTCGTCCGCGGCGCGGGTGTAATACGTGCGGAACGTTCCCTTTTCAAACGTGAACCGGCCGAGTTCCTTGGTGGTGTTCAAATCCCACACGACCACATCGCCGTTGTCCTGACAGCCGGCGCCCAGGTATTTGCCATCGGGCGAAAAAAACGGATGGGCAATTCCTTTCACGCTGGTCTGCAATCGCAGCTGCGGCGTGAGATTGGCAAGGTCCCAAACCAGCACATTGCCGCCGTCGTGACCGGTCGCAAAGCTAGCCGCGTCGGGAGCCATGGCAAGGCGGTAAAAATTCTGCGGCAGCGGTTGCGATTGCTGCCACTCCTTGCCGGTGGCGAGATCGCATTTGCGGATCACAAACTGATCGGGGTGATCGGCCTGTTGCAGGCGGCAAACACCCAGCAGCGCCGTGCCATCGAGAACAAAGTTCACACTCACGCAGCCACCGAGCGGCTTGATCAGATGCTCCTTGGTCCAATCGTTTTTGTCGTACACGACACACTTGCTACGACTGACGACGGCCAACTTCTCACCAGTCGGCGAAAAGCTGAACGCATGGCAGCGGTCGAGCACTTTCAGCACGCGGCCGGTTGTCGCATCCCAGAGCCTGACTTCGTTCATCGGCACACCGTCGGCCGTCGCAAACAGCCGCGCCGCGGCGAGCATCGTACCATCAGGCGAAAACGCGAGCTGCGTGAAGTCGCCAAAGGTTTCCATCCGCGCCAGCCGCTTGCCGGTGCCGACATCCCAAATGGCGACGACCGCGCACTTCCGCACATCCGGATGAGGACGCGGCGGAAAACTGCCGTCCGACATGCCGGAGCATCCCGTGGCGACGACATTGCCGCTGGGCGCAATGGCCACGACCTGCGGATCGCGGGCGGGTACGAAGGGGGCCCCCGACAACTTCATTGTCGGTATTGCCACAATAACGGCGATGCAGATTAATAAAGTACGCATGGTTTCCAGCCTCAGGAGCAATGCCAGCAAAACGCAAGTCCCAGGATAACCCACCGCTGCGCCAACCGGGAGCCTTTTCGCCGCCAGCGACGTAGCCTGAAGCCGTGCTTCGGGCTACGTCGTCTTTCGTAAGTGCAAAGAACCGCTGCTGCCATTTCGTGCTTTTGTCTCCCTCGCCCGAAACATGGCTTCAGGCTACCGGACCGGTTAGCGGCGAAACTGAACTTCTTGACGTGAGCCAGGTACTGTTATGTTGCGCATCGCTAGAGCGGCGAACGCGCCCCTGCTAGCACGTTGTTGGCAGGAGCCTGGATATGAAACGCATTTTGATCGGCCTCGTAGCAGTCTGGCAATTGAGTTCAACCGCCGTTGCGCAAGAATCCGGAGAGCCTCGGCGAATCCAACGGGCGGCCTACGATGCCAGGCCAATCGACAAAAGGGCGGAAGCCCCTCCAACGCCGGCTGTCGATGTCCCCATTCAACAAGTGGGGAAGCAATTCCGCTTGCTGGGCAAATTGAATCTGCCGCTGGGCGAAGTCGCGCGGGTGCAAGGACTTGTCGTGCCAGGCGCTGGCCAGGGTTATGACGAGGGTCTCAACGTCCGCGTCTTCCGCATCAACGGCGAAGCCACGCAGCAGTTCATTCAAATCAAGCTCAGCGACTACTACGGCCGCGAGGAACTCCCCGTGCAGCCCGGCGCCACGTGCGAGCTCGAAGGTTTTGAAACCGGCGGTTTCATCGGCGTGCCCGCGGAAGCTGCGAAGCGCGGCGGCGCGGTGGCGCAAACTACTGGCCATCAGTTCGTGCACGAGTTCAAAGTGATTCAAGCCAATGAAATCAAATTGCAACCGTTCACGCCCGCCGACTTCCTCGGCCGTGAGATGCTCGTACAGGGACAGGCCGTGAGCGAAGGTGGCTCAGCGTACATTGCCGCGAATAAGTGGAAGCTGCTGATCGACAACGGCACCCCCTGGCCGAAGAACACCGAGGGCAAAACCGTCGAAGCCCGGGGCGTGATTCAGACGATCGGCAAGACGACGACCTATCGCCTCGAAAACGGCGGCAAGAACAATAATGCCCGCCTGGTGAATCTCACCGACCAGGTCGGCAAGCCGGTTTCGCTCCGCGGTCAAATCGTCGAGAAAAAGGGGGAGCCCTATTTTCGCTACCGCGGCCAGGTGCTGTTTGTCGATGGGCTGAAGACGCTCATTTCGCAGACGGGGCTCAACCAGGAGGCGCTGGTCAGTGGCACACTTGATGCCGTTTCAGTCAAGAGTGAATCACCGACCGGCGCAACAGAGGTTCGCACAGCCTATTTCGTCCGTAAGCCGACGTTAAAACCAGCCGATCCACTTCTCGCCATCGAGCGCGCCGAGCCGATCGAATAGCGCCGCAGCCGCAGCAAGCCCATACCGCTGGTAAGCCACTGGCTACCTCAGCCCACCCAATCACCGGCCACACGCTGATTGCCAATTCGCAACCGCTCTTCGAGCGTTCGTTCCAAGTAGAGCGCTTCTGCCGGCTCTTGGATGTTGCTCAGCAGGCTGATCCGCTCGCCGCTCGTCAGCAACGCATTCAAGTTGTACGAATAACCACAGCCTCGTTTACGCCGGTGACATTGCTCACTGACAAATAGCTGGTTGAGATCAATCGTGGAGACGCGTTTATTTCCCCACACCGGCATCGGCCCTTGATACACGGTCAATTCGCCGCTGCTGAGTTTCACTTCGGTGCGATTCAAAAACGTCGCGACCACTGCGTAAGTGATGCCGATCCCAACGAGCAGATGCAACGTGGGAAATACCAGCATGATGATTGCTGGCCAACCTTCCTTGCCATTCAGCAGTTGGCCGATGGCGATGGTGTACCAGACCAGCAGAAAGCCATCCCAGATGATCGCAAAGAAAACAAGAAACCAAATCGCGTGCGTATACCACCGCCAACCAATCGTCAGATCGGGGCCGAAATCATCGACTCGCCAGTGCCGCGGCGCGGCAATCGGCATGTTGCTCCGCAAGGGAGCCACAGCCCGGCCCGTTTGATCGACCAGACTGAACACCGAGTCGCAGGCCATGCACTTCGCCACGCCGAGCTTGATATTCACATCCGCGGCAGGAACCGGTTGGCGGCAATCGGGGCAGGTGAGTTTCATAGGCCGTCATTCGCTCGGGTTGCGCAAACCTTGCCTTAGTCCATGTGACTCTCTTCACGCAGCCGATGAAACCGGCTGATCTGTTCCCAGGCTTCCCGCGGCGTTTCGGCATATTGAATCAGCTTCAAATGATGATCGGCGATCACACCCTCGTCGGCGAGAAATTGAAAATTGATCACCTGGTCCCAAAACTTTCGGCCGAAGAGAATCACCGGAATGTCTTGCATGCGGCCGGTCTGTTTGAGCGTGAGAACCTCCAGCATTTCATCGAGCGTGCCGAAGCCGCCGGGGAACACCACGAGCGCTTTCGCTCGCAGCAGGAAATGAAATTTGCGAAGTGAGAAATAGCGAAACTGAAAACAGAGCTCCGGCGTGATATACGGATTCGGCGTCTGCTCTTGCGGCAAGGTGATATTGAGGCCGATGCTCTTACAACCGACATCATGAGCGCCGCGATTCGCAGCTTCCATGATGCCGGGGCCGCCGCCAGTGACGACGACGTAGTTGCAACGGCTGCCGAGCTGACATTCCGAAGAAACCAACCGCGCAAATTCGCGAGCCAACTCGTAGTACTTCGCTTTCGCCGCGACGTTCTTGGCGCGTTGCACGTCGCGCTGCCGCTGCGGATCGGCGGGTTCTTCGGCGAGTGCGTTTTCCGCTGCCTGCAGCCGGCGATCGGCTTCCTGCTGCTCGACAATCGCCGTGCCGCCAAAGACGACGATCGTCGATTCGATTTGATTTTCTGTTAGCAATATCTCGGGCTTGAGGAGTTCGAGTTGCATCCGCACTGGCCGCAGATCGGGGCGTTCGAGAAACGCAACGTCTTCGTTCGCCAGGATGTAACTAGGGCTGCTGAGAATGGCATCCAGCGGAGTATCGGTCATAGCTGCTTTGGTTCGTCGAGATCGGGAGAGGTGGAAAGGGAACCATCTTCTATTGTAGTTGCGCGCTCGGCCGCCTCGAGCGATTCCGGTGCGATCACCGGAGTCGGCAGAAAGGCCTCGTCGACCACGGGCGGTGGATATTCAAAATGAACGGGCAATCGCCACATCGCGAGAAACAGCAAGCCTGCGGCCAGCAGCGTGAGGAGGCCCAAAGCGATTGCATCGTTGCCAGCCGTGGGCAACGACCAGCGCGCGTAATCAACAGTGAGTCGCCAGATCAGCAGAGCCACCAACACCACGCACGCCAAATCAAAAATCGGTCGCAACTGCCGGCTGATATTTTGTCGCGGCGAAACAACTTGCATCGCCGCCCAGCTGCAGAGCAGCAGCGGCATTAGTTGCCAGCCAAAGACCATGCCCACGGCCATCCACAACAGCGTCATCACGCCGCCATAGCGATCGGCGAGCCAATGCCGCGAACCAATCGTCGCTTTCATCAGCGTCACAGCAAGCACCCCAGCGAAGCCGCCGAGAATGAGGTCGAGCCAGGGGGACTCGAATGGCTGGCGGATTTCCGGCGGCAGGTTGTTGAACTCGCGAATCGACAACACCGATTCCAACGCGGCGACCGGATGGACCGCCGGCCACGTCAACGAGACTGCGACGGCTAGCGCAATCACGGGCAAAGCAATCCGCTTGGGAATTGGCTGGCCGTCGTATTCGATCAACGCGGCGCAGACGAGGGTCGACAGCAACACCAAATGCAACGTCGCCGCTCCGCCGAGCGCTCTTACTTCTTGCATGTTCAACTCAGGCCGAGAAATTCCCGCCGATGGCCGGGGCAAGTTGATGCCGTTGCCGATTAGTTCCAGGCCACCCACAAGCAGAAACATCGTTCCCAGCAACAACTCGACGAGCGGATAACGCGACGAGATCGGCAATTGGCAATCGGCGCAGCGGCCCCGCAGCAGCAGCCAACCGATGATCGGCAGATTGTGCTGCCAGCGAATCGGATGCAAACAGCGCGGGCAGCGCGAACCCGGAGAACTGAGATTCAGTCCGGCAGGAAGTCGATAGACCACCACATTGATGAAGCTGCCAACCGAGCCCCCCATGGCGAACAGCCAGACTGCGGCAAGCGTGGCGCCGATGGCCCAAATTTGTTCCGGCGAAGGAAAAGGTTCCTGCATCCGGATCGCGGGCTTCAATTCCGCCAACAGCAAAAAGCAGAGCATGAAATCGGTGGCACAAGCTGTCGGCGAGGGGAAGCAACCAGGCCGCAACCTTCCGCGGCCGAACGGCGCGATTGTCGCAGGTTGCCCGGTAGGCGTGAAGCGTACATCGCCGGAGGACGGAGCCGCTTTTGGGAGGGCGAGCAGTTTCAGGGAGGGCGAGGCTCCTGCCGAGCCGCGCTGGTGGACTGCCCGCCGGCCGTAGATTGGGTTCATCGATTTGGAACAACTACCAAAGGGTCGGCAACCATTCCCCATCGTCACCCCAGCTCGGCAGGAGCCTCGCCCGCCTCGCTCTCCCAATGAATGCACCGCTGGCGTGAACATTTTCGACCATTTATCCAACAAGACCAAGGTTGTCACACACGAATCGTCTAATATTAATTCACCCGCTGTTTAGCAATTTGGTAGATATTGCTTCATATTTACCGCAGAGAAACTGCGACCGGTGGCGTGACGCTGTTAATGGCGTCGATTTTCCCGGTGCGCAAAACAGGGTACGTGTTGCGAAAGTCGCCGGGCAACTTGCGTATTACTCGGCAACGGCGCTATTTCTCTCTTCAGAAGCGGGGACTTTCACAACAAACATGGTGAAAATCAGGCACCGAAAAAACGGGGTTAAGGGAATCGTTGTGTCGCACACCAGGCGATCTGTTCGCCCCTTTCGATTTCCCAAACTTGGCAAGATTCGATTGCCGACACATTTCCAGATCGATTAGAATTTGCTGATGCATATTGGCAGTTGCCAGCATGCATCCCACCTAGATTCCCGCCCTCTCCCCGAGGCCTGAAAGATGCGTTTGCTTCTGTTGCTCCTCTGGCCGACCTGTTGCGTGCTCCTCTGGTGCGCGAGATGGTCCCTGGGAGACGAACCGGCCGTCCGCTTTGCCCAACTGCAGGCCGATCGCGCTGAAGTGACACTCAGCGGCCCCGCGGCCAACTGGCAACTGCTGGTCGAAGGCAGGACGAGCGACAAATCAACGCGCGATGCGACCCACGCCGTCGCCTATCGCTCGCGCGATCCTGGCATCGCTGCGGTGAGTTCGACGGGTGTGATCACTGCGAAAACCGACGGCCAAACGGTTATCGATATTGCTGCCGGCGAAACGAAGACTTCCGTGGTCGTGAATGTCAGCGGCACGCAGCAGCCACGGCATTTGAATTTTGAAAACGACATTGTGCCGATTCTTGGCAAGTTTGCCTGCAATGCTTCGGGCTGTCATGGCAAAGCGGAAGGGCAGAACGGTTTCAAACTCTCGGTCTTCGGGTTTGATCCGCCAGCCGATTATCGCGCCTTGACGCAAGAGTCGCGGGGCCGCCGCGTATTTCCTGCCGCTCCCGAGCGGAGTTTGCTGCTGCGCAAGGCGAGTGGCGGCGCTCCGCACGGCGGCGGCGTTCGCATCACGACCGATCGTCCCGAGTACGAAACACTCCGCCGCTGGATCGGCGCAGGACTGCCGCTCGGATCGAAAGAAGATCCGACCGTCGTCAACATCGAACTCACGCCGCGCGAACGGCAACTGGGCCTCGGCCAAACGCAGCAGCTGCGCGTCGTCGCCGAGATGAGCGATGGCCGCAAACACGACGTGACCCGCCTCGCGCGGTTTCAGTCGAATCACGACGCACTGGCTTCGGTCACCGAAGAAGGCCTGGTCACCGCGGGACAAACTCCGGGCGTCGTCGCCGTGATGGTGAGTTACATGGGACAGGTCGATGTGTTGCATGTGCTCGTGCCGCGGCCGGAAGTGATTGCCAACTATCCGCCGATTGCCGAACACAATCAGATCGATGGCCCGGTCTATCGCCGCTTGAAGCAGCTCAACATTATTCCTGCCGAAGTTTGCACCGACGCCGAGTTTCTGCGCCGCGTGCAGATCGATCTCATCGGCACGCTCCCCACTGCCGAAGAAGCCCGCCGCTTTTTAAACGATGCCCGCCCGAACAAGCGTGAGCAACTGATCGATGCATTGCTCAAGCGGCCAGAGTTCGCCACGTACTGGGCACTTAAATGGGCTGACTTGTTGCGAGTGGACCGACAAGCACTGGGACATAAAGCGGCCTATGACGAATATCGTTGGATTCGCACGGCCCTTGCTGCCAACATGCCGCTCGATCAATTCGCCCGCGCGGTGGTGACTGCCGAAGGCCCGCTAAGCGAAAATCCACAGGGCTATTTGTTCAAAGCCGTGCCGCAACCCGGGCCGGCCGCGAGCGCGGTTTCGCAGGTGTTTCTCGGCGTGCGGATCGAATGTGCACAGTGTCACCATCATCCGTACGATCGCTGGAGCCAAACCGATTACTTCGGGATGACGGCGTACTTCACACAGTTGCAAAACAAGAAGAGCCCCTTCGGCGAAATCCTGACTGCGACTGGCGATCCGCAGACCAAGCATCCGCGCACCGGCGAAATCATCACCGCTCATCCGCTCGGTCAGCCCATGCCGGAAAAGAACATCGCCGGCGACCGTCGCGTCGAACTCGCCTCGTGGATGACGTCGCCGGAAAATCCGTTCTTCGCGCGCAATCTTGCCAATCGCGTTTGGGCTCACATGCTGGGCCGCGGTTTGGTCGAACCGGTCGATGACGTGCGCGCGACGAATCCACCCAGCAATCCGGAATTGCTGACGGTACTCGCCAAGCATTTGATTAACCAAAAGTACGATCTGCGAGCGCTGCTGAAATCAATCGCGATGTCCCGCACGTATCAGCAGTCGACTGCAACCAATCCGACCAATCTGCGTGACGAACAAAACTACTCGCGCGCTTTGCTCAAGCGGATGGACGCTGAAGTGCTGCTCGATGCACTCTGTCAGGCGACCGGCGTGGCCGAACGCTACGAAGGCGCCCCGCCAAACACGCGGGCAATTGAACTCTGGGACAGCCAAGTAGATCATTACTTTCTCAAACTGTTCGGCCGGCCGATGCGAGTCACTGCCTGCGAATGCGAACGGGTGAGCGAACCCAGCGTGGCTCAGGTGTTGCATCTGCTCAATTCGCAGCGAGTGCAAGAAAAACTGTCTCACGAAGGTGGCTTGATCGCGAAACTCGTCCAGCAGCAATCGCAAGACGACCGCCTCGCCGAGGAACTTTACCTGACCATTTTTTCCCGTCTGCCGACTGCCGATGAAACACAAACTGCCGTGACTTACCTTCGTTCAACCAAGCCGGTCGCTGGCAAAACCACCGCTGAAGTCCGCCGCACTGCAGCCGAGGACCTGGCTTGGACGATGTTAAACTCGTTGGAGTTTGTGTTTAATCACTGATATTCAAGTCTCCTCGCCCCGGTACTTACCCATGACCAACCGCACCTTTTGTGATGGACTACCCCGGCGCGATTTGCTGAAAATCGGCCTGGCCGGCTTGTTCGGCAGCAGCTTGTCGATGGACGGCATCCTGCGGGCGGAGAACATTGCCAAGGCGGCCAACGATCGTGGCCTGAGCGTAATCTATGTGTTTCTCAAGGGTGGTCTCAGTACCATCGATACGCTGGATATGAAGCCCAACGCTCCGGCGGAGTTTCGTGGCGAGTTCAATCCCTCGGCGACGAACGTGCCGGGACTGCAGATCGCCGACCTGCTGCCGAAAATGGCGACGCAGATGGATAAGATGGCCTTGCTCCGCGGCTTTGGTCACAAGAACAGCGATCACGGGCCGGCCGACCATTACATGCTCACCGGTTACTTTCCGCAGGCTGGTTTCAACCCCAGCTTGCTGCCGAACAACCAGCGGCCGTCGCTCGGCTCGATCATGGCCAAGACTCTCGGCCCGCAAAAGGCATCCGCCCGCGCGGCAAGTCCCGTGCCGACGTATGTCTGCTTGCCGCAGATGCACAACAGTGCGGGCGCTGCGTACCTTGGCGCGACGTGCGCGCCGCTGAGCGTCGATGCTGATCCCGCTGCACCCGATTTTGCTGTGCCCGATCTCGCGCCGCCGCTCACGCTATCGGCCGATCGTTTGAATTCGCGACAGCAGTTGCTCGCCAAGGTCGATCAGTTTCAACAGCGGACAGAACTCGAAGCGAACAGCCGGGCCAAGACCGTCGATGTCTTCCGCCAGAAGGCCTTCGAACTGATCGTTTCGCCGCAAGCCAAGCAGGCCTTCAACCTGCACGCCGAGCCAGAAAAACTCCGCGATGAATATGGCCGCAACACGCTGGGCCAATCCTGCTTGATGGCCCGTCGCCTGGTCGAAGCGGGAGTTCGCTGCGTCACGATCGAACACAGCAACTGGGACACGCACGACGGCAACTTCAAAACGTTGCAGCGCGATTTGTTGCCGCTGATGGATCCTGCGATTGCGACCCTCTTCCGGGACCTATCCGACCGCGGCATGCTGGAAAAAACGCTGGTCCTCGTCACCGGCGAATTCGGCCGCACACCGCGGATCAACAAAAACGCGGGCCGCGATCACTGGGGCCCCAGCTTCACCGTGCTGCTCGGTGGCGGCGGCGTCAAAGGTGGCCGCGTGATCGGCGCCAGCGACGAACGAGCCGAAAAACCCGCCGATCAACCGCATGGCCCCGAAGATCTCTTCGCCACCCTCTCGCACCTCTGCGGCATCGACCCCGAGCAAGAGTTTTTAACGCCCGAAGGCCGGCCGATTAAGATCGTGAATGATGGCAAGGTGATAAGGTCGATTTTGTAGAACGAGATTCTGCAATATAAGTGTCTGCGAGCTAGATCGTGCCTACATTCTTTCGCCGAGACTACGGCTTCGGCGTAACCATCACCACTGGTCCTCAGAGCGTATACCTGTTGCTGACGTTGACGAACAACCTCGATGAACCGGTCGAGGTAATCGAGCTCAAGACGTCCCGCCTTGGTAATCCGCCGATTGAAACAGTGAAAGCCGCGGCGATAGCTGGAGTGGAGCAAGGCAACAAGCGATACGGGACTATCTACAAAGTTCTTCAAGTGAAATATGCACTAGATACGTGGGATCAAGAATGTCAGCTGGTATCACGAGCAGCCGACGCAATCGTTGAGCAATTGGCGACGATGGGTGTTGAGGGATTTGAAGTGCGAACTTCAGCTTCATAGCACGATGGCAGCAAGATCGGCGCGTGCTTGAAGATCTCAAAAATCACTTGTGCTCGGAAGAAGGTCCAGCAATCGGGGGCACCAATTGACTCGCGGCAAACTCGCAAACGAGTGAGCCATCCAGCTTCAGCTGCACCGTTTCCGATTCGCGAATGATGCGCTTCGACGCATAAACGAGGACGTCAGCGGTGTCCCGCTGCAAGTTCTCGTAAATCTCCACGCATTGCTCACTGGCACTGATGATCCAGTATTGTGGGATGCCTGCATCGGCGTAAATTTCCGCTTTCTGACGATCGAGCTTCAATGTCGAATCCGCTATTTCGACGACCAGGCCGGCTTCGCTGCCGGCGGGGCGGCGGGCCAGGTAATCGTCATGCGTGCCTCGCACCACAGCGATGTCCGGCTCTGGAACGCCGCGATTGGTCACCAAAGCAGATTGATTTCGAACCTGCCAAGGCTTGCCGAGCAGGACGGTGATCAGCAGCAGATGAACCCGCCCGAGCGTTGCATCGTGCCAGGAGTTGCGCGTCATCTTGGGAACGATGATCGCATCTAAGAGTTCAACGTCAGCCTGGGCGAGAACACCCGCCTCAGCCATTTGCAAGTATTCGTCGACCGAGAACCGATAGACCGGATATGCGGGCGCAGGGAATTGCCCTTCAGTCGTAAGAATGCTCGAACTCGTGAACTCGGTTGACATCAATGTTTTGCGTCCGTCCCGGCTAGGTTGGCCCTCTGCTGATTCTACCCAGGCCTGTCAACGAAGTCACTTGAGTATCGTTAACGGACGATCTTTTCTGCGGTTGCCTTGTCATGCCCCTAAGGTAACATGGGGTTGGGGCGATCAACTGATTCGCTCATGCTGGCAGGGTAACTCGTTATGCACAACAGATTTCTTACAATGTTCGCGAGTTCCTGCTTTCTCTCCCTCCTCGTTTACGTTTCGAGTGGTGTTGCTAAAGAACCACAAACCGCCGCTGAGCGGGGCTACTTTAACCTCACGCAAAAATCCTACCTCCCCGCCGACTTCACGCAAGAAGTTTTCGACCTCGCTTGGACGCAATGGCCTGAACCGCTGCGCAGCGAAGCCGAAAAGGCTACTCCCGAAGAACGTCGCAAGCTGGCGTTCTCGCGCTACGGTCTCACGCCTCGGCCTGATGATCCGACGAAGCCGCTGCAGTATGTGGTCGACGATAAGGGCGTGTGGACGATGAATTGTTTTGCCTGTCACGGCGGGCAAGTCGGCGGCAAGGTGATTCCCGGTTTGCCGAACTCGCGGTTCGCGCTGCAGACGCTGACCGACGATACGCGGGCGGTGAAACTACTCAACAACAAACCGCTAGGGCGGATGGATGTCGGCAGCCTGATCGTGCCGCTCGGCACTTCGAACGGCACCACGAACGCGGTGATGTTCGGCGTCGCGCTAATGAACTTTCGCGATGTCCAGCTGAACGTGCACAAAGACCGCCTGCCGCCGAAGATGACGCATCACGATATGGACGCGCCGCCATGGTGGCATTTCAAAAACAAAGAATTTCTCTACGCCGACGCCTTTGCGGCGAAGGGACATCGCGGGTTGATGCAATTCATGCTTGTGCCGCAGAACGGGCCGGAGAACTTTAAGGAATGGGAAGAGGAATTCCGCGACGTTTTTGCGTACATCGAATCAATTCAGTCACCGAAGTATCCGTATCCCATCGACCAGCCACTCGCAGCGAAGGGGCGCGTAGCGTTCAATCGCGTATGCGCTGAATGTCATGGTCAGTATGGAAATGATGTTAGCAAAGCAGACCGTTGGCCGGCTCGCGTAGTTCCCATCGAAGAGGTGAAAACAGATCCCGTGCGATTGAATGCACTCACGAGCGCGCAGCGAAACTCGTATGGCAGTAGTTGGTTCACCGATTTCGGCAAATTGCCCAACATCAACGAACCGAAGGGCTATGTCGCTCAGCCGCTCGACGGCATCTGGGCAAGTGCGCCTTACCTGCACAACGGCAGCGTGCCAACTCTTTACCATTTGCTCCACAAGCAACAACGCCCCGTCATCTGGAAGCGAAACGAAACGGGCTACGATCAAAAACTAGTCGGCCTGGAAATCGAAACCTACAAGGCGCTTCCCAAAAACATGGCAGGCTGGGAACGGCGACAGTATTTCAACTCGCTCGAGTTCGGGAAAAGTAACAACGGACATGACTTTCCGGACGAGCTCTCAGACGACGAAAAGACGGCCGTGCTCGAATATCTGAAGACACTCTAGCCGCATCGTTCGTACAGCTAGCTTTTGACTCGGCAACGCTGGCAGTTTCTGGCAGCTGCCTGCCACAAATATCGCGAAAAACAGGCGTTTTAATGCCATTTGGTGACGCAATTCGGCACTTCGGCACCGAATCAGGTGTGCTATTTTCAACTCCATTGCACCAGCCCATTTGGGTGGCTAGGCTCCCTTCTCAGAACACCGTCTTAACGTGAGCAAAACATCTTGCTGAATTGGTGTTGCCAGGAGCACAGCCATGCAACGACAGTTTTTCGAGCTCTCGCGCGATCTCCATTGCCTGGCAGGTTTTGACGGATTTTTTAAGCAAGTCAACTCCAGCTTCTGTCGAGTTCTGGGCTATTCCGAAGCCGAACTCCTCTCCCGACCCTTCGTGGAATTCGTGCACATCGACGATGTCGCCGCGACGCTCGCCGAGGTCGGCCGGCTTTCACAAGGCAACCCGACCGTGCAGTTCACCAATCGTTACCGCAAACGTGATGGAGAATGGTGCCGACTGGAATGGACCGCCGTCCCCTGTTTGACGGAAGGCTTGATTTATGCCACTGCCCGCGACACGAATGATCGGCTTCGCGCCGAGAAAGCCCAGTATGAACTCGAAATGGCCCGCCTGGTTCAGCAACGGTTATATCCGAATAGCTTTCCGCACCTGCCGGCTTTGGAAGCTGCGGGAGTGGTGGTGCCTGTAGATCAACTGTGTGGCGATTGTTTGGATGTGGTTCTTACGCCCACGGGCGACACCATTTTTGTGCTCGGCGATGTGAGCGGCCACGGGCTGCCCGCGGCGCTGCAAATGGTCGAACTCCGTTCGCTGCTGCGAGTGTTATTGTTGCATCACGACTTAGGCGATGCGCTTGCGGAGGTGCGGCAGATGACGCTGCGCGACTTTGCTGAAAACAGTTTTGTCACGCTGTTCATGGCGCGCCTGGATCCCAGCGAAAAGCAACTGCATTATGTCGGCGCTGGCCATGACGGTTGGCTGGTACATCCCAACTGCCAATGCGAACACCTCGCCAGTACGGCGATGGTGCTCGGAATCGACGAAGCGCGAAGCGAAGCCACCTCGGTGCATGTTGCCAGTGGTGACATCTTGCTGCTCACGACCGATGGCGTCGCCGAAGCAGGTGCGGCTCATGGAGAATGCTTTGGCATGCAACGAGCTTTAGATATCGTGCAGCGCACTCGCCACTTGCCAGTCACGGTAATTCTGCAACAGCTGCTGCACGCGGTGCAAAACCACGTGCGTGAGGCCTTGACCGACGATGCCACGGTCGTGGTGATCAAAGTTCTCTGAGGATCGCTGGAACACGCCACGCCTGAATCGTTATCTTGGAGGCATGGACAAGTCCAAACTGAAAAATGCCAAGCCACCTGCCGAGCGTAAACGTTGTCTGTGGGGCAACTGCGAGCCGATGCTCACCTATCACGACGCCGAATGGGGCGTGCCACTGCACGACGACCAGAAGCTGTTTGAGTTTCTCATTCTCGAAGGGGCTCAGGCCGGGCTAAGTTGGGCCACGATTCTCGCCAAGCGCGAGAACTATCGTGCGGCTTTCGCGCAGTTCGACCCCGCCAAATGTGCGAAGTTGACCGCCGCGCACGAAGCCAAGTGCCTGCAAAACGAGGGGATCGTGCGCAATCGATTGAAGATCGCGTCCGTCGCAATAAACGCCAAGGCATTTCTCAAGGTACAAAGTGAATTTGGGTCATTTGATGTCTTTGTCTGGCAATTCGTCAACGGCGAACCGCTGCAGAACAATTGGAAAACCATGCAACAAGTCCCCGCGGCCACGCCGGAATCCGATGCCCTCAGCAAAGAACTAAAACGCCGCGGCTTCAAGTTTATCGGCAGCACCATTTGCTACGCGTTCATGCAAGCCGTGGGGATGGTCAACGACCATCTCGTCAGTTGCTACCGGCATGCCGAACTCGCAGAGTAACGCTGATCACACGCCGATGTCTTCGTTCCACAGCTGCGGTTTCTCGGCAATAAAATCGCGCAGCAACTGAATACACTCGGCGTTGTTGACGACTTCCACCTGCACACCTTGGCTGCGGAGATAATCGACGCAGCCCGGATAGTTCACATTCTCGCCGACGATCACTTTGGGAATCTTGTAAAGCAACGTGGCGCCCGTGCACATCTCGCATGGCGCTAGCGTGGTGTAAAGAGTAGCCCGTTGATACACCTTCGCGGGCAAGCGCCCAGCGTTTTCGAAGGCATCCATTTCTCCGTGCAAAATGGCGCTTCCCTTTTGTACGCGGCGGTTGTGGCCGCGGCCGACAATCTGGCCATCAATGACAATCACCGAGCCGATCGGAATGCCACCCTCACGCCGCCCGATGCGGGCTTCTTCGATGGCTGCTTCGAGAAATTCGTCCATGTTCTCACCTGATCAATCGATCGAAATCGCTTCCGTGCAATCGCAGGAGCGAAAAGAATTCTGCCAATTGTACGAGTCCCTCAGCTTCGGCTTACTCGTCACGCGTCAGCGGAAATCCGTCGTTTTGCCGATTAAGTAGCCAGTGCAGGCGGACACTAACGCCGGCCGGAAGTCCCTGCGGTGAATCCTCTGGCAGTTCGATTGTCAGCTTCATCAATGACTCGAATCGAAAAGGTCATCAAGATCAGACTGTGAAGTCACCAACCGGAGCTGCCTAGCTGAAGTTCTCTCGAAGCATTTGAGCTTTGTGAGATTGATCCCGCAAGTCTTGAAAACACGCCAACGCGCCGCGCGTGCCAAACCATCAGGCTTCGTCTGGCCGATCCTGAGCCAGAGAAAGATGTTTTCGTAAGCTGAAACCACAAGTACTGCATAGACGAACGGAATAAATGCGATCGAAAGTACTGATGTGATCAGAATGTCAACGCCGTTTGTAAATGTAAAAACGGTTTTGAACTGTGCGACCACGTCGTAAAGACCGAACCCGAAGAGCGTGATACCAATCAGAGCAGTGAAGAGTCTGCAGCAGCCGAGCACAGGCTTCACATCGTTCCGACGCTCTGACACGGCTTCCATTGCCGCAATAAACACAACCGCAGGTACTAGAAGAAGCTCGATCAATAAGGGGAATGAGTGTGCGGTGACAACTACCTCAACCAGAATCGTCGGCGCGAAACTATCGACAACGATCTCGCGAGCAAACCCCTTGTGGTCACTAGCCGTAACTTGGTTCGCGAACATCGCAATTGCGGTGAAGAGAAACCAATAAACTGTGTCTTTGGTATGTCCGACACGCCAAATTCCAAACTGATGGAGCACAAAGACTATCGCAATCGTGTAACCGAGTGCCAAAGCTAAGGACAGGAGAATTTTCCAACTAGATGCTGCACGGAGAAGCCTAGGGAGTGTATTCCGCACAGGCGAATAACAGAGGATGCATATGGTGAAAATACCAAGCCAAATCGCTAGTGCAACTTCGCGGTTGTTGAACAAATTTCTGCGTCTCCTTAAGATTTCGGACTCGTATGTATTCGGCTGGTGCGTAGAGTTCTTGGCAGCTTGCAAGAAAATTGCGCCGGTTCCGAATTCATCGCACAATTGCCGGAGCTTAGTGCTCGTGCGGTGCAACCTTGCCGACACAGTGGATTACTAGCTCGACTTCGTTCGGCACTTCTGCGGCTCGGCGGGAGCCTCGCCCTCCCAGTTCGTCTTGTGCCTTGCTCACGCGCCAGGCAATGCCAAACGGATGTAGCATCTGGCCGATCCAGGTGGGCGAGATCTGCTCGCGGATGCCGAACTTTTCGGGCTCATGATCCGGGCAGCGATACGTGCCGAAGAGCAGATCCATCAGCGGGCTGATGTTGGCATAGTTGCCGGCATCTCGCGCGCAATCGTGATGCCAATGATGCAACTCGGGTGCACCGACGAGCATCCGCAGCGGTCCCAGAGGCAGCCGCACATTGCTGTGAATATAAATCGCCCACAGTCCACGAAAGGCAACAAGCCCTGCGAGCGTTCCAACCGGGAATCCCAACAAGAACGCCGGCAAGTTGATGAGCGTGAGTGTGTAGACCGTGTCGAGTGGATGTTCACGATGCGCGGCGAGCCAATCGAGATGCTCCGCACTGTGATGAATCGAATGAAACCGCCAAAGAAGCGGCACGCGATGTTGCAGCCGATGCCCCCAATACACGCAGAAGTCACTAAGAGCCTATCCCAAAACTGATCTTTGAGGGAAGTGCGATCATGGCATAGAA
>CAYMWL010000069.1:0-35740 GCA_964394305.1 uncultured Pirellulaceae bacterium
GGGCTCAAGGCGGGAAGCGGAGTCCCGAACAAACTCATTCCAGAGCCAGTTCTTCTTCAGAACATACCCGTCGCCTTTGATTTCCTTGTGAAGAACCCCCTTCTCCACGTTGAAACCGACGAACACCTTGCCGGGCTCGACCCAATCTTCTCTGGTCGTTGCGACAATCTTGCCGTAAGCGAATCCCAGCTTGTCTTTTGTGGGGCAGAGCCACCATCGCTGCGAAGAATCGATTCCTGATTCGCTGAAGCGGTTGTACGGCAACGCGTTGAAGTCCGAAAATCGAGACTTGCGAAGTTCAAGGATGACTTCACGAACAGTCTTAAACGGTAGATTCATCGGAGCTCCAATATCTGCTGGCAGCTTGCCATGAATGTCTGAGGTAGAAGTGCTTCCCGCGACTTGTCGCTTCAACTGTTGCTCAATTGCAGCAGCCACCGTCGGCCAGTCATTTCCTGGCCCCGATGCGATGGTAACTTATCGGAGCAGGTTCGTCTAACACGACGCAGCCGACCAAAATTTTGTTGCTTCATTCTGTCCGTGGCCGGGTTCGCATACGCACGCGTAGCAGCGGTATTAGGATGGGGGCCCACGGTACGGTACCTGTTGGGTCCCCTTACCTCCCCTAGAAAACACGCTTGTTTCTGGCTTGGCATGACTGACAGTGCCGCTACGATGCTCGCAAGTGCCGATAATTGCGAGCATGTGCAAGTGACTACGCAGGCCTCATCGATCATGCGGCTGCTTTAAGTGCCTGGAGGACGTTTGCTATCCGCGAGTCAAACTCGACTTTCAGGTCATTGGCACATTGCTCAATGACCCTGCCGCTGTTCTGAACGGTCTTGGCTTTAGTAACCATATCGGCAATGCGATCTGACCAAGCCGCCAGGGCGTCCAGTTGGCTCTCGATCAGCTGCAGGTCTAGCTCTCCGGCAGCCTCACGACGTTTGGCTGCTACGGCTAAAGCACGAGCAATCTTGTACGCCGAGTCGAGGAAGAGCAGCGGTTTACCGGCCGCGAGATCGTCCTTGTCGACGGTAACGTAGAAATCTTCACCGACTCGGCGGAAGTCGCCGACCTCTGCCGGTTCAGTTCCACGGGCGAACACAAAGATGCCGCAACTCGCCTCTCGGTTCTTCTTGGCCTCTTGTAACTCGTCGACAGCGTCCTTCAATCGTAGGACCTGGTCCTTCACTTCGACAACGATTCGCTCACCGTGGGCACCGCATGTATCGCCTAGCGTTGCCACGAAGTCACCCTTCTTGTTGCGAGGTAGAACTCCCACGAGGCCACGTACCATCTCGGTCTCATCTCCGAGTCTTTCGCCAGCCACGGCGAACACATCGTACAGAGCTTCCTCGAACACGAACCCCTTCACATGCCCGCGTTCTGCTTCGGCGGCTGTCGCAGCCTTGATCCCGAGTGATTGGTTCAGCTGAGAAAAGTAGTCCGTCAGCATCCCTTTGAGCCGGCACATTGCTGATCCGTCTTCGTCGAGCGAGAACTGACCCAACACGGCGTTCAGTTTGGCTTCAACAAGACCTTGAACTCGTGCTTCGATCAGTGCGAGAACACCTTGCTTGTTTTGGGGATCCAAGGCCTTGCCGAATGTGCTCTGTGGACCGACCTGAGCCTGCATGAGACGAGCGAGACGCCCTTCGCTAGGATCGAAGAACTGGTGAAACGTGCGGGCCAATGCTCCCTTCTCGCCAAGAGCACCGTCAATAGTGCGAGGCACGACGCCGTCTCGCTCGGCGAAATAACGAATCAAGTCGTCTGCGACCTTTCGCTCAAACTCTGACATCTGGCCTTTCATCCGAGACTCGACTTCGTTGAACTTGGCTTGCACAACTGCTGTGTCCAATGTTGGGCTTGCCGATTGAATGGCGATGACCCCGACCTTCAACGCCTCCAGAGCTTTCTCGCACTGTACGGCCTCGTCCTCGAACTGAGCGAGGTATGTGAGGACATTGCGGTCCGTGACAAAGAGCTGAAGATCGAGGCTCGACAGAACGGACGAGGCTGAGTTGTTGTTCGTGGCGACGGACATTGTGCAGGCTCCTCAAGTCGAATGTGGAATTGTTTGGACGGAGCACAAAGCACCACGCGTGCCAAGTTCCGACGTGAAGCCCAAAAAGATCACATGGCGAACCACGGTAATGGGTTACGACCACATCGAGGCTTTTGCCGTGAGAAAGGGCACACAACCGCGTTTGTCATGCACAACGAGAAGTGTGAGAATCAACGAGTAATCGTCGTTGATTGCACAGCGGCTGTCGGGTTCCCGGTGCAATGGCGATTGAACACATCGCCCAGTTGAGACTTAATCATCAGGGACCAGTTCGTCGGAGGATTGGCCGCCCTTGTATCTTGCGGGCGAGCAATGTGCTGCATAGCGATTCCCCAGCGTGGACTACGTACACGCCTGCCGCCCGACATCTCGGTGTAAACACCTGCGACGAGATAACGATCCAAGAGCTTTGGCCAAAGGACCAGTTTCACGGTCTGCGATGGTGGCAATGCGGCCAGCAAACTAGTTCGGATGTTGCTGGTCAAGATCCTCAAGCGATCGGCGTAACTACTCTCCCACGGCTTCTCCGGAGCTTCGGCGTGTACCTCGATGTCAACACCGCCGAATTCCCGTGGCCGACGCAATGCAGATTGGATCATCTCAACAGCAAACTGAGTTTCATCGGTGTCTTCTCCACGAATGTGCGGGGAAATCACGCACAAGAACTCTGCATGAACTGCGAGTTTCCTAATCGCCTGAACTTGATCTGCAATCTTCAGCTCTTGGCTCCATTGGGACGCGATCCCCGACCAGAATCCAGCGTCGGCGACTTCATCAATGCAGCGAATAGTTAAGTTATCGGTGGCAAGCTGATCTCGCACAGCGTGACACCCGATGATGCGATCAATCGGCTCAGTTAGATGGGACGCGAGAGCCTCGCGAGCCCAGTTGGCTCCGTCAGTTGGCCAGTCCTTGACCGGAGGGCGTCGAACAAGCACGTCGTTGATATTCTTTAGAAGCCCTTCGCAGAGGAGCTTTGCTCGCGAATCCTTGATTGAACGTGCTAGGTTCAGAGCTTCATTGTGCCAACTTCCGTCATAGAGGTTGGATACCATCACTGGCCAAGCAGCAGTGCGAGGGAACATCGTGCTGCCAAGTTCCCTCAGTTGCTCCTTCCAAGATTCAGATTCGGGGTTCGCTTCTTCATCGAAAACTGACGGAGTGAAGGCAAACTCACCGATCATGTCCGAATCTTTCGTAGAAATCGATCTCGAAGAAGTCATCGGGCCAGGGTTGGACGAAATCTCCGTTCTTGTCGACGTCGATTCGCCGTACCTTCGTGCAGCCATCTTCGCTGCTGACGTGATAGACAACAACATCTTCGCTCATCAACGCACGTCCGTCGACGGGATTCCCGAGAGTCGTTTCCCGGATTCGTCGCTGTAGCCGCAGGATGCAGTGCTCGCTGTGGGTTTCGATCAGAAAACGATTTTGCTGCGTTTGCGTAGCCTCCAGGAACATATCCGCGAGTTCGGCCTGCAGCCGTGGATGAATGTGCAACTCTGGCTGTTCAATTGCCACTAGTCTGTCGCAGCCGTCTAACGCACTCACAATGACCGGTACCACTTGGCTGATACCGATTCCGACTTCTCCAGGGTGAAACTCACCGCCATTTACCGGAACGACAACTATCCTTGATTTCGTCGGCAACTTGTTGAAGTCTATTGCGGCTCCAGATTCCGCATCATCGAAAGCTCGTCCAGTCATCAGCTGCACGAGTAATGGGTTACTGAGATCCACTTCCTTGTACCGCTTACGAACAATTCGAAACCCGGAGTCCAACTTGTCGGAATCTCCAAGCCAGCTGCTGACGTCTTGAACCAGTTTGTCGGGACCATTCAGAAGTACGTCCCATGCCCCCAAACCAGTCGACCAGCGTGATTCATCGGGGAACCTGGGTGCCTCAAAGCTTGCCGGAATCGAAGAGCGGAGTGGTCCGAGATAGCGTGACGAGACCAAGCAGTCACGGATTATCTGGCCAGGGCCGCAAATCACATGACTAAGTGCGTATTCGATCCAGGCGGTAACGCTACCCACTCCCTCAGATGTTTCGGGATCACGCACTTCACTGCGATCGACAGGGAGCCGAATTCGTCGATCCACATCAACCAACGCGTCGCCTTGTAAAGGCAAGGGTATCTCGTCGGCTGAGGAGTACCTCAGTCCTCCCAAGTGCATTGCTTCTTGCCAATAGTACTCGATTGTCGAGGTGCCCAGTCGCGGTTTGCCAATTTCCCATTTGCCGAGGGTAATGTCCACATTTTCGTCCGAAGACGCGAATACGGGGTGCGTCGAGTCGAATTTCAAATGGACTTCAGGTCTACCAGGCTGTTGTGTGATCGTAGCGACCCATCGGTCCTGAATGCTGACCGAGTACTCGCTAACGAAAGGACCGTTTGCTAGTTGGCTCCAGCCAACTTCGACAGACACAGACGCCTTCTGAAATTCAGACAACATCGGATCAAGCCGCAAAACGGTGAGCCACTCAGGGTGAGGATCTTTGAAGTCGGGGAAATCCTTGTCGCTGACATTGATCTCAATGGTCAGTCGTGTTCGGCGGCCCAGATCGTGGCCGTGAATGAAAGTTGCGTAGCCACCAAGGTTAGCAAACTGGCCTCCAGCGACCGTTTGATCCGGATCCAGGTTCCGACGTTGGAAGATCTCTCTTGCGTAGTGCAACGCGTGAACGATGGTGCTCTTGCCGGCACTGTTTGCTCCAAAGAGCAGCGTGAGTGGCCGGAACTCAATGTCCACCCGGTCGCGGATTCCTTTGAAGTTCTCAATGCTGATGCCGGTTATCATTCGGCCTCCGTTGCTTCTGCAGTTTCATCGGCTGGTATTCGTTCGCTATGCTTCTGTCGAAGGTATCGCAAACCGTCTGCTGTGGTCACTTCCAATTCCAGCTTGTCTTTAAAGAACTTGTACCGCCACTTCGCCTCGGCGATGATCGTCGACCACTTCTTCACGAAAATGTTAACGGCACCATCGTCAGACGCGTAAATGTGACCGTACTGACGGCCGTGCTCTCGGCATTTACGGTCGGCAAATGGAGCCAGATCGTTGCCAACCAAGATAAAGGTCCACTTCGTGCGGCTCTTATCAAACCGTTCATCATCCGCGACCGAGAACGCGTAATTCTCGATTTGCCCAAGTTCCTTCTGCCCGAGCTTACAGTCAGGCCGCTTCAGCTCAATGACGAGGTGCTCGAAGTGGTCAGGCTGGAGTTGAGGGATTTGACGATAGAGCATGAGATCGACGACACGGTTCTTACCGTCTAGGTCTGACACTTCGGTAGTTTCGCTTGGGGCGAGGTCATCCCGTTCCAAAATCGAGATGTGCTTCCGCAGGACATTAGCCAACGATTCGTCGTCGATGCCCAATGAATACTGCTCACCGAAGATCCAGAGTTCCTCGACGAGTATTCGATGTAGCTGTGTTCTTTCGAGGAGAGTCTTTTTGAATTCGGCGAACAGAAGCGAGTCCAAGGAACCAATGAAATCCAGCCTGTCGACAACGGTCTTCGCCGAATTAATAATCGCCGCAAGGTGAGTACGGCCGAGAATTGCGGCGAGATCGTCCTGCTGTTCCTGTGGTAACTCCAGCACCTGACGCAGGATCGTCTGAAGAGCGTCTGGGCTGTTCTCAAGTGCTTCTCGCAATAGACGAAATGTCAGTCGCTTGCTCTTAGCTTCGGTTCTCTCGAAATTCGGAAGGTACTCATGCACTTTGACCGCACAGACATCGAATACTTCCCGTTCAACTTGTTTGAGGGGGCTTTGTTCTGACGGCTCATACGGATAGACCTTCTCTTCCTGCCACTGCTTTACGAGGTCAGTCGCACGAGCTGCTTCCCGCGATCTGAAGTGCGTACGCAGCGTGCCTCTGGCAGCATCGCGAATTGTTGTAACGACTGGATGCATCTCTTCAAAGGCAAACGCTCCAGCATCCACTAACTCAGGGATAAGTGGACTTTTCAGGTAAGCAGTAAAGTGGAAGCCCGGTGCCTGAATCCCCGGCGGGCATTCTTCGAGAGCAAATCCCGCGTCATCGCAAAAGTAAAGTGCTCGGTCGGTCGGAGTGCTCCATTCGATCACCGTAAGTTCAGCATCAACTTCGGTGCCATCTTTATCCGGAATCTTGAGCGGGTACGTTGCAGAGTGCCTTTCAAGACTCGAAGGATCAACGCGAACTCCATCGTAAAGAATCTCGATCCCAGGGTACTTCCGAAGATACAGGGCGAGTCGCTTTGAAAGCTCTTCCGCAGCCCTGTTTGCGTCTGCCAAGGAAGGAAAGTTGCTCTCGATTCCCTCGATAGTGACTTCAACACCACTGCCTTTCCGGGACACTTCTCTCTCGTCACCGACCTGAAAGGTTTTTAGAAAGGCACGTCGTCCTTTGATTTCGAATTGTCTGACGAGGCCATCGGCCTCGTAGCGGCTCACCCACGTGACAACTCGCCCGAGTCCAAAAGCACGAAATCTTCCCTTCCCTAGCTTGCCGTGTGGAATCCGACCTCCAGGAGTCAGCTGCATTTTGCTTTTAGCTGAGCCGCCGAGGTGTCCGAATGCGTTTTCGCATTCTTCACTCCGTATGCCGGTTCCGTTGTCCGAAACCCTGATTTTCGATAGACCTCCCATGTCATTAAGGGCCAGTTCTACGACGACTTTGTCAGCATCTGCGTCGAGACCATTCCAAATCAATTCCTCGATGGCGATGATCGGATTTCGGACCTTTGCCAAGGACTCGATGTGATCTTGTTCGACCTTTAGTTCGAGTGTCTGCATAAGCAAATGTTTTCACAGATCGCCGCGAAAGGCTTTTTGAACCAGCGAATCGAAGAGTGCCTGCGTGTCGTTGGAGCTCTCGCCCTGATGTAGCATCAGTTTCGCGTGTTTGTTCCAGGCATTGAGGAATCGTTGCTGTTCCTTTACGGGCGGAATAGGAATTTGGAACTCGCGAATGTTGGTCAAGCTCAAACCAGGCTTCGTTTGGCCGTACTGTGCCTTCGCGATCTGTCTCTGACCTCCATTCTGAAGCGATAGAAACATCGAGCAGTATCGTGGCAAGAGCGTTGGCTTCAAACGTGCAATCGCAACGTGTTGGCTCACGTAAGCTTCGCCGAATGACTCCGGAATAAATGCAACCCTGCCGATTCTCGACCCCGTGATCGTGACTAGCACATCGCCATCCTTCACCCGAGTCCTGTCCGCCTCCGTGCCCGGAGGAGGGTTGACGTAGGCAACGTCATCGGTGCCGATTCTGTTCATCTGCACATCAAGCGACCGGAGAAAGCGTTTCCCAGATTTCACGTAATGTTCCGCCCAACCACGTGAGCCGCTCGTTAGGAACTCCAAGTGTCTATCGAGCGGCTCCGAATCGTAGTCGCTTCCTGCATCTCCGAACATCTCGGTGAAAACTGAGGGCAGCAAGCTAGCTGCGATATTATCGACATCCTTCCGTTTTCGCCGGATTGAGTCGGCCTTGTCGAGGATATCGGCGATCCGCTTCTGCACTGACAGCGGAGGCAAGGGAATCTCGACCTCCCCCAGCTTTCCGAGATAGATTCCGGCCTGCGACGATTGGTTGGTTTTTTTCTTGAGCTGTGCCTGAACAAACGGCGTGGACAATCCGTGGAACAGATAACGACTATGAATTACGGAGTTCTTCGGCCGCAGGACAGCGACGCTCCGCTGAAAGAGAAATGGCTCATCCGTTTCGACGACTGCGGTTCTGCCGATAGAACCCACTATCGTGAGCAGCACATCTTCCCGACGCACGTCGAGCCGCCGGCGATAAGTCATGTATTCTTCTTGCGACGTAAATCGATCAGTGTCTAGAGCCAGCCGTCCATCGACGACGTTCTGAGCACTCAAAACCGGAATTCCAGTTTGAGTGCGTTCTGGTGACCCGTGGGTTCCGTCAAGGATGAACTCGCATGCCGATGAAAGACTGGCAAGTGTCTTAAAATTAGTCATCCGAGCATCGCCTCCAATTCGTCGATGTCGCCGGAGATCTCTGCTTCCAGTTTCTTAAGGCGAGTCAATATCATCTTCGGCGGGTCGTACTTAACTTCCTCGTGGATAATTTCTTTGTAGCGGTTGAGCGACAGGTCGTATTTGTTCGCCGCGATCTCAGTCTTTGGAACGAAGAATGCCTTGTCTCTACGGTCTTTATCTTTCTTGGGATTTCGCTTGGCCCAGCGGTCTCGAACATCAGGAAGATCGTTTTCATCAACGGGATCCCGCTTGTCATCCAATGACAGACCGTCGGCCTGAACGTCGTAAAACCAAACTTCAGTCGTGCGGCCCCCCTTGGTAAAAAAGAGAATCGCCGTAGCCACTCCGGCGTACGGCTTGAACACACCAGGGGGCAATTTCACGACTGCCTCAAGCTGGTTCTCTTCGATGATTAGTTTACGTATGGCGACATGAGCATTCGAGGATCCAAACAGCACGCCATCTGGCACGATTACGGCACAACGCCCGCCTAGTTTAAGCATCCGAAGCATCAGAACTAGGAAAAGCAATTCGGTCTTCTTAGTCCTTACCTTGCCTGTGAGTGATGGGTGCACGTCCTGCTCGTCAAGAGCTCCTTTAAACGGCGGGTTCGCCAGTATCAGGTCGAAGCAGTCGCTGAAATAGCGAGGGAACTTATCGGGAAAGTTGTTACTGAGCGTATCTTGGTAATGAATATCAGGCGTATCGACGCCGTGAAGCATTAGGTTCATCGCGGCGATACGAAGCATCGTGACGTCGAAATCGAACCCATGTAACAGACCGTTCTGGACATGTTTGCGGTAAGGCTCCAATAAGTCGCCGGTGTACGTGATTAACTCCTCGCCGTTGACCCTTTCGACAATTCGGCCTTCCTTGGAGGTGTACTTCTGCCGCAAGTATTCCATGACGCTGACGAGGAATCCGCCTGTGCCGCAGGCCGGGTCAGCAATAACCCAGCTAGGTTCCGGCTCCAGCATGTCCACCATGAGCGAAATGATGTGGCGGGGCGTGCGAAACTGCCCGTTGATTCCTGCTGTGGTCAACTTGCTGAGCAGGTACTCGTAAAGATCCCCCTTCGTGTCTCCTTGAGCCAATGGCAGCTCTTCGATCATGTTCACCGCCGAGACCAGCAAGCTCGGCTTTGGAACCATCAGCTGAGCGTCCTTCATGTACTCCGCAAAAGTGTTCTTTGGCTCGCCCTTGGCTTGTTGGCCATTGGCACCCAGTGTCCGAAAGTGGGGGAACACTTTGTCTCGTACGAGCGGCAACATCGCATCGCCGCCCAGATGCCGGAAGTTCGACCAGCGAATCTTCTGTCCTTCCGGTCCGGGCGAGAAGAAGACTCCAGGGAACTGTTTTCCTTTGTTGGTGCGGTTCCAACGCTTCTCTTCAGTACTTTCCCGCATGTCCAGCAAGCGAGAGAACATCAGGAACGAAATCTGCTCGATAACGGTAAGGGGATTGGTGATACCGCCCGTCCAGAACTCTTCCCAGAGCTTATCAATGCGACTGCGTAGCTGTCCGGTGATCATGTGGCGAGCTATTCCTCACTTCCTTGAGATTTGAACGATCCGATAATCTGCATGAGTTCTTCCGCCAGGGGCTCGTCGAAGATCCCATCCAAGCTTTCCGAGTGGAGCAGCGTGAACGGCGGCTCGTATAGCCGGTCGACTTCGATCGAACCGTACTTAGCAATATGGTTCTGAAGTAGATCGAGAAACTTAATCTGGTGCGAGGCCAGATGCGAATGGTCTTGAACGAACTGCGTAAATCGTGCGTGTACAGTTTGAGCGTCCATACCGATGACGCTGCGGATCGCTTGATCCAATTGGCCAGCAGTTTCAGGGAAGTACTCTGTGAGGTCGTGCAGGTCGAGGCTCGAATCGAGCGTGAGCACGAGCGAGCACAGAGCTTCGAGTTCCGAAGGATCGACGGCCTGCCCTGCCTTGATCTTCTGCAGCGTCGCGTTCTCGTCGATGATGTCCTGCAGAACATGGTGAACGCGATTCCGATACGCGACCATGTCCAATCCCGCGAGCTTCACCTTATGCCGCTTGCGTTCAACCAGTGATTCTTCTTCAGGTACGTCGATGACTTTTGGAGGCGTTGGGTTCGGCCCTGTCTTGGGCCGAAATTGAACAATTCCCCGCAGCTCAATCCGCAGTTCTTCCAGCTCGCGAACGGTGATGTGATCCCAGAACTCGGAACTCTTCGCCTTCTCGATGAACGGAAGCTTGACCTTCACCTGACTGAGATTGATCGGCAGGCTGCTGATCTGATTGACGACTTCGTCCTTCAGATCGTCGAAACGACTTGAGCCCTTGATCAAGGCAGCTTGCATTTGTGCGATGAGCCGGTCGAACTTATGGGCCTCTTCGTGGCCGGCGATATTGGCCCACTGCATGAGTGGAGCAATCTCTTGCTCCAGCGTGGCCTTCGTGGCTGCATCGAAGCGTTTGAGCGTATCCAGGTTTCGAACCGAACAAACTTGCTTCCATTTGTCACGGATCGGAATGCTCTTGTCCGGGAGAGAGGCGACGTCTTTGCCAATTAGTTCGATCACGAGGTCGAAGGCGTCAGCTTGCTGTTTCTCCAAGGCGGTGCGGGCCAATTCAAGCCGAGCCTCGAAGACATTCTGCATTAGGGACTTGGCCTGCTTCGGTTCGGCAGACTCGTATCCTTGCTCAAATCGGTCGAAGTTCCCCCAGTGGTCGAAAATCTGAAAGTGGGTTTTGTCCTTGCCCGGACCAAAGAGGTTAGGCCGCAAGCGAGTGCCTCGACCAATCATCTGCCAAAACTTGACGTACGAGAACACTGGCTTTGCAAAGACCAGGTTCACGATCTCCGGGACGTCGATGCCCGTATCCAGCATGTCGACAGACACCGCGATTGTCAGGTCAGGGTTCGAACCGGTTCCCTTGAAGTCGTCAATCAACTCTTCGGCTCTTGGATCGTAGGTATCGATAACTCGACAGAAGTTTCCGCCGTACTGCGGGTACATTTCGTCGAAGAGGTTTTGCAGCAATACCGCGTGGTCGTGATTGCGGGCAAAGATGATGGTCTTCCCAATACGGCTCCCATCGGCAACACGAATGCCGTGCTCCATCAAGTTTCGGATGATGATCCTGTTCGTATCTTTGTTGAAGATTCGCCGATCAACCTCCGCCTGCTCGAACTCCACTGCTTGCGGCAAGGCTTCGTCTTCTTCCAGTTGACGCCGCTGTTCCTCGGTCATTTGCGAGTACTTGATCCCTGCCCTGAGGAACGGCGTCGTGTGAGTGTCCACAACGAATGGCACTAAGTACGGCGGGTGATTTTTGATCGCCTCCTCGTAGGAGTAGTTGAACGTGGGGTCTTTCGCTCCGCACTGGAACATATCGAACGTGCTCTTGGCAACGTAGTCGATAGGCGTAGCGGTGAGGCCCACCTGGTAGCAATCGAAGTAACCGAACAGCTGTCGATACCGGTTATAGAGACTTCTGTGCGACTCGTCGGCGACGATCAAGTCAAAGAATCCCGGATCAAACGTCTCGAACACCTTCATCATTGCCGGATACGTCGCCAAGTAGATTCGCTTCGTGCGGTCGCTGGCAGTGTCCGCCGTCACATAACAGCGGTTTTCAGAAGGGAGGAACTCCTTAAAGGCGTTGTGGGCCTGCTTACGAAGTTCGCGGCGATCACATAGAAACAAGATTCTCTTGGCCCAGTGTGCCTGGATTAGTGCATCGCAAAGGGCGATGGCAACGCGAGTCTTTCCAGTGCCGGTTGCTTGAACGATCAGTGCACGGCGTTTCTTTTGTGCGAAACCTTCCACCACGCGGCGAACAGCCTCGAACTGATACATTCGCGTGATGATGCTCTTGGCCTTGTCTGGTCCAACCTGTGCAGCAGGTTTGCGTTCCTTTCGCTGAAAGTGCAGGTGCTGCAGGCTGTCCTTGGAGTAGTAACCGTAGATCTTGCGAGGAGGCTCACCCGCAGCATCATTCCAAATCCAAAGATCGAAGCCGTTCGTGTAGAAGATTACCGGACGTTGACCGTGCTCTGCTTCAAGTCCGTCAGCGTAGCACTTGGCCTGGGTGCGGCCAGCTTCGACACTCTTCGATGTCTTCTTCGCTTCGATTACAGCCAACGGCTTGTCGTTGTCATCTACAAGCACATAGTCGGCGTAGCCTAGGCCAGAATCGGTCGGTTGGCCTGCGACCTCAACCTCCTTCTTAACTTCGTTCGTGGAAGTGAAGTCGGCACCTACCTTCCATCCCGCATCTGTGAGCATGAGATCGATTAGGTACCGTCGCGTCTGTTCCTCGTTAAACGATAACGGATCTACGGCTTCAACGGCCGCCGCCGATTGCTGCCCTGCGGTGAGGGCAAGCTGAAGTTCGGACGCAGTTGCGATAGCCTGCTCGGCCCTTGCTCGTTCGGCTTCGAGGTCGTCGAGCAACTTTTGCATCTGAGCTTCCTGGGCCGCAATGCGTTCCAAGATGGCTCGTTTCTCTTTGCGTCGTTCCGTTGCCTCGGCACCACCTTCCGGTGGTTGCGTATAGGGCGGGCAATCTTCAGCTCGGCCATTCGCGAAATTCACGAACAACCAACGGCCGAGGTCGTAAGCCTCCTTCAACAACCGAAGAGCGGTCGTCGTGTCGCCACGGTTCCCATGAACCGCTTGGTTTCCCTCGATACGAAGTGCGTGGAGCTTCGAGACGACTACACGCGGAACTGCTGATTGAAAGGCAGAGTCGTCGAGAAGGTCGATCAGATTTGGCCGGATCAGGCGAGGAAGTCTCAGTTCATAATGAACGAACTTGGCGACTTGTTCGCAGAACGCCCTCAGCTTGGAAATTGCTCCGATGGCATCACTGTGGGCATACGACTCCGCGAAGCCACCGAGCCCAGCCAGCTCCGGCCACTTCGGTTTCAGAAACTCGAAGTTGATAGATTGCATCAGCAGGTAATCACTCTTTTCGGGCATGGTCCCTGGCTAAAGCGAAGTGCATGCCAGTGCCGCTGCCCGAGTATCGAATTCGTGGATCAGTCTTCCCAATCGCCTGACACCTGTAGCCTTTTGAGTTGGGCGTCCAGGGTCTGGTAGTTCTTCATGCCGAGCATTCGGGCTGCCTGGGCCTTGACACCCTTTGCTTCTTCCATCGCTCGCCGTAAGTAGTGACGTTGAATCTCGTTAAGATATTCTTCCAAGTCGAATCCGTCTCCGATAGGTCGGTCTAATGCTCGTTCTGCAACGCCGGTGCCGTCAGGCATTTCACCCAGAGCCTCGACTAGATCTGCTCGTTCTAAGACTTCTCGATCTGCCAACACAGATGCCTGAACAAGGACGTTGAAAAGCTGGCGAACGTTGCCGGGCCACGCATGTCTTTTCACAAACGCAATTGCGGAGGCAGAAAGGGATTTGTACCGGTAGCTCGGCTCCTCGGCCCTGAAATCTCTGTTAATCTGGCCAAGAAGGCTCTCGGCAATTAGCGGAACGTCCGCCTTGCGGTCCCGCAGCGGAGGAAGTGTGATGCTAATCGAAGCAAGGCGGTAATACAGGTCCTCGCGGAATTGCCCTTTGCGGATCGCGGAGAGCAAATCTCTGTTTGTCGCAGCGATGATCCGCACGTTCGACTTGCGGTCATGTTCGTCGCCGAGCCGGCGAATAGTACGAATGCTAGGCCCCTCTCCTGGAAGCGGCTGCAAGACTCGCAGAAGCTTTGCCTGGGTTTCTAGATCGCATTCGCCGACCTCGTCGAGGAACAGTGTCCCGCCGTCGACAAGTTCGAACGCTCCCTTGCGTTCCTTGTCTGCCCCCGTGTATGCCCCTTTGGCGTGTCCGAATAACTCCGATTCGAGAAGAGTCTTGGAAAGTGCAGCACAGTTGATTGCCAAGAATGGCTTCCCACGGCGAGAACTCGCCTTGTGTATCGCGTGGGCGAACATCTCTTTTCCAGTACCGCTCTCACCGAGCAGGAGAACCGTAATACCTCTGATCGCCGCCCTTGTTGCCCGACCAACTGCGTCCCGAATGGCAGAACTGTTCCCGACGATGTCTCCGAATCCTTCGACTTCGCTTGGGCTCTTCAAGGCCAAATGCTGAACTTGCGAATCGAGGTTCTTCAGAATTTCGGGGATCACGTCGATGGTGAGATCGAATGGCACCTCGGTAATCCACGACTTACCGGCGAACGTTTCATAGAACGTCGCTGGATAGCGAGTCTTTCCCAGGAGCAACCACACGGCCGTCATCGCGGGGGTTCCGGGGCTTAGATGCAAGCAAAGCTGCGTGTTCCGCCAGTCCTTTCGGTTTTGGATCGCGGATAGCTCGGCATCGGCGAGCTGGAAGATAGCCTTGTAATCAGTGGGCTTCTTGAGATCCGCAGAAACAATCTCAGCTTTGACTCCGAGCCACGTAGCGTACTTTTTGTTCCAAGAGGTCGGGTAGTTGCTCAACAAACGGATCTCGTCGAACGTTTGCGTCGTAACCAGCGTCTTGATCGGGCCAAGATCGCCTTCCTTTGCTCGCTCGCCCTTAACCTGCTCCATGATCTCGTCACGCTGAGCGGCAGGTAGGGAGGATGCCATTGCCCTCAGATCACTATGGCCGATCCATTGAACTACAACGCTTCGCTTCATTGCGGCACTACCTCGTTTGTGAATACACAAACAGATTTGTACCATGTGGGCTAGTCACACGATACGTCAGCAGGTCCGAAAGCAGATTCTCGGCACAAGATTTGAGAGAAGCACTTGCCCCAAGGCAGCCGTAAACAAGAGGACTAGGAAATGGAACAGATGCGGGCAATTTCAGTTCATCAACCGTTCGCTTGGGCGATCGCTCGCGGGCTCAAGAAAGTTGAAAACCGCACCTGGACCACCAACTATCGAGGGCCAGTTGCGATTCAAGCGTCGGTAAACAAGGAGCGGTTGCTTGAACTGCAGGACGCACTTGGCGATAAGTTCGACGCTTCGCGGTTCGCCACTGGAGCGGTTGTAGCCGTTGTTGAGTTGGTCGACGTGCAGTCACTGAATCCATCGCTCGAATCGGACCCGTGGGCAGAAGGGCCTTATTGCTGGATTTTGTCTAACGCAAGGATGCTCCAGAACCCGGTAAAGGTGAAGGGCAAAACCAGCCTGTTCAAGCTGTCGCCTGAGGAGACAGCGAAAGTTGTCGAGCAATTGGAGTTGGGCGAAGCGACCCCGCCACGTGATTGCGATGATCTGCTCGCGGCATTTCAGGTCGATCCGTATGAGCTCGAAATGGTGAGAGCCGAGTTCTACTGGAACGAAGG
This sequence comes from uncultured Pirellulaceae bacterium, assembly GCA_964394305.1. Classification (GTDB taxonomy): domain Bacteria; phylum Planctomycetota; class Planctomycetia; order Pirellulales; family Pirellulaceae; genus Anatilimnocola. The sequence continues at coordinate 15,348 of CAYMWL010000069.1, forward strand.
GCAGTTCGAGGGCACCGTGCGATGCACATCGAAAGCCATCGGGCTGGAACCCGAACTAGAACAAGGCTGGCGGATTCGAGCACTAGCTCAGCTCGAACTCGGCAAAACCGATGAGGCAATGGCTGACGTAGCTGAGGCGATCAGGCTCGCACCCGACTTCGGCTGGGCCTACATGGTGCGTGCTCACATCTGGGAGGCACTGGGGGACGCTGAGAAGTGTCAAGCCGATCAGGCGAAAGCACTTCAACTAAGTCCTGAGATAGCCGATACCGGTGAAGAAGAGTCGCCCACGACTGCAGAGGACGAAGCAGAATGATGGCTGGCTTCAACGCTAGAAAGAGAGCCAGCTTCGGGATAGATTTGAGCAAGTCCGCATCGCGTCCGCGAGCGGCAACCAATTTGGAGACCTTATTAACGAAAACTAACTGACAACGGCCTGCTGCCGTGAGGTGGCGGGCTGACATAGATCGTTGCGTGAGCAACGAGTTATTGCTTCGCCCAAAACGACCAACCTGAGCCGTAAGGCTCTTGACAGCAGAAGCAGTACTCGAGCCGCGTCCCGCAAGGGACGCTGGCCGGGTGCTGTTCTGCTGTGCCCCTTGGTCGGGGTTGGGCGAGCACGCTTGGTTCAGCGTCCTTTTTGTTTGCTGAGCCATCGCCAAACCTGCCAAGGAGATGCTCATGTCTGGGACGCCAAATGGCTTCACAATCTGCTGTCCGACTTGTGGACAGCCGTTAATTATCGGTGGTGAGCATCTTGGGCAAACCACGTTTTGCCCACGCTGTGGCGTCGCATTCTTAGTTCCAGGGATGACAGAGCCAACTCCGCCTCCAGTATCAGAGCCGGATCCATTCGGTCTGAATCTCGGAACGTCTCCGACTTCGCGTCCTGCCCAAAAGCAGCCAGCACGCGGAGCGGCTTGGATCATAGCTGGAGCAATTGTCTTCACCGGCGTGGGAGCCCTTGGCGTACTGGTAACCCAAGGTGCATTGCACTCGTATCTGCCCCGGAACAGCCCGACTGAGCCAACGAATTCACAGTCTAGTGAGAACCCCCAGACCGTTTCTCACGAAGGTAGTTCGGCACCAGATCTCGACAGGCTTTCGTTGGCAGAACTGAAGGAGCTTGTTCGCCAGGAGGAAGCGGCGTGTGCAGAGCTGGGACCGCGACTTATTCAGTTCGGGATGACGGGTGGGTCAAATCGCCTATCGTACCAGCAGCAGATTGAGTTGGAACGCCTCGGCGGCCAAGAGCGAACCGCATTGAACATGCGAGCCTCTGTCTACCAAGGGCGGAAGGATAAGTATCTCAACGAGGCAGAAGAAAAGACTTTCTTGAAAGCTGCTTACAAGAGCCACGCAGCCTTAGCCGAGGCCTATCGGAATCAGCTCGCGTTTATCTCGAAATGCTTATCTGGTCGCTGAGTCCTACCTGTCAAGGCAAACTCGAACCATGAACGACAACCCGTTTTACCGACCCTGCGTCACTTTCAAAACGAACTTGACCAACATCGCATGGGAGTTTCCGTACCTGCCGGCAGCCATCAACGCTGTTGTGTTGATCCTGATCCTCGCCATTCTGTGCATCCTCTTCATGACGATCGGCATCGCCGCTCAGATCAGTACGATGTTCTATCGTTTGATTGAGGAAGCCGGAGGGCACATGCGAACCGTTCCGGCTGTCGAGAAGAGCGGCTACGCAGTAGCAATTGGGATTTACCTGCTCGTGTTCATTCCTCTTTGGCTGATCCAGGCTCCGTTTCAGCTGCTGGGGATGTTATGGGAGCGATTCGGTTTTTACTCGCTCATTGTCCTCGGACTAGCAGTTGGAGCATTTTTCGTTGACTGGCAATACGTGTACCGTTTTGTCGCCAGCCTCAACGAACCCGCCAATGCCGCACGGTCGAATTCTAGTCCAGGTAAACCGAAGAAGCAGAGTTCTCGTCGAAACTGGTCGAGTCGCGACGGACAATTCTCGACTGAGGCAGAGTTTGTTTCGACTGCCGATGGCTTTGTGACGCTGCGGAAAACCACAGACGGAACTACGGTTCAGGTGAAGACTGACGATCTGTCAGACCGAGATTTGGACTGGCTTCGACGGCCCCATCCCGAATGAGACGATTCACCGCACGAACTTAGGCGTCCGTACAAGAGCATAGGGCCGAATGAAGCCTGCAGCGATCTTGCGTCCTGTACTCAGCAAAGTCATCTCTTGGGGCGAATGACGTCCTTTCAGCTGCTTGAGTCCGAAGATCTCACAGTGCGTCGTGTGCCCATTGACCCAGATGTTGCTCACCCTGCCTGAATAGATGAGCCTTGAACAATCAGTGGCGTCTGCCAGCACGATCGGAAGAGCTTCGGCATTCGCTTGAGCCTCAAGTAACAGATCCACCGCTCCGGTCCAGGGCTTATTCTCTGAGATGTGGCCAACGCCGCCGTCCTTTTCAATCGCGGCAAGCGTTTTTGGATGCAAAATCGTGTACACGCACGACTTTGCGTTTGGCGGAACTGGGTCTTCTCCTGCCGCTTCACGGACCAGCTGGCTCAGGACTGACCGGTGACATTTGCCTTCATTGCCGCAGTAGCAGGCGATTGAAATTGGCGTATTCTTTGCCAATTCAGCGACTAACTGAATTGTCTGCCGGGCTTCCGTCCTTTGCATTTCGCGGCGGTACCGGTGTAAGGTCCGCTTGAGCGAGAGGCCGTTTCGATAGGCTTCCAGAAGCTCTTTGCTGGGAGCAAGCGTCGGCAGCCAAACATCGAACAGGTTGTGTTTGCTGTACTCTTCTTTTGGCATGCCGCGTGGCAGGTAGCGGACGGTCCCGATACGAAGGCCCTCGCCCGGCTGTTTGGGAGTTCCGATCTGAATGGTGCGGAAGTAGAAGGTCATGTGTACCACCTGAGCTTTGCTGGATTGATTCTCGTCAGAACTCTGCCCAAGTTCAAATCAATCTACTTCGTTTGTGCAGCTGCCTGCTCGAACAGATGCCGTGCAGCTCGGCCGCTGATAGTCGTGCAACGGAGCAGTTCTGCAGCAATCAATTCGGTAGCACGCCACACCGCAGGATCTGCAAGCAGATGTTCGACTTTGTCGAGCAGGCGACGTTCGAGCCGGGCGACTTGCTTCTCGCCACTTGCACGCTGCGACGTCAGGGCTCGCACAGCTCGCAGGTCTTGCTGGGCCCCTGCCCACGCATATTCGCCCGTGTAAAAGGCTTCAGCGGCAACACCTCCGAGCAAGATCAGGATTTCGACCTCGACTGGATCGTGTGCCGGCTTTGCTCGACCCTTCTTCAGTTCGCACTGACCGAGCCGCAGCTGATTGGGCAGGATGCTGACTCGTTGTACATTCCTACCAAGAGCCAATGCGATGACCGCGTGCCCTGCTTCGTGATAGGCAGTCGGGAGATTGGCCTTTACGTCCGGAGTTGCTTCGTCGTTAGTCAGGGCTGATTCCTTCTGGCAGGTAAAGCTGCTCTGCGAGGTCGCGATGCCACTCAGGCCCACTGACGTTCAACTTTACCCTCCGCAGGCTTCCGCCAATAGGTAAAAAGAGGCACCCTCATTCTGTGAACCAGTCCCTCCACCGCCCGCGTCCGGCCATAACGGCCGAATCGCGGGATCACCTCCATCAGGCTATGGCGTCCGGGTCACTGCCTTGAACACGCCAGCAGCAACGACGAGTCCTGTACACACGGCGGCCAGCGGCATGAACCCATACCACGGCACGGCCAGCACCGTCGCTCCAAGCGTGCAAGCTAAGCCCGTAGCCAAGGCCTCACTGATCTTGTCTCTCTTTGCCAAACGGACCTCCTAGAAAAAGTACCAGCGGCGGGCAAAAGGATTCCCGACGAACGGTAGCCACCAATCGGACCTGCCGTGCGTCAGGAGCCAAAAGCTGGGGCCGCAAATGAGAGCCAGAAACACGATGATGAGGATGGGAAGCAAGAGAGTTCTCCTGTGAAGTGAAGTGTTCTGTTTGCGTGGCCGGGTTCTGCTAACGCGTGCGAGCGGAATAATTCTGGATCTGGTCGCTGAGGTAGCGGTACCTCATGAAGACTCCCAGATGGGACCCGAAATCACGCTTAAATAAGACGGGGGCTGGGGTGAGTGAAGAAAGAGACTCTGGTCTGGCCACGATGACCGGTCTCTGTACGCAGATGCTGGCGAAGAAACGCCCTTCCCAGCTTTGAAGAAACTCAGAGCTCATGATTCAGGTTGGTGAGCCCCGGTGCCTGTACCTAATAGAGTTCTGACCAATGGGCCAGCAACTATCGAACCTTGCCCTTCCAGCCTTGCGATGACCTACCGGCGTGGAACCCTTTACGGGATCCCTGCTGTTTGCCGGATCTGTAGATGGCCATCCCGACGGCGATGACGACAACTACGGCAATCAATTCGAACATTCGTTTCTCCTGTGGTCAGTGTTATCTGTACATGAAGGGGCAGCGACTTATCCGGGCCACTTCCTGCACGCGTCTCTGTACGGGCAGCCCGGACAGTTCATCATCGAAGGGGCTGGGTAGAAGTGCTCTGCCTGAATGGCGTGCCAGATTCGCTCGATGATCCGCTTGGTTCTGTCCACTTGGGCCTGATCGAACGCAAAGCTGTGGGCGTCGACGCAGACATCTTTGGTCTTGGTCAGTACGCCGAACTGCAACTTGATCTGTTTGCCAGGGGCGAAGTCTCGGGCAAGCTCGCCGTAGAGCAAGAGTTGGGATGCTGATTCGTCGACTTGGTCCTGACTGTACTTTGCTCTGGACGTCTTCCAGTCGGCCACAATCAGTTCCTGCTGGGTTTCCATAATCAGATCAACTCTGCCCAGCACGTCTGGCAACCCCGGGATGAGATCTCCACGCAGCGTTTCTTCGATGGCGATGATCTTCCCTGCTGGCCTGGAGAGGTCACTGTCCGCAAACGCTTTGAGCATCCGCACTGCCAGATCATCGAACGATGCTGCTTGCTCGTCTTTCGAGAACCTGATGGGCAGTGAATGATCTTGCCAACCGGCCCTGTACTCCGACAGTAGCTCTTCTTGCGACGGCGGCTGACCATGTTCGAGCAAACGCTGGAAGTGATGCTCGATTGCCCGGTGAACAGCTCCTCCAAATACAAACGCTGCAGAGATCGCGTTCTCGGGGATGCCCGCGATGTAGCGATAGAAGTACCTCAAAGGGCACTGCTGGTACGTTTTGATCGCTGAGTACGAAATGTAGTCCCGCAATGCTGGCTCTGGCTGTGTCACGGGCTTTGTTGCTTGCTGCGGCGGTGCCCGGCTACTGTTCGCGTCTGTACGCGAGTCGAAGAGTAACGAAGTCATGGTTAGTGGTCGGCTCCATTGTTGGTGGGGGCTGCGTTCAGTTCGTCGATGGCAGCACTGGCTTCGGTAATGGTCAGTTCAGAAGCCACACGAAGGCCATACTTCTCTTGCAGCCAGCGTTGCAGATCGAGCTGCAGGCGATTGCTGATCGCTTCGAGGGCCCGCAGCTGGCTGGCAGTGGCCTTACGTCCGTTGCTGCGTCGAGGCGGGGATTGATTCCCGTTTGATCGGCCATTTCCGTGACCGTTGGCAGTGCCATTGTTGCCAGTGCCATTACCAGAATGCCGGGCGTTTGCATTGTTCGCCGGCGTCGGTTGGGCAGCATGTGCAGCGGCCTCGGCCGCTTGGTGCCGATGTAGCTCGTCCTGCACGGCCTGTTTACAGGCCACGAACGCACCACGAACTTGCCGATGGAAGCCTTCCAGGTCGGTATGTAAGAGTGACGCATCCGCTTCGTACTCGACGTGACACGAGGCACCGAGACTGCCGTAGTCAGGCAGACCGATCTTCTTGCTCAAGCCCACGTTCACTTTCAAGGGCATCGTTTAGCTCCGTATGAGGACTGATGTGGTTAGAGGTGACGTCTCCAGACGTCTGGAGAAGTATGCAGCCTTGAAACAGAGACAAAGTGTCCCGTTTCAGTTCAGACTAAGTTTCCAGACGTCTGGAAGATCGATGCTCAGGCTACGGCCTGCAGCTGTTTGATCGATGCCAAGGCCACTTTGAGGGACTTCTGGCCACGCTTCTCTGTCTTCAGCGTGCGAATCAGCTCCTTGGTGTTGCCAAGTGCGTCCCGCAGTTGATCGCGGAGTGAGATGGCCTGTTCAAGTGAAGTGGTCGCCTTGGAGTTGCTCGACGAGCGTTTGCGACGACGAATGACAGGCTCAGGTCCCGCCTGGGTCGCTGCCGGAGTTGCGGAAGAAGGAGGAGAGCAAGTCGTGGGCACAGATTGATTCCCAATGCGATTCACAGGTGTTGTCCTTGGGGGTGTCCTTGGAATGGAAGTACGGTTGCCGTAGTCGAGGGGCGATTCGATACGCAGACAGTCGTCGGTCGGCTTGATGGCGTCTCTCGGCGACAAGAGCATCCAGACATACGTCCTAGTGGCGTCCTGAGCGACGGCGGGCGACTCACTGTCCGGCAGGTGGATTTCGGTAAAGCCCATCTGGGCGGCACGAGCGAGGAACTGTCGGTCAGTACAGATTCGGAGGTCATCGCCCTGCTTGATCGAGTTCCGCAAGATCATCTCTGCAGGACGCGGTGTGCTTGTCGAGGCAGCTCGCAGCACAACACTGCCGTTCAGATCGAGAGTGACTTCGCGATGCGTAGTGCCGTTGGGCAGTCGGTGCAGATTGTCGGTGAGGAACCGGGCGTCGGCGAGTGAGAGCTGCAATGTGGACTTACAATGGTTCGTGGCCGGGATGATGCTGTTCACATCCGGGAATCTGCCTTCCCGCTCAGTATCCGTCCAGAACAACCACGGACCAATTTGAAAGGCGACATTCGTGACGCCCTTCTCGTCCTGCAGATGGCCGACATACACAGGCTCAGAGGGCAGCTCTTTGCTGCTAAAGAACTTGGTGGGCCGGACAAGCACGTCGGCATCGAAACCGAACTGGTAGCCGGCCTGCCTGAGCATCTGCCTCCCATCGGTGGCCGCGATTGCTCCGTCCTTACGCAGCTGTACACAGCCGAGAGCGTAGCGTTTGCTCTCCATGTCGGTTGTTTCGTAGGCGTCCCGCAAAGCAGTGAGCAGCTCGGCGGGATTCTGAACCAGCGAGGCCGGCGTCTGAGGAAACGCTGGAGCATCCGGCATGGGCTCGGGGGCGTCGTACTCCAGATCGCGGAAGACACCGTTCTCCTGCCAACTGGCACCCACGACGCCGGCACGCCTCGTGTTGAGAAAGACGGGCTCTGCCTTGGAGCCTTGGACGTCTTCGAGCACCTGAAGCGGTAGCAGCAGCGATTCCGGGTCCTGGGGATGCGGATCATGATACTGCAGGGCTTGCGTGCGACTCTGGACTTGGACGAACAGGCCATCTTCGCCGGTGCGAACAGAGATCATGCTCACTTGGCGACCAAAGGTCCGCTTGATAACTGTACGGAGCAGTTTGGCGAGCTGACGGGTAATCTGGATCAAGTGTTGGGCTCCGAAGTAATGGAATAGAAAGGGGGGCGGCAGCTTGATCGCTACCGCCCAGGATGAACCAGCTCGTCAGAACTACGCGGCGTACCGACGTTGCTGACGCTCCAAGGCGTCCCAGTCGACCACGTTTGGCAACGCGTAATCGTCGGCATCGTCGGGCTGGAACACCTTGAGCGGCGTGACGACGCTGAAGCCACGCCTGCGGATCGTCTGGACGGATTCACCGGTGGCATCGGCAACGGCTTGATCGAGTTCACTCTGAGTCATGGCAAAACACTCCTTGTTAAGAATGAGGACAGGAAACGAACAGTCAGAAACACCAGGCAAGAAACAAAACAGGCCGCAACGCCCCGAGGGGCGGAACGGCCGTGTATGAGGACGGAACCAATAAATGCCGGATTGGTCAGAGGGTGATGGGAGGCGGCAATTCCCGCTTAAATGGGCAGCTAGATCAGATGCTGCTCCAGCCACGCAGTTTCAGCGGCCAGTGCTTCGCTGCGAATTGCAAAGGGACCGAGTACGGGCCCAGCAACTGGAGACAGGTCAGCTATCCACTGACCACTGGAATCAGGCTCGACATGGGAGGCACGCTGGATAGAGATACTGCCGAGTTCCTGGAGCGGGATGGCTTCGTTGTAGATGCAGCGAACATTGCCAGCGGTTGAGATGAGCAGGTGCATCGGACGCTCCTGCTACTTGCGACGGAGAATGTTGCGACGCGGCTTGTCGACGAGCAAGCCATCCAGCACCGATTGCACGCCTGAGAGTTGAGAAGCCACTTGCTGCCGGAGGGCCACATTGTCACGGAGCTGTTGAGGTTCGACGCCGCGAACGACACGCTGGGCCTGGGAAACCAAGTCGTCGAGCTGCTGATCAGACCGGATGTTGAGATGTCGGAACCGATCAAAGAATTCGCGGAGATTCTCGACGGCTGAGTCGCGGAACACCTTGGGTTTACCATCGGAGCTGCCGCTCAACCGTTCCGTGAGATGCGAAACCAACTTGGAGAGTTCTTCGGTGAACGCCTGCTCGGCCAGCTGCACCGCTTCATCGAATCGAGCAGCGATGCGATCAGCCTCCTGCTGAAAGAGTTGAGGGCTAAGTTGTCGTAGATATTCTGGAGGCTCGACGCTGGGGAAGTCGAAGGAAACATCGAACCAGCCACGCAACGTCGCCGGATAATCGCCGGCGTTGTAAAGCGATCCAAGCCGACGACGAGCCGCCGACTTGAGTTCGTCATATCTCGCATCGAGTTGGATTACCGCTTCGTCGAGTTCAGACTTCAGCGATGTCATTTGCACGCTGAACGAGCTGATGTCGGCTTGGCGGATCAAGCGAATGCCGCTCTCGGGATAGGGAAGTGTGATCCCCTTCCAGAAGGCGATTACACGAGTTCGGACGGCGGTGACTGCTTTGAACGCAGGGTGAGACGTGTCGAGCAATTTCTTACCGGCAGACAGATAGGCCCGCTCCGCTCCAAACGTATCAGCAGCCTGGGACTTCTGTTCTTGGGTAAGCGTCTTACGGCTTCCGAGCCAAGTGAACATGACCCGCACCGCCGCCATCGTTGCCCGGAGCCGGTCGCTCGGTGTGGATTGGTTGCGGGAGGGCGGAGAATCCAAAAGTGAGCTCATTCAATGCTCCAATGAAGAAATGAGGGCAAGGTTTGCCTGGTCGAAGTTGAATGTGAATCGCTACGCCGGCACGGTCTCCAGGTAGCCCTTCTTCACCTTCGCAGCGATCTGCGTGTCCACGTGACGTTGTGCGGCCGTGGCATCAGCGAACTCTTTTGTCTGTTGCTGACCGGCCGTGCCGATGCGTCCGAAGGAGATAGTGACGCTGCAACCGTTGATGGTGGCTTCCCAGAACTTGGACGAGCTACCCGATACGAATTCAAAGCGACGCTTCATACGAGGCTCCTTAGATAGAGGAAAAGAGGAAGAAGGTTCACCAGCAACAATGCCAGTGAACAGAGTGGCGATTACTCGCCAGAACTTGGCTCTTGAATGAGTAGAGGAACGGGATTCCCAGGAAGCAGAGCCTGGACTTGAGCGGGAATCACTTTGCCAGCTCTGTACGGCAACCGGAGAGCGTGGTTGCCTTTCATCTCAGCGAGTAGCAGCATGAGATACTGCGTGCTGATTTCGGTAGCCGAAGGCCAGGACGTGTGAAAGTAAGAATTGGCGATGGCATTTGCCCAAGACCAAGCCGCGATCCACGGCGTGTTTCGCGGCCGGATGCCGTAGTGCCAAAGCTGACGGCGAACATCCTTTACCAACCTCGTCTTGGGCCAGCCCGGCAGATTGCGTTCTTCTGCCATTCATTCTCCTGTGCAAGAGTGAGTGATCTGTTAGTCCAGAAGGCTCTTTGTCGCCTTCTTAGAGGAAATGTCTGAGCGTTCGCGAACGAACGAGGGGAACCTGGGAACGCCGCCATCGGTCAGTTCCTGGTAGCGGAAGGTAATGACGCTGCCGACCGCTGGTGGTTTCTCACGCTGGGCATCTGAGAAGCCTGTCCCCACGGCGAACTGAGTGCCGTTGGCGAGTGAAACTAACAAAGCACCGAGTCGCCCCTTGTGCCGACCCTTGCCGGGTTGATGACCAACGACCACCGCATCGGCATCGTGGAAGGTTTTCACCTTGAGCAGAGTGCTGGAGCGACCAAACTCGTACTTCGAGTCCGGTTGTCGCAGCATCAGCCCTTCGCCGCCCAGTGCCTCGATTCGTGCCAACTCTGTACGCAGGCTGTCGGTTCCCTGGCAGATGACTTGTTCAAGTACCTGGACATAGGAGCCGCTGCGATCGAGGCCCATGTTGAGAATGGCTTTGAGCCGGGTTTCGAAGTGCCCTGGTTCATTTGGTGCGTCAAACACAACGTAGCGAACCTTCTTCCAGTGATCCCCGCCATCCTGGCGACGTACGATGCTGACTGTTTGCTGGAACGCTTTCCGGTCGATCCAGAGTTCCCCATCAAGCGGAGTGCTGGGGAGCTCCTTCGTGAACCAGCCGGGAGCCAGGAATTTGTTTCCTTGGCGGGACAAGAAGTGCTCGCCTGTCCAAAGGGCTCTGACGCCATCGAGCTTTTCCGACATGAGCCAGCCAGTCAGATCACGCTCGTTGTCCCACGATTCAGCCAGCAACAGCTTGGGAGCTGTTGATTCTCCGTCGGCCTCTTCTTTACGCGGAGGCAGAGGAGCGGCACCAGTTCCCGCGAGCCGCTGGTTTTCAAACTCGTCGCCGAGATACTTCCGAAGATGCTTACAGGATCGCTTGTCGATAGCGGCCGACTGGTTCCTCCAGGCAGGGCACGTGCAGGAATACACGCCGCCAGTGTTCTTCAGAATGTAAGGCTTGGAGCCAGAACCTTGTATCTCAGCCGTTTGTCCGTCCAAGAGGTCGGGCATGATTGAACTCCAGAGGAGAGAGTGAATGATTCTAGACGTCTGCAGAGGCGACGTTCCGACTCTACTTGTTCGGACTACGCCCACGTCGCAGAGACTGCTTACCGAACTTGGCGGCGATCTGATCGGCAACTTGGTCGAGCTTTCGCTGCCGATCGCGGTTGTCTTCCCCGAACAGATCCTGTTGCCGGGCATCTGACGCTTGGCCGATGCCGTGAACACCAAATCCCAGCAGACGTACTGGCGGATGTCTGGACGCGATCTTCTGCGTGAACAGTAACTTTGCTGCGTCCCACAGTTCGCTCGTGATGTTCGTAGGCTCTCGCAACGTGACTGACCGCGTAATCGTCTGAAAGTCAGCGAAGCGGACTTTGATCTCGATGGTCCTACCTTTAAGGTCATCGCCACGGAGCCGCCGAGCTACTTGATCTACCAGTTCAGACAGCCAGTCCTGCAGAACTTCATCGTCCTGAATGTCTTCAGCGAATGTTGTCTCGTGCGAAATCGACTTTGCTTCGCGGTCAGGGACCACGGAACGTTCATCGATACCGTGAGCAAGCTGCCAGTAGTGTTCACCGGAGTTGCCAATCAGATCCGTAATCTCGCGTGCCGACAACTTCCGCAGCTGCGAGATCGTTTGCAGTCCGAGCCTGCTGAACACGTCTGCTGTGACTTTGCCAACGCCCCACAGGCGTGTGACCGGCAGTGGATCGAGAAACGCTTGTACTTGATCAGGCTCGACCACGACAAAGGCATCTGGTTTCTTCACATCGCTCGCAATCTTTGCGACGAACTTGCTCGGGGCGATCCCGATTGAAGCGACCAACCGCAGTTCTTTGCGAATCTGCGACTTGATCTGCCTACCGATTCCAACCGCCGAGCCAAACAGGGATAGGCTACCCCGCACGTCCAAGAACGCTTCGTCTAGGGACAACGGTTCAATGACGGGCGTGAATCGCTCGAAGATCTCTTGGATCTGTCGCGAGACCGCTGCATAGAAGTCAATTCGCGGCTTGATCACGACCGCGTGTGGACAGAGCCGCTTGGCTTGCCCGGAAGCCATCGCACTATGTACGCCGTACTTGCGAGCTTCATAGTTGGCAGCCGCGACGACACCACGACTTTCTGCAGTCCCGCCGACGATCACTGGCTTGCCGACGAGGCTCGGATTCTCACGCTCCTCGACGGACGCGTAGAACGCGTCCATGTCAACGTGAAGAATCATGGGGAAGCCTCGTGGATACAGCGGCACCAATAGAGGCATTCTACTCAGTTCTGAGATTGATCAGCACGCGAGACTTTGCGGCGAGTGCCAGCCTGAGGAGCTTCTTTTTGATAGATGCCGGGCTGGTTGCTATTGAGGCAACGACCACTGGCCCACGTTCGCAATTTATCGACTGACTCTGCAGCGGTCACCGCGACCGGTACGACGTTCTGTGCAGCTTGTACGAGTGGCAGATCCAGCAAAGCAGCCAATCGACAGCACGCCCTGATTTCCGCCCCGGTCCAATGGTTATCGTCTGGAAGCTTTTGGCGAGCATCGAGTTCGTACTGTCGCAGATAGAGCTGCCAGATCGCTTGCCGCTCATCGGCTCCTGGGAGATCCAGGAAGAACACCCCATCGAACCTCTCAGCTCTTGTGAATTCGGGCGGCAAATGGTCGATCCTGTTAGCAGATGCAACCACGAAGACATCAGTCGTCTTGTCACTCAAGTAACTGAGCAGCGTACCGAAGAGCCGGGTCGAAACCCCGGAGTCGCCAGCTCCGTTCACTCCACTCAAGGATTTATCACACTCATCGAGGAAGAGAACGCATGGTGACATTGCATCTGCGATCTTCAGAGCCTGCCTCACGTTCGCCTCAGTCTGGCCAACGATGCCGCCCATGAGAGCACCGACGTCGAGAACGAGCGTGGGGCGTCCAGTTTCTTTCCCCAAGCACTTGGCGAATTGCGACTTGCCGGTGCCAGGGACTCCGAGCAGCAAGATGCCACGAGGCCGTTTAGTGGGATGGTTGCGATTGGGTTGGAGCATCGCCCGCCTACAGAACGCCTTGAGTGCGGCGAGACCTCCGAGGCTGTTGAAGTCCTGATCGCTCTGGTGGAGCGACACCAAGCCGGACTTCTTGAGCATCTGCGACTTCATACCCCACAGAACGTCCGGCGTGATACTGCCGTGTCGAACCAGCGAAAGACTGAACGCATTCTCGGCTTCGTAACGGGTGAGGCCAGCGGCGGCATCGATCACACGGTCCAGCTCAGGGCCAGTCGGCAGCTCACCGTCTTCGGTCGCGACGCCACGAGCAATATCGGTGAGTTGTCCCCGCGACGGCAGATCATGCTCGACGACGACAAAGAGCTTGTCGAGCTCAACAGGCACTTGCACCACGGGCGACAGGACCACGAGGATCGTGCGGTTCTGTTTGCCGGCCAGGATCTGCTTACTGAGAGCCTGGACGATCTCGGTGCTCTGCAGGAACCTGTGGAAGTTCTGCAGGACGAGGATGGCTGTGCCGTTCTCAGTAGCGAGGGCGTTGATCGATCTGATGGCAGCCAAAGGATCGCTGGCCTCCGCCGATGACTGGCCAGCGACCGAGAGCCCAGATTCGATGTCCCAGGTCGCCAGTGACCAGCTCTCCTGATTGCACAGCTGCTGGATCTCGACCAGGGCGTCGTGGTGCTCGTGGCTTTCGATCCAAATGCCGGTGAAGCAAGCTCGTATGTACTCGGAAAGTCTGACTGAAAGTGACATAATACTCCTGATTTGTTTGAGGAAATGAGAGGGGGCTACTGAACGTGCTGAACACATCGCCTGCCGAGCTTTGCCTTCGATTTCGATCCTTCATTGATCGAGCGAAGTCTTTGGGCACTCGGTCAGTTGTCGAAAGGCCAGACGTAGCCTTCCGTCGCTTCATCGCCCGAGCAGAAGAAGTCCTGATTGCCCCATTGCAACGCGACGCCAAAGCCTTGAGACAGCAGCTGGAATTGCTTCGGCCCTGGCTTCTACCGCAGCGACTAGATCTGTTCGAAGTCGCTGGTTTGACCTATGACGAAAACGCTTACACCGAACTGATTCGTTGGGCACTTTGTCCCGAAATCAACAGCTACTCAGCCGGTCAGTGCCAAAAGGCTTGGCTCCGACGACTCGGGGTCCCTGCCGAGGATCCGTTCCACGCAGGAGAAGTGAGCACGCAACTTGTCACGAAAGATGGGATCCCCGATTTGATTATCCGCTTCAAACAACACGTGATCGTCGTGGAAGCGAAAACGGGAACTGCCGAGCATGTCACGCCGCTTGGCAAGATGCAGACTGAGTCCTATCCCATCGCAGTCAGAGCTGCTCTGAGCCTTCCTGCCTCAACGCGTGTCTACGTTATCCTCCTGACGCCTGATCGAGTGGCTGGACACAGTTCAGCGGCGATTGCGGCAAGTTATTTCGAGTTGGCTCTTGCTCTGGCAGAGGGTGCGGCAGCTTCTCAACTAAACCCTCCGACGCGGTCGGCGTACACGCAAATAATCTCGCATCTCGCGGTCAGAGCGATTCCGGTGGGAGTAAGCATCCCGCGACTTGCCGATTCTCTTGGCTCATGGACTAACGATGACTCAGGGCTGATTCCAATCAGGAGCCAGCTCAGAGCGTTGCTAACTGTACGAAATCTCATTCAACAAAAGGCAGCTCAATGACCGAATTCTCTGGCTTCACCGAGTCCGCCAAACTGTTCGCTGAGAACGCCGAGATTGTCCGTGCAATGCAGGAGGGTTTTGAACGAGAGGAGGGACAGTTCCTCTCGGCGATTGAGCAACGCGTTCGCGACCGCCTGGGAGATCGACCAAGTGGCAGCCTTTTTCAAGTTAAGCCGACCAGCGGCATCTATAGGACTTGGTGGCTCGGCGATGAGGCCGAGAGTTTCAAACCTTACCCTCGAATGTTTGTGCGAACTGGGATGCCAGAGGTTGTCCTTCCAGGCAAACTGGTGGTCTACGTTCAGTCTGGAAACTTCGCATCGAAGGATTTCTCAGCTTCGATTGCCAACTTGAAAAACGATCCAAACTTACTTGCGATGACCGACTGTGCAAAATCCCCAGACCCATACGCCCTGTTCGTCATGGAGATCGATACCAACAGAGCAGATCCAGTCGAGACGGCAGCCGCCCCAATCACTTGGATGGCTGAAGCTCTGTTTGCGAAGTATCAGGAGTGGAAGAAGCAACAGCCTTCGGCGGCCGGCTAGTCGGCCTTGATCGCAGCTTCCAGCCGCGTGATTGACTGGTACAGAGAAGTAACCGTGTTGGTTGCCCGCTTCAACCTCGTCATCCAACGTTTGAGCAAGGCTTTCTCTTTGGCGAGCTTCGCACGCTGGCGGGCCAAGCGTGCAGCTAGGGTAGGATCAGCTACCGGCTCTGGTTGAGCTGGTCTGAGAATGCGTCGTCGGACGCTCATGTTCCCTCCCAGAGCTGTGGCTGCTGGGGCTGCTGCGAGTAGAACTCGGCAGTGAGCCTCTCTGACTGCTTCAGGCCGAGAGCCTTCTCCAGCGATTCCGATGCAGCCTTGCAGGCATTGCCGGCGAAGCCCTTAGTTTCGATCTTGGTTTCGCCCTTGGGCGAGACAGTGACCTCGATGACTTGGCTCAAGCGGTACCTCCGACTTGAATGGTGAGCTTGATCGAGCCATCGGCGAGAGCTTGCTCGGTGACCGTGTGGCCACGCTTGCGAGCTTCGATCTTACTTTTCTCTACCGCATACATCTGGAGCAGAGCACCCAACTTGCTCTGCTCGCCCCATCGGCCGTTGTAGTTATCGAAGGCCACTTGGCCCGTAGTCAGATCGAAGACGACTGGGTAGTTCCAACCCGGCAATTTCACGCCGACGCCGGTAGCGGTGCTCGTAAAGAGCTTGAATTCGCCTTGTACGGGCGGGGAGAGGCCGAGCCGGCGACAGGCAGCTGTGACTGCCGACGCGTCTCTGACCTCAGTCTTGATTCTTACGATGTGCGAAATGGTAGACCTCCTCTAAATCGAGTAAGAAATGGCCCAGATCGCATGAGAACTACCTGGGACAAGCTAAACGCGACCATCAGAGATTGTGACGTGGATAAGTGGACTATTTAGCACCGCCTTCGCCGATAGGCATATGACTGTTCTTGGTCACCATCATCTGATCGGATATGCTACCGGCCCAGGCAAAGTGATACTCCAATTCCTTCCTTAATGGCTCACATGACGATCTCGCTGCCCGACGATGAGCTTGTGCGTCGTATCGCGTCTCGGGACAACTTAGCATGGTCCTGGCGAAAGTTGCGGGCGAATCTTAACCACTCAGAGTTGTGGTGTAATGAGTGGGAGGTAGCACGCTTCGAAGCAAATCTCGACCAGGAGTTAAAGCAACTTGCCGAAGAAATCGAGAATGGCACGTACGTACAAGAACCGATGAGGCCGTTCGGCCAGCCCAAGAAAGCCGCAACTGGTGAAGTTCCCGTCCGTCAACTGTTCTGGGTGCCAATTCAGAACCAACTGGCATGGCTAAGCGTCATAAACGTGATTGGGAGGTACTTCGAAGCTGAAATGCCGATATGGAGCTATGCGAATCGACTTCATCGCTCAGTGTGGTATGACGACTCGTTCTCATTGCAAGTCGGGCCGCATCGCTCGACATCATCGCTCCTGTACAGACCGTTTCGGCAGAGCTGGCCGTTATACAGGCGGCATATTGCTCTAACCGTTCGTGCGATGGGTCGACTTAAGGAACGGCCAGAAGACCCGGCCGACGATCACACGCTTAAGCTGGAGGAATCGAGGGTTCTAGCCGACCCTGAGCGGCTCCCGTATCTGTTTGAAGATTTCTGGGGAAACGCTCCGTCTACTGTATACCGAGCACACATAGACCTACGTAAGTTCTACCCGAGCGTAAATCTCGAATGCGTGTACCGCAATTTCCTCGATTCACTTCCAGGGATGCCACGCTTACATTTGCTGTTGTCGCAACTTCTTAAGTTTCGTGTGACCTTCGAAGGCGTACCTTCAGATGCAATTGATTACCTTGGTCTTAGAACATGCTTGAACGCAAAAGGAGACTTCTCAGGAATCCCTACCGGCCTCTTCGCAGGAGGATTTATCGCGAATGTTGCAATGCTGCGTTTGGATCGACAAGTCGCTGCCCGACTTCCTGAAGTGCGAGTTGCACACTTCCGTTACGTCGACGACCACACATTCCTCGCCCCATCTGCCACGCAACTGATGGGATGGATATCCGAGTACTTGGGCCTTGTTGCCAGTTCTGGCCTAGGTATCGAAGTTCATCCGAGCAAATCTGATCCGCCGGTGATTAACGCTGTCGTTGATCAAGCGAACAAGGATAGTGTTGCCCCCTCACAGTTTGAAGCCACTCTGGAAAAGATCGAACAACAGTGCAAGGTTGACCCCACTTATCCTGCCCCGCTGATGACAGCCACCCTGACAAAAATGTCAGAAGTAGCTCGAACCCCGTTCAGCTTATTGAACATCGACAGCCAGGATCGCCTCTTGGAAGAGTGTCGGTTCTTATTGACGGCAAGATTGCCTGACGATGAGATCCGAGACGACACACGAATGTCCTTCGCAGCAGGCGTGCTATCGTCACTCGGGCCCAAACGCATTGCTTCAGGCGACAACCACGCTCGACAGACAAGAAGCAGGTTCTTGCAGCTGTTTGTTAGGACCATTCACGCCTATCCGGAGAAGCTTCGGCTGTGGTCGCGAGCCCTCAATTTTTGCCGTGCTTCGGGTTGCGACGACTTATCGCCGCTCGTGAGTCAATTCACGCTTCAAGCCCAGGCACTAGGTAACGCTGCTCCCTTCTTGGCTGCGTGCCTGTATCGGCATATTCACAGGCAGATTGTCCAGTGTTTGAAGTGCATCGGTAACTCGGATGAGCTGGAAGACGTGCGAGATAGGTGCCTAGACTACCTGAAAAGTATTTTGGCGATTGAGCTGCCGGCTACAACCGGAGATTCGTGGTGGTTTTGGCCTCTGCTACAAGCAGAGAGGATGGTTGCAAAGGCCGCAGCAAGAGCTGAGTTGGCAAGTTGTGCCTCGGGTGAGCGGCCCGGACTATCTCGCGATTTGCAAAAGAAATGTGAAGAGATTGCCTCCTCCCTGGACACAGATTCTGTTCCGTTTTGTGGTAGTCGAGAATCAATGCCGGTTTGGATTTACCTGTGGGACCGGTTGCTTACTGGGACTGTAGATAACCGCGAAAGTGCATTGTGGAGAGCTCATGTTTCGCAATTCGATCTAAAAAGCAATCAGGACAGCATAGTGTTCGCCACGCATCCGAGCTCTATTCCACCAGAATTGGCGGACATGGTCCTCAGGTCCCCAGGAGATCTGGCGGAGAGGCTCAGAGATGAATCATGGCAGTTCGAGGTCGCATGGTTTTCCCAGCCCAAGGAACGAACTGATCGCTTACGCGGTACACGATGGCAGTTCATGAGCAAAAAGAGCAGCTATTGTCTGCTGCATTGGGTGGAATGGCTGAAGGAACAATGGGAACGTCGCCCCTACGATCCGAGAGTCAGCGAGTGGACGACACTTGAAGTGTTTCGGAAACTTACTGATCGTGCCGACGTCATCGGTACGTCGGGAGAGTATCTGCATCCAGCTAACATCCTGATTCCAAGGCGTTGGACAGAAGGCGATGTTCCAAGGTCGTGGGAGGCTTGGCGACACGCACTTGATCCGCAAAACGGATTGAAGCTTAGAGCGAAAGATGCCGTACGAGATAGTGCGACAGAATATATGTTCAGGGACGCTGGTCCAGAGTCAGCATCGGCCTGTCAAGTGTTTGCGATGGGCAAACTCATTCTGGGAACGCTAAGGCGTTCGTTCTTTTGGCCATCGCGTTGGGTTACTGCTGGTCAAGGGGCGAGTGAGTTGCCGGGTGTCAGTTTGGAGATCAGCAGGCTTAATGTCTCATCTTGGACGGCCGCTATCCTTGAGTCGTGCCTGCTACCACGTGGACGTGAGACCGCTTGGCTCGGCCTTTGGAGTATTCATGCGAATGACACTACCAGGGACCCTCCCGTGATTGGCGACCTAAAGACTCTAAACCGCTATCTTCAGAAAGCACTAGATGTGCTTCGAAAGTTTCAGCTGACTGTCCCCGAAGGTACGCCGCGTCAATTAGTTCCTCGACGTCTTGATCAACGTATCGGTTGGGATGACGCAAACGCCGAAATCAGCAGCACAGATGAAGAGTAGGCAGATATGACCATTCTGAGCATGTTGAACGACGATGCCTTAGATGAGACCGTTCGCATCGGGATTCTACAGACGACACTCGATCACACCAAGGCATGGACCGATGCCCCGATAATGTCGATTGCTGAGGCTAGGCGAGCAAGAGATGAGATTCAACGAGGGGTTCACTGGCTAATGTCGGGGCCAGAACGCCCCCATATTGTGCTGTTGCCTGAATTGGCCGTTGGTCGAACATTTGAGCCAGATATCGCACGCATTTCTCGCGAGTCTGGAGCTCTTGTAATTGCTGGATTCGACTACCATCGGACGTTCGGCACTGCGGGAGAAAACGGAACTGTTCGTAACCAAGCTGCCTTGTTCGTTCCATCGTCGTGGCCGAGTGGAAGAAAATGCTCCACGTCAGAAGTAATTTGGATCGGCAAGACCTATCCCAGTTCGGCTGAAAGTACGAATCTGAGCAAAGGCGGATGGGATTTTGTCGGCGACCCTACTCTGTGGCTGTTTGATTCCGGCAGATTTGGAAGATTTGGGGTCTGTATATGCTACGACTTTCTGGATGTTTCTCGACCTGTGCTCTATCGACGCCAGATACATCACCTATTCGTGCTCGCGTACAACCGCGATACAGTCTCGTTCACGCACAATGCTGAGTCGCTGAGCCGTACGATGTACTGCAATGTGGTCGTTTGCAACACAGGCCACTTTGGCGGTTCGCAGGCGATCTCCCCCTATTATCTGCCATACCGACGTCCATCGTTTCGAATGGACGGCCAAAAGCTCGCATCTGCACAGTTAGTTGAGCTACCTGTTGCTCCAATTGAGCGATGTTGGCGAGACAATCGACGACCGTCGGAGACTGATGGGGAAGGCAAATTCAAAGAGTTGCCTCCTGGGTTCAGAGATGAGTTTGCATTAGTACGCAAAGAAGTTGACATCGCCAGGGAGTCAGACGACGGGTGAGGTCGACCGGGGATCTACATCGACAGTTTACCAATCACGAACTTGAACGCCTCAGTTGCATCGGCATAGTTCGTTGAGTGGCCGCCATCTGGCCGATGGATAAGCTTCACCGGTCGCTCTTTGGCTTTGAGTCCCTCAACCAGACTGAGCACGCTGTCCGGAGGCACTGCTCGATCCTTGCCGCCCGTAGTGCAGGCTATGGGCATCGTTAGCTTGTCGAGATGAAGCTCGGCTGATCGCTTGCGGTACTCCTCGGGCTTTTCGGCTTTGGTGCCACCGAACGTGTCCGTTCCGCCAACCGCGTCTTTGATCTTTTTCTGCTAGCGGCCAAGCT
>CAYMWL010000070.1:0-35728 GCA_964394305.1 uncultured Pirellulaceae bacterium
AGAATCGAAGAAGCGCGGCCCGTACAAAAAGAAGAATTCAAACTGACCCACTACCGAAACCGTCACATTCTTGACTGTTGATAACTTGTCGGCAATACTAATTGAGGTTGCGTTTGGTGCGGCAGTATTGCGGCTAGGCGTGACCACTACAGATCAGCCACTCTTGCTGCGGCAGTACTGCGGGCAAAGTGATCATCCGATATTCGGAAGGATCGTTTTGCCATGTCCTACGCAAGCTTCTTAGCCGTTCTCATTTCTTACGGCAGCAAAATCCGCGAACATTGGCCGCTGATTCTCGCTGCGTATCAAGCCCTTGTGGCTCTCTATCAAGCCTTTGGAAAGGAAGTTCCTGGCGAAGGCACTCTGCAGCTAGTCTCGCCGTCAGACGAGGAAATGAACGCCGAAGAGCGGTTGGCGTTTCTCATTGATGGCGATGTGCAAGCTATCTCAGCCCCTGGGCGATTCCGCAAGGTGTTTGACTTCCTGAAGACGACCGGCTTGCTGGATGTGTTGCTGGGCAAGGTTTTGGGGAGCTAATTTTCGCGCGTGGTACAAACGAAAAAACCGCAGCGTCACCGTTAATGACCTGCGGCATGGTCAACCTTTGTTTTGGAAAGGTCAACACGATGAGAGTAGCAGAAGAAGTTCGCGGGGTCAAAGACGGAATGCGTTTCGGCAATCGAACCACACTCGGCAAGCCATTTTCACTTGGCAAAAACAAGTGGGGCAAAACCCTTTGGGCTGTCGTTGCCGAGTGCGACTGCGGAAAGGTTTCCGTCTGCAGCATTGGAAATCTAAAGCACCGCAGTGTTGATCGCTGCCTGTCTTGCAAAACGAGCATTCACAACACCAAGCATGGCGGCTCTCCAGCTCTTCGACCGAGAGAGCGATTGCACAACATTTGGTGTTCCATGCGTGAGCGGTGCAACTGCGAAACGTATGAACGCTATCCGCAGTACGGTGGCCGTGGAATCAAGGTGTGCGCCGAGTGGGATAGCTACGAAGCGTTTCGCAACTGGGCGCACGCCAACGGATACGCGAGCAACCTGACCATCGATCGCATCGATAACGACAAGGGCTATTCACCCGACAACTGCCAGTGGCTCACGCTGTCCGAGAACAGCAAAAAGCAATGGATTGATAAAAAGAAAAAGGCGATCGCATGACGGACTTCATCGCCCAAACCCGGTTCTGTCGCAACGCCGAGCAATTCGGCGACGGCACCGTTGCCGCGCTCAAGTTGCACACTAACCGCCCGACGTGGTATCTGCGGGATGAACTGCCGTGGATGAAGCGACCAGAGCTAGAGGCGTGCATTCAACGCGCTGCCGATGGCTGGACGACCGTTTGCGACTTCAAAGCGGTTCGTGCTGCTAATGAGGCGAGCGCCCTGTGGGTGTTCACTGTGGCTCGCATGGATGGTGCTGGTGGCGTTCTGGCAGACGCGATGCTTCCCGGTGGTGCTCGCCAGCAGATTTGCCGCATCGACGTTGCCGAGAGTGCGCTGGCAAACCTCTTGGAAGTCATCTTGCGGCATGAAATCGGCCATCTGATGGGACTGCAGCACTTCCCGGCGAATCCGCCTCCCGAACTGATGGAACGGACACTGAACCCGAAGATCGCGATGCCACAGGCTGCAGAATCCTCATTGTGCGTCCAGTGGTACGGCAAGCCGATCGCTCAAAGCGGCCCGCAAACGCCTTCCCCGGCCGGTACAAGCGGCCTGACGTGTGTTGTGAAGCTGGCAGACGACGGCAAGACGATCGGCTGCAACATCGAAGCGAGCAAGCCGGGCTTTACCGCCACACTGGCTGGCACAAAGACGTGGGTAGCAGCAACACCACCGCAGGGCGTCCACCAAGCGGGCCACCCAGTGCAATCGTTGGTCATTCCCCCGCCGTTTGTCGAGCAAGCCGAGCCGGATCTGGCAGACACTGACATTTATCCCGAAGGCGAACTGTCGTGAACCGCATGAGTGCCGCCGCGATCCTCTTGACGCTCTGCGCCCTGGGCACAAACCCAGTGGAAGCCGCGTCGTTGGATCGTGCGAAGCTGAGCATTGCGGACCAGCCGTACGCTTATTACCTGTCTTTGGCTGAGCAACGCAGCCCGGAGGCTCGAGAGCGATTGGTTTCGCAGGTCCGCTCAAGACTCCCCGGGCTGTCAAGCAAATCGTACCTGCCTGACCAATTGGCAAGGCGGGTAAACGACAATCTGTTGTTTATCGACACTCGAGCATTTGGCTGGGAAACATCGCTTCCGTACGTCCTGGCGAACCATTACCCATACCGCACCGATCTTGCTCGAGGTCAGTACCCGTACACATTTCGGGCTGATTGGTTTGTTGCCTGCGTGACGGACCCGATTCAAACGAATGACAGCCAGTATCGGTTGATCTACGGCACGCCGCCAAAGACAACCGCAGAGTTCCGTAAATTCTGGAAGGTCAATGAAGACCCGAACTTTCTAATTCAGTTCCATGAAGCCAAGAGCGGCGTTGGCGTCAATCCCGACCGGAATGTTCAGCAGTTCGATACATCGACCCGGGGAAGCCTTTGGGCAACACAAGACAGCGAAGCACCAGTAGGAAAGAAAGACCCGGGCAACTACGGACAAAAGCTCGAGTTCGACGCTGGCGAGGAAATTGCAGCGGCACCAGTGCATTACCCAGGTGGTTCGGCGGTCAAGTTCATCTACTGGCTGGCTAACGCAAAAGGACAGCGGCAAGAATTCGCACCGGCCCGCATCGTGACTGACCACAACCAGATTCGCTCGAGCGAGATTCGAAACACGGTCAGTTGCATCGTGTGCCACGTCGAGGGGCTGCGGCCGTTCAATCAGGACGGATTCAAGGCGTACATCTCCCAAGGCTCGAGAGTCGCCGCCGACAAAAAGACGCAGCAGCTAATCGATCAGCAGTACCAGGCAGGCATTGCCGACCAGCTTGAGCACGACAACAGGCAATACGCCAAGTTTCTCGAGCGAGCCAACGGGCTGACGCCAGAACAAGATGCTCGAGCATTTGAAGCCGTCGTTCGCACCTATGACGCACCAGTAACGCTCGAACAAGCCGCCCGCGAACGGTACATGAGCAAGCAAGAGCTAAAGGACGTGCTGGGATATTACTCGGCGAAGTATAGCCTCAGCCGCCGCTTGGCTGACTTGGCGCAGGATGGGCAAATCACTCGTCAGCAGTGGCAAAACGAACAACACAACGTTTACTTGGCGGAACTTGCTTGGGGGAAGAAATGAAAGAACTGGTCGCGGCCACGTTCATCCTGATTGGCATCTTCGCAATGCTCATTGCCTTTGCGTTTTTCACGTCGGTTGGCAATTCAGCAATCGACCAGCTTCAGCGAAGTGCTGCCAGTATTCGTTTTCGTGGCAACGAAAGCCCGGCACCACTGATTGTTGCTGCAATTGAATCGTTGGTGAATCTCACAAAGGAATCAACCAAATGATCAAATACGTTTACTTCGCACTGGCGTTAATCGCGTTTGTGCTGATTGGCATCCCGGTTGCCTACGCTGGCAACTTTTTGACCACCATTACAATAAACAAAACAACCCCGCTGTTTCAGCAACGGGGTCTAACCACTTGTTCTATGAAGGAGAACCAAATGGATGATGTGATCTTAGCAGAGTTGACGCAAATCCCAAGTTGCCCGAATCGATGGGCAAGTCGCGAGGGAAAGATATTTCGCCGCACAGCAAGCGGTGAGATGGTGGAAATCGTTCCGTATTTAGATTCAACGGGCTATCAGAGGATTGGCGCTAATCGAAAGTCTTTGCATGTGCATGTTCTGGTGCTAGAGGCGTTCGTGGGGCCACGTCCAAGCGGTTTTGATGCCTGCCACTGGAATGACGTGAAAACCGACAATCGCATTGAAAACCTGCGATGGGCCAGTCATCGAGACAATGCAAATGATGCCGTTCGTAATGGGCGACTGAGAATGCGAGGAATGGATAATCATCGCGCAATCGTTGATGAAGCGATGGCGGCGAATGTTAAGGCTAGACATGCCGCAGGTGTACCTCAAAAGGAACTTGCTAGCGAGTTTGGTCTGGGGCTCAGTACGGTTGCGAGAATCATTCGCGGCGATATGTGGTTTGATTCAGCAAAGCCAGCGAAGCGGTTTAAGAAACTTTCTGCAGATGAAGTTGGCTCAATTCGGACGCTGCTGGCATCCACGAACCTTAAGCACGGGCAAATTGCCGAAAGGTTCGGTGTTAGCCGTGAGGCAATCAGCTACATCTCAAGAGGAGCAAGCCATGCAAACACAGTTGCTTAGTTTGTTTGCTGTCGCAGCGTTCGCAAGCGTTTCGCTTGCAGGGAACCATTGCCAGCATTTATTCCACCATCGGCAAGCGATCGTGCATCACGTCGCCCCGCAAGTTTTCTATTTTGCTGGCCAGTCAACACAAGACGAAGCGCTGGTGCGCAAGGTGGTGCGGGAAGAAATACGTCAGGCTTTGCAATCTCCGCAGCAGCAGACGGCGGCAACCAGTGGAGCATTCGCCGCCAAGTGTGCCAAGTGCCATAAGGGCGACAACGCACTAACCAGCGACCCGAGCACATTCAAAGCATTCGCTCGCATGGCTGGCTTGGGCGATACCGAACGAAATGCGGGCAATTATCAGCAGCCTTACACCAACGGAAAAAGGCGAGATCACCGAATATCTGTTGCGATTGCCAGCAGGCAAGCTCGAACCACAAGTCACGATTCCGCCGCCAGAAGAAAGCGGCATTCTACGCTAAGGAGATTCCCATGAAGTTCCCCGACAAGATCGGCATTTTTGCCGCGTCCCTCATTCTCGCCATCGCCCTGACCGCCCAGGCATTTGCTGGACATGGCGGATTTTTCGCCAGCCGCAACAACGTGCAAGCCGCGCGACTCAATGCCAAGGCTGCCCAGTTGAATTTCAAGGCACAGCAGTTGAACGCTGGACATCACGGCCAGCAGTTCAATGCACCACAGCGGATTGTGTACGTTCCTGCCCAGCAGCTCCGGCAGAGCTTCAGCAATGATTGCCATCAAAACGATGGCCAGTTGCAATTTCGCCAGAACCTTGGTGGCGGTTGCTCGTCACTTTACCGCTAACGCACTTCGCTCCTCAGCGCGGCGGAAACGCTGCCTTAGGACAACCGCCGTTCCGAGCTTCGGGCGGCGGGACTTTTACAACCGCCTGCCTGGAAAGACTCGATGCGATGGTGATACGAAACCGAGAGGATGGCACGACAACGATCCCAGATTGGCAATTGGGAGTTGCCGCGTTTCTGCTTGTGGCTTGCAGCGGCGCAGTGGCAACGTGGGTAGGGCGTGAAATCAACGACCACCAGCATCGACTGAACGAGCACGATACGGTGCTGGCGACCCATACCCAGCAGTTGCGTTCGATTGAATCGCAGGGCGACAAGGTGGAATCAAAGCTGACCAGGATTGACGAAAAGATTGACCGGCTGTTTGAGGAGATGAGGAAGAAATAAATGCTCGCCATCCTGCCCCACGACAGCGCAACACGCTACACGGAAACGAACATCGCCCCAGCGGGGCAGTAGTTCAGGAGAGGGCTGCTGCTTCGCTGCTTTTAAATAATGACACGCGAAACCAAAGAACGAATCTACCTCGACTTGCTCCCGCAAATGCGGATGGAAGCAAGCAAGGCTGCCCGTCGCTTTGGCGGAAGCCGCGAGGACTTGATTCAAGAGGCGTGCCTTGCAGCATGGGTTGCCATTGATGAGTACGACGAATCGCGTGGTGTGAAGCTTTGGACGTTTATTGAGCGGTGTATTCACTTCCGGCTGTTGACAGTGTGGAACACAGCACGTCGGCACGCACGAACACCGGCAATCGGACTGGCATTTGATGAGACGGACTATCGCAGAAACGAATCATCGGAAGCGCTGGCATTTGCAGACTTAATGCAGAGCAACATTCGACCGCGAGACGCTGAGGTGTTGCGGCTGATGTGCGTAGAGGGGTTTACACAGGAAGAGATTGGCCAGCAACAGGGTTGTTCGCATCAGGCAATTTACCACTGCGCCAAGCGGGCCGTTGAGAAAATTCGTAAGCGCCTTGAGTTTGAATTGAAAGGTAGAAATTGAATGCCAGCCCAAAACGAAATACAAGAGTTCGTGTTGCCGTGCCTATTCTCGGATCTGCAAGAAGGCTCTGCGGCACTCTCGTTTTCAAGCGCTGCGACCAGCGCATTTGCCTACAACGACAATCAGGCGGCAATTCAGACCGCCATTGAAGCCAGCACAGCAATCGGAACCGGCAACGCTTTGGTGACGCTTGGAGCTGACCGAATTACGGTCGAATTTGTCAACGCCCGCGGCAACACCGACTTGGGCGAAGGTATCGTAGTAAGTTGCACGTTCAAAATCGCTGCGGCTGGCCTGAGTGTTACGAATCAACAGAACGGGGCTGCCGATGTTGCCGTGACGCCGAGCAACACTACAACCACCAATGCCGTTACCCCGGCTAATGAAGTGCAGCAAATCGACCTGAACGGCTGCACGACTTCTTTCACGTTAAACGGCAATTCCACAAGCTCCGGCGTCAGTATCGGACTGAGCGATAGCGAGACGGAGGGTTACATTCAATCGGCCTGCGATTCGATCTGGGGAGCTGGTCAAACTAACGTAACGAATATCGGCAGTGGCCAGTTCTCGATTGAATTTGGCGGAACGCTTGCAGCGACGGACGTTGCCGAAATGACGATCTCCGGCGCGGGTGACGGTTTGCCTGGCGTTTCCACACCGACAGCCGGGGTGGCAGGTGTGGCCCAGGTTGATACCTGCACGTTCAGCGGCACGGCGACAGCGGGAAGTATGCTCTTTGACGGGCAGGCGCTTGCGTATAACGCGAATGCTTCTGGTCTTTCGCTCTCGGGCGCTACGGCAAGTGGGACTCCGGCCAGCGGCTCGATCGTAACAACCTGGTCAGACTATTCGTCGCACACTCCGGTTACGGTCACGCAGGATACTTTGGCGACTGCTGGCCAGCCGCAAATCGTCCGCGTGCAGACGACGGAAAGTCCAGATACAGGCTCGCTCAATGTGACTATCAACGGGGTAACCAGCGCTGATTTTGGTTACGACAATCCAACTGCGTCAGCAATCTCGGGCTGGACCGCTGGTGGCACTGCCGGCAACTGGACGTACACAGCAAACGCAAACGCCAGCAATGTTACCGCGTCGGCAGCTGAGGGCAGTTCGCCGTTACGGAAAGGCGTCACGTTGACCCCGGCTACGGTGCAGAACGGGATACCGGCAGGAGCGCCCGCTGCGGCTGTTTACAACACATTACTTGTCCGACCAATCGGGAGATAGAAATGCAACGAAACACGGCAGGGCAGACGATTACACTTTACGCCTTCACGCCTGCAGACGGGCTGCCGGCAACTGGCGATTCGGCAAACATCACGTTTTACGTCAAAAAAGACGGAGGCGCTGTAACGGCGCTCACGGATACCGTTGTCAGCGAGGACCACGCAACCAATTCGCCTGGCATGTACACCGCCGATGTTAGCCAATCCGAAAGCAACGGTGATTATCTGGTCTTCTCTGGCAAGAGCAGTACCAGCGGAGTGGTCGTTGTACCGCAGCCGGTGTACACAAGGCCGGCAGGATTTAGCGCCCTGACGATTGCCAATAATCGCGTGTCTGCAAACCTTGCCGCGATTGGAAACAATACTTCAGTTATCGCAAACCTTATTAATGTTTGGGATACGAATTTCCTGAATGTGTGGGACGAGGCATTCCTAAGATGGAAGGTGCAGTTGGTTGGAATTGAGGACGGTGCTATCACTGCCAGTGCAATTGCTTCAAATGCTTTTACTGCCGCGAAGTTTGCAGCTGGATTTCTCACTTCCTCGAAGTTTTTCGCTGGTGCTATCGATTCATCGGCGATTGCAAGCAATGCAATCACGTCCGCAAAAATTGCAACCGATGCGATTACCTCGACGCAAATTGCATCGTCTGCTGTCTCAGAAATTCAGAACGGTCTTTCAACACTGACGGCCGCTGGGCTCTATGCGGCGCTGCAGGGCGTATACATGGGCGGCGCTGAAGACGTAACAATTGGCGACACCGGCAACGATGCAACGCACCTGCACTTGCCTGACATGAGCCTCGAAGACAACGAACTAAACGGCTGTATCATAGTCGTGCGAGATTCAAGCATCGGAAAGCGATACCGCCGGCGCATCAACGCTTGGGTGAGCGCAACGCAGCTTGCAACACTTGACGCGGCATTGCCGTTCACGCCGGAGGATTTTACCGATACGTATTTCATTTTGTCGGCAAAAGACGTCAGCGGCGACACAACGGCCATTCTTGAAGACACCGGAACTACAATCCCGGGGCAAATCAGCGGGCTGAACAACCTCAGCAGCGCACAGGTGCAGACGGCCGCAACAGCAGCCCTCACGGCGTATGATCCGGCGACAGCCGCGGCCCTAGCAACCGCCCAAGGCAACATCACGGACATTCTGGCAGATACTGGAACGACGTTGCCGGCACAAATAGCCGCACTCAACAACGTCAGCACAGCCAATGTTGCGACAGCCTGCACGACTGCCCTGACCACTGCTTTAACAGAAGGCTATCGAGCGACAAATGCCACAGGCAGCGTGCGTGACTTGCTGTACGAAATCAACCAGGGTATTAGCGAGTTCGTTATCAGCAGCACTACTAAGACCGTCAAGAAGATCGACGGGAGCACAACTGCAAAAACTTATACGCTGAACGACGCGAGCAATCCAACCGGCATCACGGAGACAACGTAAATGGCAATCAAAGACGTTGTTCAATTGGGATTTGGGGCAAGTGGCTCCATTGCTCGAATTGTGATGCTGGGCTTTGGTGGTGGTCAGCAAGGCCCGCTCGTTGGTCAGTGGTCACGAGTCACCTACCTGCAAGCCTCGGCACCGAGAGTTGGGCTGCAGGCAAAACACACACCCGCGACACTGGAGGCTTCCGATGCCCACAACAACCACTAGGGTCACCAAGGGCAATACGCTCCTGCCCTTGAACACGATTATCTCGATTGACGGCGATCCGGTAGACCTATCTGCCTACACGGTCAAATTCCGCATGGTGGAAAAGGACGATACCACCAGCGTTATCGTGAACGATTCAGAAACTGGCGTCACCGTTCACCCGACACAAAACTTCACTGCGAGCGTCACGACCAATCTACTGACCTGCAACGGCCACGGCGTCAAGGAAGGCAACCAGATCGTTGTCAGTAGCTCTGGCCCGCTGCCAACTGGCTTAGCTGCATCGACTCGCTATTACCCGGTGGAAATCACCCCGAACGCTTTCAAGCTGTCGGATACACCAAACGGGGCACCGATTGACATTACGGGCGCTGGCAGCGGCACGCATTCGTTCTACATCGTCGGCAGTGTTCAGCGTGACTGGCAGAGTGGTGACGTTGATGAAGCAGGAGAGTTCTATGCGTGGTTCAAGCTATTCACCGGAAGCGAGTTTCAGCACGTGCCGTATGATGGGGCAAGCTGGCTGGTGATTGTTGAGCAGAGTTACTAAAGCAGAATCCAAAGCGACCGAAAGAGCTTTATCACCAGGATGCGAAATGCACGCTGAATACGTTCACGTTGACCATCAAATGTTTGTCTGCGAGCAATTCGAAGCTGCCTGGATTCCTCGGGAGTTAGCTTGGGAACGCACTGCATCGCTGCAATAAGCTCATTTCCAGTAATTCCGCATGACTGAAATGGGTTCATAGATTTGCCTCCAACAAAAAGATAACACACGGACTTGGGTGATGTATTACAAGTTCGAGGACCGAAAATGACCGTCGTTTATCATACCGACGAAAACGGCAACGTGAAAGGAACGCTCTATCACGTAACCGCGATCACCGTTGACGCAAGCACGATTACAACCGGATTGGTAATGGCTCAAAGGAATATTCTGGATTTTGCTCAGCCTGAATTGCCACCCTGGGCAAATCGGCATGAGCGACGAAAGGCGAAAGCGAAGGGACGGAAATGAAGCCAGCAGCCCAAAGAATTGATGACGCAATCAACATCGCGGTTCGCTACGGCGGCAACGATGGCTCACAGCACAAAGCATGGGTAATTGACCAAATGGTGCGTGAGTTGGCTGGCGACGAATACGAGCAGATTGTTGCAGATGCCAAAAATGGCCAAGACGGACCAGACACCTACGAATGGGACGAAGGAGTTGCACCATGAACACCTGCGACACCTGCAAGCATTGGGAGAAAGTACCTCAGCTACAAGGCGAGCGACTTAGCGGCAAATGCAGCCACCCAAAAGTAAGCGCCAACGGGCTGCAGTTTGAGGATGGTGCGGAAGACTGTGAAGGCTACGGCGGAATCTACACCGGGCCGAAGTTCGGCTGCATCCACTGGGAGACGAAATAGATGGCAACTACGGCAACCATTTACAACGAGCAAGGCTTGCGACTTGCAAAGCTGCTATGCGAAATCGCTGGTGTCGAATCGTCCGAAGTTCGAGCGATCACTTGCCGCTGTGCCTCAAATGAGGCTGTTACGTTCCAGATTGAAAAGTTCGTTGACGAGCAGCAGATCAAAGCAGTGATCGATAAGGAGCAAACATGAACCGCCGCAACTTCTTCACCTGGATAGCAGCAGCGATTGGGTGGCTGGGCATGAAGCCGAAAACCCACTGCACTTGCGGGTTCGTTGTCTGTGGCGAGTGCGGACCAAAGGTAAGGCCGTCATTCACCAAAGAATGGACACTTCACCACCGGGCAGATAGTGCCAGCGAATGGAGAAAAATCAGCCTTCAAAACCCTGTAATAACGTGGTCGCTCAGCGGAGACAGGCCGTCACGGTCGGCAGCGGCATCGACAACCAACACACCCGCCAATGGCTAAGCACCACGGCATTTGATGCTGAGGCTCTTGAGAAGTCATCCAGCACCCTGCTACAGCATAGGACACATTAGATGCCCCAATCACCCCCTCGTATCTGCCACCGCTGTAGACGCACAGCCTGCGACTGCCAGAAGAAAGCACGACAGCAGAGCGATAGGGAGAGAGGGACGGCAGCAGAAAGGGGGTACGACTACCGATGGCAGCAGTTCAGAAAACAATACCTAGCTCAACACCCATTGTGTGAGGACTGCAGCAAGCAAGGACTAGTGAGAGCAGCAACCGATGTTCACCACGAGAAGAAACTAAGCGAGCACCCTGATTACAAGTACGACGAGGAATGGTTGATGCCGCTTTGTCATGAGTGCCATGCAATGAGGACCAAGAGAGGTGAGTGATGAAGATGTTGCAAATAAATACACATGACATTTTGGCAAGTTGTTCATGTCATTTTGATCTGTCATTTAGGCAGTTGTGCCAATATGGCAGGGTTTTGGGTGCCAAAACGGCAGGCTGCCATAATGGCAGGGGGTGGTCGATTTTCACGCAACCCTCGCCCCAGACCGCAGGCGTCCGCTCAATAGATTGTGGCAAAACAGGATAGGGGGTTAGGGCAGGAAAGATGGCACGACCGCCAAAATCAACGGCAGCTCACAAGCGAGATGGCACCTTTCGGGATGATCGCCACGGTGATCGCGTACCTGATGCGGAGTTTCCCGATGCACAACTGGCGTGCCCAGAAGACCTGTCTGGCGAAGCGGCTGTTGCGTGGTATCGCGTTGTAAAGTCGCTGCCGCCTGACTATCTGAAGCAAGCCGACATTGATCACCTGGCAGGCATGTGTCGCTGGCTTGCTCAGTTCAACGCAATCAGTGCCGCGATGGAAAAAATCGAAGTGACCGCCCCGCCTTACTACAAACTCTCGATGCTCGCTGGTATGGCATGGAAACACTTTGCCGCGGCTTCCTCTCGATTTGGTATGACTCCGGCCGACCGTGCGAAGTTGCGAACGCCGGTTGTGGAGAAGAATCGCGAAAACGCACTCGAAACCCTGAAGCTACTCGGAGCCTCCGCTTGATCGCGTTCACTCACCCAAAGCAGCAAGTGCAAGCCTACATCGAGGGCGTCCTATCGGGCGACATCGTAGTATGCAAGTACGCGCGCTTGGCGGTGGAGCGGCATGTTCACGATTTAGAGCACGCTTGGGAGCGCGGTTACAAGTTCGACGAACACATTGCAACGCGGGCTTGTGCGTTCTTTCCGATGTGCTGCCGTCACTCTATTGGCGAATGGGCTGGCCAGCCTGTGAATTTATCCGGTTGGCAGATGTTTTGCGTGTGGGTGATCTTCGGTTGGCGACGAATTGACGACGGCCTGCGGCGGTTCAAAAAGGCATACAAGACCCTTGGGAGGAAGAATGGCAAAACTACTTGGGCTGCAGCCATCGCTTTGTTGCTGATGTTCGCTGACGAGCCGTTTGAACCTGGGGCGCAAATTTACGTTGCCGCTACCAAGGAAGACCAAGCGAAGATCATGTATCGCGAAGCCGTGAGCATGGTTGAAAAGTCGCCTGACTTGAAGGAACTGGCTCGCATCCGCAAATCACCAGCATCAATCAATTGGGAGAAGTTCGATTCGTCGTTTCGTCCGCTGGGAAGCGATTCGGAAGGCATCGATGGCTTGAACCCGCATGGCATTCTGAAAGACGAAATCCACGCTTGGCGTGAACGGCACCGGGACTTGAACGAGAAACTAGCCACTGGCGGCGGATCACGGCGGCAGCCGCTTGAGGTGATGATTACCACGGCCGGCGACGACAAGAGCTTGCTATGGAAAGAGGAAGACGATTACGCGGTTGCTGTTCTGGAAAGCGTGCTTACTGGCAACATCATCGACGACACCTACTTCGCTTTCATTTGCCGACTGGACGACGAAGACGACGTGTTTGATGAGGAGTGCTGGGCAAAGGCGAATCCGAACCTGGGCGTCTCGGTGAAGATCGGATACCTGCGCGAACAAGCCAACATGGCGAAGAATAAGCCAAGCGCAACCAATCAGTTCATCCGCTACCACGCCAATCGTCCCGTTGCCGCCTCAACTCGCGAGATCAGCACCGAAGATTGGCTGCAAGGTGCTCGCCCTTTGGCCATCGATCGCGGAGCCTATGGTCATGGTGGAATCGACATCGGACGATCAGACGACTGGGCAGCCATTGCGGCGTGCTTTCCAGTGATTCGCGACGGCCGAACCGTGTATGAACTGAAAACAAAAGCCTGGACAGTTCGCCACGGCGAGTTCCCGATTGACCGTGAGCCGTTTCGTACGTGGATTGCGAAGGAATTGCTCGAAGCTCACGACGGCGATCAGATCGACTTTCGCGAAATTGAGCGAGAGATTCTCCGCTGGCATGAACAGTACGAACTGTTGTCCTGGGCATACGACCCGAATGAAGCGAGGCTACTGGCTGACCGCTTGCAGAACGAGCACGGCATCAACGTGTTCAAGTTCACACAATCGCACAAGTTCTACAACGAACCTTGCACGCGATTTGTCAAAGAGTTGCGGGCTGGAAATCTGATTCACGGCAATGACCCGGTTCTCGCATGGCAAGCTGGGAACGTGATGTTCCATCGAAATACTGATGGGCATGTCAAGCCCGATAAGTCCGGTGGGGGTGTCGGTAAAATTGATGCGATGGTTGCCAGTTTTATGGCGTTTAGTGAGTGTTTGTTTGCGGAGCGAGATAACCGCGATTACTACGACAAAAATCCGCTGGAGATGGCATGAGGCTTCCCGACGTTCTCGGTTTGGCTGGTTTAGCAGCTGTTGGATACGGCTGCTGGCTGCTGCACCCATCGTTGACATTCCTGTGTGTGGGCGGGGTGGCGATGTGGCTGGGGATCTATTTGCACCGGAAGCAAGCCGCAAAGGCTAAGGAATAACTATGTTTGCTGAAGCTATGTCGTCTTTGTTTGCATCGCCTGCGCCAGTTCGTCGCGTCAACGCATCGCTGGAGAACCCGGCTTTCTCGTTGAACGATCCGGCTGCGTATGAGTTCCTCGGCGGTGGTCACAAGTCCGCATCGGGCGTGACGGTGACGCACAGTGGCTCATTGCGGTTGGCTACTGTGTTTCAGGCGATAAGCCTAATTAGCGGCGACGTGAGCAAGCTTCCTCTCTATCCGTACAAGCGGTTGCCAGAAGACGATCGCGAGGTTGCGACGAAGCACCCCGCCTACTTTGCTGTTGCATTCAAGGCGAATCCGTTTAAGTCAGCCAAGCGATTTTGGCGTGACTTAATGGTTCACGCACTGTTGTGGGGAAACGGCTATGCGTACATTTCTCGAAGTGGAAAGGGTATTGAGCTGTACAACTTGCTTCCAGACCGTACAGCGCCAGAGTGGATGGAAATTGAAGATGCAAGAGGAAAGCGGACGGAGTTGGTTTATGTGACAGAGGTGGATGGTGCTTTACGGACCCTTCCTGCAAGCAGCGTCTTGCATATACGCGGCATCTCCCTTGATGGGCTCAAGGGTGCTGACCTGACAATTGAGGCTCGTGATGCGTGGGGGCTTGCGCTGTCGGCCCAAAACTTCAAGAGCAAGTTCTTTAAGAACGGTGCTCGCATGGGTGGCACGCTGGAACTGCCAACGGCGATGACTAAGCCAGCTCGTGACCAAGTAGAGGAAGGGTTCCGCAAGACCTATGAGGAAGGCGACAACCCATTCAAGACGGTCATTCTCCGCGAAGGTGCGAAGTTCCACGCCGGGCAGGTAACGCCTCAAGAGGGGCAGATTTCCGAACTGAGCGACGAGCAACGGCGCGAGATTGCAAGTTACTTCGATCTGCCGCCGTCCAAGCTCGGTATTCGTGACTCCGTTTCCTACAACTCGTTTGAGCAAGATAATCTCGCTTATCGCCACGGCTGCTTGCATCATTGGAGCGGCGACATCGCGGACGAATGCGATATGAAACTGCTGAGCGACAAGGAGCTGCGCGACGATTCGCATTACTTCGAGCACAACTACTCCAAGTTCGAGCAGGCTGACTGGGCAACGCTAAATGAAGGCTTGGAGGTAATGCGACGCAATGAAGTCATTAACGCGGACGAATGGCGGCG
Organism: uncultured Pirellulaceae bacterium; assembly: GCA_964394305.1. Lineage (GTDB taxonomy): Bacteria > Planctomycetota > Planctomycetia > Pirellulales > Pirellulaceae > Anatilimnocola. The sequence goes on from CAYMWL010000070.1 coordinate 15,010, forward strand.
CAAGCTAAACATGAACAAGCGGCCGGATGGCAAGGGTGGCGAGTACATCAACCCGAATACTCGCTCTGCTGACAGCCAGAAGACTAAAGAGGAGCCGGATGATACTGACGAACAGGAGACGCCGAAGGTTGAGAATGTTGCGGCTCGACAATCATTCACTAACTTGTTATCGGATGCGCTTGTGCGGATGTGCCGGCGAGTTGGTCGCGATGCAAGGGACGCGGCAAAGAAGCCAGCAACGTTTCTGAACTGGCTGGACAACAAAAGCGCCGTCAGTGACCACAAGGCGCTGGTGGATGGTGCGGTTAAGCCAATCGCACAAGCTGCTGCGATGGTTCTGAGCGACCTAAATGCTGAGAACCTGGCAGCGAAAGCATCGTCTCGGTTTTTCGAGTCGATCATTGAAACACTCTCGCCGCTGGTTGAGCCTGGAAACTCTGCCGCTGACCTAGCGGCGAATGTCGATCGTGAGTTGTTGAAGTTTGAACTAACCATCTCGCAGCAATTGGCTGCTGAACTTATGGAGACTGAGAATGTCTAAGCATGGAATTGTGATTGATGTTGACCTGTCGAACCTGCCACGGGCTTGCAACCTGAAGATGGCTGACCGGCAGTTTGCTGTTAATGCCAAGGAAGTAGAGGGCAAGCGCGTTGCCGAGATGCTTCTTTATGACGTAATCGGGCAAGCTTGGGACGGTGAAGGACTGACCGCCAAGCGTGTCGAAGACGAGCTGAAGAACTTGGGCGAGGTTGACGAAATTCATGTCTTGATCAACAGCCCCGGTGGCGTGATTTATGAAGCGCTAGGAATTTACAACGCCCTGGTACGAAATCCGGCAAAGGTCGTTACCACAAACGTTGGAGCTGCGTGGTCCTGTGCTGGATGGCTGCTGCAGGCCGGTGACGAACGACGCTCGGCAGAGAATGCCACATTAATGATTCACAACTCGCAAGGGTTTGTGATGGGCGACCGCCGCGACTTTATCAAGCAATCAGAAGTGCTCGATAAGATGGATGATACGATTGCGGTCACGTTTGCACGGCGGACCAATCGCAAGGCAGACACGTTCCGCAAACTGATGGACGCTGAGACGTGGTTCGATGCTCAGGAGTCGCTTGACAACAAGTTGATTGACACGCTGTTGCCAGCCAAGAGCGGTGCGAAAAACCTAGACCCGAAAGCCTACGGGTTCAATTTCAAGACGAACTCTGAGGCGACTGTCGAAGCGGAAGACACGACCGAAGAATTAACTGACCGTGAGCGCGAGGTTGCTACGCGGCTGCGCTTGCTGGAACTGGAAGCTGGTTAAACGTTAATCGCATGCGACTTACAACACTTAATCGTGTGCAACATGCCTAGATACTACGGCAAGGCATTTGCCGAGTCAGTCAGGAAGCTTCGCAAAAATGTGCCACTCAGCGTTCCGCTTAGGGTACAGACAAGCAAGAAAATCAGCGGGCATGATGGGCGAGTTTTGGCGGATTGCACGCCGTACTTTGTTGGAGCGCAGTTGTCAGGGTTTCGGATTCGAATACTTCGCGGCCAATCGCTTAGTTCTGCGATTGACTGTTTGATACATGAATACGCACACGCACTTGACCACGAGCAACAACCAAACACGCGGCTTGACCATCGTGAGTCGTGGGGGCGGTTCTATGCGAAGTGCTATCAGGTTGTGAACGGAAAGCATTAGTAAGGGGTACACGGATGGGAAAACTGACTGACCTAGTGGCAGCGATTGAGCAGCCAAGGCGACCAAAGAATTTTGTGGATAAGTTGCCGCCCGATCAGCAAGCAGAAATGTATGCCATTCGCGACGACTTTCAGGCGGGACGAATGAAGCTGCATCAAAACCCGACCACTCTTGGACGGCAGTTATCGTCAGCCATTGGTGTGTCTGAGGACACAATTGCCCGCTGGCTTACAAAGAAAGAACCGACCGATGGGAAAGCTCCAGCAACTAGCAGCCGAGATCAAAAGCCCGAAAGAAACCGGCGTCGAAAAAGCCCGGCTGAGGCAACTCGAAAAGCTGGTGGAAATGCAAGCCGAACAAAACGAACAACTCGCTAAAGCGAAATGGAGTTTGCCGTCAGCGCCAAAACGGGTGCAAGGCGGTTCGTATATTCGCGTGGTGATTCCTGATACTCACGGCAGCGTGGCAAACAAACCAGCCCTAGCGGCGTTCTTGGCAGACCTGAAAGAACTGGGCACCGATTCGATACGCGAAATCGTGATGCTTGGCGACCATTTGGAATGCGGCGGCTTTCTTGCGCAGCATCACGTTGCCCACTATGTTGCGCAGTCTGAATACACGTTCGCCGATGATGTGAACGCCACCAATGAGCTGCTAGACCTGATACAGGCAGCGTGCCCCAAAGCATCGATTGACATGCTCGAAGGGAATCACGAGCGCCGGCCGGAATCGTGGTGTGTCACGCAAGCCCTGCGGAACAATGCCGATTCGGAATTCCTGCGCAAGATGTTCTGCGCCGAAAGCGTACTGCATTTGGAGAAGCGTGGAATCAGTCTGTTTAAGCAGGGGCGATTCTACGACTGGCTGAGCATTCCGGCAACGATTCGTCGCGGTAAATGTTTTTTCACGCACGGCGAACGGGCGGGCAAAACAGCCACTTCGGCAACGCTCGGGGACTTTGCTGGTTGTGTGGTTCATGGTCACACGCACACGGCGGCGGCGGCTTCTGGCAACACGGTACACTCAGGTAGAACAGTGGCCTACTGCCCTGGGTGCCTATGTGAATTGCAACCGTTGTGGCGGCACACGTCGCCGACGAACTGGTCACACGGGTACGGCTTGCAGTTCGTGAACAAGGGCGGCGAGTTCACGCACCTTAATGTGCCGATTGCGGATGGGGTTAGTTTTCTGGGTCCGTTGTTGAGGATGGTGAAGCAGTGAGTGAGCTAGACCACTGGTTTTATAATTGCATCATCCTCTCACTAGTAGGAGGCAATCTGTTTCCAGAGTGGCGGTGGGTGATTGCCGCCCCACTGCTTGGAATTGCTCTGGTGATTTACGGCTATCAGCGTGGCGTGAAATCAGCGAAAGGAATCTAAATGAGTTGGTACGCTTGCGAGAAGTGCGGCGGTGCTGGCTGGACCGGATGGCTGTGGTGGGCAAAGACTTGCAGCGAGTGCAACGGAGATGGTCACTATCGCCCACCACTGCAGTTGTCTCGTCCTGTGCCTCTGCCGCCACCACCACCACGCATGAAATCAACCTGCACAAAATGCGGACGCGACAAGCCTCGAATGGATAGCAGCCCGTGCGGTCAATGTGTCAGTGAGTTGGTTGCTGAGACTCGCGAGCTTGTCCGCAAAGTCACTGGACGGGAGCCGAAGTTTTAATGACCGCCGAGTTCAACCGACTGCGATCACTCGGCATATACGCATCCCTGCAAACACTCTCCAGCGGGTTCCGTGTCACGCTGCAAAGCGGAGTGCGGACCTGCTGGAGAGACGGGGAAACGGCTGAGAAAGCGTTAGAGAATGCTTTGAAGGAATGGAACAAATGAGCGCCGAAACAGAATGGAAGATTGTTTCCAAAGAGGGTGCCGCTATCGAAGTACGTTCGGGGAGAATCCCTGAGCAAGTCCAGCGGCGAATTAGCGAGGCAATTCGTGAAGGTCACATTGTGCGTCAGCGTGAAATTGACGAACGGCGTGAGCGTCTGTTTGCTTCTGCCCTGCTGGCTGCAACGCTGGCTTGCGGAGCGGCGTTTGTAGTCGGCGTCTTAATTGCTGCGTGGGGTGCAAAATGAGCGAACCAACACACGACCCGGTTTTCCTGCCTGCCCATTACACGCACGGCAAGATTGAAGTGTGGGATTTTATCGCCGATCAGCGGCTGAACTTTATGCTAGGGAACGTGGTGAAGTACGTGTGCCGTGCTGACCACAAGGGCGAGCCAATTCAAGATCTGGAAAAGGCTGTGCGGTATCTGCAGAAGGAACTAGCGGAAAGGCGAAAACATGGCTGACCAAGGGCGGGTTAGTGAGTGAGCGAACCAAATATCGAAAGGCGCAGAAGAAAGCCAAGCGGCTGCGTTATCGTCGCTGCTCAGCCTGCGGCGGTTTTTCGGTTTGCAAACTCGATGATGGAAAGCCAGTGAAGAAGTGCCGCGATTGCGGGTTGAATGACGACAGATCGGGTGGCGGAATTGGCATACGCATACATGTGAAATAACCATGAAAGGCCGAAAGGCTGTGTGAGTTCGACTCTCACCCCGATCATTTTTACACGGAAGACCGTAGAGGAGCATGGAATGTTTGGTAGAAAACCGGATTCGTTTGTAGAAGTGCCAGTTGCATTGCGTGATCGTTCGTTGGTGTATTTCGTTTCTGCGGTTGGATCGAATGCGATTAAAATCGGATTTACCACCGATCTGGAATCACGACTGAGGGAATTGAGCACCGGCAACCCATTCGAATTACTGCCGGTTGCTGCCATCTTCGGGCCACCAACAAACGAATACACCGCGCACATGACGCTGATTCGCCATCGCCTTCGCGGCGAATGGTTTGACGATTGCCAGGAAGTGTGGAGTTATATCGAAGGTCGCGCAAATTATGTGCTTGGGCGTGAAGAGCCAGAATGTTGTTTTGTGCCGCTCAACAAACAACACCTTGAGCTTGCTGTTGAAGACCATACGGCACATCGTGGATTGGTTATTGCCAATATCCGAGAAGCATTTAATGCAAGCGAAATAACCAGCAGGCAAAGGCAGATTCTTGCATTGCGGTTTGGTCTTGATCCAGATTCACAGCCTATGACGCTGGCGCAAATCGGTGAAATTCTTGGTGTCACGACGCAATGCGTTCAGCAACTAGAGGCAAAGAGCCTGACATCGCTGCGTAGGAATCGGAACCTTCGCGAACTTGCAGGAGTCGCCTAATGGCCGAACGTGGAAAACAAATCGATGAACGGAAGCAACGGGAAATCCGTCGCCTTGCGGAAGTGAATACGAATCGCACTGAGGTTGCCAAGCTGGCAAAAGTCAGCCGTCCGACCGTCTACAAATACGCTGGAAAGAAATCTTCCAAATAACGCTTTGAGTTTTTACACTTCGCCCGTAATATTCATCCATCGGGGCACGTTTCCCGATCACATTCCAACCAAACAAGTTCACCGCATACGTCAGCACGTCGCGGGGAATGAGTGACAGGGCTTAGCTTTCAGTAAAGCAGACCCTCACTTCCAACATGCGAAACATGTTGCCGGTGAGCGTCTGCTTTTTTGTTGCGCATCCGGCAACCAAACCGGAGCACGACAAATGCCTAGCCTGAAAGAATTGCAAGAAAAGCGGCTCGCTCTTCACAACCAAATCAAAGAGCACGCCGACAAGCAAGCCACCTGGAACGCTGAAGACAACGCCAAGTGGGACGAACTGAACAGGGCGTACGACGAAAACAAAGCCGCGCTCGATACTGAGAACAAGGCGATTGAAGACGCCGCCAAGCGTCAAAAAGACATCGCTGACCGCGTTGCTGCCATCAATGCCCACGGCAGCGAAATTCCCTTTGGTCGCGACAACGGCAGCGTCAGCAAAGGCCCGGTCAACAAGCCGCGATTTTCGCCCGAAGACCTGGGTGGCGAAGGCAACGCAGGCGACAACCTGGCAAACGCCTTGCACGGCTGGTTGCTGAATGGCTCTGAGTTGGCAACGCTCGTCAACGAGAAACACATCAACTCCGCCAAGGCTGTCGGCGCTTCGCTGTCGGCTCCTGTCTTTCAGTTCAACTTGAACCGCGACTGGCAGGGCGTCAAGGCCTCCGCCAATCGGTTCAAAAATGCCCTGAGTGGCGAAGACGGAACTTCGGGCGGTTACACCAAGGATCAAATGCTTGTCAATTCGCTCGAATTGGCGATGCTCGCCTTTGGTGGCATGGCTCAAGTGGCGTCAGTTATCCGTACTAGCACTGGCGAGCCGATGCGTTGGCCGACTGCTGACGACACCGACAACACGGGTGCTCAGATCGGCGAAAACACGAGCCACGATTCTGGCTCTGACCCGACGTTTGGCTCGGTGGTGTGGAACGCCTACACGTTCTCCAGCAAGATCGTGAAGGTTCCGAACGAACTGCTGCAAGATTCGCACTTTAGCTTGCCGACCGAATTGGGCAAAATGCTCGGCGAACGATTGGGCCGCATCAAAAACACCAAGTACACCGTTGGTACGGGTGCTGGTACTGCCAAGGGCATCACGCTCTGTGCAACCGCTGGTGTCTCGGCTGCTTCGGCTACCGCGATTGCCTTTGACGAACTGATCGACCTGGAACACTCGCTGGACCCATCTCGCCGCGGAATGCCTGGCGTGGGCTACATGTTCCACGATTCGATTCTCAAGGCTCTCCGAAAGCTCAAGGACGGCGAAGGTCGTTACCTGTGGCAAGCGGGCGCCAACAGCGGTGCGCCAGACACGCTGAATACCTACCCCTACACCGTCAACCAGGACATGGCGAGCGCAATTGCTGCCTCGGCTATCACGGTTCTGTTCGGTGATATGTCGGCTTACAAGATTCGTGAAGTTGGCCAAGTCGTGCTGCGTCGGTTGGACGAGCGGTTTGCTGACACGAATCAAACCGGCTTCCTTGCATTGGTTCGCGGCGACGGCAACTTGCTGGACGCTGGCGATGGTCCTGTTCGTAAGCTCACTCAAGCTGCCTCTTAATTTGGAGTTGGTCAATGGTAGTCAAGCTCACTTCGCCGCGCTGTGGTCATCGTTTCGACAAGGAAGGCCGGTTTACTGGCGTCTTTGCTCAAGCAGCCGGCGATGAAGTCGAAATGCCGGAAGAAGAAGCCAAGCGCTACATCGAACGTGGCTTGGCTACTACGGTCAGCAAGCAACACAACAGCAAATAAGGATCTTTCCCTTGAATACATTCCTCGAAAACAACGCAATCTCGCTCGGCAAAACCCTCGTTGCGGACGGCACTGCCGAAGTGTTGACCGCCGTGGAGGACATGAGCGGGTATGACGAAATCACCTTTCTGGTTTTGCACGGTGACGTTGATGCGTCGGCGGTGATGACCTACACGGTTAAAGAAAACACCGCAAGCAGCACCAGCACGCCAACCCCGACCACGATCACTGGCACGGTTGTTACTGGCACTGGTGCGACCATCGCAACTGGCGCTCTGACAATCACCGAATCGAGCGGCAATCTCGACAACAAGATCATCGCAATCACGGTTGCCCACTCGGCACTATCGAAGCGGTACGTCTTCCTGTCGATTACCTGCTCGGCTGAAAGCCACGAAGTCAACGGCATTATCACCGTGAAGTCGAAGGCCAAGAGCTTGCCAGTTAGCCACGGTTCGGACGTGGTTGCCACGCTGCAAGCCACCCTGTAACCCACTTCCTTCCCGTGTCCCTGTGACTACTCGGCAGGTTTCCTGCCGGGGCAACCAACGGCCTACAAATGACTCTCGCTACTCGCAAAACCTACGGTCCTGCTGTCTACCGCGAACAAGGCGGCAACACGCTTCGCTTTCGCGGCACCGATGCCCTGTTCGGTGTTTCTGAGTGCTTGCTGTGGGGCAACGCTCCTTGGCTGCAATGCCTTGCCGATCCATCGCTCGGCTATGTCTTTTGGGACGACTTCCTTAATCCAGCATCAGCCACGGTGAGCGATTATCACGCTTACACGTCTGCCGGTGATTCGGCTACTGGAACAAACGCCTTTCAAGACGCTGCTGGCGGTGTGTTCAATCTCGTCACGGCTGCGGCCGACAACGATTACCACGAACTGACCAGCGTTGCGGAAAACTGGAAATTTGCCGCTGGTAAAAAGCTGTGGTTCGAAGCCCGCTTTAAGCTCGCAGAAGCCACCACGAACGACTCGGCATGGTGGTTCGGGTTCAGCGACACGCTGACCACTGGCGGTTTCCAGGCGAACGCTGCAGGCCCGTTGGCGAGCTATGACGGCGCTCTCATCTGGAAGGATGAAGACGCAATGTTGCTCAACTTCGAAACGAGTAACGCTGGCACACAAAACACAACCAGCAACATGGCGACTTTCGTTAGCGACACCTGGACGCGAGTTGGCTTCTACTTCGATGGTGCTGCGACCACGAGCACGATCACGCCTTATTACAGCGTGGACGGAACGAGCGCGTTGGCGGCTGGCACTGCCCAGAACATCACGCTTTCGGGACTCGAAGAAATGCACCTCTGTCTCGGCGTGAAAGCTGGTCCTGGCGGTGCTGCTGAGACGCTCCAAATCGACTACATCCGCGCCCTGCAACTCCGCTAAGTGAGGCTGTAATGAGTTATGTCGAACGACATACCGTGACGCCTGTTACGGACGCCAGCGGTGACGCTGTGTACTACACGCCTGTTTTGAATGGCAAGCTGATTAGCATTCAGTACGTCAAGGCAGGCAGTGCCAACTACACGGACGGAGTGGACTTCACGATTACGACCGAAACGACGGCTCGCAATCTGTGGGTTGATACCAACATCAACGCCAGCGAAGTAGTTGCGCCTCGGCAACCTATTCACGATACGGCTGGGGCGGCTTCGCTCTATGCCAGTGGTGGTGAACCTGTAGAGGATCACATCTACATCGCTCAAGAGCGAATCAAGATTGTCGTTGCATCGGGTGGCGACACAAAAACTGGCACGTTTTATATCACGGTGGGCTAGTGGGCTACGGTTTGACGTTGCACACCGCGCCAACTTCTGAGCCGGTGTCACTGACGGAAGCGAAAAAGCAATGCGAGATTGCTGAGTCTAATGAGGCTCACGATCCGCAGTTACTTCGGCTCGTCACTGCTGCGCGTCAATTCGTCGAACGTCGCCTAAATCGTCAACTTATTACCGCAACTTGGAACCTGGCACTAGACCGCTTCCCCTATGGAAACGAACCAGTGTTGCTGCCGATGGCCCCTTTGGCATCGGTGACTTCGATCACATACCTAGATGGCAACGGCGATTCGCAGACTTGGAGCAGCAGCAACTATCGCGTGAGCACTGCCCGCGAGCCAGGGCGAATCGTGCCGATCGTTGGTGCGACATACCCGACCACCTACAACACAACGGACGCAATCACGGTTCGTTTTGTGGCTGGCTATGGTGCTGCTTCGGCAGTTCCTGAAGGAATCAAGGCGGCGATTCTCTTGCTAGTGAATCACTGGTTTGAGGAACGTTCGCCAGTCGGCAAGGCTGGCAATGAAATCATGTTCAGCCTGGAAGCGCTTTTGACGGCTTATAGCTACGGTGACGAGTTCACCTGTTACGGCTATGAGCGGGAGAGTGTGACTAATGGCTAACGCCGGCAAGATGCGCCACGTCGCTGACATATACGAACCATTCAACGATACCGATTCACGCGGTTCCGTCGATCCGTTCGCCGGAAAACCGTACCTATCAAAAATTCCTTGCAGCATTGTGCAGCTGAGCAGCCGTGAACTAGACGCCGCTCGCCAGTTGTACGCCACTGCAACGCATGAAGTAAAGATGTACGCAGACCCCGAGAATCCAATTGGTCATACGTTCTGGCTGAAGTGGGGCGAACGTCGCTTGGAGATTGGCTCGGCAGTTCTCGATGAACGCGGACTGACCTACACGCTGACTTGCGGCGAGGTGGTGGCATGAGTGACACCGCTGAGAAACTGAAAGCTTTCCTATATGCCAGTGCTGACGTGAAAGCGGTCGTTGGCGACCGGATTTATGAGGACAAGATTCCGCAGAGTGCAATCAAAAGCTCACTGCCGTACATCTGGTTTTCGACACGACTCGAAACACCTTCAAACGTTCTTGCTGGCGCAGTGGGTGAACTGCCCGACAGCGTGACGTTTGACTTGGAATGCGTTTCGATGAATAAGCCGAAGTCGAAAGACCTGGCAACGGCGGTTCGCGCGGTGCTCAATAACTATCGCAGCACAACGTCAACTGACTTCGGTGGTGGATACACGAAAAGCGTATTCGTCCGCGACAAAGACAGTGATTACGCACCAGTAAATGGCGATACCGGGAAATATGTACAAGCTTACGACGTGGAGGTTTGGCTATGAACCCCTACAGCGTTCGGCTGGTTGGCGTGAAAGAGTGCATGGCCGCTCTGAAGCACCTGCCGAACGCTGTACAGCGAAAGCATATGCGGATCGCGATGAACGCCGCAGGTGGCTTGCTCAAGACGGCAGCTATCTCGCGAGTTCCACAGCGAACCAAATTGCTGAAGCAGGCACTAGGGGTCAAGGTCACACAGCGAAGAAACGGCGAATGGTATTTGGTTGTTGGCTCGAAGCGCGGCATGAAGCGAGCGGTTCGGACAACACGCAAAGGAACAACAAAAGCATTGAGCAAACGAGCAACTAGCAATCTGAAGTTCACGCCAGGAGCAGGCGACAGGAAGTACGTTGATCCTGCCCGCTATTTGCACTTGGCTGAAAAAGGAACGCGGTCGCACTTTGTATCAGTGAAGAACGCTCGGGTGCTCGCCGGCAACGGTGGCATTTGGGGACGTAGGGCGGCGATTAAAGCGAAGGCAGGCCGGTTTATGGCTGCTGCAGCACAATCGACCGGACCTGCGGCGGCAGAAAAAGCAATCAACAAACTGAGGGAAGCGATTCTCTCGGAGGCAAACAAATAAGCGGGGCCGCAAGTCGCGGCAACTTTGAACAGCTGAACCGGCCTAATTAACCGGGAGAAGCAATTACCTTCGCTGCTCGTAATTGGGGCTTGCGAAACAGTCAATCTGTTTTGGAGGCAACAAATGCGACGGAAGGGCGAGAGAACGAAGTGCGAGTTTGACGGATGCGAGCGACTAGGAAAATCAAAGGGAGGTGGCTACTTCGGGCGATGGTGCGAAAAGCATCATGCATTGCGATACCAAATGAGGGTGTCTATGCGAAGTGGTACACCATTGATGGACCCGGAAGTTTTTGGCATGTCACGCGAGCCTTGCAGGTTATGTGGATGGGATAAGTCATTTTGTGACAGGCACCGGCTTATAGCTGGTGGCAAATACACAAAGGACAACGTAATTCCGCTTTGCCCGAATTGCCATCGAATCGAAACGATGAAGCAGATCGGACGAAGCAAATAACAACATAAATGGGGACTGGCGGTGGTTCGCTAGTTCACAAGTGGGCTGAATCGGGAGTTGCTACCCGAAAGAGGCTATCACCTTCGCTGCCCGTGATAGGGGACGCGCGAGTTATCGCACGTCCCCTTTTTCGTTTTGGAGCAGCAGCGATGGCAGGCAAGCACCTCGGCAACGGCACCGTTCTCAAGGTCGATGAAGACGACAACGGCAGTGGGCATACCACAATCACGTTGGTCGTTGACTGCGTACCTCCTAAGCGCTCGCGCGTTCGCATCGACGGCACCGTGCTCGCCGACACGCTGAGCACCTACGAATTGGGCATGGAGGACTTTAGCGAGTTCTCATTCAACCACTTGTGGGACCCGCTTGATACGCAGCACGTCAGCTTCGACACGTTGTTCGGCTCAAAAGCCGTCGTTGAATACCAGATCGTCTACACATCCACCGAGATCGACGAGTTCGAAGGTTACGTGTCGGCTCTTGAAGTCGCGCCTGTCACGAAAGACGGGCTTCTTTCCCGCAAAGTCACTGTGCAGCGCAAGTCTGCCAATACAAGGACCAGCCCGTAATGGCAACCAAAAACCTTGGCAACGGAACTGTCACGACCTGCAACGCGGTCACTGTCACGCTCGTAGTCGATGCGACACCACCTGCACGAAAACGGGTGAACATCGACGGCAGCGTACTGGCTGACACGCTCGCGACGTATGAGCCGGGAATCGAAGACTTCTCGGAATACATGTTTACGCACCTGTGGGAGCCAGGCGACACGATGCACGAAGGCATCGACACGCTATTCGGTTCCAAGGCAGAAGTCGCATTCACGATCGTTTACGCCGATACAGGCGCGACCGTGGAAACATTCAACGGCAAGGTTTCCGACTTGGAGCCTCAGCCAATCACGAAAGACGGGCTGTTGTCGCGCAAAGTCACTGTGCAGCGCACCGGCTCAATTGCAAGGACGACTTAATGAACCTGGACGAACTGAAAGCGCGAACGGTCAAAGTCACAAAAGTCACGCTTGACGATGGCTCTGAATGGCACCTCCGCAAGCTTAGCGCGACCGTTGCTATTGCTGTTGGCAATGCCTTTCTCGCCGCGGGCCACACCGACCCGAATGGATCAGCGCCTTCGCAGGAACAATCGCTCGACGCACATTCCCTGCTGCTTAGCAAAGCGGTTTGCAATGAAGCAGGTGAATTGTTGCTCGACAGCGACGAAGGGCGAATGACGCTGAAAGAACTTGACTACCCGACGATTCAAGAACTGGCGAACAAGGCGCAGGAATGGAGTGTTCCAGGCAGCGCTAAAAAAAACTCACCAGAGAAGAGCGATTCGCCTTCCTTCTCTGCCGTGAGTTCGGCGGCAGATACCGACACCCCGACGAAATGCTTGACGACCTGACGCATGAGCAGTGGTGCGACTGGCTGAACTACTTCCGACAAGACCCCTGGGACGAGACGCGCAAAGACAACCGATTGGCAGTAGCCGCACTGTGGAGCGTGAAACCTTACCTCGAAGAAGGCGCTGAAGTTCCAGGCTTCGACGGACCTGGATACAGCAACAGCAAAGAAGACGAAACCGGCGAAAGCTGGAAACGACTGCAAGCAGCAAAGACGAAATTCCTCAATGGCCAACTCAATCGCAAAACTAGCGATCCTCCTAACAGCTGACGCCAGCGGTGTAGGGAGAGGTTTTGCGCAGGCTGGGCAGCACGTTCAAAACTTCAGCAACCAAATCGGTGGCATGGCGACACAGCTCGGCTTGATTGCCGGTGGTGCTGGTGCCCTGGGTTTCGTTGGCTGGGGTGTGAAGCTTGCGGCCGATGCGGAGCAAGCCAGTATCGCCTTTCGCGTGCTGATGGGTGATGCAGATAAGGCAAAGGAATTGCTTAGCGAAATCAAGGTAATGGCTCTCAATACGCCATTTGGTGAAGCCGGTTTGCGTCGAGGCGCACAAACGCTTTTGCAGTTCGGCGTGGCTGGCGAAAACGTAATGCCAGTGATGAACATGCTTGGCGATATTTCGCTAGGCAATGAAGAAAAGTTTCGCTTGCTAGCGCTTGCGTTTGGCCAGATGAGTTCTGCCGGTCGATTGATGGGGCAGGATTTACTTCAGTTTATTAATTCAGGATTTAACCCGCTGCAGGAAATCTCTCGAACTACTGGCGAAAGCATGGCCGCGCTGAAGGCACGCATGGAAGCAGGAGGCATTTCTGCCCAAGAGGTTGCTCGCGCATTTCAGTCTGCCACAGGAGAGGGCGGGCGATTTAACGGCATGATGAACGAAATGGCAAATTCCATTTCCGCTAAGTGGGCAAAGCTCACCGAGGAAACTGGTCAGCTTGCCATGAAGCTCGGTACGCAATTGCTGCCGGCGCTCAACACGCTGATCGCCGCTGGCTCGCAGGTCGTCAGTTGGTTTGGTCAGGTCGATCGCTCAACGATGGTGTGGGTGGCGAGCATTGGAGCTGCGATCTATATCACGCCTAAGCTCATTGCGGGCATCAAAGCTATTTCGCTGGCCTTCCGGTCGATGGCGACCGCTCAGGCGATTCAGCAGGCTTTGAGTGGCCCTAAGGGATGGGCGACTCTTGCTGCAGGATTGGCAATCGCGGCTGGCTCTGCCATTGCTGTTAATTCGGCGTTCGATAGTGCTAACCAAACTCTTGCTGAAAGTTCAAAACAAGCCGCAAAAGCAGCGGAAGCAACTAAAAAGCTAAACGTTGAGTTGTTTACCGGCGCAGCGCCAAAAAAGGATGAAGCTGCCGAAGCAGCAGCTAAGCAAATTGCCGACCTCAAAAAGAAGGGCGAACAACTCGCCAGTTCCCTTCGCACGCCGTTTGAAAAGATCCGCGACGAACTGCTAGAGGCTCGCAATCTGTGGGATGCCGGCGCAATCAGCGGTGAGACATGGGCTCGCGCGATGAACAAGGCACGCGCAGACCTGGCTGAGCAATCTAAATCTGCCAGCGAAATTCGCGACAAGTTGAAAAAAGAGCAAGGGCCGGTTGCCGCTTTGCAGTTCGGTACAAACGCGGCAATCACAGCCATCAACACGTCGGTTCGCGAGCAAAGAATCGAATCTGAGGTGCAAAAGCAAATGCTGGTCGAGCAGCGCAAAACAAACGAACTGCTGAAAAGGTGGATTGACGATGACGACGGTTTCACCGTGAACGAGGTGCAACTGTGACCATCCTAAGCGTCGGACTAACTCAGCAAGGAACAAGCCTCAGCGGCGACGGTGATTCGACCCGTCAGAAACGCAGCTATTCCGCCAACTACATCGTCAAGACAGACAGCGCTACGAATAGCGTCAAGGAGATCGAAGCCCACTTTCGCCGCACAGCAACGCTGCCCTGGTACGGGCGAAGTTGGAAATGGACCGGAACAAACGGTAACGACAGCGATCCAGAATCGATCTGCAAAAAGCTGTCCATTCAGCACAAGCCGCAATCAGAAGGCATCTTTGACGTTTCTGCAGAATTTGAACCTATCGACGGAAACGAGAAAGACAAAGAACGACCCGATAATGGTGACGGTGACAAGACTCGCGATCCGCTCGATTGGCGCGAGCAGGTCAGCGTGAATTACACACAAATCACTGTGCCGGTGATGCTCGCGACGTATCGCGGGGCAACGACAGGGCAGTTTGGTAATGATCCGCACCCTGGCACAAATTTTCTAATCGACGGTCGCACCTATACGCCATGCAACAGCGCACTTGTGCCATTCGATCCGCTGCCGGAAATGGAAATCGACATAAAAGTTCTGCGGTTCACTCGTAACATCCCAGACTTTGATAGCAATCTATACGACCCCTGGATTGGGACGGTCAATTCTGACGCGGTGAACATCAACAAACTGAACCTTAAGTTCAAATGTTCATTTTCTCCGCTCTCTGCACGCATTAAATCCATCAGTGGCACTAGCGAGTACCAGAACGGCGTTAGTTTTTATCGTCGAGAAATCGAAATCTGGGTGCATCCCAACGGATGGCGCGGGCGGCTAGCGGACATGGGATTCACTGGCAGGCAAGCCGCTGGCGATCGCGGCTATGTATCTCCAGGAGAGTTAGACCCACTCAACAACATAAACCCGATGCCGCAACAGGTGATCCTCAAAGACAAAGAGGACTACCCTTTTACGCAGCCGCAGTTACTTGATGGCAACGGACAGGCGTTAGTCGCTGGCGCTCAGCATGTCTGGCTGAATTGGTCTTACTACCTAGAGCGTCCATGGGCGCAAATCGTCCCTGCGTTCTAAGGAGCAGATAACATGGCATTCACCAAAACGTACCAAGGCTCAGGTAGCACCGATTACAGCAACTCGCTGGCGTGGGCGCTGAACGGGCTGCGCGATAGCCGCTACTCTTGGACTGCAAGCGGAAGTGGCACAGCGGAATACTACGTTCGCACCGCGGCTAATGCTAACCCTGGTTTTGTCGCTACGCCGCCATCGACAAACGGTGTGTACCTAAACGGAACTTCAGCGACCAAAGGAACGCTCGGCTCACTCGCTGCTGGCACGTGGGGATTTGGTGATAACGACACGCTTGGCTATTCCACGGTTTACGTGAGAACCTCGGGTGGCGTTGATCCCGATACTCTTGCAGCCGACTACGTTCAATTCCGGCAGATTCCGCAGTCTGGTGAATACGTTCGCATTCCGGCCGGCGCTGGCTCGATTACCACAGGGCTAGATCAATCTGCGGTTGCCATTGAAGACTTCTTTGCTGAGGAAGGTTACGACGGCACTATTGGTTCTGCAACTGGCTTCCTGCGGTTGAGTCTCGGCAACAAGCTTGAGTTTCACGGAACCGGGCAGGCATTTATCGATGCTGGCAGCACGGACGCTACGATTCATGGCACTGCCTCAGCATCAAACGGCGAGTTCGGACTTTACCTGCGCGGCACGTTCGGACTGCTGGACGTTCGGGGTGGCTCGGTTGGTGTTGCTGCACTGCCGGGCGAAGTATCCACCGTCACAGCTCTCCGCATGAGCAACCGCGGAACAGTGGTGAAGTGTGGCGCTGGTGTCACGCTGACCAGTGCTGTGCCGATCTTCGACGGCAATCTCTGGCTGCACTGTAACGCAACCACGGTCACCAAATACGGCGGCAATGTTTACCTGCGTGAAGCAGCGGCTATTACGACCGTCAATTCGCTTGGACCCGGCGAGTTTCATTGGGGAAGCTCGGGCAACATTACAACGTACAACAATCGTGGTGGTTCGCTGAACATGCGCGCCAGTAACGCCGCACGCACATTGACCACGCTCAACCTCTACACGACTTCCGGTACTGTTTCTTACAACAAGGAAGCCGTAACGATCACCAATCACACGCTGAACGATAGCGTTGTGGCGAGCTACGGTGCTTAATGGCTGAAGTCTGGACACTCAGTGAAGAGTCGATACGTAAACTTGCGAAGCTCGTTAGCGCGCAAGAGCGCGAGTTGAGCAACTTGCGGAGGCACTTGGCACACTATTCGACGCGGAGGCATGAGGCGGTTTATTTGCCGGGAAGCAAGGCAAAGCTCGTCACGCCAGTAAACACCCTCTATGCCGCGTTTGGTGGTGGCGTAGGCGATGAAAACTACAACCCAAACCTCGATTATGCAAACGCTGATTTTAATTCACTGGCAATTTCGACAGGAAACTACATTGCGCTCAGCTCTGGAGAAACAGCAACGGCGCGCAATCGGCAAGTTTATGCGGGCAACTGTTATGTCTGGGAGCGAGACGGGGACGGAGTTCTGCGAAACACAGAGGAAACAATCTCGTGCATCAATGTAACTGGCTTGCCCATTATGGCAGGTACGTGGTGCATCGCAAGAAAAGTAGAAGGAAGTAGTGAATGGGTTGCAAGCAAGATCGGCGAGTTCGCAAACGCATCGAAGCACTTTACGATTGACGGTGACGGGCTGATTGTTTCGGGTGGAGAAGCAAAAATTGTGCGAACAGCGCCAACTCCACAACCAGAATCAACCGCTACCGGATCTCAGGATTGGGCGTATGTCCACGGCAATGATGTTTTTATTCATCACCCCGGAACGTACACGATAACTTACGGAGCTGAAGTTGACAGGACAAACAGCTGGACCGCCGACACATCACGTTACACAGACAGTGACGACGCGGATTATGTTGACTTGCCAAATCCAGCGGATGTTGAAGTTGACTGCTTAATGAACTGGAACCACCCTCTTGCTGGTCCCACGTCACTGGTAAGCAACTGGCCAATTGGCGGCTATCTTATTTACATGAGCTTGCCGGCAAAGGGAAACAAGGCCACATCGGAGAGAACTTTTACTGTTACTCATACACTTGACAATTGGCACGGACAGCCTCATTTGAGGCTCAGTTTAGCGATGAGGGTAACAGGGCACGGAACAACAGCCTCTGACACCACGGTTCAGTTTGTAAAGGGCTGGATTCATATTCGCCCCGAAGGTGGTGGCGTGTTTGGTGGCAATGAGGGCACTGGATACAACGCATTCCTGGGGCCAAGTGGTGCGCATCAATGGTGGGGCGGCGGTACGGAGCCGGGGGATTTCGATGAGGATGGGGTAACAATCTAAACCTACGACGAGAAGTGCCCACTGGGGAAGTGGTGATTACTACCGATTCATCCGTTCAAATTCTTCAGTCGCTTTCTTGATCTCGCGATCCGCTTTTTGGAACTGTCGATCAATCTCTCTGAGTTCCTCTTTCATGTGTCGCCTGGCGTTCCAAAAACGCAGTTCATCGACCATTAGTACGGTGATGACAACGCACGCCGCGACTGCGATTAGACCGCCAATGAGATAGATAGCCGTGCTGTCTTTCTTCGGTCGCGAGTATGAACGTGGCGACTGCCGCACAAATGCCGGGACTTCTGGCGCAGGCATGACCATTGGCATTTGACACCGCGGGCAAGCCACTTGCTGACCAGCAATCTCTGGAGTGCAATCCAACAGCAGTTGGCATCGTGGGCAGTTGACATTCATTCTCGATCCTCCCCTTTTCAAACTCGAAAAGCAACTAGCCCCATCTCATGCTTTCGCAGCAGCTTGCCTATCGCCGCAAGTTCGGCACTTTCAAAAAGCGGAATACCAGCGATATCCCAAGCCGTTTCACGAAACGTCAGCACAATTTCAAGCAAACCGTTGTCGTCCCATTTCCACCTTGAGAATTTGAGGTAGCCAGGCTTCACACCCAACAGAACGTCGCTGTTCACCCGCTGAACTAAGTGGACTAAATTGTGCAGATCGCTTTGCAACAGTTCGCGACACGCCGGCCGGAAAAAGTGCAAGTCCACTGTGCCATCGTCGTAGACATGGAATTCGTCAAACTCAGGAAAGTGCCCCGGGATGACGGTAGCTGTGGCAAGCTGCCTCAATAGCTCATCGCGTTTCATTGTTGTTCTCCTTTGCCGGCATTCTAAACGCAACTGACTGCACTTTTCTTTTCGTCTCATCGCCGCTATTCTTTCCCTACCTGATGCAAGTTCCGCTTGCGGGACAAACACCGGGACCAGATAAGCCGGATTCGTCCTAAGTGCTTATCTACGGAGGGTATCCGAATGGCTAGGAGACTGATTCGAAATCAGTTGCCCCGCAAGGGGTTGAGGGTTCGAGTCCCTTGCCCTCCGCTTTGCTTTTTGCCGTCGTCCTAACTTGCTTACTGGACTTCTTTTGCGGCGACACAGTTTTTTGTCACAGTCGACTGTGACAATAACTGTGTCAAAATCGAGGTTTTGTCACGTGCTCTGGGCTTCGTCTTGCTGGCTGGCGATAGCTCCATTTTTCGCAATCCCATTGACGTTGCCGGGGGATTGCTGACCGGTTTTTCCGAGTAGTACGAGCTTGGCCATTTGCTGCCGTGACTCGTCGTCGTGCAGATGGTAGTAGTGCCGCACCATCTCGCTGTCGGCATGACCAAGCCACTCCATCGCGATCCGCTCCGCGGTGCCTTGGTTAGCACACACCGACGCGAAATAGTGGCGAAAGCTGTGGAGTCGACCATCCGCAAAGCTCTTTGCGCCAGCCCGGGCAGGAAATCGCTCTTTTAGCGGCACAATGACATCGCGGATAAGTATGTTGCGAATAGTATCCGGCTTGATACGGCCGCCCCTGGGGCCACGAAAGACAAATGACCCTTGCTTGGGCAGGCGATGCAGCACTTCAAGCAGATCAGTGTGTAACGGCAAGCTGCGGCTGCGGCCACTCTTGAGCTTCCGCTTGTCGGCCTTACCGCGAGAACTCATTCCAGTCTCATCGGTCAAGGTGAGCATTGAGCGATCAAAGTCGATGTCGGCCCAGGTGAGCGAGGCCAGTTCGGAGATGCGGAGGCCTGTGCATGTCAGTCCAGTGATGACATCGGCCAACCATCTCAGTTCCGAGTTCTGCCGACAATGTTCGAGCATCGCGGCTACTTCCGTCGGCTGATAGCAATAAGCACGCTCGCTCTCCACCTTCGTCAACTTCAATGTGATCGGTTCCATGCCCGTCAAATGCCCCTCGTTGCAAAGCCACCGGATAGCTTGGCCGAGCGTCGTCAATTCATTGCGCAGTGTCTTGCTCCGATAATCTTGGTTCTCCAAATGGGCCGCGTAACGGGTCAACGTGCGCGAAGACACCTCGTTCCATGTCGCGACACCGATCGTTTTCGCGAACTCGATGAATTTGTCAAAGACGGTCCGGTATCGCTTCTTTGTCGAGGCGCGTACTCCTCCAGCAATCCGGGGACGGTCGAGGTGCTCCTCGTATAGCGCTCTTCCGGCTTGTAAGGAGAGCGTCGCCGTTTCAGCAGCTGGACTAACTGCTGCCTTCGTTAGTCCCATCTCGACCGCTCGACTTTGATCGAGCAGCACGAGATTTCGTTCAGCCTCCTCTCGATCGCGCGTTCCCAGCGAATGGCGTCCGGGGTTACGCTGATCACATCGCCCATCGGCGTACCAAACTCCATCGCGCTGATAGAGTCGCCAAGTGAAATAGGTGCAGCGAATGTTGATTTGTTTTTTTGGCATTGATCACTCATTTCTGTGTTTGTTTTGTTTCTGCCAGCGCGGGCGGGCGCCTGACTTAACCCGCAGCGCGCTAGAAGCGGTTGTGTTCGACTCCATTGGCGCCCGACAGGCTGATTCGATAACTGGGCTGAGTGCTGAGCGTGGTATCGAGATGCGGCAGCGTTTGCCGCCCAGTTGCAACCTGGGCAGAGAGCCGTCGGCAAGCCGACGGTGAACCGTCGAAAGCGAGAACCCCGAAAGCTCGGCAAATTCTGCCGGCGAATAGAATTCCTTCTCGGCGGCTTCGGCATCCATGGCGCTTCTCGCAAAAGACTCAATTTGAAGTTGAAACGATCTTTTGCGGAGCGGGGCAAGAAAAAAAGGCTTAAAACGCTTGGAAGCGTTTTAACCCTTGCCTCCGCAGATCCCCGTCGGTGCCTAGGCGACGAAGTTTGAGCCCAGTTTGCCGCGAAGGAATCGAAGGTCGCCTTCGATGCTTGCGAGAGATGCGCCCAGGAATTCCCCGATCACCCTTCGGAGAGCCTTCAGACGCCGATGCACACGATCCTCGTGTCTAACCTGGATTAGCTCCCAGTAATGCTGAAGCTCAAGGAGTCGCGCGTAGCGTGAAATCTCAGTCTTGGCGGAATTTGCCGTAGCAATAAC
>CAYMWL010000071.1:0-34245 GCA_964394305.1 uncultured Pirellulaceae bacterium
ACCTCGACCATCAAACTGCCCCATCACTCACCAGAGCGTGAACGGTTACCTGCGATTGTGTTCACCAATCAGGCTGATTATGGTTAAGCTGGTGGTAACGGATGGGGCAGCCCCTTGGGGCATAATCCAAGTGCAATGGCGAAGTAATGCTACGTTTTCGCGATCCTTCTCGGCAAGATAATTCGCCTAATAACTCAGTTCCCCATGAGACAAAGCGCCGCACTCGCCCCTCACGGAAGCGCAATCTTCGATTTGAAACGCTTGAATTGCGCGCGCTGTTGACCGGCGTTCCCGTCGCGACTTCCTTGTCAGCTAATTTGTTCGGCGGCGATTTGTGGATTGCAGATCAGCCGAGTTCCAATCAGCAGAACTTGCTCGAATTGTCGGCGACTGAAGTCAATGGTGTGGCCTATCTGCGGATTCACGATCCAGCGGTCACGTTCGCCACGGTTCCTCTTTCCGATCCGGCTTCGTTTGTGGCGGACAATCAGCACACGCTGTTGATACCGCAGGCGCTTCTCACCGGAGTATTGCACATTCATGGCGGTGGCGGTGAGGACACTCTAACGGTCGATCTCGATACCGGGGACGTCATTCCCGCGGGCGGGATTTTCTTTCACGGTGAATTGCCGACCACTGGGGCTGGCGACTTGCTGGTGATTCAAGGTGGCGAACAAGGCGTCGTCACTTACAACTACTTAAATGCCAGCGATGGCGACATCGAACTGAGCAACTTCGGCAAGATCACGTATACCGGGCTGGAGCCAATTACGAATACCGGCAGCGCGACCGATGTGATTTTCAATTTGCCCACAACTACGAACAGTGTGACTCTGGCGGACGATGGCACGGCGGGGAACGGGCTCTCGCGTTTGAGCGGGGGGACTTTCGAAACCACCGACTTCGTCAATCCGACTGGCAGCTTGACGATTAATCGCGGCAGTGGGAGTGACACGATCACAACTGGCGCGATTCCCGATTTCAACGCGAGCTTGCAATTGGGATCGGCGGCGAGTCCGTTTCAGATGTTGACGTTTGCGAGTGGCGTTACTCTGGGGGGCGATAAATCGCTGACGGGTTTTGCCAGCGGAACGATCAGCCTGCCGAACAATGGGAGCGATGTGGTCGTCAGCGGTAACGGCTCGATCTCGCTAACGACGGCGAGCAACATTCGGCTCAATCCCGGCGCAAGTCTGTCGACCGAGAATGGCAATCTGACTCTTTCTGCCAATCGTCAAACCACGGCGACCGTGGCGAACTTCATTGGCATCGAGCTCGCGGATGCCGTCGTGCAAAGCTCGGGCACGGGCAATGTCACGGTGACGGGCCGCGGTGGACTGATCGCAGATGCGCCCGAACTAATCGGCGTGCTAGTGCGCGGCAGCACTGGACGCATCCGTTCGCAGAATGGCAACGTCCAAGTGAGCGGTGAGGGTGGAGGAACTGGCGCTGCATTGTTTGGTTACGGAGTGGAGCTTGCCAGTGGTGGGCAGATAACTGCGACTGGTTTGGGCACCGTCGCCGTTACTGGTGTGGGTGGCGCTTCAGGCGGCGTTGACTATGGCGTGCTGGTTACGGGAACAAATTCGGAGATCGGTAGTACGAGCGGCAACGTCATCGTCGTGGGAACGGGAGGCAACTCGGGATCGAATAATCATGGCGTGGTGGTGAACCACTCCGGAAGTATCGCCGCAGGCGGCGCTGGCATTACGACCGTGACCGGGTTTGGCGGAAGCAGTGGCGAATCGAATCATGGTGTGCTCGTGGCCGGTGGGGTAGTGACTTCTGAAGATGGCGCGGTCCATGTGACGGGGACGGGCGGAAGCGGAACCACTCGCAACGACGGAGTCGCCATCGCTTCGGCCGGAGTTATTACTGCAGGGGCCCTGGGCCTGGTCACGGTGGAGGGACAGGCGACCGGCACCAACTGGGGCGTCAGCATTCAATCGGCTGGCAGCATCCAATGCCGTGGCGGCAACATTTTTGTTGGCGCGAACTCGTTTACGGCCAGGGGCGGAGGGATCGCTACCAGAGGCGCGGCGTCGCTGACGATTGCTGCCGATCAGATGATCTTTGAAGACGCCACGACGATCTATGCGGGCCCAAATACCGTCACATTGAAGACGAAATCCGCCAGCCAGGCCATTGAACTCGGCGGCAATGATTCAGCCACCACTCTTTCTTTGAATGATTCTGAATTGGATCGGATTATCGCGGGCACGATCGTGTTCGGAGATGGCGATGCCGCGAGTCTGACCGTTTCGGCGGCAATCACGCGCTTCGTAGCGACGAATATCGTGCTTCGGCCGGGAAGCCCGATCACAATAACCTCGGGGGGCTCGATCTCGATTACGTCGATGCAGAACGTTATTACGCCGAGTGGCAGCCTGGTGATCGATAACCCAGGGTTCGCGCTGCGACCGCTGAACGCCGCGACGGACCTGACGGCGGCATACGTTAACTTCAGCAGCGGATCGAAATTGGAAATCGACATTGCCGGGGCGATTGGCAATACCGGGTATTCGCAGCTCAGCACGCTCAGCCGCATCAATCTGACCGGCGCCGATATGGTGCTGACGGGGAGTTATGTTCCCACGGCAACCGATAGTTTCGTGATTGTGAATAACGTCGGGGCCGACCCGATGAGCGGAACGTTCACCGGCCTGGCCGAAGGCGCAATCGTGCTGGTGAACGGGGTGCCGATGCGGCTGACTTATCTCGGGGGTTCGAACAGCAACGACGTCGTGTTGTTGCCTTGCAATCGCCCGCCTACGATCACTAGCGATGGAGGCGGCGACACGGCCACCAAGTCATTTTTTACGGGGAGTACGGCGAATGTGACGACCCTCACCGCGACCGACGTCGATCTGCCGCCACCGACCTTTGTTTATGCTCTCGCTGGCGGCGCCGATCAGTCGCGCTTCACCATTGATCCTAACTCGGGCGCGCTACGTTTCGTTTCGCCGCCGAGTTTCAATTCACCCAGCGATACGAACCGCGACAATAAATACGAGGTGACCGTCCAAGTCGGCGACGGCTTGGGTGGCTTTGATACACAGACACTGACGATCACCGTCGGAAACTTGATTTGGATCACGGACCGGCGCGACTTGATCTATGACGCCACCCGAAAGCAGTTGCTCGTCACGACTTCGTACGGCTCGCTACTCCGTTTTGACACAGCGACCAATACTTTCCTCACGCCGCTCACTGTGGGAACATCGCTGAACGGCGGCGATATCACCGCGAATGGCGATTTTGCGTATATCACGGAAGCGAGCTCAACCGGCGGACGAAAGATACACAAAGTGAATCTCGCCACGGGTGCGGTGACTGATCTCCCTTATGCAGAAAGTAATTCGCTGGAATTGGGTGGTTGGGATCTATCGATCGCCTCGAACGGCACGGCGCTCTTCACGCCGCTTGCGTCCGACACCGATGTTCGGTATTTCGCCCTGCGCCAAATCAATCTCAATACCGATGTAATCTCGACAACCACCCATGCTGCGGTTTACTCGGGCGCGCACCTCGATCGCAACATTGACGGCAGCCGAATCTTGATCCGCGAGCCGGCCTGGACCAGCGGCGTGGTTTCGGGCTACACCCCGATTGGTTTCACCGCGTTGGCTGGCGCCCCCGCCATTCAGACCCTGGCGATGGGCGCGGTCAGCCCGAGTGGCAATTTTATTGCCATGGAAGCGACCCAGTCGGTCGGAATCTTCGACTCGAATTATCAGCCGCTGAAGTACTTTGACGATTGGGTCGCCGCCGGCGCGATTTTTCATCCCACGCAGAATCTGTTCCTGACGATCGACTCCACGAATAACCAACTGGTCGCCATCGACCTGAACACGTTCACCGAAAGGTATCGTCTGCAGATCGGCGAAGATGTCATTGCTTCGACGCCGCTGGCCGACGGAGTGATGACGATTTCGCCCGACGGCAACTCCGTGTTCGTGAGCACGCCGCTGGGGGCGCGACTCATCACGCTGCCGAGCGAAACGGGGCCCGCGTATTCCGCCGATCTCGTCTATAGCGAAAACGCTGCGGCTGGAGTGCCCACCACTGTCCAAGTCACGATGCACAACCAGGCCGGCAACGTCGCGGTCGACTACACCGGCACCGTGCATTTCAGCAGCACCGATCCCGACGCCGTCCTGCCTGCCGATTACACCTTCACGTCGGCCGATGCGGGCGTGAAGACATTTGCTTATTCATTCCCGACCAAGGGTAGCAAAGTCGTCGCCGTCACCGATCTCGATAACGCCAACATCACGGCGACGTCCACGCTCTTCGTGCGCGATACGCCGCCGGCGTATTTGCGCATCGACGACATGAACGACATGGTGTTCGATGCTGCGCGGAACGTGCTTTACATCACGACCGATAGCGGCCTATTGCAGCGCTACGATGTCGCCACCGATTCGATGCTCCGGCCGTGGCAAGTCGGAACGTCTCTGCAAGGAGCCGATTTGAGCGTCGACGGCGGCGCGCTCTTTGTCACCGATGTCTCGACCATCCCGCGCACCGGCGTGCTGCACAAAGTCGATTTGAATAACGGTCACGTGACCGATTTGTTCTATCCCTTGGATGTCGGGGAAGGGAGCGGCACGGATATCGGTATCACTGCCGACGGCATGGCATTAATCGGCGGCGACGAGGGCGGAGTGGCCCATTTTCGTCGCCTGAATACCGTGACGGGAGTGATCTCCGTCGTGCAGCTGCCAGGCCGGCCATCGGGGGTCATTTCAGGCGCGCGGATTACACCCGCTGCGGATCGCAGCTACTTATTCATTCAGGACCGTTATAACAACAACCAGCTCTTTACCTACACGAGCGGCGGCACGTTCTCTTCGATTCTGAAGTCCGATGGGATCTACAACGAGATGTCAGCCGTTAACGCCGACGGCTCGCTGATCGCGATGGAACTCGGCTACGACATGGCCGTCTTCAACAAGCAATTCCAGCAAGTGCAGGAATTACCGTTGAGCGGCGGGCTCCTCTTTCATCCCACGCAGCCGTTGTTGCTCGTGGCCGACGAAACCTCGAACCAAATCATTGCTTTTAGTACGAGCACTTGGGAAGAACGTTATCGAGTTCCGATCGGCGAAGATTTGTTTTCCTCGCGATTGCACGACGAGGGTGAGCTCGAAATCTCGGCCGACGGATCGCGACTATTTATGTTCTCGCAACTGGGCCTGCGAATCATCCGCCTACCGGCGGCAGACGGCGTGGCCAGCAACGTCACTATCACCGAACAGGGGAGTTCACTTAGCACAGGTGTTGATTCGTCCTTCACCGTTACGATTCGTGATCCGGCGGGGAACCCGGTAACGAATCATACCGGGACCGTTCATTTCACCAGCACCGATCCGCTGGCTAATTTGCCGGCCGATTACACCTTCACGCCGGCCGATGGCGGCAAGCATACTTTTGATTACCGTTTCGGCACTGCCGGCACGCAATCGGTCACGGTCGTCGACGTGGCGAAAGCCGCGCTGGCGCGGACTGCTTCGGTCCAAGTAACGGCCACTCAGCCGGCCTTCTTGCCGATTCCTGGAGCGCGCGAATTCGTCTTCGACTCCTCACGCAACGTGATGTACATCATCGTGGGGACCGGAGAAATCCAGCGCTACAGCCTAACCACCAATTCGCTTCTCTCTCCTTGGCAAGTCGGCCACTCGCTAGCCGGCGGCGACATCAACGTCGACAATACCGCGCTCTACGTGCAGGACAGCTTGCCGAACGTCCGCGAATCGGTGATTCACAAAATCGACCTGAATACTGGCGCGGTCACCGACCTGGTTTCGCCGTTTGTCGACGAGCAAGAGAAAGGCGGCGATTTGAAGATTGCCGCCAACGGGATCGCGCTCGGGAGCGCGAGCTACACCCAATACAATGCGATCTCGATGCAGCAAATCGATACCACGAACGATTTGCTCACGAACGGCATCTACAGCCTGGTGAACCATGAGACGCACGCAGCTCGCAATCGCGATCGGAGTTTGGTGGCGCTGGTGATGTCGGGTTCGAGCGCCGGCCAGATGTTCACCTACAACGGCACGACCGGGACGTACTCGAGCGTCATCAAAACCAACCAAACCTTGAGCAATGGCTTCCTGGCCGTGAACGACGCCGGCACGACGATCGCCATTTCCAGCTACAACCGGCTGGAGCTACGCAACGCCAATTTGGATCTGCTGGCTTCGCTCACCGGTGTCACCGGTGCGGTTGCCTTCAAGCCCGGCACAAACCTGCTGTTTCTGGCCGATGGAAACACCGAGCGGATCAACGTCTACAACGGGGACGCCGGGTGGACGCGGCTTAGTTCCATCGAGATCGGCGAGAGTATCAATTCCGAGCCGCTCGGCGAAGGCGCGCTCGCGTTTAGCGGCGATGGTACGAAGGTGTTCTTGGCGACCGAAACCGGCGTCCGGCAGTTCGACATCGGCACCGACTTCAGTCCCCCGACCATTACCAACAAGCCTGCCAATCAAACCCTGCCGGAAGGAACGCCTTCCAATGTTCTGACCTTCAAAGTCAACGATAATCAGACGCCGGCGGGCCAATTGACAGTCAGCGCGCGGTCGTCGAATCAAACTCGAATTCCCAATGCCAACATCATCCTGGGAGGCTCGGGCGCCGATCGCACCATTCAAATCTTTCCGGACCCTGATCAGTTCGGTGCCGCCACCATCACTGTCACTGTGCTGGATCAATATCGCAATGCGACGGATTTCACCGTTACAGTGACAACTAATTCGGTGAACGACCCGCCGACGTTTGTCGCAGGGCCGGATCAATCGGTTGCTTTTGGAGCGGGCGCGCAGACAGTTACGGGCTGGGCCACAAACATTTTCGAAGGAGCTGCCAACGAAGTCTCGCAGGCTGTTGCCTTGCAAATCACGGGCAATACTAACAGTGCTCTGTTTTCGACACAGCCCGCTGTTTCCGCGACTGGCATATTGACCTATACGCCCGCCGTCGGCGCGTTCGGTGCTTCGACCATCACCGTCACGCCGCTCGACACTGGCGGCGCGCTCGGCACGCCGCAATCATTCGTGATCAATGTTGGTTCGCCAACGTTGTTCGCGGTGACTGCGTTCACCATAACGACCGACGGCTTTGTGGTCGAATTCAATCAGCCCGTCGATCACACGACGTTACATTTGTACGAGACGCCGGCCGATATCGTGTTGCGAGGAACTCACTCCAGCACGCCAGTGCGTGGTTCGGTTGTGGTCGACCCCGGCCTGCAGAAACTGACGTTTGTCGCAACCGACGGCTTGCTGCCGCCGGATACTTATAGCGTTCGCTTGCGCGGCGCTAGCGATGGATTTCGCGACGCCAGTCTCGCGCCGCTCGATGGCGACCAGAACGGCTTGCCGGGTGGCGACTATGTGCAGTCGTTCGTGGTGTCCGCAGCCGCGCCGGTGGTTATCAGCCTCCCCAACATCGTGCGCGGCCCCGGCCAGCCGATTAACGTTCCCGTGAGCGCCACGACCGGAATTCCGATTTCGTTCAGCAATGGCGGTGGTTTAACTCGGGCCAGTTTTACGATTCGCTACAACGTGGATTGGTTGCGTGTTACCGGACTAACCGTTGCCCCTGGGATGCCCTTCGGCGCGACGGTGTCGATCACGTATCCGCTGCTATCGCTCGGCGTGGCCAATATCGAGTTCCGTAGTCCGGAGCCGTTGCCGGAGGGGACGACTCGCTTCGTCGATATGCAGGCTTATGTGCCGGAGACGGCCATCTATCGGCAAAAAGGCGTCCTTGATATCACCGATATCGATTTGGGGGGCGTTGCCCCGGGCATCGGTGACGATGCGATGCAGGTTGTGGCCTTTTTCGGCGACGTCACTGGCAACGGAACCTACAGTGCGCAGGATGCCTCGATCAGTTCGCAGCTCGCCGTGGGAATCAACACAGGACTGGAGTCGTACCAACTACTCGACCCCATGATCGTCGGCGACATCACCGGCAATGGTACGTTTTCGTCAACCGACACATCGCTCATGCTGCAAGCCGCGGTCGGCATTCCCGTGGCAGAGATTCCCTCGCCCCTGCCAACCATTTCTCTCACGCAAGGCGGCCCCGATCCGAAACTGAGCATTCCGCAAAATCTGGTCGCAACGGCTGGTGGTGCGCTCGTCATTCCGGTCGACATCGATAGCATTGTGAACCTCACAGGCAACGGCCTGGCGTCGGCCGATCTCGTCATCTATTACGATCCGATGGTGTTCGAGATTACCAGCGCGACGCTGGGGCGATTGGTGGCGCAACGGGGCTGGATCATCTCCTCACGAATCGATCCTTCGGCCGGCCGCATCGATCTTTCGCTGGCTGGCACTCGACCGCTCGAAGGGCAGTTTCTCGGCGAACTCGTACGGCTGCATGCTACGGTGAAAGCGAACGCCCCGGCGGGAAATTCGGCAATCAACCTCGCTGCAACGTCACGCAGTCGCACAACGCAACTGAACGAGGGTTTTTTAACACTCATTCCCGCACCAACGGATGCCGCGAACGATGCCATCGATGGACGCGTGACAATTCTCGCGAATGAGACGGCTCCATCAGTCGAGAACACGGCGATGCTGATTGGAGAACAGCTATTGATCACCGGCAGCCGGGGTGACGACCGCATCCTGGTTGGACTCACTATTGATGGGCGGCTTCGTGTTCGCATCGGGAATCAACTCCTGGGCGATTTCGCAGCGCCTGCAGGCATTGCAGTTGATGCCCTAACTGGCAACGACTTTGTGTACGTCGCGCCGTTTGCGCCGCCGGCACTCATCTCCGCGAACCTGAGCGTGCATGACCAGATCTTCGGTGAGCAAAATAGCAGAGTCATCGATGACACAAATGATTTCGCGGACTCAAATTTAGTGGCGCAGAGCGGTGTGTTGCACTCAGAAGCGCTTCTGCAACTTCTGACGGCTTGGCAGGCCGAATCTGAAGCTGATGAATTCTCACCACGCCCCCGTTCGGTCCGGCGGTTGGTATGAGATCCGAGGCAATCAGAGCAGTGCTGATGCAGGGGCGCCTGCACTATCCCGCCTTCCGCCAATAGCTCTTCAGCAATCCACCTAACCGCTCCGAGCGCCGAACGTCGTGCAGCGGTAAGACCTCATTGACACGCTGTTTCTTACTTGGCCGACCACGTTTCGCCTGCTGGATCAGCAGTTCGTTCTCGATCCCTTGGCCCTGATGCGGCCTCTCGGTGTGGTAGTACTCCAGGTACTCCCTGCATACGTGATCCATGTGCGTCTCGCCGAAGATCACGAACCGATTTAAGCACTCCTGCTGAATCGACTGAACGAACCGTTCGACGAAGGCATTCGTGTTCGGGCTGCGGAACTGGTTCACTTTCACCTTCACATGTTTCGTGCGTAGCGCTTTGGTGAACTTGGAATCGCGGTCGCGCTGGAGAGTGGCAACTCGCAGGTCCTGCTCTCGAGCCTGTTCAACAAAACGCTGTGACTGCTCGACCACCCAAGCCTCGTCGGGGTGGAATGTGGCCGGCGACAGGACTACGCGTCGCGTTTCCACATTGAGAAACGCCAGGACAAAAACCTCGCGGATGCCTTCAATCGTCAGAATCCGCTTCGAAAAGAAGTCGTACTGCCAAAGCGACGCGGCGTGTTGCTCCAGGCATTCGTCCCAGGTTCCCTCGCCACGCTTTGGCCCTGGCTCGTATCCCGCCGCTTTAAGGATATTCTTCACCGTGTTCCTGCTCGGTGGCTTGATGCCGAGCTTCTTCAGCTCGCCCATGATCCGGGTGGAGCCCCATTGGTTCTCACTGGCCATCAGCAGAATGAGCTCGCGGATCTGCTCGGGCGTATTCGGCCGTCCACGCTTTCGTTTCTGTGGCTTCGGCTTCTTCTCGGCGCGGATCCAACAGAGGAGGGTCTCGGGGGCCACGATCGTCGTCAGTTGCCGGAGGGCCTTGCCACCCAACTTGTGAGCGAACTTGATCAGACGAACGCGTTCCTTCGGCGTGACCATGATGCGTTTCGGCAACCTGGAGCGGAGGATCTGGTTCTCAACCTTCAGGTATTTGACTTGGCGGGCCAGCTCTTTCTGCGTGGCGCCGGCGATCACGAGTAAAAGCGACTGAAAGATGTTCTTCATCGAATTACACTGGATTTGATGCAGTAAATGATGGTGTGGATTCTTTTTTGCACCCCGACGGTGCCCTCGGCCAACTGAAACGTACGTCGATTTGGGTTGATGGATCGGTTGCGATTTCGGGGAAGGGCAACAACTCGTAATTAAGTCGCAAGCAAACAGAGAGCGCAGGGAGAGCGCTGGGAAATTCTCTCTTCTGTTAACCCAGGGCCGCGTTTTTTAGTAAAGCGTTGGCTTCGAAAGTGACACCGAACCGGACTCGAAATCAGCAAGTGCTGAGTTCATGAGCACTTACGCAAACTCAAAAACAGAGAACTTGTTCGAAGAGGGTTGTGCACCGCCGACAGCTGCAAGTGGGAAGTGCTTGCGCTGGGTGAAGGCTGTTGCAGTTCGAGTTCGTCGAGCAGCAGCAGTAGTTCCTCCAGCAGCAGCTCATCGAGTTCCAGCTCGTCTTCCCGTAATGTGCCACCCCGCCCCGCGGCTCGAGATGTTTCCGCGTGTACATGCTCCTGCCCCCGTTATTTGACTTTACTTGCTAAGGTTGTTCCCATCCGCTCATTCGTTTACCGGGTGCTGGTCCTTGCAGCGGGCGTGCCGGCCGGCCAGTGAACACTACGCACATGCCGCCGCGCTGGGCAACATTCACGACCTGCTTTTGCGAGGCACGCACCGTAATCGCCACCCCGTACTGCGTCGGTGCAAAGCCCATCACGACGTGAAACGGTTCGCTATGGATTTCGCCATCCGGTCCCAGCACGGGGAACTCGCTTACGGGCAAACTGGCGATCTGTTGTACGACCCAGCGATTGGGATCGGCGAGCGCTTGTTCAATCGCTGCATCCCAATCGCTTGACGCAGCCGCGGGGCCAATCAACACACCTTCGCCACCGCAGGCGCGATTGGGTTTGAGGACTAGCGTCTCGCGCTCGCGACGAACATATGCCAGCAGGTCACCTTCGCTTCCGTCGGGAAAACTTGTGTTCCGCGGCCGTATTAAGCGCGTCCAGAGCACATGCCGGCGAAAAATCTGCCGCTCGTCAGCGCTGAAGTGGCGCTCGGCGATCTTCGGATCGGTCAACACTTCCCAGCAACTCTTTTGGTCAAGCTCGGCCGTGATCGAAGAGACCATGCGGTTCTGTTGAAACAGGAGTCGCATGGCGCTCACGTCTTTCCCCATACTTTGCAGCGTGAGCAGATCGCCGACCATATAGTCGCGATAAGCCAGATCCACCACATCCCCCGCGTAATAGACCTCACTGCCGCGCACTTCCAGTTCGCAGGGATCGGCGTGCATCACCTTCAAGCCATACTGATCGTGATAAAACCGCGCGAGATCTTCCTGCTCGTCAATGCCCGAGCCCGCGTACTTGGCTTCGACAAAACAGATGTTCCGCGCCGGCCGGCCGATTGCTTCGAGATGATCGCGGATCATCTGCATCAGCATTTCACGAGTATCGGGCAGCAGCGACAAGTTCAGCTGCGGATCACGGCGCATCAGCCGCGGCAGGACGATTTCGTGAATGAGATGCTCGGCTGTCGGCACCAAGTGCAGCCCACCGATCCCACTCAAGTTCGGCTCCATAAACTTGAGCGAGTTCTTCCACATGGGACTCGTGAAGTCGATTACCGCGTCGAGCCTACCGAAAATCGGATTGTGATCGCGCTGGCTCGGGCCCCAGCATTGCAGCAGCCACTCTTCTTCGGCCGCGGGAATGCGCAGGACTTCGCGGACAAGAAAATCCTGAAAATAAAGTTCCGGCAGCCGCTTGAGGGCGTTTTGCAACGTGAGCGACACGTAATGCAAATACGAAATCTGATCCGGCAACGCCGCGAGCGGGCATGGAAACAAACTGACCACTTCCTGTTGACCATCACGCAAATAGATCAGATGCCGCGCGAACGACTCCGTTCGCAACTTCGCCAGCAACTCGTTGACTTCGCTGTCAGGAAGCGCGGCAAACGCTTTTCGCACCTGGCTCGCCAGGTGAAAGCCGCCCAATCCCACTTCTTCCGCAAGCGTGAGCATGTATGCTGACTCCTTTCGCTGAACAGTTTGCCACGATCCGATTATCGGGGTAATCGTCGCAGCAAAACAGTAGCTTGCTGCGTCTTGCGGCGGCGCAAACTACAATCCTAATGTCCTTCCATCCCCGAATCTCCAACTCGTCCCAGCGCTGTAACCATGCCACGCATTGCCTTCCTCGGCGTTGATCATCCGCACGGCGCGCATTGGCGGCAACAGTTACACAATGTGGCGAACGAAGCGCCGCTGGTTGCGTTTGTCCCGGCCTTCAACAATGGCACCGCGAGTTTGGAAGAGCGTCACGCGCATCTGCCGCGGTTTGCCAATGTCGATGAACTGCTTCGTTGGAACGAGTTCGACGCCGCCGCAGTTTGCCTGCCGAATCGCGCTGGGCCCGAAGTCATCGCGCAGCTGATTCGGGCTGGCAAACATGTGCTCGCAGAAAAGCCCGTCGGCAGTTCTGCTCCACAAGTGCAATGTATTGTCGATGCACTGCGCGAGCGGCCGGAAGTGGCATTTCAAACGGGATATATGTGGCGGTATGACGAAGGCTCGGAGCGGATTGCGGCGATGATTCGCGATGGCCGCTTCGGCAAACTCATCAGCATCGAAATGACGTTCGTTACGAGCGATATCGCTCGTCGCGGCGCGGGACATTACTTATTCGATCCGGAAGTCAGCGGCGGTGGCTTTTTCAGTTGGCTCGCGTGTCATCAACTCGACTTGCTGTTCTATTTAACCGGCCAAGCCGTCGTGGGAGTGACTGCTCGCACCGGACAATTCGGCGTGCACGACGCCGCAGTCGAGGATGGCGGCGCGGCGATTCTGGATCTCGAGGGTGGCGGCCTGGCGACGTTCCTTGGAGGTTATTGGTTGCCGCGCTGGGCCGGAGAAAACTATCTGCGCATTCGCGGCAGCGAACGTTGGGTCGCGTGGGATCCGACACGCAAAGGGACCGGCGGCGTGCTCGAAATCCACGGCCCCATGCCGCAGTGGCATGCCATGGAAGAAACCTTCACGCTCCCTGCCGATAACACGTCCGGCTATGGTGGCAAAAAGGGACTTGCGCTCGTGCGCGATTGGCTCACCTGCATCAACACCCCCGGCAGCCGCTGTCGCAACACGGCTGAATCAATGCAGAGCACATTGCAACTGATCGACACGATTTATCAAGCCAGCCGCGAAGGAAGACGTATGGAGTGCCGAATTGGCTAAACTCTTGCATTAGTCGCCGGTCAGCGACTTCACTCGAGCGATACGATCGGCCAGCGACGGATGCGTGCTTAATAACTGAATAACACCTTTGTCATCAGCGACCGTATGTAGCCATTCCAGGAAAGCGATGCCAGCAAGCGGATCATATTTTGCGGTAATGCAATATTCGACAGCACGCTGATCGGCTCCAAATTCTTGTTCGCGACTAAAGGCTCGTCCCAATAAATACTGAATAACGCAACCGACTGGTGGATTGGCCATCGTCAATAACTTGGTAATGCCATCGAGACTGTTTCTTTCGCGTGCATGCCCTAACGTAATGTGCGCAGCTTCGTGAGCGAGCACGAATGCCAGTTGATCGGGATGGTCACGGCGTAAACTGACGAGCGATTTCGCGATGACAATTGTTTGAAATGGCAGAGCGATCGCGTTTAACGGCATCTTGAGAACGCAGAGCTTGAGCCTTCTCGTAAGTGCGTTCCGCTCACAAAGTGAATCGAGAATCGGTTGCAATCCCGCGGCCCATTCAGGCAATTCCTGATTATCGCGGCGCAGTTGCTGCAGTAGTTTTTTCTCCAGATCCGGTGGATCGGGAAAATACTCGAATAGGTAATCGAGAATCTGCTTCGCAACCATGGCTCACTTCTTCCCGATGCAATACACCATTTCCTGCCGCTTCCCATCCTTGTTTTCTGCGATCCGCAAAAAGATCTGCCCGCCGCAGATCGTCGGTGTCGCGAAGGCTTCGCCGGGCAACTTATTCTCCGCGAGCTTTTCGAACTTCTCCGGATTCGCTTTGAAAACAAAGGCAGTGCCGCTTTCGTTGATACCGTAAAGTTTGTCGCCAACGAGGGTCAACGACGCGCTGAACGTGCCGCCGACGCGTTCTTTCCACATCTCCGCGCCGGTGTCGCTCTTCCAGCAACTGGCCACGCCGCCGTCTTGAATGGCGTACAAGTAGCCCTCCTTGACGATCATCGAGGGCACATAGACTTGAATGTTGTTTTCCCACGCCGTCTTGCCGCTACCGTCGGCTTCGATGGCTTGCACGTGCTTACGCGGATATCCGCCGCTGACAAAGACTCGCGCGCCGTCGGTGACCATCGTCGTGACGCATTCGGTTGTCGCGCCGTCGATCTCCCAAAACTTCACGCCGGTTTGCGGATGAAAGCCGCTAGCCAAGTCGCAGCCCGAGACGAGCAGCTGATCCTTGCCTGCCACCCGCAGCACGATGGGGGACGCATAGTTGGCTTTCTCGGGACGATTGGCTTGCCACACGATCTCGCCCTTTTCGCGCGAGAGGGCCGCCACCGCGCCGCCGCCCTTGCTGTCGGCCGTCACATAAACGAGCGAGCCAAACAGCGCCGGCGACGAACCAAAGCCCTGATGCGTCGCAAAATCAGCGACCTTGGTTTGCCAAACTTGCTTTCCTTGCAGGTCCAGCGCGGTCGTTACCACGCTGCCATGATGCAAAAAGTTGAAATACAACCGCTGCCCGTCGCAAGCGACCGACGACGAAGCCTGCGATGTCTTTTTATTTCCCTTTTTATCCATCCCACCTTTGTGCACGTCCGTTCGCCACCGCTGCGCGCCCGTCTTTCGGTCGAAGCAAATCACCGCGAGAAGTTCTTTGTCTTCTTCGGCCGTCGTGAAAAATACCTGATCGCCCACAACGGTCGCCGAGCTATGGCCCCGGCCCGCGATGGGCGCTTTCCAAAGGACGTTTTCTGATTCACTCCAAGTCACCGGCGGATCCTGATCGGCAGCCGCCACGCCGTTGTTGTTAGGCCCGCGCCACCAAGGCCAATCCGTGGCGGCTGGCGTGAAACCATCGACCCGCGGCGTGACTTGATCAACAGCCAGACATTCGTGCGTGAAAACCAACGAACAAGCCAGCAGCAACATCGATTTACAGAACGACATGAATTCACCAACGGGGGAGTGCAAGTGGAGGGCGAAAGGTAGGCAAGCGACGCGGTTCAGCATACCCGCAGCGAAGACCAGATTCCACGCGAACTGCCGTTGTCGCCTTGCCGTTCGGTCCCTAACATCCCGCTCGACTTGCTGCGCGACCGTTGCGCGCGGCCTTTCCATTTTCCAGCAACCATTGCATCCATGTTCCAGGCAGCGAAACCTGAAATTTCGCGACGCGATTTTTTGGCGTCACTGCCCCGGCTCGCGCTGATCTCAGCAGCATTCACGGGAGCGACTGGCTGCGCGCCCTTCAAAACTCCCGACGACCTCCCCAGCCAAATCTTGCCCAAGCCGCGTCTGTCGCCCGACAGCGTGATCCTGGAAATCGGTTACGCCCAATTGCCGCTCACCGACAAGGTTGCCTACGACGAAGTTTGGAACCTTGCTGACGAGCAAAGTTTGTCGCTCGAGTTGCGACAGGAACTCGGCCGTAACGGTCTGCGATGCGGAATTCTGGGCAAGGAAATTCCCGAGCGGATTCGCCTGGTGATGGATAATCAACAGAAGGGCGCGGACAAACGAAGCGAAGATCTCGACGTGGGCGAAGTAGAAGTCGATCGCAAAACCCGCCGCCTGCAATGCCGCGCCGCTCGCCGCGCGAAAGTCCTCTGCTCGAAACGCTTTGATCAGCTCTCGCTGCTGATGCGCGACAACGGGGCCGTTCGCGGCCGACAATTGCAACAAGCACAATGCCTGATGGCGCTCAAGCCGTATCCGCAAGGCGACGGTCGCGTGCAGATCGATTTGCTGCCGGAGGTGGAGTACGGCGAACTGAAACAGCAATGGGTCGGCGGCGAAGGGACACTCATGCAGCGCGTGGGCCGCGATAAAGTTGCCTTCGATGCGCTTCGAATTTCGCTGAAGATCTCACCCGGGCAAATGCTGGTAATTTCTGCGGTCGAACAACCGATCGGTCTGGGCGAGCATTTCTTCGTCGAGTCGATCGGCGGCACACCGTCGCGCTCGCTCCTCTTCATTCGTCTCGCTCACACGCAGCAAGATAATCTGTTTGCGCCCGAACTCTCGGCGATGCCGCTGGCGACACCAGGCGAGTGAGCAGTTGCTTACAGTCCACCCATGCCCAGCTCTTGATACGCTTCGGTCAACGTCGCCGCGTCGATCTCCGCTAACTGCTGCCCCGCACCGGCGAGCAACGCAAGCTGCGCAATCTGCTCGACCTTCCGTGGAATGCCGCCGGAAAGTTCGTGCAACACGGTAATCGCTTCGTCGGTAAAGATTGGCTCTTCACTGCCGGAGTGGAACAAACGCAGGGCAACGTGCTCGGCAGTTTCTTCTTCAGTCCACGGCGACAAATCGATGCGCAGCTCTACCTGATCGAGCAACGCGGAGCCAAGTTTGCCTGCCGATTCGAGCGAACTCACCAGCACGATAGTTAGTTGCGATTCGACGCTTTGAGCCAGGTTCAACAAACGCTCAGCCTGACACAGCACACTGGCGGCGGTAACATCCGCATCGTCGAGAACCACAACGGCAGGTGCTTGTTCATATCGCAGTTCGATCAATCGATCGGCAATGAATTCCCAAGCACAATCCACTGCGTGTTCATTCGCTAGCGGCAATTGCCAACCTCGCCCTAGCTGCTGCACGAACGCGCGTTCGGTGCAACCCTTGCCACCGATTAAAGCTGCAGCGCAACCATCGCGGCGCGTGACTTCGCAAAAGCGTTTGGCCAGCGTGGTTTTGCCTGTCCCGGCGCTGCCGATCAGCAAGCCCAAGCGCCCGCGCTGATCGAGCAGGTACTTCAACCGCGCCAGCGCTTCGTCGAAGCCGGGACTGGCGTTGGTTTGCGAAGTGCTCTCAGCGCCAAAGGGCGAAGTGCGCAGACCCCAGTGGGTGTGGTACATGTTTGATCTCCGGCTCGACTTCCGCGCGCGACAGCGCACCGTAACTCGTAAAATCGGTACAATCTACACGCTCACTTGATCGATTTGTTGCTAGCATGAGCTGATGCATGTCCGAACGTTTTTTTATCGAACCAGCCATCACCGGCGACCGGGCGCACCTCACTGGCAGCGAGGTGCATCATTTAGCCGGCGTGATGCGGGCCAAAGTGGGGGACGAGATTACGCTCTTCGACGGCAGCGGATACGAGTTCAGCGGCCGAATCGAATTGCTGAAAAAAGACCGCTGCGAGTTGGCAATTCTGGAGAAACGCAAATCCTCGCGGGAACCGGCAATTGCTATCACCGCTGGCGTGGCACTTCCCAAAGGCGACCGACAAAAGTGGCTCGTCGAAAAACTGACCGAGCTCGGCGTTGCTCAACTCGTCCCTTTGTTGACAGCTCGCGGCGTGGTTCAACCCGGCGAGCAAGCGGCCGCGCGTCTTCGTCGTTCTGTGATCGAGGCCAGCAAGCAATGTGGCCGCAACCGACTGCTGGAAATTTCACCGGCAATCGCGACCGAAGCGTGGTTTGCAACGGTTCCGGCGAACGAAATGCGACTCATTGCCGATCCCAGCGGCGAACCTTTTGCCAATCTGCAATCTGAAATCTGTCCTATGCAGTCCATCCACATCGCCATCGGCCCCGAAGGTGGCTTCACACAGGCCGAAGTCGCTGCCGCTCAAGCGACAGGCTGGAAACCTGTTTCGCTGGGAAATAGCATTCTGCGAATCGAAACCGCCGCAATCGCGTTCGCGGCCTCCTGCATCGCTCTCGCCAAGAACGAGGTTAAAAAGATAGACTAACCAAAGTTCCCACTCCCTCGCCCCGGTACTCCGGGGAAAGGGTGAGGGGCCGAGCCGCAAAGAGTTTGTCAATTCAATAATCACGGATGATCACCGCCGAAAAAGAACTCGACGCCGCGCCCGAGGAGATCGCCAGCGAGCAATTCTCTCTCGCCGCTGCGCGCCACATCGTGCGCGATCTTTTCACGCATCGCCCGGCGATTTATTGGGCTGATTTTTTGTCGACGATCTGGCTGGGCTACTTAACGTTTGGGCTCAGTCGACGGTGGGATGAATTGCTGCCGCTGATCACCGTCGCTGAACTTCCCGGCTGGCTCTCGATCACCGCGAGAGTGTTTTTCTTCGCCTGCTCCTGCGTGCTCAACTTTCGCGCGGTGAACTTCATTCATGAAGTCGTCCATTTGCCCGCACGTAAGTTTTGGCTCTTCAACGCGACGTGGAATTTGCTCTGCGGCATTCCGTTTCTCACGCCGTCCTTCACGCACGAAGGGCATCTCGATCATCATCGCCGCCGCATCTTCGGCACGACGGCCGACGGCGAGTACCTGGCCCTCGGCCGCCTCAGCCGTTGGTGGATCGCTGCCTACTTATCACAGGCCTTTTGGGCGCCGCCGCTCGCCATTCTGCGATTTGGCCTGCTCACACCGCTTTCGTGGCTCAGTCCGCGGATACGCGATTGGGTACATCAACACTTTTCGTCGCTGGTCATGGATCCACGCTATTTGCGGCCGCTGCCATCGCCCGACAAACTTCGGGCAATTCGCTGGCAAGAAGGACTTTGCTTGGCCTGGATCGTCGGCGTGACGATTGTTGGTGTGAACCTCGGCTGGTCACGTTTTTTGCCCTTTCTCGCGCAGGCTTATGCGATGGGCGTCGTGATTATTCTTTTGAATTGCCTGCGGACGATGGGCGCGCATCGTTTTCGCAGCGTTGGCGACGAAAGCACGTTCCTCGAGCAGTTGCTCGATAGCGTCAACATCGATAGCCGTTGGCCGTGGGACATCGCAATCGCGCCCGTTGGTCTGCGCTATCACGCGACGCATCATCTGTTCCCGGCGATTCCCTATCACAACCTGCCCGCGGCGCATCGCCGACTGCTGGCAGAGTTGCCGGCGGATTCGATCTACCGCCAAACGAATGAACCATCGCTGCTCGCGGCACTGCGGAAATTGCTGCGGCGCGAACCGGCGGATGCTATTCAACCTCGCTAAGCTGTGCGAGCA
The DNA here is from genome assembly GCA_964394305.1 of uncultured Pirellulaceae bacterium. Taxonomy (GTDB): domain Bacteria; phylum Planctomycetota; class Planctomycetia; order Pirellulales; family Pirellulaceae; genus Anatilimnocola. Next base: position 19,274 of record CAYMWL010000071.1, read on the forward strand.
CGTCCTGCATGTATTCAATGCTCTCGCGGGCGAGGACCTCGACGCCAGGTTCGTAGTCAAACACCTCGACGCTGACCCAACCGCGGTAATCAATCTCTGCCAGCGTCTGGAAGATCGGCACGAAGTCGAGTTCGCCCATGCCGGGACCGCGGCGGTTGGGATCGTTTGCGTGGAAGTGTTCAAGCAGCTGGCGATTTTCACGCAGCAAATCGGGAATCGATTTGCTTTCGGTAGACATCGCTTTGCAGTCGAGATGCAAGCGGCAATGCGGCGAGCCAACGCGTTCGATAAGCTCCACGCCGAGCGCGGCGGTATTCAAAAAATCCCCTTCAGCTGGCCCCAGTGGCTCGACGGCTACGGTCACATCGCAATCCTCGATGACCGGCATGGACCGCTTCAAGCAATCGGCCGCGAGATCGAGGGCCTGCTCGTGCGTGACGCCGGGCAACAGATTGCGCTGCAGCGGCGAACCCAGGACCATCACCTTTCCGCCCAAGTCACGGCAGAGACGTGCGAGCTCTTCGAAATATTGACTCGTCTTCAATCGGACTTTGTCGTCGGGTGTCGTGAGATAAAAGCCGGTCGTTTTGGCCAGCAGCCAATGCAAGCCAATCATCGTGAGTTCGGCATCTTCCACCTGCTTGCGCACTTCCGCGCGGCGGGCTGGCGAAATATCGAAAACATTGGTTGCAATCGTAAAGGGCGCGATTTCGACGCCCGTGTAACCGACGTCGCGGGCAAATGCGAAGGCTTTTTCAAAGGGCCAGTCGAGGAACGTTTCGTTGCAGATGGCGAATTTCATGGAAGGGCAAAGTTTGAAAAGAGGGAAGTGAGTTTAGACAGCCGTCCGCGTGATGGCCGGGCCGCGACGTGCGAGCGCCGCATTGATTTGTTGCAGTTGTTCGGCAGTGAAATCATCCGCCAAAGCGGCCGCGGATTCAATGATCTGCTCGGGACGTTTCGCGCCGCAAAGCGCCGACGTAATACCAGGCTGCGCGAGTGTCCATTGCACCACGACTTGTGCCACGGTCTTATGGGCGTTCGCAGCAATCGTTCGCAGTTCATCGAGCAAGTCCTGATTCCGCTGCCACTCTTGGCCATGGAACATCGGATATTTCGGTCGGCCATCGCCCGGCCGAAAGACGTAGTCCCGTGGCAATTTGCCCGCGAGCAAACCTTTCAACAGCGGCCAATAGACACACAAGGCGATCTCATGCTCGCGGCAAAACGGCACCAGATCGGCTTCGATTTGCCGCTGCAGCATGTTGTACGGCGGTTGCACCGCAGTGACCGGGCACACTGCGTGAAACTCTTGCAACTGCGACACGGTGAAGTTGGAAACAGCCGCCGCGCGAATCAATCCCGCTGTTTTCAGTTCCGCAATCGCGGCCGCGGATTCAACCAGCGGCGTATTCGGATCGGGAGCGTGCAGGTAATAGAGGTCGATGCACTCGATCTGCAAGCGGCGGAGACTTTCGCGACATTCACGCTGCAAGGTCGCGTGAGAACCATCGAACACGCGTTCCCCTTGCGGTCCCCAATGAATGCCGCCTTTGGTGGCGATCACTAAAGTGTCGCGCCGCCCTTGAATCGCTCGGCCGATCAGCCGTTCGCTGTCGCCGTCGGTGCCATAGCAATAGGCAGTATCGAGAAAGTTGATCCCCGCCGCGAGCGCAGCTTCGATGGTCGCCTGGCTGTCGCGTTCAGTGACATCAAGGCTCGTCATGCCGGCAATCGGCCAACAACCGAGGGCGACAGGTGAAACGAACAAGCCAGATTGGCCGAGCGGGCGATGGGAAAGCATGGTATCTAAGTGCGTAGTTGCGATTCTGGTTCCCTCGCCGCGGTACTCCCTGAGCCCTGAGTACAGAGGAGAGGTAGTAAGAGGATACAATATATCGTAAGCACATTTCTCACGGAGCTTTCCCATGACCTCTTCCTACATCATTGCCGCGCGCCGCACTCCCATCGGCAAAATGCTCGGCCAGTTGTCGACTTTACCTGCACCCAAGCTCGGCGCCGCTGCAATTCAAGCGGCCCTTGCGGATAGCGGTCTCGATGCTAGTCAAATCGACGAAGTGATCATGGGCAACGTGTTGCAAGCAGGCGTCGGTCAAGCGCCGGCGCGGCAAGCGTTGCTCGCGGCGGGATTGCCGGAAAGCATTTCGGCGTTAACCGTAAACAAAGTCTGTGGCAGCGGCTTGAAAGCGGTTATGCTTGCGGACCAGGCGATTCGGGCTGGCGATGCTCAGGCAATCATCGCCGGTGGCATGGAGAGCATGAGCCTGGCGCCACACTTATTGCCGGGGGTGCGGAGCGGCTGGAAGTTTGGATCGCAAACTTCGCTCGACGCCATGGTTCACGATGGCCTGTGGTGCGCGACTGAACAGCGCGCCATGGGTTGTCTGGCCGATGACACGGCGACCGGTGCGTCGATTTCGCGCGGCGATCAAGATGCCTTTGCCCTCGCGAGTCAGCAGCGTGCCGGGCAATCGCAAGAGTCCTGCTTGTTCCGCGCGGAAATTGTTCCTATTACCGTCAAAACAGGCAAAGTCGAAAATGTTGTTGACCGCGATGAAGGGCCACGGCCCGGCATTTCGCTCGCGGATCTCGCGAAGTTGCGGCCAGCGTTTGGGCCAGAAGGAACGGCGACGGCCGGCAATGCTTCGCAGATCAGCGATGGCGGCGCTGCTGTCGTTGTCGTCAGTGAAGCGCTTGCTGCAAGGTCCAATCGAACCATCAAAGCCAGGATTGTGGCCTCCGCAGCAAGCAGTTTGCCGCCGAAGGATTTGTTTCTGGCGCCGATCGCCGCGATTCGCAGCGTGCTCGCGAAGGCGAACCTCAGCGTCAAAGACATCGACTTGTTTGAACTGAACGAAGCGTTTGCATCGCAATGCCTCGCCTGCATGCGCGAACTGAAATTGCCGCACGAAAAGACCAACGTCCGCGGCGGTTCGATCGCGCTGGGCCATCCCATTGGCTGCAGCGGAGCAAGGCTGCTCGTTTCGCTGCTGCATGCCCTGCAGCAGCGAAATGAGAAAAGGGGCCTGGCATCGCTGTGCTTGGGAGGCGGCGGAGCGGTGGCGATGATCGTGGAAATCGCGTGAAATGGTCGAACCTAAAGCAACTCACTCGCCAGATCCGCCAGCGCCGAGCGTTCCCCTTTTTCCAGCGTAACGTGTCCATAGATGGGCTGCCCCATCATGCGATGGATCAAGTAACTCAGGCCGTTCGAGAGGGCGTCGAGATAAGGCTGATCGATCTGCCGGATGTCGCCAGTGAGAACGATCTTGGTTCCTTCGCCGGCCCGCGTGATGATCGTCTTCACTTCATGCGGCGTGAGATTTTGAGCTTCGTCGATGATGAAAAAGATCCGCTGCAAGCTGCGGCCGCGAATATAAGCCAGCGGCGTGACGAGCAGTTTTTCGCTCTCGCGCATTTCGTTGATCCGCTGGGCGGCGACATCTTGATCGCCAAACTGCTGGCGGATCACGGTGAGATTGTCGTACAGCGGCTGCATGTAAGGATCGAGCTTGGCCCCGATGTCGCCCGGTAGAAATCCAAGGTCGCGATTGCTCAGGGGCACTACCGGCCGGGCGAGCAGGATCTGCCGATACTTCTGGCGACATTCGAGCGCCGCTGCCAAAGCCAACAAAGTTTTGCCGGTTCCCGCCGTGCCCGCGAGCGTAACAAGCTTGATGCTTTCGTCGGTCAGCATCCGCAACGCGAACGATTGCTCTGCGTTCCGCGGCGTGATGCCGTAGGTCGAAACCTTTTCTACACGCACCAGCGATTGATCGGAATGGCGATAGGTGCAGAGCACGCTCTTGCTGCCGTTGCGGAGAACAAAGTTTTCGTTCGGAATGGGCTGTGTGATCTGCGGAACGCGGGCGACCGGCACCACGCCACCTTCTGTATAGAAGAGCGAAATGGCTTCGCTGGCCGCATCTTCAATGACACGTTTGCCTGTATAGAGCTTGTCGAAGCTCTCTACTTTGTCTGTTGTGTAATCCTGCGCCGGCAGGCCGAGCCCCTTGGCTTTCATCCGCAGGTTGGTGTCTTTGGTGACGAGGACGACGCGGCGGTTGACTTCGCGCTTTTGGAGCATCAGCGCGCAATTCAAAATGCGATGATCGGGCGTATCAGCGGCGAACGCAGCCTTCACGCGCGGATCAATTTCGCTGCCCAGCACCACGCGGATCGAACCCAAGCCCGCACCTAGCGAAGTCCCCTTATCGGAAACCAGATGATCGCCGGTCAACTCATCGATGGCCCGGAGAAAATCGCGAGCCTGGAAATTGATCGCTTCGTTGCCCCGTTTGAAGTGATCGAGCTCCTCGAGCACGGTGATCGGGATGGCGACATCGTTTTCTTCAAAGTTCTGAATGCAACCGCTGTCGTGAAGAATCACATTCGTGTCGAGCACGAATAGCTTAGGAAGTTGTGCGGCCGATTCTGACATGCTGCGGTCCGTGCGAGTGCGAGCGTGCGGATAATTCATCCCTGAGTTCTCTTTCAGTCTGGCGGAAATACGAGGGGGAGACAAGGAGAGTGGGCGAGGGGGTGAATGGAACGGAGGTTTTAAACTGTCGCGCAACATTCTCTCCGTCGTTGAGTGAAGAAAACATGAGCGCTGTGCGAAGAATCGGCCTGCGTTTCCCGCTTCGCTCTCCCGCTCCTGGCCACCCCCTCTCCCACTGTCGTACGCCGCGTATAATTTTCGCTTGCCAAACTCCTTCGAACCACTCACTTCCCTGGTGCGATGACTTATCAATACAAAAACTCCCGCGTGGTGAATGTCGCCGTCGTGCAGATGACATGTACCGAGGCCAAGGAGCCGAACGTCGAGAAGGCGCTCGCGAAAATTGCTGAAGCGGCCGAAAAAGGGGCGAACATCGTCTGCTTACAGGAGTTGTTCGCCGGGCATTACTTCTGCCAGAGCGAAGACCATGCCAAGTTCGATCAGGCCGAGTCGATTCCGGGACCGACGAGCGAAGCGATGCAAGCGGCCGCGAAGAAGCACGGCGTTGTGGTTGTTGCTTCGCTGTTTGAACGGCGTGCGCCCGGGCTGTATCACAACACCGCGGTGATCTTCGACGCCGACGGCACGCAGCTCGGATTGTACCGCAAGATGCACATTCCCGACGATCCGCTGTTCTACGAAAAGTTTTACTTCACCCCCGGCGACCTCGGCTTTCGCAGCTTTGCGACCAAATTCGGCAAGGTCGGCATCTGCGTGTGCTGGGATCAGTGGTATCCCGAAGCAGCCCGGCTGACGGCGCTCAGCGGCGCCGAGATTATTTTCTACCCCACCGCGATTGGCTGGCTGCCGGAAGAGAAAGAAGTCTTCGGCGCGAGCCAACACAACGCTTGGGAAACGATGATGCGCAGCCACGCGATCGCTAACGGCGTATTTGTCGCCGCGCCTAATCGCGTGGGCCTGGAAGGCGCGTTGCAGTTTTGGGGCGGTTCGTTTGTCAGTGATCCCAATGGCAACTTGCTCGCCAAGGCGAAGCACGAAGGGGAAGAGATTCTCGTCGTGCCCTGCGATCTCGGACTGATCGATGTCGTCCGGACGCATTGGCCGTTCTTGCGCGATCGGCGGATTGATGCGTATGGCGATTTGACGAAACGGTATCGAGATACCTAAACCGTGCCAATAGCGCAGAGCGAACTGGTCGTGGTGGTGCCCACTGGATCCCTAAACGATGCGTCCGCGGATTTCCGTCTTTCAGTTGCTCGAGTTGACCACAATCGTAGCAATTACAATCGCGATTCCAAGGCTGATGCTGCAGCATCTCGCGACTATCTTTTGGATGCCAATGGCTATGTTGATTTGGGGAATCGTTGGCGGCAACTACCTAACATTTCGCTGGAGCCGTTCGCGGGGATTATGGACTCTCTTTGGATTGGCAAATTTTTGGACGATCAGCTTGACGCTACCCGTTCTACTCTGGTTTTCGTTCGAAGTTGGAGACTCACTGACAATTTCCGCAGGAATAACATCATTAGTGGTCGCAGTCGTTTATGTCTTGCGCCGATATTCGACGCGGCGTGTGGAGTTGCGTACCTGATGCGGAGTAACCATGGAGACTTTAGTGCAACCTGAAACCCCTTCCCAACTTGGTTATCGCTGGCCCGCCGAATGGGAACGGCAAGCTTCGGTCTGGCTCAGCTGGCCGCGAAATCCAGCGACCTGGCCCGATCATTTCGAGCCGGTGCCGGCTGAATTTGCGCAGTTCGTGCGGACGATCGCGCGGTACGAGCCGGTGAACATTCTTGCCGGCGGCGCGGAGATTCTTGCGCAAGCGAAGTCTCTTGTTGGCGACTTGAAAAATGCCACGCTGCACGACATCGCCACCAACGACGCCTGGTGCCGCGATCATGGACCGATCTTTTTGAGCGGACCGGTTGGATCGCAGCCCGCGCTGGTCGATTGGGAATACAACGCCTGGGGCGGCAAGTATCCGCCGTTTGATTTGGACAATCTGGTCCCACCGACCATCGGCCGCTTGCAGCAGCGGAAGGTCTTTTCGCCCGGCATCATCCTGGAAGGCGGCGCCATCGAAGGGAACGGCCAAGGCTGCCTGCTAACGACGGAATCGTGCTTGCTGAATCCCAATCGCAATCCGCAGTTGTCGCGCGAGCAAGTCGAAAAGTATCTCGCCGATTATTTGACGATCAAAAAAGTTCTCTGGCTCACCGGCGGCGAGATGGCTGGCGATGACACCGACGGCCACATCGACCAGATCGCCCGGTTCATCAATCCGCGGACGATTGTCGTCTGTGTGTGCGACGATCCGAGCGACGAAAACTACCGACCGACGCAGCAGAACCTGGCTGAAGTGCAGCAGCTGACCGACCAAAACAATCGGCCGTTCGACGTGGTGCGCCTACCGTTGCCGAGGCCACTGTTTGTCGATGAGCAACGCTTGCCGGCCGGCTATGGCAATTTTTTGATCGTCAACGATGCCGTGATCGTGCCGCAGTTCGGCGATCCGGCCGATGCGCAGGCGATTGGCATTCTGCAGGACTTGATGCCCGATCGCAAAGTGGTCGGCAGTCCGTCGCTGAAGCTGGTTTGGGGGCTGGGTTCGTTCCACTGTTTATCACAACAAGAACCGCTGGCGCATTTGTAATTGGCAATTTGTAATTTGAAATTTCGGAACTGAGATTAGTTATGGAAAACTCTCCCGTTCTCACGCTCAAGCAAATGATCACCGGCTATTGGACTTCGCAGGCAATCTATGTCGCTGCGAAGCTGGAACTGGCCGACAAATTGACGAGCGGGCCGAAAACTTCTGCGGAGCTCGCGGCGGAGACCAAGACCAATCCCGACGCGTTGTTGCGCTTGCTGCGAGCGCTCGCCAGCGTCGGTGTCTTTTCACAACAGGATGGAAAGAAATTTGCCAATTCGCCGCTGAGCATGCCGCTGAAAAAACAGGCAGAGAACTCACAGTGGGCGATGGCCGTGATGATGGGCGAAGAACATTACGCCGCCTGGGGCCAATTGCTCTTCAGCATCCAGACGGGACAGGGGAGTTTCCGCAAAGTGTTCGGTGAAGGGGTGTTTGATTTTCTCGGCAAACATCCGGAACAAGCGAAGGTCTTCGATGCTGCGATGACGAGCATTCACGGCGCCGAAACGGCGCTAATGGTCGAGGCTTATGACTTCGGTAGCTTCAAATCGCTCTGCGATGTGGGCGGCGGCAATGGCTTGACGATTGCCACCGTGCTCGAGCGTCATCCGCAACTGCAGGGATCGCTGTTTGACTTGCCGCATGTTGTCGAACGCGCGAAGCCGAATCTAGAGAAAGCAGGCGTCAATGGTCGCTGTCAGTTCGTGGGCGGCAACTTCTTTGAAAAGATTGACGTGCAGGTCGACGCCGTTCTCATGCGGCACATCATCCACGACTGGGATGACGAGAAGTGCGTGACCATTTTGAAGAATTGCCGCGCGGCATTAAATCCCGGCGGCAAGGTGCTGGTCGTGGAGAGCGTCGTGCCATCCGGCAATGAGCCGGGCTTTGTGAAATGGCTCGACCTGACGATGCTCACGATTCCCGAAGGGAAAGAACGCACCGCTGACGAATATCGTGAGCTGTTCGCTGCGGCTGGGTTGAAGCTCAGCCGCATTGTGCGGACGGCGGGTGAGTTGGATGTGCTGGAGGCGGTACCAGCGTAGTTAGCGGCGGATCGTTGGTTCGACGATGATCACCGGCGCGGTGCTGTTCTGGGCGCCGACCCAATCGAACGAGTTGTAGCCGTTGCCGACCCAACGCGGTGAATACAAATCCATGAAGGGCTGAGCCGAAGCCATCGGCCGGGCATTGGAAACGCCGAACCACTTTTGCGCGGCGAGGCGTTGATTCCGCTGCGCTGTCTTTAATTCCGCTTTGCGGCGGACGGCTTGCTTCGGATCGTCGTAGCGTTTCAGTTCGTGCAGATAGAGATACATTTCCGGCGTCATTTGTGATGGCGAAACGCCGGGAATCGTTCCCGGAATGATCGGCGCTTCGGCCGGCAATTCGGCTGGATTGCTGACCAGCGGAATTGGGTCCTGCGCGTGCACGGCGGCGGTGCAAGTGATGGCAAGCAAACAAACGCTAACGGCGAACTTCTTCATTGCAGGCATCCTTGCTGCGATGGTATGCGGTACTAATGGCTGAGGCAGCGGTCCTCAGTTACCAAAGAAATCGGCCTGGATTCGGCCAAAAAGCAGCACAATGCGTAGAGGCGTTAAAGTCGTGTCAAACTTTAGCGGTAAGGCAAAGCTTGCGAGCAATTACCTACGCTTGCGGTGAGCGGTGCACGAAAACTTCGAGCAGGCGCGAATTGCCATGGACCGACAGGACATAAATTCTAGCGCCACTTTGCCAGGCACCTAACGAGATACCACCCGAGGCCGTCAAGCGAGTGAATGGCGACTGCGCAAGGTTGGGATAAGGACGGGGCGACCTGACGACAAACAGCAAGGCCCGCTGCCCCTCGAACACCATTTCATAGGCGACCGCATCCCGCCGTTCCGCATCCAGATATCGCCAGCGTTTCGGCAGATACTTGATATTTGAAAGAGGAAATTCCTTGGTCGGCGCCGCTGCCGGCGACCAGGTAGCAGTCGGGCCACATTGGTCGAACCAGGCAACCGCGTTCATGGCGAGAACATCATTCGAAACCGGACTGCTCTGTTGCAGCCATTCTCGCAGCGCCAAACCGCCACCGATCAAAATCAGCAAACTCGCTGCGGCGGAGAAGAGAGCAATGACCTGGCGACGAGAAAAAAATCGTTTTGCCTTTTGCTCAGCAACCAACGCCGCTTCGCAACCAGCGAGCAAACGATCGGCCAATCCCGTTGGCACCGCGACATCATCGAGCTCCGCGCGCACGCTACGATCAAAGCGTTCTGACTTTTCCGCCGCTTGTCTTAGTTCCGGCGAAGACTGCAGTTCGCGCGCGAGGGGAGCCAACTCCGCAGCGAGTTCGGGTCGCTGCGCATCGTGCTGATCGGCGCGGCAAGCGTCGATCAGTTCGCGAATGGTTGGCTTGTTTTCCACGTGATTCTCTAGTTCCGCAACTCAACTTCGGCGGTCTTCTTTTCGTCAGGAGCCAATCGCCGCCGCAAGTGAGCTTTGCCGCGCGACAGCCGGCTCATCACCGTGCCGATCGGAATTTCCAATTGGTCGGCGATGTCCCTGTACGACAGTTCTTCGAAATAAAACATCAGCACGACAATCTTAAACTCATCCGGCAATTCGGCCAGCGCCAGTTGTAGTGCTTCACGGTCCAGCCAGGCGTCGCTGTCGTCGCCTGCTGGCAAATCCGCGAGGCTGTCGAGCGTGAAGCTGTCGTCCATCGTTTGCGGAACCGCCTTCCGCCGCGACTTCAAAAAACAACTTCGCAGCACGGCATACAGCCAGGCCGAAGCCCGGTCGGCTTCACGCAGCTGATGCAACTTTTGCTGAGCGACCAAAAACGTCTGCTGCACCAAGTCCTCGGCATCGCTCGCCTGGCCCGCCAGCCGAAAGGCATAACGATACAGAGGCGCGGCAAATTCGCGGATCAGGTCCGGCAGTGTTGGTGGAGGCTCATCCGCCTGACGAACCTCGGCTGGGTTGGCAGACGAAACCGCAACCTGGGCGGGAATAGGACCCGCTCGGTTGGGTGTGTGCTGCGTCATGCCCTGCCGGGGCTGATCCGCCATTGACCGCCTCGCTGAGAAGGAAGAACCGGTAAAGGCCCTGATTATTCCCGAAATTCGCCCGGCAGGGCGGCAATCTTGGGAAAAATCCTCGCGCTGCCACTCCTCGGGCCAGAAATCGACCTAGATTCTTGATGCGGACCGCACTGGAAGCGACCAGTCCGCTCTCCTCAAAAAATCTCCTGAATCCCGGGAATAAGCTCCTGTCCGGCAGGATCGTACATTCGTGCCGCTGATTTTGCGGCTACCTGACTGCTGAAATTTTGAACTGAAAAACTCCAGCAGGATCGGCCTGCTAACATGCTCCTGGTTTGAATGGTCCTATTAAGGAAGAAATGAAATGAAGAAGTTGTTCGCTCTGTTGCTCATCGCTGGCTGTGGCGTTTCGTTCGTTGGCTGCGGTGGTGAAAGCCCCGCTCCCCCGAAGGCTGCTGACCCACCAGCCGCTACGACTCCTGCGGAAACCCCAGCACCAGCTGACGCCCCCGCGACTCCTCCAGCTGACGCCCCTGCCGCTCCTCCGGCCGACGCGCCCGCTCCACCGCCAGCCGATGCTCCCGCTGCACCTGCACCTGCCGCGCCAGCTGAAGCTCCGAAGTCTGAGTAGTTTGCATCGCCGCTTGAGTGCAGCGAAAAATGCCAATTCTAACATCCAGGGGATGTGAGCACCGCTCATGTCCCCTGCGTTGTTTCTTGATGAGTCCCACCGACCCCGCGCTACCTGGCTCACCTCTTGGTGGACCTCGCGGAGTACCGCTCGACCCACCCATAAAGTGAATCCTTCGACCGCTAACTACTTCTGCGGCGGGATTCTCGCACTTTCGCGATGGATTTTGATTGGCGCTATGAGTACATTCTGAGGCTGTGACCTGCCCGTCACTTCCTGCTTACCGATTTTTGGCCAATCTATGAACCGAAATGCTCCGCGTGGATTTACTCTCGTCGAACTCCTGGTGGTGATCGCAATCATTGGTGTGCTGGTCGCATTGCTCTTGCCAGCTGTGCAGGCGGCCCGCGAGGCCGCGCGGCGGTCGCAATGCTCGAACAACCTCAAACAAATTGGCTTGGCTGTTCACAACTATCACGACACGTTTCTCATTTTTCCAATGAGCATCAGCTACGGCCCCGAAGGGCCCGTTGGCGCGCCAGCCCAGTATCCGCGCTGCACTGACTGCAACGGCAAAGGCTGGATCACCAGCATCTTGCCGCAACTGGAACAAACGACACTCTTCGCCCAATTCGAACCCTATTGGGGCGGTACTTCGGGTTCGGGCGGTGGGCTGGCAAATCCCGCCGCGCAATGTCGCGACGCGATGAAGACAAAGCTCAAAGTGCTGGCTTGTCCGACCGATCCTCTCTCGAACAAGACTTCGACAACGCAGGCTCAATTCGGTGGTGTCGAAGTCGCCCGCACGAATTACAAGGGCTGCCTGGGGGATGGTCAGATGGGGGGCGCGACCAGCATTCATCCCAGCCCGATAGGTGACTGCCACAACACGATCGGCTGCCGCGGAATTTTTTACCGCAACAATTACCGCGAACCGATCAAGTTAGCACACATCACCGATGGAACTTCGAATACTTTTTTGGTCGGCGAAGATGTGATGCAACACAACAATCATTCCGCTGCCTATTATTCGAACGGCGATTACGCGAGCACGCATGCCCCGCCGAACTACATGCCCAAACCGCCGACGCCCGATGCCTGGTGGAACGTCATCAGTTTCCGCAGCTTGCATCCCGGTGGTTTGCAGTTTGTCTTTGCCGACGGCTCCGTGCGGTTCGTGCAGCAAAACATCAAGTATGACACCTGGCGGTTCCTCTCCACCAAAGGCGAAGGCGAAATCGCCGAACTGCCGTAACAGTGCCTGCTGTAAATCGTTCAGCTGATTCACCACTTCACTCTTGTTGAAAACCTGCATGATTCGCAATCTGTTTCTTGCCTGCCTCCTGTTGTTCGCGTTCGTTGGCTGTGGTGGCACGCAAGGACGAGTCTCGGGCCACGTCACTCTAGATGGTCAGCCTTTGACCAAAGGAGATATCTCGTTCGCGCCGGCGGGCGAAGGAGTTGCCGCGACAGGACAAATCAATTCCCGCGGCAACTATTCGTTGATGGTCGGGACCAGTGCGGATATTCCACCCGGCAGCTATCGAGTCACCGTTGTCGCCGTCGAGCCAGTCGCCCCCACGCCCGAAAACCCGGAACCGCTCCCCAATTTGCTGACACCAAAAAAGTACGGCAACGCAGCCACCAGCGATTTGACGGCGGAAGTGAAGGTGGGAAGCAACACCTTCAACTTCGATCTCAAGTCGATGCCATCGGAATGACGTAGCGCAAGCATGCCTGGCGAACCGTCTCTCAACCCCTACGAAGCGCCCCAAGCGACGAATCAATCGCGGCCCTCACAGTCGCTCAATCAAGCGCAATTCTTAGGGGCCATGTTCGGCTGCGTTTTCGCACTGCTCTTTCTGGCGATCGTCGTGGGCGCTGCCTATCTGGCCTTCGCGCTCTTCTTTTCGTATTGAGACATTGGCCCCTTGCCTTAAGTTGCCCTTCATTTACTCTCCGTCATCTCGCCCAGCAGTTGCTTCAAATCGAGCTTCACATACGGTCGCTCCGCAGCCGGCAGTTCGTGATTCGCATTCGCAACATAGAGCACGCCATCTTCCGGCACGAACAACACATTGTGCAGGTTCGACTCCATAGCCACCGGTCGGCACATCAGCCATTGGCCACCCTCGGCATCGAGTTGGCCATAACGCTCCTTCACGCGGCTGCGCAGTTTTTCCAGCCGATCACCGGCGGAAAGAACGACCGTATCCGGAATGCCCTCACCGAGCAACGGATGTGCTTGCCCGGGCAACACGAACTCAATGTTCTCCGGCGTAGCCGCCACGCCCACCGCGCGATTGGTTTTGCCATCGGCGAAGACGTAGTAGTACTCGCAAGTCCGCGGGCTGTTCTTCCAGAGGGTCATCACGTCGTCGAGCGTCGAACATTCTTCGAGGGCCCGCCGCATGAGTGTGGCCATCGGCGCGCCGTTCCACTTTCCTTCGCCGCGACCTCCCATTTCGCCGAGCGAAATCGCTTTCGCATTCATGCCACTCACACTGCCGATGAAACCGCCGTAGCCGACGTTGACGAAGGGAATCTTGCCGTCGATCGCGATCACAAACGTTGTCGCCGAGTCCTGCAAGCCGATTGTCGTCATGTAATCGAGCACGCGACCATGATAGAGCTTGCCGCCTTTCGTCGCTTTCCCAAAAACCGCAAAGCCGGAGCAGTGAAAGAGTTCGGGAAAAACATTGATTGTCTGAGCCAGCTGGCTGTCCATGTTGAGCGCTTCGGCGAGCGCAATGGTTTCGCGCTTGTGATCAACAGGAATGTGCGGCGACAGTCGCTTGTACGCCGCTTCCAGTTCATGCCGGAACCAGCGACCGGTGCGAATCGTCTGCACGGTGCCGAAACTGTGGATCACTGAATCGATGCAGCGCTGCGTTTCGACTTTCAGGAGTTGACCATGCGCCCGGCCGACTTGCTCGGGCGTGCCGCGGAGCAACACGACGCGTTGGCCATCGATCCACCGCAGCTCACCATTTTCGATTTTCTTCGCAACTTGCTCGGGATTCGTCAGCAGCGGCGACGGCGCCAATACTTCGCAAGCGCGGCGCACGCCGCGGGCCAGGGTCCGTTCGAGCTCGGCGCGATCGAGTTTCTCGATGCGCTGCCCAGGCCACTCATCGATCGGCTCCTCGGCAGGGAGCTTGTCGACAAGTTGCAAATGAACTTTCGTGGAATCGGCCCGTACGTCGATTGCCACCTTTTCGGCCGACACTTGGAACGAAATGTCCTTGTTGATCAACCAGCGTTTGTCGTCGGCCGAGTACTTCACTTTCAGCAAACCAGTGAGGAGTAGATGCAACGTGTTCGGATCGGATTGCGCGGCAAGCGGCACATAGAGCGAGACCAACGAGCCGTTGCTCACCAATCGCTGGGCGATCTTTGCCGGCGCGAGATGATCATCGCCGTCGACCTTGCCGCGGCCGACGTAGACCACGTTGTGTTTGGGCAGCGCCAGCGCGGTGGCATCGTCGCGGCGGCGAAGTTCGAGGGCGTAATCGGCATGAGTTAATTTCAAATCGAACGATTGCCCACTGAACCGCGCAAAGCTGGCATCGACGCGCTGCGGCCGGCCATCGATTTCAATTTCGATTGTCGCCGTCCAGGCAACCTGGTCCCTAGCGAGTGCTACACAAATCGGCTTGAGCTGTTGTGCCAGATTGGGCGACGGCTCGGCAGCTCGCAGCGAACCAGGCACAAGCAACGCCGCCGTCAGAAGAATGCATGAACCGTAGTAATGCAGCACAGGGAGCCTCGCGAGAAAAGAGAATGACCCAGAGAGAGTGGTCCAGTCAGCCATTTGGATTATCATCACAAAAGTCGCGCTGCGTGTCAGCAGGCGGCTTGAACTGCTGCGCCCCGAACTGGCAAACTCATCCCATAATGGCCTGGACACACCGAACAAATCTCTCACTTCCGAAAGACCTCCGATGCGTTTATTCCTGCTCGCCAGCGTTTTCACCGTGTTAAATTTCTCTGTCGCCTTCGCCGAGGATCCCAGGTTTTACGACCCGGTCGAAAAGGAAATCGAAGGTTGGCAGATCAAGATCGATCCCAGTTTGCTGGCTGAAGAAAACAAAGAGGTCGCCAGCCAGGCTTGAGCTGCTTGGCAAATTTCGGACAGTGTAGTGGTTAAGGGGAGTGGTTCGGTTG
>CAYMWL010000072.1:0-34167 GCA_964394305.1 uncultured Pirellulaceae bacterium
TCACGGCCCGTAGAGAACTCTCATCTCCGAGAAACACAACATGCCAGGCACACAACACGAAACGCCGAAAGCTCTCGCTCTCGGCGTTTTGAGTAAACCAGATGGTCGGCGAAAAGTTCGCAAGCCGAAAAAGCTCCCCCCGCAGGACTCGAACCTGCGACCCGGCGGTTAACAGCCGCCTGCTCTACCAACTGAGCTAGAGGGGAAAGTAGACTCATTAAATTACATCCAAGCTCCTGATTCGACAAGCCAGCTTCAGGGCATTTTTTCGTTTCCAATCGCCACAAGACCAATTATGCCGGCTGGTTGCGTTTTGCCACCTAGAACTCGTGCTCTGTTCGATTAGAGAGAGCACGCGTCGTCTTCCGGTTCACGAGTCAATGCGGTCGACGGCAATCAACTCAAGGAGCAAAGCCGCGAAACTCTGCTTCTGCTATTTCTTTTCGCTCTGCTTCGCTGGCGGCTCCGGCAAGTGAAAATCGATTGCAGTCAGCGCGGCGGGAAAAGTTGGCGGCGGCGGCAATTGGGTCGTCCACAGCACGCTTTGAGCCACCAGTTTTTGATACTCCGCCCGTTCCCAGTTCGCATGAAAGTGCAGGCCCGAGAAGCCGAACGAACGGCCGCCGTCGGTTCGTTCCCAGGCCCAAGCGACCATCTCGTCGCGATCGTCGATGCGAGCGGTGAGTAACGACTTCAGTTCCTGGTTGGGATCGCGTTTCAGTGCATAGTAGAACTCATCCTTAATCGTGAACTCCTGCAATCCAAGAGTCGCTGCGTGGCCGGAAGCGGGCATGCATTTGGCTTCCAGAACTTTGTATTTGCGATCGGGGCCACCGTGGCAGGCCCCAAAAAGTTGTACAAAGACGTCAATGTTCGCAGCATCACGCGATCCCATGCCCCAGTGCAGTACCGATAGGCCACCCTTGCGCTCGGCCAGCCGGCGAAAAGCGTCGCGGCGTGCGGGGTTGCCATTCACCCATTTCGCACCTTCGCTTACGAAGAGGACACAGTGATCGGTCTTATCGAGCACGGCCGGTCCATCGCGCCATTCACTATCGGCCCGCAATTGCGTGATTTGCAGGTTGGGCACCTCGCGTAGTAGCCTGCCTAATATCTGTTGCCCGGCGACATATTCGTGTGTCGAAACAGGATGCCCGTCTGGCCCGGACGAAAGGAGCAGGAGTTTCTTCGGCTCCGCGGCTGCGCCCTTTGCGGAAAAGAAAATCAATAAAACAACCAACGTCGCCCGCAGAACCATCGGTGAACTCCCGCGCGTGTTTGATCCATTCGACCGCCGCATTCTATCGCCGGGGGAAAACACTTCGCCAGTAACTCTGCAAGCGGATGGGTGAAATGAGTACAAACGCCAGCTGCGGCCGTTTAGGTCGTAACCAGTGTCGGCAAAAGACCGTATTTGTCAGGCGTGCGGTCCGTAGTCTAAGATGTTTCCTGCACACAAGTTGCCCGATTTGCAAAGCCGAATTGAACGAAGCTGAATTGAATTAAGGAAGAAGTCGCATGTCGAATTGCCGCTGGCTGATTGGATCTGTCGCCTGTTGCGGACTGCTGCTGGCGGCATTTGCCCCCCTTGCCGAGGCGGCTCCAACGGCCGAACAGCGGGCAGAGCTCGCCGCGGTTTCCACACTCATGACCAAGGCAGGAAATCTCTTTCAGAACAGCAAGTTCAAAGATGCCGCCGAAGCAGTGAAGGAGGTGCAAAGCCGCCTCGAGAAACTCGCTGCCAGTGGTGATGCTCAAGTCGTTTCGCAACTCGAAGCCATTCACAAGCGG
The DNA here is from genome assembly GCA_964394305.1 of uncultured Pirellulaceae bacterium. Taxonomy (GTDB): domain Bacteria; phylum Planctomycetota; class Planctomycetia; order Pirellulales; family Pirellulaceae; genus Anatilimnocola. Next base: position 1,792 of record CAYMWL010000072.1, read on the forward strand.
CTGACCAATGCACATGCTTTGCTCGAGTTGGAAGGTATCGAACTACCCGAACTCAAGCCGCTCGCGGCGTTGGCTGCAATGGCCGAACCGAAGACACCGGCCGGCGCCAAGCCAGCACCAGGCGTTCCTGCCACTGCGCCAGGCGAAGTGAGTTTCACGAAGCAAGTGGTGCCGATCATCACTTCACGCTGCGGAGGTTGCCATGTGAACAAAGCCAGCGGCATGTTCTCGATGGCCACTTATGCAGCGCTGATGAAAGGTCCGCCCGCCGGCCTTGTCATTTTTAAGGGCGATGGCAAAGGCAGCGTGCTGATGGAAAAAATCGACGATGCCGAAATGCCGCCGAATGGCCAAAAGATTCCTGCCGCCGAAATCGAAGTGCTCCGCAAGTGGATCACCGAGGGGGCCAAGTTCGACGGAGCCGATCCAGCCGCCAACATCACTGCACTGGCCACGGCTGGCACACCCACGCCGATGCCCGCCGCCCCGATGGTGCAACAAGCGACTGGCAAAGAAACGGTTAGCTTTGCTAAGGACATCGCTCCGGTGCTTGCTGCCAATTGCACTGGCTGCCACGGCACGAATCGGCCGCGCGAAAACTTCAGCGTCAATACATTTGAGAGCCTCTTGAAAGGTGGCGACGCGGGCGTGAACATTCTGCCCGGCAAACCTGGCGATAGCTTGCTCATCAAGAAACTCAAGGGAACCGCGGCGGATGGTCAGCGGATGCCGCTGAATCAACCGGCACTCGCCGACGCCGTCATCGCCAAGTTCGAAAAATGGATCGAAGAAGGAGCCAAATTCGATGGCCCCGATTCGAAGCAACCGGTCACCGAACTTGCCGCCATCACCAAGGCGGTGAATTCCACGCATGAACAGTTAAGCCAGGATCGGGCTGCTCTCGCGATGCAACATTGGGCTCTGACCTTGCCCGGCGATGAACCCGCGCGGCAAGAGACGACCAACTACCTCGTGCTCGGCAATGTCGGCGCGAATACGCTGACCGAAATCGGTTCTCAAGCCGAAGCCTTGACGCCGAAAGTTGCGGAAGTCTTTAAAGCCCCTGCCGATCAACCGTTGATCAAGGGCCGCTTGTCGCTGTTGGTCTTCAAAGATCGCTACGGCTACAGCGAATTTGGCAAGATGGTGGAGAAGCGTTCGCTGCCTCAGCAATGGCGCGGCCACTTCAAGTTCAGCACGGTCGATGCTTATGCTGCGGTCGTGAGTCCGCGACCTGGCACTTCGCAAGACTATCCGCTGCAAGGAATGATTCTGCAGCAATTAGCCGGCACTTACATGGCCTCGATCGGCAAAGGTGTGCCGCATTGGTTTGCCGAAGGTGCGGGCCGCGTCGTTGCTTCTCGCCTCTCTGCCAATGATCCGCGCGTTAAGCAATGGGATGAGGCCGTACCCGGAGTTGTTTCAGCGATGCCTGCCAGCGATGCCTTCCTGGGCGGCAACATGGAACAAGAGGCTGCTGACATCGCTGCCTACAGCTATGTCAAACACCTGATGAGCGACAGTCGCCGATTCCAAGCATTGGTTGACGGCTTGCGCAAAGGTGGTGAATTCACTAAGACCTTTAGCGACGTTTATGGTGGCAGCCCGGCGCAAGTGACCCAAGTGTGGGTTCGGAAAGCAGCGACGTCCAAGCCGACGCCATCGCGGACGGTGACGCCGAAGAAGTAAGCGTGGCCGTGGCCGACATTGATAGCGTCGGCGCTGTTTCTCACTTTCGATCGCGAGTCGATAGCGCTGCAAGCCCCAGACCCTCTCCCCTGAGTACAAAGGAGAGGGGCGAAGACGCGACTAAAGCTTTTTGATCTTGATATTCCGCAACGCCAGCGGCAGGCCATGGTCTTGAAAACCAATTGCGCCGGTCTTGGGGCGGTTCTTCAGTTTGTCGTTGGTCAGTTCCACTTCATTGACAGTTTCGCCGTTGAGCTTGATCACGGCCTTGTCACCTTTGACGTTAATCACAAAGCGATTCCAATCGCCAGCCGCTTTGGCGGTGTTCTTGCTCGGTGGCAGACCGGGGATGATGCCGCCGCTGTCGTGGTCGGTCAACTTGGCGTCGGCGGCTTTGCCGTGCGAATCGTAGATTTGCACTTCGATGCCCGTCGCCACAGGGCTCTTCACATCGCCGACATGAAAGTAAAAGCCGCTGTTCCCTTTTTTCTCGACCTTATATTCGAAGTCGATTTCAAAATCCTGATAGTCACCTTTCAGCCAGAGGTACGCGTCGTACCGCTGCCAGCCACTTTCGCCCGGTCGCGGTTTGAGCGTGACCACGTGATCAGCGTCGAGAATCCAGTTTCCTTTGGTTTCCCAATGCTTGCTCAGGTCGCCACCCGCGAGCAGATTATCTTCGGCGTGCAGCGGAGCAGCGAGGGCGACCGCCAACAGGGCAAAGACGGCAAAGCGTTTCATCGTCGTTCTCCAAGGTGTAAGGGAGGTAGTGCAAAGTACACCAACGTAACTCAATTTGTCGGGCGTCAGTAGCTCCCGTCGCATGAACGAACTCCGCGCGTTCCCGCGCAAACGGATGAGTCTGCGAAAACTCGCCGGAGCTTCGTTTCACTTCGCAGCGAGAGTCTTGCTGGGTGAAGAGAGCGCGGCCAAACGGGTTTCGGCCTGCACGCGCAAGTCCCCCGCAGCGCGGCGGGCGACCATTTGATAGTAGATCTTCGCCACGCCAGGTTTTTGCTCCGCTTCGGCGGCTTGGGCTTTGGCAAAGTAGGCGACCGCTTCGGCGTTACGATTGGCAGCGGCTAGTTCGTTGCGGCGGCGGATTTCTTCGACGCTCGGCGCCGCCGGTTTGGTTTCAACGACGGGAACCTCAACGCGGGCTAGATTGCGGGTGATGTATTCTGCTTTCTGTTGCGTGGCCAGCGCTTGCTTATCGGCGACCGAAAGGGAACCGCGTCGCGCGGCAGCTTCGGCCAGCACTGCGGCATCGAGTTCTTGATGATCGATAATCGTGGCGTGCACACTCATATTCGACGCGCTGCGCGTACTGCCGATGCCGCGATTGCCCGCCAGCCGTCCTAAGCCGGGAACTTTGCTCCCCAGCGGCAGGCCGCGAGTCACACTGCTGTCGACCGCGCGATTCATGCCCCCCAGCAATGCACCGCCGCCATCAGGCACCGAAACCGTCGTGTTCACCGAGAAGACCTGAAACGTCGGCAATTGCACCGTAGTCGGCGCTTGCGCCCAAACGGCTGTTGCAGAAAGGAGAAAACTAGCCGCGGCGAGAAACCAGGTTCGGTTTAGCATGGTATTGCCTGCGGAGAATCAGTAAGCGGTAGCCACCCTTGGATTGTATCGGTATTCTGCCGGTGGACTCAAGAGATTGGTCGATTTTGAAAACGGGATGAACGATCGCATGCACAAACTGTTCTCTCTTTTAGCACTGTTCATTGCGATTTTTGGCGATCCAGCTGCCACCGCTGGTCAACCGACCGTCGAAATCAAAGCACGCCACGGCCAAAGTTGGCGCGGCAGCATCGACGGATTGTCAGTGTTGATGCTCCGGGGAAATCATCGTGAGCGAGGTGAAGCCCACGGTAAGCTCGCTGGAGCGGAGATCGTGAAGAGTTGCAATCAATTGGCGACCATGTTGCAAAAGAAGTTGCCCGGCGGCTGGGCGACGGCGGGCGTCATCGGCAAGCAATTTCAGCCGCCAAAGCGTTATCGTGAGGAACTCGCCGGGATGCTCGCCGGCATTGAGCAAAGCACCACGGTTGAAGAGCGGACGCTCGCTGCAGCGCAACGGCCGATCAATTTCGAGGACCTGGCGCTACTCAACACCGCGGATGTCTTCGAGCTGTTTCGCTGCAGTCAATTCTCCGCCTGGGGCCCGGCGGCAGCGGGTGGCGACTTGATTGTCGGTCGCAACTTCGACTATCCGCCGATCCTGCCGCGGGAAAACTTTTGCATTCTGGCGATCGAGCCGAGTGAAGCTGGCTTGCGGCCGACGATCGATGCGTTGTTTTTTGGGTTCGTCGGCTGCGGCATCTCAGCGATCAATGACGTGGGCATGTACATCGCGCCGAACTCCGGCGGACCAAGCCCGCGCGAAATCCTGCCGAAAGAACCGATCGCGGCCGGCTATCTGCTGCGCACTTTTCTCGAGACGGCGCGGCCAACGACTGCGGTGGAAGAGTTGACCGCGCAGGTGAATTCGCACTTCGCGCTGCCGATCTTGTTGCACGTAATCCCCGCGAAAGCAGAACTCGGCAAGCAAACACCGATCATTTTAGAATTCACTCCTTCGGCGACGACGCCGCAGGCCGTCGTTCGCAAGCCGGAAGCGGGAGTGTCGAGTTTGTTTGTCGCGAACCATCACGTGAAGAACGCCGGCGATCTCAACCGGGGGCGCTGCGGCATCTTGAAGAGCGAATGCGAAAAATGCCTCGCCAGCGGCAAGCCCATCGATTTCGAGTCGGCCAAGTCGATGCTCCACGCCGCGCGGCAGGATTCGACGTACATCAGCGTCGTGAGTTGGCCACACGCCGGTCGGATGCGGGCTGCGATTGCCGAGCCCGGTAAGGTGGCAACGGAATCGCGCTATTACGATGTCGACTGGCGAGCAATTCGAATCGCTAAGTGAAGCAGCCGCTGCTGCGAATCGCTAAAAATTCGCAATCGCCTTAACTTTAGGTTGTAGCCGGTAGCGGTGCTGGACCTGGGCAGCGCCGGTGGTTTCAAATTCATGGTGCGCGACATCGGTTTGTTCAGCGCCTTCCTTGCGCAGGCGCCGCAGATGTATGTCGACATCGATCGCGAACGGTGCAAAGCAATGGCCGCGGCGGTGAATGGTGCTTCGTTGCCTGGCATCAGCTCAGGCGAGGTGATTGCCGCTGGCGGTGATTCTGGTCGTGCCCATGTGTTTGCTGTGCTCGGTCATTGGAGTGGCAATGGCAGGCATGGACATCAACATCTTCGTGCAGATCGGATTCGTGGTGCTCGTGGGGCTCGCGAGCAAGAATGCAATTCTGATCGTCGAATTCGCCAAAGAAAAATCGGCCCAAGGTGCTTCGCCGGCCGATGCCACCGTCGAGGCCTGTCGCCTTCGACTGCGGCCGATCATCATGACCTCGCTGGCGTTCATTCTGGGCGTGGTCCCGCTGGCCTTGGCCGTAGGCGCTGGCGCTGAGATGCGCAGCACGTTGGGCATTGCGGTGTTCTCGGGCATGCTCGGCGTGACGATCTTTGGGATCTTTCTAACGCCCGTGTTTTACTACGTCATCGTCGGACTTTTCGGCCAACCGAAAACGCTCACGACAGAAACGGGCCACCCGGCAACGACGGTCATGAGCGTCGAGCCAAAGACCGATGCCCACGCGGCGGTTAAGCACTATACGTTCTTCATGGCGATCAGCATGACGACCGATCGATCGGTGACTTTATACGTGTCGCCTTTCCAGGCGGGAGCGCGATCCCAGGCTTGGATGTCGTCGGGCGAATCGAGCGCAGTATCGATCCACCGCTGCCACGTCAGTCCTTCCAGGCGTGGCAGTTCAAATTCGAGCGGTTCCCAGAATGCATTGAACATGATGTAAAAATGCAAGCCCTGGCGCTTCAATTCGCCTTGCAAAGCGATGCTGCGGGAACCGTCGCTCCAGTCGGGTTCGTTAAGCTTCACGCCATGCCACGATTCATTGGCGTCGCGGAGCAGCGTGTTAATACTCACGCGCTGCGTTTCATGGGTAATTTCGCGTTGAACACGCCGTGCGCAAAGCAGACTCACAAACCGCAACACATCCGCGTGTCGATCGACCAGCGACCAATCGAGCCAGCTCAGTTCGTTGTCCTGGCAAAAGGCGTTGTTGTTCCCCTGCTGGGTCTGCCTGACTTCGTCACCCATCAAGAGCATCGGCAGTCCCAGGGACATCAGGTTTGCCGTGAAAAAGTTTTTCACCTGCCGATTGCGGAGCCTTTCGATCACGGGATCCGTGGTGGGCCCCTCGACGCCACAGTTCCAACTACGGTTGTCGTTCGCGCCGTCGCGGTTCCCCTCGCCGTTGGCTTCGTTGTGTTTGTCGTTGTACGAGACCAGATCGTTCAGCGTGAAGCCATCGTGACAGGTGACGAAGTTCACGCTCTGTTCAGCTTCGCGTTCTTTGTGGCCGTAGACTTCCGGGCTGCCGACGATGCGATCGGCCAGTCTACGCACGGCGCCGGTTTCGCCGCGGAAGAAATCGCGGACATCGTCGCGAAAGCGGCCGTTCCACTCTTTCCAAGCGTCGCCAATAAAGCTCCCAACCTGATACAAGCCCGCAGCATCCCAGGCTTCGGCGAGGAGTTTCGTGCCTGCAAGCATCGGATCGGATTCGATGTCCCACAAGACCGGCGGATTGGGGAGCGGCATGCCGGAGGCATCGCGGCAGAGAATTGAAGCGAGGTCGAAGCGAAAACCGTCGACGTGCATTTCCACGACCCAATATCGCAAACTGTCGACAATCAGGCGGCGAACAACGGGATGATTGGCATTGAAAGTGTTGCCGCAGCCCGTGTAATTCGCGTAGTGCTTGCCCCCTTGCTCCAGCATGTAGTATGCAGGATTGTCGATCCCTTTAAAGCCCAGCGTCGGCCCGCGTTCGTTCCCTTCGGCTGTGTGATTGAAGACGACGTCAAGAATGACCTCGATGCCAGCACGATGCAGCGCTTTCACCATGTCGCGAAATTCATCAAGCGGCCCGAGCGCATCCTGACGCGAACTGTAAGCCGGATGCGGCGCGAAGAACGACAGCGGCGCATACCCCCAGTAATTCAGTTTGCCGTTCGGCGCATCCTGCGCGTCGAAGTGAAAGACCGGCAGCAATTCAACCGCAGTGATGCCCAGTTTCTGCAAGTACGGGATTTTTTCGATGAGCCCTGCGTAAGTGCCACGCAACTCGGCCGGCAGCCCCGAATTTGGATTGCGAGTAAATCCCCGCACATGCATTTCGTAAATGATCGTGCGTGCGGAGGGGCGGTTGAGAGGCAGGTCTCCTTCCCAATCGTATTGGCTGTTGTCGACAACGACATTTTTCAACGCTGGCGTTGACACCAATCCCGGTTCACATGCGGCGGCGCGCGAGTAAGTTGAGGGCACCACCACACCTTTGCCATAGGGATCGAGCAGCACTTTGCTGAGATCGAAACGCAGGCCCTGTTCGGGCGCATCTGGGCCGGTCACGCGATAGGCGTAGAGCTGTCCGGCCTTGATGCGGGGCACAAAGGCATGCCAGTAGTGGTAGCTGCGCGCTTCGAACGGTATCGTTTGGCTCGGAGCCACGTCGTCGACACCGTCAAACAACAGCAATTCAACCGCAGTAGCGTGCCGGGAATAGAGACTGAAATTCACTCCCTTGTTTTGCAGCGTAGCGCCGAGCGGTGAACCATGTCCCCTAGTAACCGCAATTTTCTTGGTCATGTTGCACCTGGCAGGAGTACGTGTGGGAGAGGCAGCCGCGAATGCTGGATTACACAGCACGGCTGGATCGCTCACAATTGCTGGGGACAAGTTTGTCTAAAATAATTCAGCTGTTCCTTGCCAGTCCTTGGGAAATCACCTGCCATGATTATTGAACCACTCGATGCTTTGCCGCTGTGGCTGCTGGACCTGCTGTTCGGGCTGTTGCTCTGGGGCGCCTTAGAGGCGGGCTATCGTGGGGGGAGATGGCGGCATGTGCACACACCGGATGAGCAAGTGCAACCCGTCGGCGCGATGGTGGCCTCGATCCTCGGATTGCTCGCGCTGGTGCTCGGTTTCACGTTTAGTATTGCGGCCTCCCGCTTCGATGCCCGCCGTGAAGCGGTTCTCCAGGAATCAAACGCCATCGGCACGGCGTATTTGCGCACCCGCCTGCTCACGCCTGATTTGCACAAGCAGTCGGCCGCAGCCCTCAAGGAATATGTCGACATCCGCCTACAAGGCGTGAAGAGTGGCGATCCGACAGCGGCCATTGCTCGATCGGAGGAATTGCACGAACTGCTTTGGAAGCTGGCGATCACTGCAGCCGAACAGAAACCGGAATCCGAAATGGTCGAACTCTATGTCGATTCGCTGAACAAAGTGATCGATTTGAATGAAGTACGCGTGCAAGCCGGTTTGCGCAGCCGGATTCCACTCGTCATGTGGGGAGGACTGCTGGTGATGTCGCTCCTCAGCATGGCCGCCGTGGGATATCAATCGGGTTTGACCAATTCACGCCGCTCTCCTGTCAAGCTCGCGATGATTGTCGCCTTCACCATCGTGCTCGCGCTGATTGCCGATCTGGACCGAAGTCACAAAGGCCTGTTCCGCATCGGGCAGCAAGCAATGGTTGACGTTCAAAAGATGATCGCTGCATCGCCCCCATAAATTTTCACATGGCGAGCACTGCACGCAGGCTAATTGACATCGCGCGGTGCCGGGATATGCTGCAAGCGTGATTCTGCATCACATGCGATCGAACATGCTTCGCCGCTGATATACACAGATCCGGCATTATCTGGCTTCTTACGAAACGATCCGTTGATTGCCTGCTCGCGTCGCCTTTTCGATCGCGCGATCGCTGCGTTGCTGTGCTCAATCGGAGGGGAAAATGAAACTCAAACGTTGGTGGTGTTCTTGCGCAGTTTTTGTCTGCTCCCTTCTGTTGGTTGCGATCCGAGCAGCGGTCGGAGCGGATGGGCGGGAGGCGGATGAAGCCGCCATTCGTCAGGCGGTCGACGCTTACACAGCTGCGTTCAACAAAGGTGATGCAAAGGCACTCGCCGCGTTGTGGAGCCCCGAAGCGGTTTACACCAATCCCGACAACGGTGAGCAAGCCGTGGGTCGCGATGCCATCGAAAAGCAGTTCGCGCGAATCTTTGCCACGGCAAAGGGAAGCAAGCTGGAAGCCAAGACCGACAGCATCCAGTTCGTTTCGCCCAATGTGGCGATCGAAAATGGAGCTGCCAAGGTGCTGCAGGCCCAAGGTGAGCCCGAGGAATCGGAATACTCCGCGGTCTACATCAAGCGCGACGGCAAGTGGTTGCTGGACCGGGTCACCGAAGAAGCTCCGCCGGTTGTTCGCTCGAATTACGAACACCTGAAGGAACTGGAATGGATGATTGGCACTTGGGTCGATCAAGATGAGCAAAGCACCATCGAAACCAGCTGCCATTGGGCCAAGAATCAAAACTTCATTGTCCGTTCGTTTTCCGTTTCCGTTCGCGACCGCATTCAAATTTCCGGTATGCAGTTTATCGGTTGGGATCCCGTCGCGAAGCGGATTCGCTCGTGGATTTTCGATTCCGAAGGCGGCTTCGGTGAAGGAACCTGGAGCAAGAAGGGAACTGCCTGGCATGTGCAAACGACGGGCACGCGCGCGGATGGCTTGAAAGCCTCGTCGGTCAACATCATCAAATTTTTGAACAACGATCAGTTCACCTGGCAGATCGTGAATGGCCAGGTTGGCGATGACCTGGTTCCCAATACGGAGGAAGTGCTGGTTGTCCGGCAGAAATCCGAATGAGGCCGGTGATTCAACGATCTCTCCAATTCATCCATTCACAGGCTGGTGTTGCCATGAAGCGAATTTTGCCAATTGTATCTGCAGTTTGCCTGGTGTGCGGTTTGTTGACTCTTGATCTGTACGCTCGCGGTGGCGGTGGTGGTGGCCGAGGTGGTGGTGGATTTTCTGGCGGCGGAGCCCGCATGGGTGGTGGCGGCGGCATGTCGCGCGCGCCTGCTGTGAGTCGCCCAGCACCGCGCCCCGCAACACCGAGTGTCTCGCGACCGAGCACGGCGCGGCCTTCGCCACCGAAGATTTCTCAACCGATTGCCGGCAACACGCCGCGCCCGGGAACGGGCGTAACCCCTCGGCCTGGCAGTGGCGTCGGCACGGTTCCTCGTCCTGGCACGGGAGTGGCGACTCGTCCGAGCAATTCTCAGCTGCAGAGCTTTTTGGATACGAAGCCCAGCGCTGGTCAGCTACCTGCTTCGCGTCCCGAGAATCTCGGTGGAGCCGTAGCAGGTGGTATCGCCGGCGGCGCTGCGGCAGATTTCTTGCGCGATAGTGGCGCACGGCCCAGTCAACTTCCGGCAACTCGACCCGGTGTTGGCGACCGCCCCGGGGTGGGCAATCGGCCTGGGGTGGAAAATCCCATTGCCGGAAATCGACCTGGTGATCGACCGGGCGTAGGGAGCCGAACCGACATCGACAATCCGATTTCCGGCCGCCCTGATCGGATTCAAAACCGTCAGGATCGCATGGACAATCGCGTCGACCGCCGCGACGAGGTTCGTGATCAGATTCGCGAGAATCATCCGCGGCTCGACTTCTGGGCTGACCATCCCAACTGGGCCCGCTGGCGAATCAACCGCCCCTATCGCTGGGCAACTTGGGGCGCGATCGCCGGTTGGTGTGGCGGATATGGCTGGACCGACGCGACCGCTTACTCGTATGGCGAAAACGTTTATTACGACGACGGCCAGGTTTACTACGGTGACCAGGCTGTGGCGACTGAGGAAGAATATGCGCAACAAGCGCAGGATATTGCTGCCAGTGCGCCGGACATCGCGGCTGACAAGTCAGAATGGATGCCGCTGGGCGTGTTTGCGCTCACACCCGATGGCCAAAAGTCGGGGCCGAGCCCGACGTTGTTTTTGCAATTGGCAATCAGCAAAGAAGGGGTGATCAACGGCTTGCTGAATAACACTGCGACCAATACGACGCAAGAGATTGAAGGCATGGCCGACAAAGGTTGCCAGCGAGCAGCGTGGACGGTGAAAGGAAAATCGCGGCCCCTGATGGAAACGGGCATCTCGAACCTCACGCAGGACACCGCGCCGGCCCTCATCCATTTTGCGGATGGTCAGACCCAGCAATGGTTGCTGGTGCGACTTGAAGAGCCCGCCACGCAGAAATAATTCCCAGCGGAAGGGCCGTAACCCACGGCCTATTTCGCAAACCGCACTAACTGCTTCAACGTTCGCACATAGATACCGTCTGGGCCGACGCTGGGAGTGGCCCACATACCATCGGCGAGTTCCAACTCGCCCAGCTTTTGATACTGGCGACCGGCGGCAATCGTCAGGATCAACCCTTGCTCGCTGCACAGAACGATGCGGTCACCGAGCAGCAGCGGCGAAGCGCTGTAATCGCCGCCGAGCCGCTGCGACCAGATGGGCTCACCATCGGCAGCATCGAGACAGGTGATGATGCCGTCGTCATTGAGTACGTAGAGCAATCCATCGTGATACAAAGGCGACGGCACGTACGACATCGCCCGCTTGTTCGTCCAGAGCACGTGCGTGTCGTCAACATCGCCGCTGCCATCCGCGCGAATGCCCATGGCGATATAGGGCTTGGGGTATCCGCCCGTGACGTACACCGTGTCTTTAAAAAAGGCGACAGTATTTGACGTTGTCTCCTCGGTGGGACCTTTGCATTTCCATAAGGCTTTGCCCGTGGCAGGGTCGTAACTCATCATGTAGCCGCCACCGCCGAGCAGCAGTTGATCGCGGCCGGCAACATGGGCGACGATGGGCGTGCCATAGGTATCGATGTACGGCCGCCGCACGCGCCAGACAATCGCGCCGGTCTGGCGATGGAGCGCGGCGAGAAAAGCGCCGGGGCGATCGTTGTCGCCGCAGACAAACACGAGCGGTCCCCACAAACAGGGCGACATGCCAAAGCCATAAATCGAATCAAACTCGCCGGCGCGTGTTTGCCAGACAATCTCTCCCTGCGTATCAACCGCCGAAACCCACAAGCCGCCGGCATTAATAAATACAGTGAAGTAGCGTTCGCCGTCGAAGGCCGGCGTGGCAGAAGCGTGGCTGTTGTTGCGATGCGAATCCTTTTGAAATTCGCCGCGGTGGAGTTCCGTTTGCCACAACGGTTCGCCTGTCGCGCGATTCCGCGCGAGCAGTGACTGAATGTGATTGGCTTCATTCGCCGTGGCGAGCACGACACGCTCGCCGACCAGCAGCGGCGACGCGTGACCTTTACCGGGAATGTCGACTTGAAAGCGAATGTTCGCGGCGGTCAGTTCCGGGAACTTCAGACCAGCCGGTGCGTGGTTATTGAGTTTTGGTCCTCGCCACCAGGGCCAATCGCCCGTCCGGGCAACAGCCAACGGCAGTGCTGGAAAATCGCGGAGCGGCTTCGAAATTTCCTGAACCGGCTTGGCGGGAGTCGCCTCCTGCGCGAGAACTGGCTCAGCAATCAAGCACTCGCAGCAGAAGAGCAGTAAAAGCAATGAGGAATGGCGAATCATATCAGCATAAGCCTGGCAGGAGAGAACTTGCTGCGTGCAGTCTAGCATCGACGGCGGCGAATTCGACGAAAATTGCGGCAGACGCAAAGCCTCGGGAATTGCGCCGCCCCTGGTTTGCCCGACGGAGCGCGATACAATGTCGCGAGTGCCGTAGGTTCTCCCACTGCGGCTTTGATCATTGACAACTGAGCCGAATGTCTCCTGTCGTCCCGGAAAGCCGGATCCGACGGCAGGAACCCGTTTGCGCCAGTCCGCGCCGATGCCCGTGTAGTTTTGCTTTTTGGATACGAGCCAGGAATCTGTGCCCAGGAATTTGTAATGAGCGGTGCGCTTTTAGAAACACCTCTGCACGCCTGGCACGCCGCGAACGGTGGGCGGCTCGTTGATTTCGCCGGCTGGTCGATGCCCGTTCAGTATGGCTCGATCATCGACGAACATCAGGCCACGCGAACGGCAATTGGTCTCTTTGATGTCTCGCACATGGGGCGGCTGCGGATCGATGGTCCCGGCGGAACTGCCTTGCTCGATCGCCTGCTGACTCGCAAGGTCGAAGGGCTCGGCATCGGCAAAATTCGCTATTCGCTCGTCTGCAAAGAAGACGGCGGCATTCTCGACGACGTGCTCGTTTATCACCTGCAGCAACCGCAGGGAAATCTCTATCATCAGCTAGTCGTCAACGCGAGCAATCGCGAGAAAATCGTCAGCTGGATCAAAAGTCAGCTGCGCGTTTCGGATGAAGTGAAGCTGATCGATCAAACGCAGGAAACTGCGATGATCGCGGTGCAAGGTCCCGGCGCATTGCGATTGCTCGAGCCATTGGTCGGCGCTGATCTGGGTGGCCTCGAATACTACACGGGGTGCGAAACTTCGATCTGCGGGCACCGCGGCATCGTCAGCCGCACGGGTTACACCGGCGAAGATGGCTGCGAACTGATCGTCCCCACAGCGAACGCAGTGGAAGTTTGGACCCGCGTGCTCGAGGCCGGCAAAGAGCAAGGCGCGCGAGCCGTGGGCCTGGCAGCTCGCGATACCTTGCGGCTCGAAGCCGCGATGCCCTTGTATGGTCATGAATTGAACGAGCAACTTGATCCACTGACTGCTGATCTGGCATTTGCCGTGAACTTTGCCGGCCGCGAATTCATCGGCCGCCAAGCGCTGTTGAAAGTCAAAGAGAAAAAAGATCGGACGCGGCGTGTTGGCCTGGAACTGGCGGGCCGGCGAATCGCTCGCGAACATTATCCCGTCGTGAAGAACGGCGAAACGATCGGCGAAGTCACCAGCGGCACGTTCTCGCCCACGCTGCAGAAGTCAATTGCAATGGCGTATGTCCAGCCGCAATTCGCCGAGCCCGGCACGGAGCTCGCTGTTGACATTCGCGGCTCGGCCGAAGCCTGCCGCGTGGTGAAGTTGCCGTTTTACACTCGTCCGAAAACCGCTTGATCAAGTCCCAGAATTTCCCCCCACGAAATCTCTCGCACCGAGGTGGCGCATGAAGCCCGAAGAACTGTTGTACGCCGAAACGCACGAATGGGTCGCGGTCACGACCGAAGGTGGCCGCAAGATTGGCACTATCGGCATCACGGCTTTTGCCATCGAGCAACTCACCGACCTGGTGCACATGGTGCTGCCAAAGGCCGGAAGCAAGGCCACCGCCGGCAAAGAATTCGGCGAAGTTGAATCCGTGAAAGCGGTCAGCTCGCTCTATAGCCCGGTGAGCGGCGAAATCATTGCGGTCAATGATCAACTGCCCGGACGTTTGGAGCGGCTCGGCGATGATCCATACACGACCGGTTGGATGATCAAAGTCGCAATCAGCGACGAGGCCGATTTGAAAAAGCTGATGGATTACCCTGCGTATCAAAAGCAGTGTGCGTCGGAGTGAATGTCGTCTGTCGCTCCGCGAAAGAACGCGTCTTGGTTTTTCCCTGGCCCCTAATCTCTCTAGCCGCTTCCCATGCCTTACACTTACAACACGCCCGACGATGAACGGGCCATGCTGCAATCGATCGGCGTCAACTCGGTGCAAGAACTGTTTCAGTTCGTCCCGGAAGAATTCCGTCTGCAACGGCCGCTCGACATTCCGCCGGCGCTCGGCGAATTGGAACTGACGCAGCACTTGTCTGCGCTCGCGGCGAAGAACGCCAACGCGCAGCAGAAAGCCTGCTTTCTCGGCGGTGGCAGCTACGATCACTTCGTGCCGGCCGTCGTCGATGCTCTCGCGTCGCGCGGCGAGTTCTATACCAGCTACACGCCCTATCAGCCCGAAGTAAGCCAAGGCAACTTGCAGGTGATGTTCGAGTATCAATCGCTCATCTGCCAGCTGACGGGCATGGATGTGAGCAACGCCAGTCTGTACGACGGCGGCAGTGCAGTGGCCGAAGCAGTGCTGTTGGCAATGAGTGTTACGGGCCGCAATCGCGTCGTGGTGCCGGCGAGCATGCATCCGGAGTATCGGCAAATTCTGCAGACCTATTTTGAATGCTTGGGAGCTGAGCTGATCACCGTCCCTGCTCCCAACGGAGCTGTCGCCGTTGCTGATATCGCCGCCGCCGTGAATGGGGAAACGGCGTGCGTCGTCGTGCAGCATCCGAACTTTTTTGGCTGCATGGAAGATGTCTCTGCGATCGCGCAAGTGGCTCACGATGCCGGCGCGCTGTTGATTCAATCGTTCGATCCGATCAGCCTGGGCGCGCTGAAGCGACCCGCTGATCTCGGCGCGGATGTCGCAGTGGCGGAAGGTCAGTGCTTGGGCACGCCGATGCTGTTTGGTGGTCCGTACCTGGGCATCATGGCTTGCAAAGAACAATTCGTCCGTCGCATGCCAGGGCGCATCGCCGGCCAAACCGTCGATCGCCGCGGTCGCCGTTGCTGGGTGTTGACGCTGCAAACGCGCGAGCAACACATTCGCCGCGAAAAAGCAACCAGCAACATCTGCACCAACCAAGGCTTGTTCGCGCTGCGGGCCGCAATCTATCTCGCCGAAATGGGACCGCAGGGGATGCGCGAAGTGGCCGACCTGTGCGTTCGCAAAGCACACTACGCTCGCCAGCAACTGACCGCACAGCCACGATTCGAATCCGCGTTTGATCGGCCAACATTCAAGGAGTTTGTTGTCCGCGATTCGCAAGGTCGCGTCGCCGAAATGCTCGAACAAGCGGCCGATGCGGGCTATCTCGCCGGTGTGCCGCTAGCGGCCTGGTATCCAGAGCTTGCTGATTGCTTCCTTGTGGCCGTAACGGAAAAGCGGACGCGGCAAGAGATCGATGGTCTCGTGCAAACGCTCTCGTCCGTGGGCCGCAGCGCCACGCCGCGGCCGCATGCCGCAGCACTCGCGCGGGCTTGATTCCTTGTTCGCTGAATTCGCCAGAATTCAGCATTCAACGGCAAGGCTCTGAATTCTGGCGAATTCAGCTACTGATTTATCACTTGCAATTGCTTCCATGCGAAACCTCAAATCCACCACGTTGTTGTTTGAACTTTCGAAGCCAGGCCGCCGTGGCGCTCACTTGCCGGAGTGCGACGTACCTGCTCCCATGCTCAGCGAAATCCTGCCGAGCGACTCGCTCGCAACGGCGCCGCTGCCGCTACCCGAAGTGGCCGAGCCCGAAGTGGTGCGGCACTTCACCAACTTGTCGACGCTCAACATGTCGGTCGACACGCATTTCTATCCGTTGGGCAGTTGCACGATGAAGTACAACAGCAAGCGAAACGAACGACTCGCCGGTTTACCGGGCCTCGCCGATTTGCATCCCTATCAACCCGAAAGTTCGCTGCAGGGAATTCTGCAACTCTTCTATGAATTGCAACAGTTCTTTGGCGAGATCTCGGGTTTGCCCGCTGTCTCGTTGCAACCCGCTGCTGGCGCGCATGGTGAATTGACCGCGCTCATGGTTGCTGCCGCGCACTTCCGCACCATCGGTCAGAAGCGGACGAAGATCCTCGCGCCCGATAGCGCTCACGGCACGAACCCCGCCAGCGCCAAGATGGCCGGCTTTGAATTCGTCACTGTGAAGAGCACGGCGCAGGGGAATGTCGATCTTGACGACTTGCGCGCCAAGTTGGACGACACCGTCGCGGTGTTCATGATCACCAATCCGAACACGCTCGGCATGTTCGATAAGCAAGTCGGCGAAATTGCCAAATTAGTGCATTCGCACGGCGGCTTGATCTATCTCGACGGCGCCAACATGAACGCGATCCTCGGCATCGCCCGGCCCGGTGATTTCGGCGCCGACATGATGCACTACAACCCGCACAAAACTTTCAGCGGTCCACACGGCGGCGGCGGGCCGGGCGCCGGCCCGATCTGCGTGACCGAAACGCTCCGGCCCTACCTGCCATGTCCAACGGTGGAAATGAAGGATGGCGTTTATCGCCTGGCTTACGACCAAAAGGCTTCGATCGGCCGCGTGCGCAGTTTCTTTGGCAACGTCGGCGTATTGATTCGCGCATACTGCTACATTCGCACGCATGGGCCGGCGGGCCTCAAGCGAGTTTCGGAAACAGCCGTGCTCAATGCCAATTACTTGCTCAGCAAAGTCAAGCACTTCCTGCCCGTGCCGCAAGGTGCGCGGTGCATGCACGAATTCGTTGCCAGCGGTGCGAACTTGAAAAAGCAAAAGGGCATCTCGGCGATGGACGTCGCCAAGCGGCTGCTCGACTACGGCTTTCATGCTCCGACGGTTTACTTTCCACTGACAGTGCCCGAAGCCATGATGATCGAGCCGACCGAAACCGAGAGCAAAGAAACACTTGATTCCTTTGCAGAAGTGCTGTTCCGCATCACCGAAGAATCCGGCGACCTGTTGCACGAAGCGCCGCACACAACGCCCATCAGCCGTCCTGACGAAGTGCGGGCCGCCCGCCAGCCGATTATCAAGTGGATTCCTGCGGCGAGCGAATAGGTTCTGTCGAGGAGTCTGTGTGTGGTTGATTTCGATAGCCCTTGGAAAGACGCTCTCGACGAGTACCTGCCGTCATTTATCGCCCTCTTCTTCCCCGTGATGCACGGTGAGATTGATTGGTCGCGCGGCTATGAAACTCTCGACAAAGAACTGCAGCAGATTACACCCGATGCCGACGATGGGCGGCGATATGTCGATAAGCTCGTGCAGGTTTGGCGGTTGACGGGCGAGCCAGAATGGGTGCTGATCCACATCGAAGTGCAGGGCCAGGAAGAAGCTACGTTTGCTCAGCGGATGTTCGTCTATAACTGCCGACTCGTAGAGAGGTATAATAAAGCGGTAGTCAGCTTGGCGGTACTTGCAGATGAAAACCCAAACTGGCGTCCGGCGGTTTTCCGGCGGGAACTATGGGGCTGTTCGACGGAGTTTCGCTTTCCCATCGTGAAGCTGCTCTCCGAGGCAACACGGGCTGAGGAATTAGAGCAAAGCGACAATCCTTTCGCCTGGTTTGTACTCGCTCATATCAAGCCGGTTGAAACGAAGAAGGATGACAGCTCGCGCTACACGTGGAAACTGCGGCTGGTTCGAAACTTGTTTGAACGAGGACTTTCCGCGGTCGCGATTCGCAGTTTGTTTCGTTTGATTGATTGGGTGCTGACGCTGCCACCAGAACTGGTTCGCACTTTCCGGCGAGACTTGGCGGAAATTGAGGAGAAGGAACACATGCCTTACGTTACGAGTATTGAACAATTAGCTAAAGAGCAAGGGATTGAGCGCGGTTTGAAACAAGCACTTCGCGCGTTGCTACGAGCCCGTTTCGGCGATGCAGGACTAGCCGTGTTGCCGGAAATCGAAGCAATTAACGACTGCAATCTACTTGAGACCATCGCCGAGCAAGCCGGCGTCGCTGCTTCTGCAGACGAACTGCGGAGCTTGTGGAAGTAAAGTCGCGTGCCGCAGTTGCGCTTGATCATCGACCCGCCCGCCGCCGGCGCCTGGAATATGGCCGTCGATGAAGCGTTGCTACAAAGCGACGAGTTCGACGGCATCACGCTACGGTTTTATGAATGGAGCGAGCCCACGCTGTCGCTGGGCTATTTTCAAGCAATCGCTGAGCGAGATCAGCACAGCGCGAGTCAGAATTGCACAATCGTTCGTCGCGCCAGTGGCGGCGGCGCCATTTTGCACGACCTCGAATTGACCTACAGCATCGTGGCGCCGACCACGCAACGCTTCGGCGACTCCGCAGCGGAACTATATGACGTCGCGCATCAAACGCTTTGCGAAGTGTTAAGCGATTGGAACATCCAGGCGCATTTGTGTTCCACCGAAGACGTTCTCACGCTGGGCAAAGCGGAGCCGTTTCTCTGCTTCCAGCGGCGCAGCCGAGGAGATGTCCTACTCGGCGCACACAAGATTTGCGGCAGTGCGCAGCGGCGGCATCAAGCGCGAGTGCTCCAGCATGGCAGCCTCCTGCTCGGCCGTTCGCAGGCTGCCCCGGAGCTCCCGGGTGTTCGCGAACTAGCCGCAACCTCCCCCGACCTGAGCGAGGTCCGCTCCGCCTGGCAGGCCAGCTTGGCCCGCCGTTTGCACCTTACTGGCTGCGATTCCGCATTGAGTTCGCGCGAAGTCGACCAGGCCCAGGCAATCGTCGAAGGGAAGTTTGGTAACCCTAAGTGGACAGCCAAGCGATAACGCTTCCCCGACAATTTGACTTTCATGGCGACTTTGCGACAAATTCATATGAATTAGTAGTTGCAAGCAGTGGGTCATCGCGACGATAATCCCCAGTGTGCAACGAACGAGGGGGCCGAATCTTACGCTAACAGCTCGTTACGCCGACAGATCCCTCTCCCTCGCAGGCCCAGGCAGGTTTTTTGGGGGAAACGTTTGCTTGCAGGTGATAAGTGTTGCCAGCGCTTGATCTTCCTGTGGCGAACGGAAAAGTTGCTAGCGAGTTGCAAAACGGTCTGCAGACAGTGCGAAATTCAGCGCGTGCTGCGGCCAGTGCAAATCACGAAGGGAAGGCGTTTTATGCAGGTGAAGTTCAAGCTGTTGAAGGGATCTCATGCGGGCAAGGAAGTCAAGCTTCCAGCACCGAAGTGCTTGATCGGTCGCAACGACGACTGCCATCTCAAACCGCAAAGCGAAGCCGTCAGTCGGCGACATTGCGTCATCTTGACGACCGACACAGAAGTCACCATCCGCGATCTGAACAGCCGCAACGGCACGCACGTGAACGGCGAAAAGATCACCGGCGACACGGTGCTCCTGAACGGCGATGTCGTGAAGGTCGGCCCACTCGAATTCGAAATGCTCATCGAGCACACTGCCGCTCGCATCAAGCGGCCGAAAGTTTCCGATATCAAGGAAGCTGCAACGCGCATCGTGCAAACGACGGCTTCCGCTTCCAGCCAAGACTTGAGCGACGTCACCGCGTGGCTCGACGAAGCCGATGTAAAGGCGAAGACGGAAACGCGTCAGTTCCGCGTCGATGACACCACGACTGGCACCGTCGCCGACATTGTGGCCGAACAAGAGACAACCGACGAAGCCAAAGTGGCGACACCGGAAAAGAACCAAGACACCACAGAACTCAAGACCGACGAAGCAGCCAAGCGGCCCGACAAGAAGCCGCCTGGCAAGTTGCCGCCGCGGCAAATCGTGCAGGCCAAAGATTCCCGCGAAGCCGCTTCGGACATGCTTAAGAAGCTGTTCAATCGGCGGTAACACGATCCTTGCTACTGGCGATCAACTGATGCCAGTGTTTACCGTTTTCAAAGGCCGGCCCACCACCGGTCTTTTTCATTTTCTTGGGCAATTTTCCTATTCGGGCGGCAACTATCGGCAAGATTCGCCCTTTCGACTAGAATACCCCGCAGGCGCTGCCCCCGTGAAACTCTCTTAACCCTGGCGGAGTACAACTGCATGACGAAGCCTCCGCCGTCCGCGAGCAGCCTGCCCGAAGAGCTCCGGCCCTTGGTCACGCTCTGTTTGCGGGGGGATCAGTTGGCGATGCTGGCCTTGGTCGATCGCTTTCGGGGTCAGGTTTTTGGCCTCTGCCTGCGAATGCTGGGGCAGCGCCAAGATGCCGAAGACGCCGCCCAGGAGACGTTCGTCCGCGTGCTGAAGAATCTGCACCGCTGGGATCCGGGTCGCGATTTCGAGCCCTGGCTCCTGGCGATTGCCGGCAACCGCTGCCGCACGGCTTTGGCTACGCGCAAGCGCCGCCCCGGCGGAGAAATGCTCCCCGAGCAAGTTCCCGACGAGCGGCCCGATCAGCAGAGCGCGCAGCACCTGGCCGAGGAAGTGTCGTTGGCCTTGGAACACATTCGGGAGGATTACCGGCAGGCCTTTGTGTTGTTTCACGAACATCAAATGAGTTACGAACAGATCGCCGAAGCGATGGAAGTGCCGCTGGGCACGGTGAAGACCTGGGTCCATCGGGCTCGGCGCGGATTGGTCGATCGGCTGCGGCAGCGGGGCATCGTCGAAGGAGCTTCTCATGAAGTGCACTGATTTCGAAGAACGCTTGAACGAGTTGCTTGACGACCGTCTCGCGCCGCAAGACGACGCCACGCTGGTTGCGCACGCCAACAGCTGCGGCGACTGCCGTGAAGTGTTAGCTGCCCACGAAAGCCTGTTCCGCGGTCTGGCGGTGCTCAATCATCACACCGTTTCTCCGGATCTCGGCAAGCAAGTGCTGCGTGAACTCAACGCGCCGATTGCTGCGATTCCGCCGCTCCCCCCCGCTCCGCGGCGTAATTGGTTTCCTGTGCTCGCGACCGCGGCAGCGATTCTGCTTGCCGTGGGCGTCAGCGTGTGGATTGTGAACCGCAACCGCAATTCGAGGATTGCCATTCAGCCCGCGCCACGCGGCGACCGCGGCAACCTGGCCATTATCAAGCCGGGCCGCATCCACAAACCGCAAGAGGCTTCGCAACCAGCGCCACTCGTGGTTCCGCAAGAACCCAAAATCGTTGGCGTGCAGCCTGCTCCACCTTCCCTGGACCCGATGCCGTCAGCCGAAGAAAGCGAAGCCTACAAGCAAGCCATGGTTTCGCTAGCGTCACAATGGTCGACAAATGCGCAAAATCCACAATGGCCGCACGTCGAGACACTGAACGTCGAGCAATACGCCCCCGGCATCCGCCCGATCCGAGAATCGTTTGAAGTCGCCCTCGACGCTCTTTTGCGCACCATTCCCTCGGGCAAAAAAGAAACTCGCCCCACGCCGCCTCAAGCGCTGCAACCGAACGGTGACATGATCGATCTGGCATAGGTCGTCATTCGCTCGTTCGTTTTGGGAGGGCGAGGCTCCCGCCGAGCCGAGGACGAAACGCCAACGAGGTGTCTTCTCCTCGTAACCCGCAGAGAGTGCTAGGCGGTACGTGAAATCTTACCCACAAAAGTCATGCGCCCGCGGAAACAAGCATCGGGTCGGCAGTGGTCGTTCGCCGCGGCGGCTCGGCAAGAGCCTCGCACTCCCAAGAAACCTCCTGCGTGAATGGTTACCGCCCTAAACCCTCCCAAGGAGCAGACCGAAGTTGTCACGTCATTCCGAATAATCAATGCACAGATCCTTGGCATTTTGGTAGACACCCATTCGCAACGGCTGATTTACTCCATCAGCCGTTGTGAGCTATTTCTTGGAAGTCCCTACAGCACTCGTGCGCGGTTGGCTTACTCTTGGTCCGCTACGATTGGGTTCAGACCTGTTCAGTTCTGTTATTTTGCCGGTTTACCCGCTGTGCAGGCAACAGAATGCAACAGAAAGCAACACTTGGCAACAGAAAACAACTGCAGCACGGGCGACCTGCTCTTCATAACCACCTGCCAAATAAGAACTTACCACTTCGCAGTCGAGTAGCAAACGCCCGAAAAAAACACGCAACACTTCAAGGCAACACTTCTACGCGGCTTACCCTGTCCGATCAGTCTCCGCAGATGGAATAGCCCCTACTATCCGGAATCTTTGGCTTGACCGGACATTTTCACTAGCCGGTCTATTTTGCCAGGCCGGCAGGACGAAATCTACTTCTGTCCTGGTACTGTCCTGCTGCAGTAACAGACGCTGTCTGGCGACGGATTGCCGCATTGAAAACCACTCGCTCCCCTTTGCGTCAGGTGACCCCGTGCCCAAGACTACCTCGCCCGAAGTTGAACTCAATCGCCGCAGCAGTGATCGCCGTGCCAAGGAAGAACGTCGCAAGGAAAGCGTCCCCGTCGCCGTCGAACGCCGGGCCACCGAACGCCGCAAGACTCCCCGCCGCCGCCAAATCGATCCCACCACCTGCGAACGCGATTACTCGGGCGAAGAGATTGAATTCATGCAAGCCATGGACGCTTACAAGCGGGCGAACGGCCGGATGTTCCCGACCTGCAGTGAGATCCTCGAAGTCATCCGCGCGATGGGCTATGTCCGCGTGACGCCGACCCAAGTCGCCCAAGGGACTATCGAAGACGTCGCCACGCCCGCCGCTCCAGAAACGAACAGCTAACTCAATGGCGAGCGTCGTGGCGTAACCATATTCAGGCAAGTTAGACCCACGCCGTAAGCTGCGGGGCCAGTGCGCAAGTGCTGGCTCTGTGGCATTTCTTGGGCACGGTATTTTCCCAACGGCGCGCCGGGGATGCAGAGCATTGCTTCGAGCAAGCTGCCGTCCTACTCTGGTACGGTGTTCCTCTCGTTCCTGGCGTTTTTTGGATGGCATCATGCGCAACTCGCGGCTTGTTTTTTCTTCGGCACTGTTCTTGATTTCACTGGCATCCATTGCGAGCGGTCAGCATCGCCTCGCACTACAGGGCAACGGCAAGCTGGCCATCGTCGGCCGCGACGGCCAGATCGAATGGGAACTGAAGTGGGGCGGCATTCATGATCTTCACGTGCTGCCAAATGGCAATCTGATGGTGCAACAAGGCTCGAATAAAGTCGCTGAGATTGACGTCCAGAAGAAGGAAGTCAGCTGGTCGTACGACTCCGCCAAATCGAACGGTAACGAAGGAAAGCGGATCGAAGTGCACGCCTTTCAGCCGCTGGCCGATGGCACCGTGATGATTGCCGAAAGTGGCGCGCAGCGGATTATCGAAGTGGATCGCAGCGGCAAGTTGCTCCGCGAAATCAAGCTAAAGGTAGATCGCCCCAATGCTCACACCGACACCCGCCTTGCCCGCAAACTGGAAAATGGCAACTATCTCGTCTGCCACGAAGGGGATGGCGTGGTGCGCGAATACGACGCCAGCGGAAAGATCGTCTGGGAATACGACGTGCCCCTGTTCGACAAGCAGCCGAAAGGTGGCCACGGCCCCGATTCCTGGGGTGACAAATGTTTCGCTGCACTGCGGCTCTCCAATGGCAATACGCTTATCGCGACCGGCAATGGCCATAGCGTGCTGGAAGTGACGCCCGAAAAAGAAGTCGTTTGGAAGGTCGAACAAAAAGAACTACCCAACATCACGCTGGCCTGGGTGACCACGCTGGAAGTGCTCAAGAATGGCAATTACCTGATTGGCAACTGCCACGCCGGCAAAGGCCAGCCGCTGGTGATCGAACTCGAACCGAAAACGAAGAAAGTCGTTTGGACCTTCGATCAATTCGAAGCGTTCGGCAATGACGTCTCGAATACGAAAGCGCTGGATTAATTCCTGGGAGGGGCTGTTCCGGGGAGGGCGAGGCTCCCGCCGAGCCGCGGCGGCGCACAATCGCTGTCGCGCAACAGATCGCCCCGCGGTTGCGGAATGTCGTTCACGCGCCGCGACGGCTCGGCAGGAGCCTCGCCCTCCCGCTCTCCCAACGTGTTAGACCCAAGTTGTCAATCTACTAGGATCTAATATCTCAGTAGATCATTGACAATTTGGTAGTCGTATTTTGAAAACGAATTGACGAAGCCGTCAACCCTTGCCCTTGGAGTGCGGATTATCTGCCTGGCCGATGATTTCGTACAAGAATCGGCTGGGCTTGGTGTCCCGCGGCTTGCCCCACTTCATCCGCGTGAGGGCCAGCGACAACGTGAGCCGCTCTTGAGCTCGCGTGATCCCCACGTAACACAGACGGCGTTCCTCATCGACCTCTTCCGCGCCCGCATCCGGCTTGAGCGTGCGATGGTGCGGCAATATCCCTTCCTCGAGACCGACGATATACACGTGCGGATACTCGAGGCCCTTCGACGCGTGCATCGTCAACAGGGCAATCGCATTGCGTGAAAGTTGTTTGTCCTTGGTATCGCCGAATTCCCGCTCGCCGAGGGTCACTTCATCCAGGAAGTCACCGAGTGAGACTTTATCCTTGCCTTGTTCATACTGGGCAATGGCGTTGATGACTTCTTCGACCGACGCCAGCCGGTTCGCCCGCTCCTCGGGATTGGGATACAAGCGATTGAGCTCTGCTTCGTAGCTGATGTCTTTGATCAATTGCTTCAGCAAATCCGCCAAGGCACCGGGCCGACGATCTTTGCCGGCCCGGGTGATCATTTCCGCATGGGCGCGGCACTTTTTCAACTGGTCAACAAACCGCTGCACGTGTCCCGCCGCAGCACCGCCGCAAACCTCAGTCAGTTGCGGGCTGGCCATGAGCTCCCCGACGGATGTGCCGCTCTTCACCGCTGCGGCGATTAACTTCTCGACGGTCGTCGCACCGATCCCCCGCGGCGGAGTATTGATGATCCGCAGCAGCGCTTGTTCGTCCTTGGGAGATTCGATCGTGCGCAGCAGCGCGAGCAGGTCTTTCACTTCCTTGCGATCGAAAAACGATTGGCTGCCGAGCACCACATACGGCAACTTCAGTTTGCGAAGTTCCGTTTCAAAGGCTCGGGGTTGTTCGTTGGTGCGAAACAAAATCGCGAAGTCGCGTGCTTCAAGCTGTTGAGTTCGCATCGTGCGGGCGAGATCGGCGACGATTTCGCGGGCTTCATCAACTTCGCTGTTGTATTGCAAAATCCGCGGCTTTTCGCCGCCGCTGCGGGCCGGCCGCAGCATTTTGTCGTGACGGTGCTTGTTGTAAACGATCAGTCGATTGGCGGTATCAAGAATGGCTGCCGTGCTGCGATAGTTGAATTCCAGGCGGATGGTTTTTGCGTCGGGCCAGTCCTTGGCGAACTGCAGAATGTGCTTTACCTCGGCGCCCCGCCAGCCATAGATCGATTGATCGTCGTCGCCTACGACACACAGATTGCGGTGATCGCGGGCCAGCGCTTTGATGATGCGATACTGGCTGCCGTTGGTGTCTTGATACTCGTCGACCAGCACGTGATCGAACATGCCGGCTTCGACAGCTCGCACGTCGTTGTGCTTTTCAAAAAGCTCTTCAGTAAGGAGCAGCAGATCGTCGAAATCAACGGCGCCCGAGTTTTTCATCGCCCGCTGATACTTGCGATAAGCCATCGAAGCGAGATGCTCTTTGTCGGTCTGCGCGACTTGCGCGGTGCCGGCCGGATGCAACGAGAGCGTTTTCCATTTGCTGATCTGATTGATGAGATCGCCGGGACGCATCATTTCGTCGGAGACACGAATTTCACGCAGTACCTGGCGGGCGAGGCTCTCTTGATCGCCACGATCATAAATCGTGAATCGCGGCGGATAACCGAGCTTGGTGATATTCCGCCGCAGCACTTTCACACACTGCGAGTGGAACGTTGAAATGACCGGCTTGTCGTCTTGCCGGCCGAGGAGCGTTTTGATCCGCTCCTGCATTTCGGCCGCAGCTTTATTGGTGAAAGTGACCGCGAGAATGCGACTCGGCTGCGTACGATGGCGAATGAGATTCGCGATGCGAAATGTAACGACGCGCGTCTTGCCGCTGCCGGCGCCAGCGAGGACCAGCATCGGTCCTTTCAGCGTGTTCACCGCTTCCTGCTGGGCGGGATTGAGTCCGTTCGACATGGCCAACTATTCGGTGAAGGGCGGATCGCTGATCAGCCGCTTCACGCCTTCTTTCAGCACGACGACATTGAAATTAATAAGCAAACCGACGCGGCGGTGATTGAGTCGCAGGTAAGTGAGCAATTGAGCTGAGTGAATCGGAGCGAGCGCTTCGACGGACTTCAGTTCGACAATAACTTGGTTCTCGACGAGCACATCGATCCGATAGCCTGCGTCGAGTTGGATGCCTTTGTAATTCACGGGAAGCGCGAGTTGCTTTTGAAACGGAATGCCGCGAATGGAAAGTTCATGACAGAGACAGATTTCGTAGGTCGACTCGAGTAAGCCCGGACCGAGATTGCGGTGAACTTCGATGGCGGCGGCGATGATGTCTCCGGTGATATCGTTGATCGGGCGAGGCATGGGATGTCTCCGGGGCAGGGAATGAACCACAGAGACACAGAGAGGAAGAGGAAGTCAAATCTTCTCTCCGTGTTCTCTGTGCCTCTGTGGTGATAACTCTTAGAGTCCCATCGGAAAATCACTTAGGTTTTCAACCCCGGTCTCCGTCACCAGATAATCGTTCTCGAGCCGCATTCCGCCGCGCAAGATCGGGTCATACAATCCCGGCTCGCAGGTGAAGACGTCCCCCACTTCAAACGCATCGTTCCAATTCGGATTGAGATGGGGCGTCTCGTGCGGGAACAAACCGATGCCGTGGCCCAGGTGATGATCGAACTTGCCGATCGGCGTCTCGTCCAAAATCGCTTGCACTTCGTGAAATAGCTCCGCGCAGTTCTTTCCCGGCTTGACGCTTCTTTCGACATGTTCGAACACCTTCATGATGTACGTCCACGCAGTCTGCTGTTCATCCGTCGGCTGGCCGTTCACTGCAATTGCGCGACTATTGTCAGCGAAGTAACCACGATAAGCGGGCCCCAGGTCGAGAATGTAAAGCTCACCCGCTTCCGCTGGCCGGTTGTTTCGCGGCGGGCCGCCAGGAACGCCACAACGATAATCGTTGCCTGTACCCGTGAGCATTTCGCCATAAGATGACACGGCAACCGCTTGCAAATGATTGAACACATCGATTTCCGTCACGCCCGGACGGATCATCGCGCGGGCGGCTTCATACATCTTGCCGGTACCGGCAATGGCGATCTTTAAGCGGGCGAGTTCATCCGGATCTTTCTTGCGGCGGAATCGATAGAGCGTCGGCTCGATATCAATACGTTCACCTGCGAGCGGCGCGAGATGCAAACCAAACGACGAAAACTCGACGCCGATCCGCTTGGGATTCACTTTGCCCGCGAGCGCCTTGATCAGCACTTCAGACGATGCCTGCCGTTGATCATTGCGGAGAGTGCAATGGAGTTGCGCGTCGTAATGGACAATTTCATCCGCAGCAGCTTCGACGGGATTTCGTGGCGCACACAAGGTGACGTGTCCATCGGCGCGTATCGCAGCAGCCGGCGAAAACACGCTGCCGAACCGCGGGCCGGCGAGATACTGCACGTGTTCGATCTGCGTCACGACCACGAGATCGAGCTGTTGCTTCTGCATCTCATCGAGCAGTCGCCGTTGCCGCGTGCGACAGGCATTCAGGTCGGTATCGCCAGGATTCATCAGGCCAACTTTCTTCGCTTAGTAGTCTCGTAAGATTTCGACGGCCGCATTGCGACCGCAGGCACCCATGACGCCGCCACCCGGATGACTCGCGGCGCCGCACAAATACAAACCGGCGATCGGCGTGCGATGATCCGACCAACCCGCCACCGGCCGCAGCGAAAACAACTGCGTGGGAATCATCGAGCCCTGCATGATGTTGCCGCCGGTCAAACCGTACGTCCGCTCCAAGTCGAGCGGGCTCAGCACCTGTCGATACAACACGGCGTCTTTTATATTCGGGGCATAGCGGGCGAGCAGATCCAGGCAACGATCGGCAAACGTTTCCTTGATATCGTCCCAGCTTTTGCCGTCGGCCAGTTTGTACGGCGCGTATTGCACAAACATGTTCATCACGTGCTGGCCTGCGGGAGCAACTGAGGGATCGACCGCCGAAGGAAGTGTGATCTCCAAAATGGGCTCTTTGCTGGGATGGCCGTATTTTGCGTCGTCGAAGCCGCGCTCCATCGTGTCGAGCGTTTCGCAAATATGAATCGTGCCGCGATGATGAGCCGCCGGTGTGTTGCCCGGCAAACATTTGAAATCCGGCAACTCAGACAGCGCGACATTGATCTTCAGCGATGCCGATGAATAATCGATGGCTTGCACTGCCGAGCGAAAATCAGTTGGCAAATCGTTGGCTTCGACCAAGCGCAGAAACGTTTGATTGGCATCGATGCTCGAAGCAACTACGGGTGCTTCGAGAATCGTATCATCGTCGAGCGACACGCCAATCACCTTGCTGTTCTGCGTCAGTATCTTTCGCACCGCGGTTTCGCGACGAATGTCCACCTGCAAATCGCTGCACGCAGCTTCGAGCGAATCCGCCAGGCCACCCATGCCACCTTGCACATAACCCCACACGCCCCGCGCGCCGCCAGCCTGGCCCATCACATGATGCAGCAGCACATAGGCAGTGCCTGGATACGAGGGCGAAGCAAACGCCCCGATCACCGCATCGGTGGCGAGAGTCGTCCGCAGCACTTCCGCTTCGAACCAACGCTCCAGCACCGGCCGAGCAGCACCAACCAGGAGCTCAATCGCGGCGACAGCATCATCGCCGAGCGAGTTCATCGCGCCGTACAACTCCAGCATCTTGCCGGCATCGCGCAGTTTTTTAGCCACGCCGATCTTTCGCTTGTCGGCAGAGATGGGCAGCACATCGGGCGCGCTTTGCATCAACAACGGTTCGAGCACCGCAGCGACGCGCTCGAGCAGCCGGTTGTATTTCGGATACGCCTCGGCATCGCGCTCGCTGAACTTCGCAATCTCACGACAGGTAGCCCGCTCTTCCGGCCCCATCAACAGCGATCGGCCATCGAGCAGCGGCGTGAACGACGATGGATTTCGCGGCAAAATATTCAAGCCATATTGTTTCAGCCGCAGATCACGCATGATCTCAGGCAGCAGCAGACTGACCACATACGAAGCCGTGCTGATTTTAAAGCCGGGCCAGAGTTCTTCGGTGGTCGAGCAACCACCCAGCACATGCCGCCGCTCCAGCACGCACACACTTTTGCCCGCGCGAGCCAGATAAGCAGCGGCAATCAAGCCGTTGTGACCACCGCCGATAATCAGGCAGTCGTATTTGCGTCGTGATGGTGTGGTAGCAGGGGCGTGCATGAGTTTTTGCTGCGAGTCCGCAGGATTAAACGATTGCCGTCGCTAAAGCGGCTGCGGGAACTGGGAACTGTGTGCACAGGCTGCTCACTTCGCCGCGAACTTTGCCGTGCACCGCGGAGTCGTTCGGATTCTTCAAAGCTTGCAGAATCCAGCCACCGACCTTTTTCATTTCGTCGCAACCCATGCCGCGCGTCGTCAGAGCTGGAGTACCGATCCGCACACCGGAAGGGTCCATCGGCTTGCGGGTATCGAACGGAATCATGTTCATATTCACCGTGATCCCGCACTTCTCCAGCACTTCGGTGGCCAACTTGCCGCCGATGCCCAGCGCCGTCACATCGACGAGCATCAAGTGATTGTCGGTGCCGCCGCTGACGAGTTTCAAACCGCCGCTGAGCAATGTTTCTGCGAGCGTCTTGGCGTTGTTGATGATCTGCTGAGCATACGCTTTGAACTCAGGCTTCAGAGCCTCTTGAAAGCAAACGGCCTTGCCGGCGATCACATGCATTAGCGGACCACCCTGAATACCAGGGAACACATTACGATCGATGTCCTTGGCCAATTCGATCGGCTTGCCGTTATCGCTGGCGAGTTCCTTGCGACAGAGAATCAGCCCTGCCCGCGGACCACGCAACGTTTTGTGAGTCGTCGTCGTCACCACATCGGCCACCGGCACCGGACTGTTGTGCAATCCGGCCGCGACCAAGCCCGCATAATGCGCCATGTCGACGAACAGCTTCGCTCCAACTTCCCGGGCGATCTCCGCAAACTTCTCATGCGGAATTTCGCGCGGATAAGCACTCGCGCCAGCGACGATCAGCCGCGGCTTGTGTTCGCGGGCGAGCTTTGCCACTTGATCGAAATCCAAGCGCGAATCGCTCTGCCGCACGCCGTAGCTGAGAAACTTGTAAAGCTTGCCCGAGATATTCAGCTTCATGCCGTGCGTCAGGTGGCCACCGTGAGCCAGATCGAGC
Source organism: uncultured Pirellulaceae bacterium (assembly GCA_964394305.1). GTDB lineage: Bacteria > Planctomycetota > Planctomycetia > Pirellulales > Pirellulaceae > Anatilimnocola. The sequence continues at coordinate 32,051 of CAYMWL010000072.1, forward strand.
CCCAGCACCGTATCGCCCGGATCGAGCAGCGACAGATACACGGCCTGGTTCGCCTGCGAACCGCTATGAGGCTGCACGTTAGCGTGTTCGGCGCCAAACAGTTGCTTCGCCCGGTCGCGGGCCAGATTTTCGACCACATCGACGTGTTCGCAGCCGCCGTAATACCGCCGGCCGGGGTACCCCTCGGCATATTTATTCGTCAGCACGCTCCCCACCGCCTGCATCACGGCTGGGCTGGTGTAATTTTCGCTGGCGATCATTTCCAGGCCGTCTTGCTGGCGAACCGCCTCGGCTTCGATGGCAGCCCACACGGCGGGATCTTGTTGAGCAAGCAGATTCATGACGGTCTCTCGGTCGGCAGTGATTCGTAATCGAAACGGATGGGGGAAACTTCAAATTCTCAAAGTCCGCAGCCAAGTCGTCAATTGGGGTGGACAAGCGAGGAACGTGCGTCGCTATGGACCGCACCGCCAGTTCCCGCAAACCGTTTCATGATAAACCAGTCGCTGACTGGTTCTTGATAACAACCCAACGAGGGGGACAAGAGTGGTGGGGACGATGGTTATCGGGTGTTTCAAGGCATTCACCGTCCGGTCGAGTGATCTTGGGACGGCTCGAACCAGCGGTAAATTGCCGGGAGCACCAGCAATGTCAGCACGGTGCAGGTAATCAGTCCTCCGATGACAACGGTCGCCAGAGGACGCTGCACCTCGGCGCCAGCGCTTCCCGAAACGGCCATCGGCACAAAGCCCAATGCACCACAGGTAGCAGTCATCAGCACCGGACGAAGACGATCGATCGATCCCTTGATCACTGCCGTCATCTGGTCAAGGCCATGCTCGCGCAAATGCCGAATGTGCTCGATCAGCACAACGCCGTTCATCACAGCGATTCCGAATAGGGCGATGAATCCGACGCCTGCCGAAATCGAAAATGGCATGCCTCGCAACCACAGTGCAAAGATCCCGCCAGTTGCTGCGATCGGTACGTTCAAATAGATGAGCAGCGTGAGCTTTACTGAACTGAAGGTCACGTATAACAGCGAGAAGATCAGGAATAGAGCAACCGGCACGGCGATCATGAGACGCTGCGTGGCACGTTGCAAGTTTTGAAACTGACCGCCCCAGGCGAGTGAATAACCAGGAGGAAGTTTCACTTCTCGTTCGACAACCTTTTGAGCTTCCGTGACAAATCCGCCCAGGTCTCGTCCGCGCACATTGCATTGAACCAGCAGCCGCCGGCGAATCGCGTGTCGGCTGATCTCTGAGGGGCCATCTTCAACGACTATGTCGGCGAGTTGGGAGATCGGTATCTGTCGACCCTGAGGGTCATCGATCTTGATTTGGCGTAACTTTTCGATGTCTTGACGCCACTCGGGTGCGATGCGGACCTGCAGTGGAAAGCGTCGCTGCGACTCAAACACTTCACCGATAGGACTCCCGCCCATGATACTGACCGCCGCGAGTACATCAGCGGAGTTAATTCCATATCGAGCAATTGCATCTCGACGAATCTTGATTCGCAGATAAGGAAGGCCGGCAATCTGCTGAGCTTGCACATCGGCAGCGCCCGGAACCTGATTGAGTGCTCGCACAATTTTGTCCCCTTCAACTTTGAGGACTTCCAGGTCATCTCCGTAGAGGCTTAGGCCAACATCCGATCGAACGCCTGCTACAAGTTCTTGCACGCGCAGTTCAATCGGTTGCGTGAAACCATAGGAGTTGCTCGGCACTTCTTTCTCGAGCGCCTCTTGCATTGCTTGGACAAGGTCCGCTTTGTTGATGTGACCAGGCCACTCATGTTCTGGCTTGAGGCGGATCAGGATGTCGGTTTGATGTACACCCATGGGGTCGTTGGCAATCTCGGGACGTCCGGTTTTGGAGATCACGCTCTCGACCTGCGGAAAACGCTTCAGCGTCCGTTCCATGGCACGAGTCATTGCCAAGGACGTCTCTAATGAGACGCTCGGCAACCGCACTGCCTGAATGGCTAAGTCTCCTTCGTCCAGCTTGGGAACAAATTCCACGCCGAATTGTGAGGCGACGATGGAACTGACAACAAACACCACGCCCGCGACCGAAATCATGGTGACTGGCCGCGACATTGCCTGCTTGAGC
>CAYMWL010000073.1:0-34125 GCA_964394305.1 uncultured Pirellulaceae bacterium
GACTTGCTCGAGAGGCACGTTGTACACACCCGCGGCGACTTGCGTGTGAATGTCGCGATCGTTGGTGAACGCTTCCTTCAGCGTCTCGTCGCCGGAGAAGTGGGCCAGCACGCGTAATTCGATCTGCGAATAGTCGGCCGTCATCAACTGCCAGCCCTCGGCCGGCAGAAACGCGGATCGAATCGCGCGGCCCGCTTCGGTACGGACGGGAATGTTCTGCAGGTTCGGATCCTGCGAACTCAAGCGGCCGGTCGCAGCGACATCTTGCTTGAATGAAGTATGGACTCGTCCTGTCGCCGGATTGATCAACTCCTGTAGCGCGATCACATAGGTGCTTTGCAGCTTGGTATTTTGCCGATAGTCGATGATCTTCGCCGGCAGCGGATGTAAGCGAGCCAGCTCTTCGAGGACGTCGACGTCGGTGCTCGGCCCCGTCTTCGTCCGCTTCACAATCGGCAGTTTGGCATCTTCGAACAGCAACTTCGCCAGCTGATTGCGCGAGTCAATGTTGAACTCGCCACCGGCAATTTCATAGATCTCTTTTTGCAGCTGCGTGACCCGTCGAGTGAATTGCTCGTCGAGCACCTTCAACCGCGCGGGGCAAACACGAATGCCGTTGAACTCCATCTCGGCGAGCACTTCGATCAGCGGCATTTCGAGATCGCGAAACAATGGCGTCAAACCTTGCGCTTCCAACCGCGGCTCGAGAATCGCTTTCAACCGCCACGGCACATCGGCATCTTCGGCCGCATACTTGGTGATCAATTCGACGGGAACTTCATCCATCCGCTTTTGGTTCCTGCCACTGCCGATCAGCGATGTGATGGTGATATTCTGGTGTCCCAAATGGCGATGCGCCAGATCGTCGAGGTTGTGGCTCCGTTCGCCTGGATCGAGCAGATAATCAGCGACCATGGTGTCAAAGGCAGCGCCGCGCAGCGTCACGCCAGCCGCGCGCAGGATTAGCTGATCGTATTTGATGTTCTGCCCGACTTTTTGGATTTTCTCGTCTTCGAAGATCGGCCGCAAATTTTCGAGAACAACTTTCTCATCGAGCGCCGGTTCGCCGGCGGGAGCGCGCACGGGCAAATAATAGGCTTCCCCTTCTTTCCAGCAGAAGGAATAGCCGACCACCTCTGCCTGCGTCGCGCGAAGCGAAGTCGTTTCGGTATCGACCGAAATCTGTGGCTGCTGTTTCATCTGCGCGATCAATTCTTCGAGCTGCTCAAGCGTGGCAATGGTGCGATAGGTGGCCACCCAATTGTCTTCGACAATCGGCCGCGCGGACGAGGTAACTCCGCCTTCTTCATCGAGCACTTCCGCATCGAAGTCCGCATCGGCCGCTTGCCTGGCCGAGCTCTTCAGCTTCGGCGCCGAGGGCTTGCTCACGTTCGCGTGCTTCTTCGCCAGCGTCTCCATCCTCCGCGCGAGTTGGCGAAAGCCGGCCTGGCGATTCAATTCGGCGAGCACATCGGGCTGCATGTTGCCGATCGTCGCGGCCGACCAATTGAACTCGATCGGGATGTCGTTCTTCAGCCGCACCAGATCCCGGCTGCTGAACGCGGCGGCATGACCGTTTTCGATGCGCTCTTTCAACTTCCCTTTTAACTCGGCGACGTTGGCAAAGACTCCTTCGAGTGTTTCGTATTTCTGCAATAGGTCCGTCGCCGTCTTCGGGCCGATGCCCGCGATGCCCGGCACATTGTCAACCTTGTCACCAACCAAGGCTTGAAAGTCGACGACCTGGTCGGGGCGAATGCCCCAATCTTCGAAGAGCGCCGCTTTGTCGAGCGCTGCGTTCTTGCGAATGCTGTACATCTTCACGCGGTCGGTGATCAGCTGGCGGCAATCCTTGTCGCTCGTGACAATCAGGCATTCGCCGCCAGCTTCGTCGACCTGTTTCGCCAGCGTGGCGAGCAAATCGTCGGCCTCGAAGCCCGCCAGCGCAATCGCGGGAATGCCGAGCGCTTCGAGATATTGATGGATCAGCGGAATCTGCGGCTGCAGATCCGCGGGCATCTCGGGCCGCTCGGCCTTGTACTCGGCATACAATTCATGGCGGAAGGTGTCGCCCGGATGATCGAACGTCACGACCAGCAGATCGGCGCCGCGAACTTCGATCAAATCGAGCATGTCGCGGACAAACCCAAACGCAGCGCCCACCGGCTGCCCCGACGGCCCCGTCATTTCCGGCATCACATGAAAGACCTGGTAGATGAGCGAGTACGCATCGACCAGATAAACTTTTTTGCCGGCGAGCGTGAACGGTGTGCCCGCGGTGGGCAGAACCGTTGGCGGATCGATAGTGGCGACCGCTTGTGCGGGTTCGTTGAGCGGCGTCACCGTGGCGGTTTCTTCCGGTTCCTCAAAGCCAGCGAACAACGGTTGCGACGCAGATTTGGTAGATTTCTTTGCCATAGAGTCAGCCTAACAAAAGTCGTCGTCCAGTTGAGGTGGGGCAAGCCGTCTCGCCGCGAAAGTCATTGCCATGAATGTTGCTGCGAAATCCCGTCCCGTCGCTCTCATCACCGGCAGCGGCAAACGCCGCGTCGGTTGGCACGTCGCCAAAGCGCTCGGCGAGCGTGGTTATGCACTGGCGATTCATTACCGCAGTTCACAGACCGAAGCAGCGGAAACGGTCGCCGAGTTTACGAAGCGCGGCTTCATCGCTGCAGCGTTTCGCGCCGATCTCGCGGATGAAGAGGAAGCAAAAACGCTGGTCGCCGGAGTGATCGATAAATTCGGGCAACTCGATGCACTCGTTCACACGGCGGCTATTTGGCAGCCGAAAAAGCTTGAAGACATTACCGCAACTGACGTGAGAAATTATTTGGAAGTGAACACACTGGCGACGTTTCTCTGCTGCCAACACGCGGGCCTGGCAATGGTGAAACAAGCAACAGGCGGCAGCATTGTGACCTTTGGCGATTGGGCAACCGCGCGGCCGTATCTGAACTACGCGGCCTATTTTCCTTCGAAGGGAGCCATTGGCGCGCTGACTCGATCGTTTGCCGTCGAACTCGCGGCCCGCAATCCGCGCGTGCGCGTCAATTGCATCGAACCCGGTCCAGTGATGCTGCCACCGGATCTTTCCGAAGCAGAGCGAAGCGAAGCGATCGCCGGCACGCTCGTCAAACGCGAAGGAACACCGCAGCACATTGCCCAAGCAGTGCTGCACTTGCTGGAGAACGATTTCATCACCGGCAATTGCTTGCCCGTCGATGGCGGTCGCACCATTGCCAGCTGTTAACTTCTTCTTCCGATGCGCAGCAAGGAAGAGGACCTTAACGATGGTGAGCGGGTCCAATTTCCCACCCCAACACGTTCAGCAAACGCAGGCTCGCTGCGATGCCCAGGATGAACGACAGGCCGATCATGAAGAACACAGCAAAAAAGAAGAGCTGGTCACGATAAATCTGCCGCCATGCCAGGCCCCACACCTGAATGGAAAAGAGGATCATGCCAATCATCAATGGCGGGCCGATGGCCAGCGACCAGGCATAGTATCGATTTTGCACCCGCGCGAATAGCCAAACCAACCAGACGCCCCCGAGCAAGGACGCTCCTGCCGCAATGGCCGAAAAAACCGCGACGCCCAGCCAATATTCGGACGGCTCGAGCAGCGTATCCAGTGGCGCGATTCGCAGGCTGCCCAGGCAGACCGCAACCAGCGTTGTGGCCACCAACATGTGCTTGATCGACAGCGGCCGCCGAGTGGAGACATGCTCGACAACGGCTTCGGCATGCGGTTTGAACTGCCATTGAAAAAAGACTCGAATTCCCCACAGCGGAAGTTGCGCAGCCAGCGCGATCGTGGGCATCGCGCAGAAGTACCGAATGGCATTTTCGTATTGCCGATCGCTGAGGGGAAAATCGTCGATCAACAAGCCGAGGTAGATGCCCAGCAATCCTGTGACGCTCAACAGCGTGGTCGATCCGAGCCAAGTGAAAACTCGCAGCTGCGCGCCATCGGGGCTGTAGACGGCATAACAACTGAGCGACACCGCCTGCACCAAGATGTTGCCCATGCAAGCGGCCACAACCATGCTCACGCCGAAGAAGAGTACATTCGGACTGCGCGCGAGCTGACCATTAAGCGCCCCGATCGAACCAAAGCTCAAATCGACCAAGAAGAACGGGCCGAACAATAGCAAAACAAAGAGCCAGGCGGCCGAGGCACGATGTGGTGGAACCAATTGCTGGTCCCGCTGTTTTGCAAACTCGCCGACCAGTTGCAGGCCCAGCGGCGTGAGCGGCGATTCGCTGATCTGGTCCATCCGCTGCGCCTGATTTATCCTGCCGCGACCAACTTACCGGTTAAACAAAAACGCCGGGCTGTTGATCAGCGCCCAGGCCAGATCCTGCACGCCGATCAGGCGGGCGTTCTTGCTGGCGTCTTGCGCTTGTACGACGGCGTTTTTCAGGCGAGCGAGTTCGCCATCCTGACCGAGCACGTGCGTGGTGAGGATGTTGTTCTGTTCGGCCGTCCGCTGCTCCTTTGGCGTGGCCACGATCGCGGCTATTGCATCTGGCAACTTGCCGCCGCTCAGCGGCCGCGGCGACGTCGTGACGCTGAGGCGAAACTTGCCGAGCAAGTGCTGACCGTCGGCGAATTGCTGCGACATGGCGAACGTCAGCAATTTGCTGCCGCTGCCGTCGATGTTGTCCTTGGTTTCAAAAATGGCGACGTTGTCCTTGCCGAACTGCGGCGAGGTCGCCCAGCCGGTCGCGTCGTTGCCGTCGATCGCATTAACGACAGGCCAGGATTCCTGGCTGAAGAGTGCGGTGGCGTTTTGCAATACAACCGCCGCCGTCTTCGTCGGTTCGGCTTGGGGAGCGATGCTGACCTGGAACTCATTCAGCACAAAGTTGCCATTCATGGCGCGACCTGGTCCTCCGACCGGCAGCAAAGGATCAGCCAGCGCTTCCAGCCGAATGCCGGTGACGCCAGCGAGTTCAATCGGTGCGGTCAAGGTGTAAACATCTTTGCCGGTCGCGCCGGTGACGCTGATTGACTTGTCCTCGTTCTTCTTTAAGGTGGCACCAACCGCCGATTTCATTTCGCTCGGATCGAGCACGGTCCAAACGGCGGGCTTTCCAGCGGTGGCTTCCCAGGCAGTCACTTTCGCCGGCAGCGTCGCTTCGTAATCGGTGAGGGCCTTCTGGGCTTTCTCGACTTCGCCGCTAGTAGCCTTCAGGGCTTCGATGGAATATTTGATCTCTGCGTCCAAAGGCTCCCGCGCGAGGAACCGTAAAAAGACTTCGCGGATCAATTTCGCATCGTCTGGTTCGCTGGCGACGAACTTGCTGAGTTCGCTGTTGCCATCGGCAAGTGCATTGGAAACGGTGGGGCCGTTGATGAGTTTCAGAATCGGCCCCAGCACCATGCCGGACGAGCGTTCGCATTCGCAGCTGCTCTCACGCACTGGTTTGCCGAAATCGTCGAGGAACGGATCGGAAATGCCCGCGTCCGGCAATTGCGCCGCGCGGAAACCAACCGGCACACCAGGCAGCCGCGGTGTTGAACCCGTCGCGACGTGAATGGCATCGAACAACGTTTCGGCCGTTAGTCGCCGCGGCAATGCGTGCGAATAGTTAATGCCGTCGTCTTCGTTCCACTTGTTGGTCTTTACCGACAGCTGATACGTGCGGCTTTTGCAAATTGTCCGCAGCATGTGCTGCACGTCAAAACCCGACTTCACAAAATCGTTCGTCAGAGCATCGAGCAACTCTGGATTCGTCGGCGGATTGCCGGCGCGAATGTCGTCGATCGGTTCAATGATGCCGACTCCGAACAGATATCCCCAGAGCCGATTGGCATAGCTCTTGGCGAAATATTGATTCTCTCTCGAAGTCATCCACTGCGCGAGCTGAGCGCGGCGCGAAGCCGTCGTCGGCGCGACGTCGGCATGCACGTAGGGGAACGACGGCGGGCTGATTTCGCCGGTACGGTTGTGCTTGATGTCGCCACCCTTGGTGTCGTAAATCACTTCGACCAAAGGCGAGGCTCCTTCGACAGCCGAGCCACCGATCTTCTGACCGGCGTACAGCGGATCTTCCTTGCGGCCGATCTGCGCGAAGTACGCGGCCATGCTGTAGTACTGATCCTGTGTCCAACGTTCGAACGGATGGTCGTGGCACTTGTTGCAGTTGAACCGCACCGCGAGGAACAAGTGCGTGGTGTTCTCCATCGCATTTTCCGCATCGCGGAGCACTTTGTAATACGAGGCCGGCGGATTCTCCAGATTCGAGCCGCGAGCGGTCAACACTTCGCGGGCAAACTGATCGTAAGGCTGGTTCGTGGCGATGGCGTTCTTGATCCAGTTGCGGAGCGCAATGGAACCTTCTTCGCCAAGGAACTTGCGATTGACCTGCAACATGTCGGCCCATTTGTTCGTCCAGTTCTCGACGTACTCGCTGCTGCCAACGAGTTGATCGACGAGGGCATCGCGCTTTGTTTTGGTGTCGCGCTTGTCCTCGAGAAAAGCTTTTGCCTGCGCGGAAGTGGGCGGCAGACCGGTGAGGTCGATGTACAAGCGGCGGATGAATTCGTCGTCGGTGCATAGCTCGCTAGGGATGACCTTCACCTGCTGCAGCTTTTTGTACACAAGATCGTCGAGGTAATTGTTCGACGGTGGCTGCTGCCAGGCGAAGCCGCTGCGGTCGCCCATGCAAATGATCGTTGTCGCGGCGTAAGCGCCTTCATAACGAATGAGCACCGGCGATTCGCCGCGGCGGAGTGTCGTGAGCACGCCTTTGCTGTCGGCTTCGATCCGTTCGATGTCGCCGCTTTCGATGAACGCTTCGCGGGTCACATCGCGGGTACTGCCATCGGCGTAGGTCGCAGTCACCGTCACCTGTTGCTTCATGCCCGGCAGCGGAACGATTGGGTTGAGCGGGTAGACGTCGATCTTGGTCACCTTGGCGGCTTTCAGATCGAGCTTCACCCCCTGGGCGATCCATTCTTTCAGCAAGTTGTAATAAGGGTCATCAACATTCATCCGCACGCCGCCGACGTGCGGCGTGGAACCGGTGGCCTTCAGCAGCATCAAGCTTTGATCCGGCGCCGCGCGATTGAACCGTCGGGCAGCGAGATCGTCGGTCAGCGCGCGATGATCGTAAAGCGCGTCGTAACCGCGGAGCGAAAGTTTGAAACCGTTTTTGCCGTCCTTCGCGCCGTGGCAAGTCCCTTGATTGCAACCGGTGCGGGAAAGAACGGGCTGCACGTCGCGGACAAAACTAATGGGCTGCGAAGTTTCAAATCCCGTCGAAGTGATCGGCAATTTCGCGGTCAGATTGCCATAGGTGTACGTCAATTCGGCCGCGCCGTTGCCGATGGGACGGAGTTGGCCGTCGTTGGAAATCGTCGCGATCGTGCCGCTCAATTGCGGCTTGGCGATGCGTGTCAGATCAACGCTTTCGCCCGTGGCCAATTTGCCGGTGACGAGCACTTGCCGATAGTCGAAGCGGTGCTTCAGTTCGGCAGAAGTTGGCCGCAGTTCCAGTGCCACGATTTTCAGCCCCGCTGGCAACTCCTCGCCGCGAGCCGAAGAAATTGCGAGCATCAGGGCGATTGGCAGTGCCATGAGCCAGCACAACCAGCAGAAGGTTTGATTGGTATGCATATCCGTGCCTCAAACTTCAAACACAAATGATTTTGGAGAGATTTACTTCGCGGCCGTCTGCGTCTTGATTTGCATCGGCAGAAACTTCGTGATCAGCTTGCCGTCCGCAGGGTTCAGCAGCCGCACTTCGCCGTCGAAGCCGCCGACGGCTAGCGCCTGGCCATCCGCGCGGAAATCGACGGTGTAGACGCCGCCTTCGGGAACTTCTACTTTCCAAACTTGCTGGAAGTTTGTCGTGTCATAAACGCGCACTTCGCCGCGGCCATCCTGGCTGCTTCCCGCTGCAATGCGGCTGCCGTCTTTGTTATAAGCGACCGCAAAAATACGCCCGGGCTGAGCGGGAAACTCCTTTAGCAAGTTGGCGTTGTCACCGATCTTGCGGGCCTCGGTGCGGACCATTTTGAAAATCTTCGGCTCGCCATCCGAGCCGCCGCAAACCAGTTCGTCTTTGGTGGGATGGCGATCAATGGCGATCAGGCCACCTTTGAGTGCCCCGGGCGTGATGCTGGTGAGATTATCAACGAACCGCTGCGTGCCGACTTCGACGAGCTTCATCGACATATCGCGGCTGACCGTGATGATGTGATCACTGTTCACCGAAAAAACAGTATCAAGGACCCAATCGTTGTGAGCACCGCTATAGAGAACTTGCTCGCCAGTCGCAGGATCGATGCCGCGCATCGTGTTGTCGCTGCAGCCGAAGCCGACGACCTTGCCGTTCGGCGACCAACTCACGCCATAGATCGTGTCAAAGCCAACAATCTTCGAGAGCTTCAATTCACGTTTGGCGATGTCCCAGATCTGCACTTCACCGAAACGGCCGGGCGATCCACCGCAAGCAGCCAGTTGCGTGCCGTCGGGCGAGAAGGCGATCGCTTCGATTCGTTCCGATTCACCGACCAGCCGCGCGATCAGGCCGCTGCCATCCGGTTTGTGCAGCAGAACCTCGTGATAACCGGCCACCGCGAGCAGATCGCCCGCCGGCGAAAACTTCACGGCCTTCAGCACCGGCGGCGCGAGATATTCGGGCGGATGTTCCGCATCGTAACGTTGCATGTTCGAGGCCGGCGTGTCATTCTTCGCCCCTTGTTCGATCCACTTCTTGATCAACGCGAGTTCCGCTTCGGTGACCGGCGTGCCATCCTTGGGCATATCGGCTTTGCCATCTTTCGGTGTGATCTGCGTAAGCAGTTCGCTCTCGGCCGGTTTTCCCGGCACAACGGCGGCCGTGCCACTTTCGCCACCTTTCAGCAGCGTGGCAAAGTCGGTCATTACATAGTCGCCGCCCCGTTTGGCAGGCTGATGACAGCCAGTGCAGTTCTTGGCACGAAAGATCGGCAACACCTGCTTGAAATAGCTGACCTCGCTGCTGGCCGGTTCTTCTGCAATCGCCACTAAAGGGAACAACGCGAGCGCTGCTGAACAGACAAATAAGCGGACCATGCCGAAACTCGCTGGGGGAGGAAAGAACCATGCAGGCGGGCCGACCGTTATTCAGTTGAGGAACGGTCGGGGTAGGTCATCCATCTACTATATCTGTCGCCGAAAAACGTCGCAAACCTTTTCGGCGCCGATCTTTGACAAAACCAAGGTGCCCGCCGGCAGCGTTGGCTAAGGCGGATCACGCCATGTCGAGCATTTCCAGGTTGGGCGCCAGGATGTGCAGTTGCTCCGCCATGTAGCGCTTTACGGCAGCAGTCGTTCTCAGCGTGAGGGCCCGGCGGAGGATGACGCGGCACGCTTCTTCGGTGAGATGGCTTGCCAGATCTTTGACCGAAGGGATGAACGAGGCACTCATGCTAAAGCTGCGAAGCCCCATGGCGAACAGGAGCACAAAGGCACGCGGTTGGGCGGCCATTTCGCCGCAAAGGGTGATTTGCTTGCCTGCCTTGTTGCAAGCCTTAATGACCGTAGCGAGGACTCGCAGCACGGGCGGGGCGAGAGGCTGGCAAAGGTGGCTGACTTTGGGATTGTCGCGGTCGGCGGCCATCAGATATTGGACGAGGTCGTTGCTGCCGATCGAAACGAAATCGACCAGCGGCAGCATGTCGTTGATCGAAATAGCCGCAGCCGGCACTTCCAACATCATGCCCAGAGGCACTTCAGCGAACGGCTTGTTCTCGGCGCGGAGTTGCTGCGCAGCGCGACGAACCATGGCTTTGGTTTTGCGGACCTCCTCGACGGTGGTGATCATCGGGAACATCAGCTTGACTTGTGTACCGATCGTTTGGGCAACGGCAGCAGCCCGCAGGACCGCGCGGAGCTGCGTGTTGAAGAACTCCGGATGCTCGAACGACAGCCGAATGCTCCGCCAGCCCATGAAGGGATTGGCCTCTTGATGCGTGTGGCCGAGGTAAGGAACGGTTTTGTCTCCGCCGATGTCGAGCGTGCGAATGGTGACCGGCATGCCCGGGCAAGCGAGACAGGCGTCGCGATAGGCGATGAACTGCTCTTCTTCGTCGGGAACGTCGGGATGCGTGAGATAGATGTATTCGGTGCGAAACAGGCCGACGCCCGCAGCGCCGAGAGCAACTGCCGTGGTGGCATCGAGTGCCCCGTTGATGTTGGCGAGCAAATCAAGCTTGATGCCATCGGCCGTAACAGCAGGTTGATCTTTGTTGGTCGCGAGCGTGTCTTTGAGTAGAAAGAATTCACGTTCGAGCTTGAGGTAAGCGCTCTTTTGTTCGGGATCGGGGTTGATCAGCACATGGCCGCCGCGAGCATCGACGACGACGGTATCTCCGGTCTTCACCTGCCGGAGAATGTTGCGCATGCCGCTGACCGCGGGAATGCCTTTGCTGCGAGCGATGATCGCCGCGTGACTGGTTTGACTGCCGGCCTGTGTGACGATGCCTTTGACCTGCAAGCCTTTGAGCGCGACGACTTGCGAAGGGAGGAGTTCATCGGCGATGAGGATGACGGGATGGTTGAAGATCTCTGGATCGTTGTTCGCGGCCTGGGTGATGTGGGCGTTAAGGCGAATGACGACGTCGCGGAGGTCGTTCATCCGTTCGCGGAGATATTCGTCGTTCGTTTTTTGGAACAGGACGGTGTACTGCTCCAGCAGCCGGTGGAGGGCGGCTTGCGCGGTGAGGCGTTCGTCGACAATCCAGCCCCGGACTTTATTGGTGAAGGCGGCGTCGCGGAGAATTTGTTCGTGAACGGAGAAGATGGCGGCTTCTTCGTGTCCGACCTGGCTGGCGACCTTGTGCTGCAGGGCGCGTAGCTCCGCCTGCGCTTCGTCACGAGCGGTTTCGTAGTTGGCAAGCTCGGCGGTGATTTCGTGGTCTTCAAGGCGTTTGGTATCCGGATTGATGAAAATCTCGTGGATACAGTACGCCACCCCGACCGCGACACCGGGTGATACGGGAATTCCTTTACGCATACGGAGCGAGAATGTACCAGCTAACGCCAGCGCTGACAAACCAACACGCGTGCCAAAATTGCTCAATGGGGGTTAAATTTGCATTAGGTGCTGTTAAAGGCAGGCGAAGCGGCGTGCGGCCACGATTTCTGATTTCTCCGGAAAACGCTGAGGGCTGGCACTGGCAATGGCAATGAAATCGCTAGCAGCGGGCCTGCTGGCGAATCAGCCGTTGTGGTAATCCGCGCAGGGGGTTATAGTTGCGGACTTTGCTGACAATGCGGAGAATGGCAGTTTACGCAGCAGTTGGAGTTTGGCCGATACAAAGTAGTCGCCAACGCTTCGGCCGGGTGTGCCTGCAGCTAGTCAGCACACTTGGACGGAGCCACCTGCCATGGCCGGGAACAAGGTTATACGTTTTGACCACAGGGCTGGACCCTTTGTGGTAGGAAGTGCGAATATGCGGTTTTGCTTGCTGGATCGAATCACCGACCTGCAACGAGGGTCGAAGATCACTGCCGTCAAGCTGCTGCGCGCTGAAGAAGATTATCTGAAGGATCACTTTCCCCGCTTTCCCGTCATGCCCGGCGTGCTGATGTTGGAAGCGATGTATCAGGCCGGCGCCTGGCTCGTGCGGAGTTCAGAAGATTTCAAACATGCGGCGGTGTTGCTCAAAGAAGCCCGCAACGTGAAATACAGCGATTTCGTCACGCCCGGCAAAGAGCTGATCGTGACGGCAGAGATTCTTAAAGAAGACGAAACGACAACGACGCTGAAAGCCTCCGGCACGGTTGACGGCAATCCAGCCGTCTCGGCACGGTTGATTTTGGAGAAGTTCAACGTTGGCGACCGCTTCCCTGTGCGGGCCAATTGTGATCCTTATATTCGGCAGTGGATGCGTGGTGTGTTCGAGCGGCTGATGAAACCCAGCGATGCACCCGGTCCTCATTTTCAAGTGAAATCACAGCTCGTTTCCGCACCCAGTTGAGGCTTACGGAAGAGCTTCGGGACGGTTGCAACTTTTTTAGTTTTGGAGAATTGATTCCCATGGCAGTTTCGAAAGACGAAGTATTCAAGAAAGTGCAAGCCGCCCTGGTGGACGCTCTTGGCGTTGATGAAGAAGAAGTGACGCCTGAAGCCACGATGGTTGGCGATCTCGGCGCCGAATCGATCGACTTCCTCGATATCGTGTTCAAGCTGGAAAAAGCGTTCAGCATCGAAATTCCTCGTAAGGAATTGTCGCCAGAAGACATTCTGACGAACGCGGAATTTGTGAAGGACGGCAAAGTGACTCCAGCCGGCATCGCTGAACTAAAGACCCGCATGCCGTTCGTGGACTTCACCAAGTTTGAAGCCAATCCCAATGTTCGCGAATTCAGCAACCTGATGACGGTCGGCGATTTGTGCCGCTACGTCGAGAGCAAGGTTGGCGCGAAGTAGTTTTTGTGGCCGACGCTGCCAGCGTTGGCATCCTTTCGGCAACGTCATGTGAGCCGACGCTGGCAGCGTCGGCCGCCGCAAGAGTCCACTAATCATGCGTTGGTACTGGATCGACAGATTTTTGGAATTCAAGCGCGGCAAGCGTGCGGTCGCGATCAAAGCGGTCACGATGTCGGAAGAGCAGCACGACTCCTATCTGCCAGGATATCCCGTGATGCCGTCGGCGCTGATCATTGAGGGCATGGCCCAGACAGCAGGCATTCTCGTCGGCGAGATGAGTGGGTTTGAAGAACGCGTCGTGCTCGCCAAAATCAGCAAGGCTGTGTTTCACAAGCCGACGGAATGTGGCGATGTCATTCGCTACACGGCCGAGTTGCAGGACGTGCAAAAAGACGGCGCCATTGCCACCGTGACTGGTCACGTCGGTGACGAACTGCGGGCTGAAGTCGACCTGATGTTCGCGTTTCTGGACGATCGCTTTCCGAAAGGGCCGCTGTTCGATCCGGAAGATTTCCTCGTCATGCTCCGCTCGTTCCATTTGTACGACGTGGGCGTGGATGAGAATGGCGCCCCCATCAAGCCGCCTCAACTCTACCTGGATGCAGAACGAGCCGCGTATCAGGCTGCTGGGCTTATTTAGGCAGGTTGATTTCCCGCAGCAGACGGCGAATTATAGATTCGTGGCGAGTAACGAATTGGGAAGGAACCGCGAACGACAGCGGTGAAATTGATCATGAGACGGCGCGTCGTAGTAACTGGCATTGGCTGCATCAACCCTTTGGGCAACGACATCGAAACGATGTGGTCGGCTCTCAAGGAAGGCAAATCGGGCGTGGGTTACACCACGGTCTTCGACGCCAGCCGGTTTCCCACGAAGATCTCGGCCGAGATTAAGAATTGGGACATCACCAAAAGTGGTGAAGACGGCAAGATCTGGGGCGAACGTGCCCGCCATACTCGCTTTGCCGCCGGCGCCGCAAAACAAGCCGTGCAGATGTCTGGCATTCTCGAAGATAAATCGCTCGATCCCACTCGGTTCGGCGTCTACTTGGGCTGCGGCGAAGGCACGCAGGACTTTGTTTCCTTCTCCCGCATGTTGACCACGGCACTCACGCCCGAGGGCGTGGATTTGGCCAAGTTCATGAAAGTGGGGCTCGAGACTCTGAGCCCCGTTCAAGAAATCGAGCAAGAGCCGAACATGCCGACCAGTCACCTGGCCGCGATGTTCAACGCTCAAGGCCCCAATGCAAACTGTTTGACTGCCTGTGCCGCCAGTAGCCAGGCCATGGGCGAAGCCACCGAAATCATCCGCCGCGGCGACGCCGATGTGATGATCAGCGGCGGCGCTCACTCGATGATTCATCCATTCGGCGTGACAGGCTTCAACTTGCTCACCGCGCTTTCGACGAGCAACGACGAACCGACGAAAGCTTCGCGGCCGTTCGACCGGATGCGTGACGGCTTCGTGCTCGGTGAAGGTGGCGCAGTGGTCATTCTCGAAGAGCTCGAACATGCGAAGCGCCGCGGCGCTCCGATCCTCGGCGAGATCATGGGTTATGGAACGACCGCCGATGCCTATCGCATCACCGACATTCATCCGGAAGGCCGCGGCGCCATTTCGTGCATGACGATGGCGATCAATGACGCGGGGATTTCGCCGGCCGACATTCAATATGTGAATGCTCACGGCACGAGCACGGCGGTGAACGACCGCGTGGAATCCTTCGCTTGCAAGACAATCTTCGGCGAACGGGCCATGCAAACGCCGGTCAGCAGCACCAAGAGCATGATGGGCCACCTGATCGCCGCCGCTGGCGTGACGGAAGCAATCGTCTGCCTGCTCGCGATTCGCGACGGAGTGTTGCCGCCGACGATCAACTACGAAAACCCTGATCCCGATTGCGATCTCGATTACATCCCGAACGTCGCCCGCGAAGCGAAATGCGATATCGCGCTGAGCAATAGCTTCGGCTTCGGTGGCCAGAATATCTCGTTGGTTGTCGGTCGCTTCAAAGGCTAAGCACTTTCGCACTAGCCCGACGCGTTAGCGAGAGTGTATCGAGTCCACGCAATCCATTGGCATTCGTTCATCACCACGCGAGTTGAACTCGCGAATCTCCCTGGCTTACGCGTCGGGCTAGTAATGACCACCATCTTCAAACGTATCATCGACAAAGAGATTCCGGTCAAGTTGCTGTACGAAGATGAACTCTGCCTCGCATTTCCGGATATCAATCCGCAAGCGCCCACTCACGTGTTGATCATTCCCAAGAAGGAAATCGTCAACATCGGCGCGGCTCTCGCTGAAGATCAGGCATTGCTGGGGCATCTGATGCTGGTCGTGCAAAAGGTTGCCGGGCAACTGGGACTTGGCAATGGCTATCGGGTGGTACTCAATTGCGGCCCCGATGGCGGCCAGAGCGTGGACCATTTGCACATCCATCTTCTCGGCGGACGGCAACTCGTTTGGCCGCCGGGTTAGTGTGATGAAAATCATCAATCCGTTCTATACCGCCCTGGTGGTCGTTGGCCTGGCCTTTGCTTTCACGGCCTGTGCGTACACCGTGATGAGCTTTCGCAATCTTGATCCTCATTCGCTCGACGAACCGGGACTCAGCATGCTGATGAAGCAGCATGGAATGATGATCCTCATCGTTGAACTGGGACTGCTGACGCTGCTGACGATCGCTGCTATTAGCACGGATGACTTCTGGACGAAACGGGCGGAAAAGAAGTAGCCGTCTGGTTTTTTGCACCGATGTTTCTTGCGACCGGTCTTTTGCGATCACTGGTTGACTTCGCTGCCGATGAGCCGCATTCTGGTTGGACTCATCTCTCTCACACCTTGAGTTCAAGCCTATGTCTGCTCCCGCTGCTCGCGTTCAAGAACTCCGCAAACTCATTCGTCATCACGACGAACTCTATTATAAGAAGGCCACGCCGGAGATTACGGATCTGGAGTACGACCAGCTGATGCAGGAATTGCAGCAGCTAGAAGCGAAGCACCCGGAACTCGTTACCGAAGACAGTCCGACGCAGAAGCTCGGCGATCAACCGGTTGAAGGGCTGACGCAAGTCGCGCATCGCGTGCCGATGCTCTCGATCGAAAATTCGTACGATGTGCCGACAGTAAAGAAGTTTGCCCAAAGCACTGCCGACGCGCTTGATGGCGAAGCAGTGGAATGGGTCGTTGAATACAAAATCGATGGCGCGGCGATCGCCCTCACTTACGAGAACGGCAAGCTCGTCCGCGGCGCGACACGCGGCAACGGCCAGGTCGGCGACGACATTACGCACAATGCCGCGACCATTCTCGATGTGCCGCGGCGGCTCAAAGGCTCGCCGCCGCCGATTCTGGAGATTCGGGGCGAAGTCTACATGAACAACAGCGATCTGGTAACGCTCAACGAGCGCCAGGCCGAGAAGGGCGAGGCACCCTATGCGAATCCGCGCAATGTAGCTGCAGGAAGCATTCGTTTGCTTGATCCGCGCGAGTGTGCATCCCGCCGGCTCCGCTTCTTTGCCCACGGTGTTGGGTATTGCGAAGGGTTGCAGGTCGCGGATCACATTGAGTTTTTGAAGGATCTCGCTTCGTTTGGACTCACGCCCACGCCGCTGGTTCGCAGCTTTGCCAACATCGACGAGGCGCTGGTGCATTGCGATTCGATGATCGAGCAAATGGGGGAACTGGATTTTGAAATCGATGGCTTGGTGCTGAAAGTCAATCGCTACGATCAGCGTGAAAAGCTCGGCATGCGGAGCAAAAGTCCCCGCTGGGTCATAGCCTATAAATTCGAAAAGTACGAAGCAAAAACCAAGGTAAACAAGATCAGCGTGCAGGTAGGCAAGACCGGCGCCATCACGCCTGTTGCCGAACTCGAACCAGTGCAACTCGCTGGCACCGTCGTGAGTCGCTCGAGTTTGCACAACGCCGATGAGATCAAACGTAAGGACATTCGCGAAGGGGACTGGGTCATCGTCGAGAAGGCCGGCAAGATCATTCCGCATATTGTGCGAGTCGAAAAGCACGAGCGGACAACCGAATTGCCGGAGTTTGCGTTTCCCACCCATTGTCCCGAGTGCAAAACAGAACTCATCAAGGATGATGGGGGTGTATACATCCGCTGCCCGAATCCCGCCTGCCCCGCGAAACTGCAGGAGCGAATCCGCTTTTTTGCTTCGCGGGACGCGATGGATATCGAAGGGCTGGGAGATAAACTTGTCGAGCAATTGGTCGATGGCGGTTTAGTTACCACCTACGGCGATCTCTATCGTCTAACCGCCGAGCAATTGTTGAAGCTCGAACGCATGGGGAAGAAGTCCGCAGAAAAACTGCTCGCTGGCATCGAAGGGAGCAAAGGTCGTGGCTTGGCGCGATTGCTCAGTTCGCTGTCGATTCGACACGTCGGTCAGCGCAGCGGCAAGTTGCTCGCCGAGCATTTCGGCAGCATCGAGGCGCTCCAGGCCGCGAATGAAGAACAGTTGCAGATCAACGAAATCGGCCCCGCCATCGCCGCGAGCGTGTATGAGTTTCTGCACAGTGAATACGGTCAGGCGACCATCGCCGATCTAAAGCAGTTGGGGCTGCGTCTGGAAGAGGAAATCAAAATGCCGACGGCGGCGACTGCGGGAGTGCTGGCTGGAAAAACGTTGGTCGTGACTGGCACGCTCGCCAAATACAAGCGGAACGAGATTGAAGAGTTGATCGAAAAGCACGGGGGGCGCGCTGCGGGCAGCGTTTCGGCCAAGACCGACTATCTTGTCGCCGGCGCCGATGCGGGTAGCAAACTCGAGAAGGCGACGAAGCTCGGAGTGAAAGTACTGACGGAAGACGAGTTCATCGCGCTGCTGGAAGGGTAACGCCTGGTTGCCGCGAGCGTGCAGGATGTTCAACCTTGCGGCCTGTAACGGCAGCGGGCGCGCTCGCCGCTGGATTTCTCAATCAGGCAGGACTTTGCGCTTTACCCGGTCCTTGCGCCGCGTCCGATGATGACGATAGCAGCGGAAGTGTATCGGCCGCTGCCTGCAGAGTCGCAGTATCATCTGTTTCGCAAGCAACGGCAGGCTTTCACGATGGCTTCTTTTGTCGCGCGCATCGACGAACCGGGGGAACCGCAGCCGCCGCACGTGGCGTTTCCGCGTACGGTATGGGGACTGGAAATCGTGCGTGGCCAGGCTCAGCAGATGTTCCGCCCGATCACCGGCCCGGTCTTTATGATCGGTACCGCCGTCGACAGCGACCTGGTCCTTGCCGACGAGACGTTTCCCGAGACCTATCTCTATCTTTACATCAAGACCGATGAGCAGCTGAATGAAACCGTCAGCGTCCGCCGCTTCGGCGTGGGACCAGAACTGCGGATCGATGAGGTCGAGCTTGACGTCGCAGAACTGCCGCTAGGTTCGTTGCTCGAATTCGGCGCTTATGCGTTCCGCCTCACGCAGCGAAATGCTTCCCAACCCGGTCCCGGTGACGGGCCAGGCCGCGGTCCCGACACGAACAACGACGATGAACCGTTTTTGCCCGCCGATTTTGCTGCGTGGGAATTTGACGAAACTGCCGCGATCGACAAAGTGCGAGCACTGCTGAAAGATGTGCGGGCCAGTTTGCAGCCTGCCAAGCAGAATCAGGGCCTCCGCTTATTCATGGGCGCGCGAGCCCAAGCGATCAGCAGCCAGCCGTTGAGCAAACAGAGTGCCTGAAAAATCCCCCGTTAAGATCTTCAACTGAAGCATCCCGAAGACATGGTTCCTGCGGAAGAGACAATTCGCGGCTTGATTGAATTCGATCCCGGCGAAGCACGGATTGTGTGGCAATCGCGGTGCGCCAGCGATGATACGCTGCAAGCGACGTTAGCCAGCCTCGCGCAAGAGCGTATGCATGAAATCGGCGTTACCGACGGCGACAATGTCGAATGGGGCGCCGCGGAGATGATGGCGGACTTCGCCGTCCTGGAGCAGCAATTGATGCAAGTCTATCGCCGGCTGAAGAGCCGCTGAGCATTCGCTGTGGTCAACGCTGCCAACTCGCCGAGCGACAAAGAACGAACTTCTGCCACGCATTCTGCGGTGTGCACCACGAGGCGGGGCTCGTTCGGCCGCTGCCCACGAAACGGATGCGGTGTGAGATAAGGGGAATCGGTTTCAACGACCAGCCGCTCGGCTGGAATCGTCGCCGCAACCGCACGTAAGTCGTCCGATTTCTTGAACGTCACCATCCCTGCAAAGCTGATATGCAGGCCGAGCGCTAAGAACTCTGCCGCTTGATCTGCGGTGCCTGTAAAGGAATGCATGACGCCGCGAAGTTCGCCATGCTGCCGGGCGGAACGCAGCATGGCGAGAATTTCCTGGGTCGTCTCACGCTGATGAATGACAAGTGCCAGGCCCGTTTGCTGCGAGAGCCGGATGTGCCGATCGAAGTAATCCTGCTGCAGCGGCAGCGGGCAATCTTTCCAATAGAGATCAAGGCCTGTTTCGCCTAGGGCGACGACCTCGGGAAGTCTCGCAAGGGCTTCGATTTGCTCCCAATCACCAGACCGGGCTTCCGCGGCATGATTAGGGTGTATGCCCGCAGAACTCCGAACACAGGCGGGAAAGTTCGCAGCGATCTGCTGACAGGCAGCGCTCGACTCAGCCGTCGTGCCCACGGCGAGAATTCGGGTGACGTTCGCGAACCGAGCCCGTTCAATCACACCAGCAACATCTGCGGCGAGTTGCTCATCAAAAAGATGTGCATGGGTGTCGTAGAGTTCCATGCTTGAATTCTAAGGCAGCTAAGCAGGTAAGCCTTGCAGTTCGCCGGCAACTTCCTGCAGATTTTCGAGATGCCCCTTGGCTTGGCCCAACACTTCCTTGGCAACCGCTTGTGCATAAGGTGCCAGGCTCAGCTGAGCAGTCAGCTTCTCGATCAAAAGAATCGTCTTCTGTTGTCGTTCGATCAGCTTGTTGACCAGCCATTCGACCGAGAGATCGTGCCAACCGGTGAACGCGATTGGAAATTCGCCCGGATCGACGGCGCTGGTTTCCATGATGAGGGCCGCCAGTCGATCGACTGTATTTTGTTGATCAGCGACCATTTGCTCCAGCACCGCGAGGGTCTTCGGGTGCGCCTGGATAGCCCAGGGCCGTGCGTAATTCAAATACGCGGCCAGCGAACGGCTGTGCAAAATCAGCAGGCGGTTCAAAATATCGGCAGTCGAGAGTTCGGTCATGGCAGCGGTCAAATTTTTCTTAAATGCTTAGAACAACTGCGAGGCCGCGGCCAGGGCAAGCCGATTGAGCCCTTCCCAATTGATCATCAAGCCGATGGTTGGCAGCGCCAAAATCCACAGATACGCACTCGCAAGCGAAACGTCGGAGAAAACAAACGGTCGGCGGTCGCGCGGTTCTTCGTCGATCGTCATGATCTTCACCACGCGGAGGTAATAAAACAGGCTGATCGCGGTGTTCAAACCACCGACCACAATCAAGACCAACAGGAAGAAGCCATCCTGCCCCGCAGCTTGATAAGCTTCAACCAGCGAAGCAAAAATCGCAAACTTGCCAATAAAACCCGATAGCGGCGGCAAGCCCACGAGGCTGAACAAAATGAGCGAGAAGCAAATCACCGTCAGCGGACAACGCTTGAGCAGACCGGCGTAGTCAGCCAGATCTTCGCTCCGCATGGCATTTCGCAGGAACGCAATTACTGCGAAGGCGCCAAGGTTCATGAACAGATAGACCGCAATGTAAATTCCCAGTGCTGCGATCGCGCGGGCTGCGCCACCGTTGTTCGCATCGGCAAGTACCATCACGGCGGGGACAGCCATCATCATATATCCCGCGTGGGCAATGGTGCTGTACGCGAACATCCGCTTGATGTTGTTCTGGCCGTAAGCGGCAAGGTTGCCGAATGTGCAGCTCACAACCGCAAAGAGCGCGACCAAGCGTGCGATGAACCAGCGCACCGGAGAGAGCCTGGCGTTCGCTTCGGCACGAACGACGGAAGGCGACTTCTCAATCACGGGAGGAACTGCGGCAGATTCCTTTGGCGTTTGAGAGGCCGGAGTTGCGGACGCGGGAGCCTCGGGCTGTTGGAATTTGACCTGAAGCTGCTCTGCCTGAGTGGCGAGTGCCACATTGACAATTGGCGGTTGCGGCTGCAAGCCAGCGGTCCGTTGACCTGGCTCAACTCCCTGCGGCGAGATCATGCCCAGACCAATCACCACTCGAACCAGCAGCGCAAGAGCACCTGCTTTGGAAGCCACACTTAAAAAGGCGTTCACTTCAGCGGTAGCACCTTCGAATACATCCGGGCACCAGAAGTGGAACGGCACAGCAGACAACTTAAACGCCAAGCCAACACTCAGCATCAAGCCACCCAGAGCCAGCACCATCAATTCGCTCGGCAGAAATGCTCCCTCTCCACTACCCAAACGCTGGGCCAGAGTCGCAGCCATGGTTGGCAGGTGGGCGGTATTGAGCAGGCCCGCGAGCAAGCTAATGCCATAAAGCATCACTCCTGCGGTCCCAGCTCCGTAAATCGAATACTTCAATGCGGCTTCACTGGAGACGCGCCGACCCTTGAGGAGCCCTGCGAGCACATAGGATGGGACGCTCGCCATTTCGACAGCGAGAAATATCGCCAGCAGGTGATTGGCCGAGGCCATCAAACACATACCCAGCGTGGCGCCGAGCACCAGCGTGTAGATGTCTGGACCATCATCGAGATCTGGAATGCCGGATAGCCAGGTGAAGATCACAAACAACGCTGCAAACACCAACAGCGCAGCCCGCACGTAGACCGAGAACGAATCGTAAACGAGCATCCCAGTGAAGATTTCCATCCGCACAATGTCGGTTGGTGTCGCTACATCGCTGCTGCTCGGCAGCGAGAACAGATTGCCGGGTGCGGCAAAGTACAGCGCGATCAAACTTCCCGCGAGGGCGATATAACCCGTGTTTAGCTTACGACCAATGGCAAACAACCGCACCAGCAGCATCAATAGCACCGTGGCGCAAATGATGAGCTCGGGTAGGAAAACGTAAATGCTCGAATCGGGGACGATCGACAAGAAGCTCGCGTCGGGCGAACCCTTGGTATCGACGATCAATTCGCTGACTAGTTGATGAAGGTTCACGGCTATTACTTTGTGCGGGCGGGCGTGCGGTTAGCTGGCTTACGAATCCGAACCACTGTTTTCCACGACCAATACCGGCTGCGGAATCACAGCTGCTTTGGCCATCGCGGCGGCAGCCTTCTCTTTTTTCTCGGCTTCGATTTTCGTCAATTCAGGCTGCTTGACATCTCGAGTCCACTTGGCCAGATCGCTGGTCTGCCGCGTGATCGTCTTGTCCATGTACTTGAGAACGGTTTGATACGGAAACACACCAAAGATGATCGCGAACACCAGCAGCGTAATGCCGATCAGGTTTTCGCGGCCATTCGAAGGCGTGATGTGATCGCCGTGAGGGCCCTTGTATTCAGCACCGAGGTAAACACGCTGCAGAGCCCACAGAATGTAAGCAGCCGTGAGCACCACGACACCAGCCGAAATCACGGCGAGGACCATGCTGAATTTCCACACCGAGAGAACCACCAGCACTTCGCCGATGAATCCGCACAAGGCAGGCAAACCCAGACC
This sequence comes from uncultured Pirellulaceae bacterium, assembly GCA_964394305.1. Lineage (GTDB taxonomy): Bacteria > Planctomycetota > Planctomycetia > Pirellulales > Pirellulaceae > Anatilimnocola. The sequence goes on from CAYMWL010000073.1 coordinate 22,050, forward strand.
AGCGAAAAACAGGCCCATAGCCATCGCGGTGTAAACCGGCATTTTGCCGAACAGGCCGCCGAATTCTTCCAGGTTACGGTGATGGACCCGGTCGTAAATGATGCCGACCATAAAGAACATGCCGGCCGAGCTCACACCGTGACCAATCATCTGGAACATCGCGCCTTGCACGCCCATGTTCCAGTAATCGGAGTTGAAATAGTTGCCTGCTGTCGCCGACCAGACTCCAATGCCCAACAGCACATAACCCATGTGACTAACCGAGCTGTAAGCGACCATCCGCTTGAAGTCCTTCTGGGCGAGAGCCGCAAAAGCACCATAGACCATGCTGACCACACCCAGCGTGCAGACGACCCACATCAGGTCGTAGCCGCCATGCGGGCAGATTGGATAGCAGATTCGCAAGATCCCGTAGCCACCCATCTTCAAAAGCACACCGGCCAGAATCATCGAGATCGGCGTGGGAGCTTCGACGTGGGCATCAGGCAACCAAGTGTGAACGGGAACCGATGGCACCTTGATGATGAAACCGATAAACAGCAGGAGGAATGCCCACCATTGCAGCGTGCGGCCGAGGATGACTCCATCAAACACCTGGGTGTGCTGACCAAGAGCCGCCAGGGCGAGCAGATTGAACGTGTGAATCTTCTCAACGACGACACCGGCCGAGTCACGAGTTGGAGCTTTATAGGCAGGCAAAGAAATCGTCTTTGCTGTCGTCGCGAGCGTTCCCTTGCCTGCTTTGGCCTGTACAACCTTCGCCGCGGCGGCATTGCCATTGATGGCGCTCGCCACGTCGGCAGCCTTGGCCTCTTCAGCCAGCAGGATTGCGAGTGAATTATTCTCGGCATCGAAATTGACCGCGGTTGCGTCGGCCTTTTCGATCTGCACCTCTAATGCACGATCGGCGCCTTCGCTTTGCCGAATCAGTACAAGCGAGTCTTCGCTGCGGCCAATGGTGGTTACGCCCAATTTGGCGTTAACCGTTGCACCCAGGTTTAGTTCCGACCAGCGAATGGGCCGTTCGGCATCAGCGGCTTGAGCGACGTATTGATCTTTCAGTGTGTGCAAATCGCTCGCGAAATAGAGCATCAAAATCGCGATCAACATCAGCACCGAACCGAGCAGCGTGTACAAGAAGAACTTGATCGCTGCATATTCCTTGCGCGGGCCGCCCCACACGCCGATGAGAAAATACATCGGCAGCAGCATCACTTCCCAGAATACATAGAACAGGAAAAAGTCGAGGGCCATGAATACGCCGAGCATGCCCGTTTCGAGCAGCAAGAAGAGAATGCAGTAGCCCTTGATGTATTTGGTGATCGACCAACTGGCGCCCATGGCGAGCAGGCTGACGAACGCAGTCAACATGACCAGCGGAAAGCTGATGCCGTCGACACCCATGAAGTATTCAATGTCGAACGAAGGAATCCAGCCGACGTTGAAAGTGTCCTGCATTGAGGCCTGGGCGGCGTCGTAGCTTGTTGCTGGGCTTAAGCCCAAGCCGAACGGATCAAAGGCAATGACGCACAGCGCCAGTACAGCAGCTGTGGCGGCCAAGGTGATGTAGCGAATTCCATCGACCTGATTAGCAGGAATGAACGCGATGATGATCGCCGCGATCACGGGAAGGAAAACGATGAGCGAGAGGAGCAGCAGTGCGGGATCCATAATTCCAATCCAAGCCAACAATAATTGCTTGTTACTGAGCTATTTGTTTGGGTGTTTGCAACCGATTACTTGGCCAACAAGGGAGTCCAGAAGAAGCTGACGAGCACGAAAATGGCAATCGCACCCACCACAATGAACACCACGTATTGACGCAACAAACCGGTCTGCACCGACCGCAGGCTGAGCCCCGTCGAGTACGTCCAGCCGGCAAAAATATTCACGCTGCCATCGACAATGCCGCGATCGGCAATCAATTCCCACTTCTTCGAGAACCAGACCACCGCTTGCGACAGCCAATCGATGAAACCATCGATCCAAACTCGATCGATCGACGAAATCACTCGGCCAATGAGGAGCGTCGGCCGCACGAACAAGAAGTCGTACAGTTCGTCAAACCACCACTTATTGACCAGAAAGCTATAGATCGGCGAGAACTGCCGGCGTACATCTTCTGGATTGAGGTAACCCAAGCCGTACATCAAAGTGGCGAGGCCAATGCCGCCCAGCCAGGTGCCAGTGGCGAGCAGAGTTGCCGGAGCCACAATTGTTGCAAAACTGGTATCTAAGTGCGCCGTGTGCTCGGTCGGCCAAACAGCCTTCGTCCATCGACCGGGCATGTCAGCAGCAAGGCCCAACGGTTCGGATTGCGAAAGCAAGCCATCTAAAGTCAGGCCGCTAATTGGTTGACCAAGCTTGGCGAAAACCGGAATCGCCATCGTGCCCACGACCAACGTGGTGGCCAACATGATCGCCACCCAGGACCAGGTCAGCGTCATGCCGCCGCCATGAGCGTGATCGTTATGGTGGACTGCATGTCCGTGAGCATGATCGTCGTGCCCGCCATGGCTGTGAACATCATGTCCATGTGAATCATGCGCCTGCGCATCGTGACCGTGTGCATGATTGTCATGGCCGTGACTGGCTGCTGCACTCTTGAACCAGCCGTCTTTCATTCCCTTGGCGATGAAGAAGGTGCCAGCGATCAAGGCATAACCGAGCAGGCTGACATTCCAAGCGACCGAGATCGCAAACACGGCCAAGATGATCAGCGGCACGTACATCACCGGTGGCGATTCGTGGGCGTGATCATAAGCGTGCTTGTCGCGCGGCTTGCCGACGAACGTCATGTACCACATGCGGAACATGTAGAAAGCGGTAATCGCAGCACCACCGGCCGCAGCGATGAAGAAAATCCCTGACCATGGAACGGCCGGATTCGCCAAGCGGAATGACAGTGCCTGCTCGAGGATCATGTCCTTCGAATAATAGCCGCTGAAACCGACGAGGAAGGGCACACCGACCCCCGCAATCGCGAGGCAGCCAATCAGCATCGTAATCGCCGTCACTGGCATCTTGCTGAGCAGGCCACCCATCTTCCGCATGTCGTTCGTATGCACCGCGTGAATGACGGAGCCCGAACACATAAAGAGCAAGCTCTTGAAAAACGCGTGCGTGATCAAGTGCATCAGGCCGGCCTTCCAGCCGCCGACGCCCAGGGAAAGCATCATGTAACCGAGTTGGCTGACCGTCGAATAAGCGAGGACGCGTTTGATATCGGTCGCGGTGATCGCAATCGTTGCAGCGAGGAACAGCGTGATAGCGCCCACAATGGCGATGACCAGCAACACTTCCGGCACAAACACCGGGAAGAAGCGGCCGACGAGATACACGCCAGCAGCCACCATCGTTGCGGAGTGCACGAGCGCGGAAACCGGAGTTGGACCCTCCATCGCGTCGGGCAACCAGACATGCAGCGGGAACTGAGCACTCTTGCCAACACAGCCGCAGAAGATGCCCACGCCAGCAACGACGAGCAGCCAATAGCCATAGCCAGCCTCTCGCCATTTTTCGACATGATGGGCTTTGATCTCGGCCAGCGCGTTGACATCGCCGTTTCGCATGCCCTGATGATCGACAGCGATCTCGGCAACCTTCTCTTGGGCATCGGCGATGACCATGCCGTCTGGAACAACCACTTTATGATGCGACTCTTCGGGGCGGACCAGCGAGAACAAACCACGCTCTTCCGTTTGAATCGTCTTATCAGCATTTTTATCAATGTCGCCAAAAGCAAACGTTCCCAGGCTCGACCAAATAGCCAGGAGGCCGATGATCATGCCGAAGTCGCCGACGCGATTGACGATGAACGCTTTGTTCGCGGCCGTCGAAGCACTCTTCCGTTCGACATAAAAGCCGATCAGGAAGTATGAGCAAATGCCCACCAGTTCCCAGAAGCAGAAGACCATTGCAATGTTGCCGCTGAGCACCAGGCCGAGCATGCTGAAGCAGAACAGCGACAGGGCCTGAAAGAACCGCGGGAAACGGCCGGGCCGCTTCAAATGATGGCCGTCCGACGTGGTCACTTCGTGATCCGTGATTTCATGCAATTCGTCATGCATGTAGCCACTGGCGTAAAAGTGAATGCAGGACGCAATCAACGTAACCATGCAAAACATGGTGAGTGTGAGCGAGTCGATGTAATAGCTGATGACCAATCGCAAGTTGCCGAACTGCCCCAGCGTGTAGTATTCGCCGGTGACTGCTGGAACATTCGTCGACGGATGCTCATCGTGATGGTCCGCGGCGTGGTCATTTGCATGCTCATCCGTTTTGGCATCGGCGTGATCATGACCTGGCTTCTTGTCATCATGCGCATGGGCACGATCATCGGCCGCTGCATGTGCACCGTGGTGCGGAGCAGCGGGAAAATGCTGAGGCAGCCAGACAAAAAACAGGGCGGCGAACGACAAGAATGCCGAGCCGACGATAGCCGCGGTGGCGATGTGCGCGCCGGCCTTCCCCAGGTTAAACCAGGTAGCGCCGATCAGGATCACGACGAACGAGGCCAGTGGGAGCAGCACTGCCGCCGCGAGGATTTGTGGGAGGACGTCCATTAGCCCTTCAACTCATCTGCATGGTCGACGTCGATCGTCGCATGGTTGTTGTAAAAGTTCAAAGCAATCGCGAGCGCTACCGCTGCTTCCGCAGCGGCCAGCACGATCACGAACAAAGCCATCAACTCGCCGTCGAGGCCGAGCGTATCATTTCGCAAAAATTTGCTGCCAAAGGCGACAAAGTTTAGATTCGCACCGTTCAACACAAGCTCGATGCCCATCAGCACGCCCAACGCGTTGCGCTTGGTTGCCATGCAGACAACGCCGAGCACAAACAAGACCGCGCCAACGGCCAGGTAGTGCGATACGGAAACTGGATCGACCAGTGGATTCATATCCCTATTCCATCTGCGACCAAACGGTCGGACGCGAGCTAAAGCAACAAAGCAGCGCGAGAGCCACTGCCGGAATCAACAGCACACCTGCAATGACACCTGCCACCACCGGTGACACACCGCCATTCACCATAAACAGGAACTGCACGAGCGGAACCAAGATCAAGCCGACCACGCCCCACTTCTGCCAGTTCAGCACAACAAACAGCAGCAAGACGTTGATGATCAATGTCAAAATTAAAGCCGGCAGCAACCAACCTGGCAAAGCATAAACTTTGACCAAAAAGGCCTGCGACCATTCCCCAACCTGGCCTTCCTTGGGCAGTACCAGATTGCGAGTCAACGCACCAATCAGTGTGATGATCAAAAATGCGTTGACGATAAACCCCTTGATGATCCCCACCTTTGCCATAAAGGGAAACTTGCGATTGGCCGGCACTCCCCTCGCAGGCCCTTCAAGTACGCGGCCGGTTCGAACCTTTTTGGTACGAGCCATGTAACCCGCGCCAATCAGCACTGTTAACAAGTGCATCGAGACGATGACAAACGGCAACAAATAGCCAACCATTCCCTTACGGCGAACCGGATCGGACGTCTCCATTTTGTCCACGCGAACACCCGACAGCCCCAAACCAATTTTCGTGCTGGTTCGAGATTCAAATGGTTCGATGACACGCGCTACCTGCTTGCCGTCGACTTCCGCGACTGGAGCAGTGTTCCAACTGGGAATGCTGAACGCCGTGCGAATGAGCAACACCAGCAGCGTGCCGCCGACGATCAAGCCCGTGACCCATTCACCGGCTCCGGTCTTCATGTTGATGAATCGCTCTTGGGCAGTGAGCATCACACCGAAGATCAGCAGCACGAGCGTGCCACCGACATAAATCATCAATTGCATTGCACCGACAAACTCAGCGCCGGCGAGAAAGAACAAACCGGCGGTGGCACCGAGAGACAGCGTCAAGTAAAAGGCCATCCGTACCACGTTGCTCGTCGCGAGCACCGCAGCACCAAAGCCACAAGCCAGCAGCGAGAAAAACAAAAACGTGAACGAATGCCAGTTCACCATATCCGCCGCCAACAAGTTGGTCGTCATCAGATTCATCGTGCAGCCTCCTGACGAAGGACTGCAGTTACTTTGTTAGCGGAAGTGGCCTCTTTGGCAGCTTCCACGGGCCGAGCAACGGCTGGAGCTTGACCGGGCACCACCCAACCTTCGCGCACACCAGCGCGACCGATCCAAGCCACTCGCGAACTGGTTGGTCTAAAACCGCTAGACTTCGCTTCACCGGAGGGCTGCTTGGGCGGTTGCCACGTATACTGAAACGGCCCCGGAGCCCATCGGTTCGGCGCGAGCGGGATCGGCGTGTCCCAAAGCTGGAAAGCAACAGCCCCCAGGAAGCAAATCGCGGCCAACGGAACGCAATACTTCAAACAAACCGTCAAAACTTGATCGATGCGCAGGCGTGGCAGAGTCCATCGCACCCACATCATGACGGTCACACCAATCGTGGCTTTCAGCAGGACGTTGTGCACACCAGCCACTTGCGAAATGAAACCGAGAACTCGCCAATCCGTTTCGCCCGGCTTATACGCCCATTCCCAGCCTGTGATCGCTGGGAGAATTTCGCTGAAGATCGGAATCGGTCCATTCCAGCCGCCAAAAAACAAGATCGAAGCCAGCACACTCACGCTGAACATCGAGCCGTATTCGGCCATAAAGAAGAAGCTCCAACGAAGCCCCGAGTATTCCGTATGGAAACCCGCGACCAGTTCGCTTTCGGCTTCGGCCAAGTCGAACGGAGCACGATTCACGCTGGCGATAGCACAGGTGAAATAAACCCAAAACACCAGGAAGGTGAACGGATCGTGTAACACGAGCCAGTTCGTAAACCAACCGTCTTGTTGATTGCCAATCGTCGTCAGATTCATCGTCCCGGCGATCAGAACCGGCACCACAATGCACATGCCCATCGGCACTTCGTAGCTAACGACCTGGGCCGCTTCACGCATGCCGCCGAACAACGACCACTTTGATCCCGATGCATAACCGGCAAGGATCACGCCAAAAACTTCCAGGCCGAGAATCGCCACAAAGAAGAAGACGCCGACGTTCACTTCCGTCGCCGACCAGCCGTTCGCAAACGGCAGCACCATGTAAGCCGTGAAGCCTGCCGCGAAACTAACATACGGAGCGAGCTTGAAGAGCATCACATCCGCATCTTTGGGGGTGATGTCTTCCTTGGTGATCAGCTTGATGCCGTCGGCCAGGGTTTGCAGCCAGCCGAACTTGCCGCCGACGCGCGTCGGACCGAGGCGGTCCTGAATGCGGCCCGCGACTTTGCGTTCAAGCCAGATGAAGATGAGCGCGCCGACCGCCACGACCTGAATCAACAGGCCGATGTGAACCGCCGCCGCGACGGCATATCCCAACAGGCTTTCGGGGCCAACGGACGAGCCGAAGAGCCGAAAAAACCAGTCCAGACAACTATTGATGAACTGTGCCACAGAGTCCTGTCCCGGTCTTGCCAGAACGTGCAAAAGTCGTTTCTGCGAATCAACTTCCGTGTCTTCCCTGGCTGGCTGAATGCTCGCGCACCGTTGCTAGCCCTGGGTCTCCCGGAAAGATCGTGAAATATGGCACAAGCCCGGGCGCATCGACAAGCCCCCGACCGGTCATTTTTAAGGAGAATTCGCCGACAGGTGGGTAAGTCACGCCGCAAACGCTGAACTTGATGAAAATGAGAACCGACGGGCCGCGAACTTTCCCTGTAACTTTTGGCCGAATCATGCGCAGAGGAGGATTAGGTATTTGGTAGGAACCAACAATTCACGACTCACCCATTTTTCCCCGCTACGACCATGAACCGCATAGCAGCCTTGACCTACGGTGTTTTTGCGTACGCCCTGTTCGGCGTCACTTCGCTGTTTGCTCTCTGTTTTCTAGGCAACTTTCTGCTTAAGCGGACGATCGATTCCGCCGCACGCTCGACGACCATGTCCGGCATGTTGCTGGCAATTGGCATCGACCTAGCGCTATTAGCCCTGTTCGCTGTGCAGCACAGTGTGATGGCTCGGCCGTGGTTTAAACGGAGGTGGACGAAATACGTGCCCGAACCAGTGGAACGGAGCACCTACATGGTGCTTTCCTGCGTTGCACTCGGGTTGCTCGTCGTTCTTTGGCAGCCGATCGGTGGCGTGGTTTGGCACGTGCAATCGCCGGCGTTACGAGTTGCCATTTATGCGCTGTACTTCGGCGGCTGGCTGGTGATCGTGGGATCCAGTTGCTTGATCAACCACTTCGACTTATTCGGCCTGCGGCAGGTGTGGCTTTATTACCGTGGACTGCCTTACACCTATTTGCCATTCCGCACACCGGGTCCGTATCGCTGGGTGCGGCACCCGCTCTACATCGGCTGGCTCATGACTTTCTGGGCAGCACCAACAATGACGATTTCGCATTTGCTCTTTGCGGTCGGCACGTCGGTTTACATCCTGCTCGCCATTCGCTGGGAAGAACGCGACCTGGTGGACTGTCACGGCGAAGCGTATGCGAAATATCGTGAAGAAACGCCGATGCTACTTCCGGGATTGCGAGCCAAAGCGACAATCCCGGCAACTGCCAGCGAATAATGCCTACCAGCTACTAGATCTACCGCCGGGCCAGCGGATGCTTTAGCGGCAGCCACGCTCCGCCTTGCTTGCTCGATTCCACGGCTTGCTGAATGAAATACATCCCTTCCACGCCGTCGTTGATGTTCGGATAGATCGTGTCGACCTTTTCGAACTTCTGACCGGCAGCGCGCAGGATCATGTTGTCGTAAGCACTGCGATAAACGTTCGCAAACGCTTCGAAAAACGCTTCCGGATGGCCGCTGGGCAACCGGCTGGCGGCACCCGACGCGGCGCCGATGTATGGACCGCCGTTGCGCGTGTACAGCTTGTGCGGCTGGCCGTTCTGACGCAGGACGAGCACGTTGGGCTCTTCCTGCCGCCATTGAATGGCACCCTTCGTGCCGTCGATTTCGATCGACAGATCGTTCTCGCGGCCGTGGCTGATCTGCGAAGCCGTCACGCAGCCGAATCCACCATTTTCGAACCGAATCAGCGCGGTGCCGTAATCGTCGAGGGCGCGACCTTGTTCAAACGTCTTCAAATGGCAGCTGATTTCCGCCGGCAACAAGCCCGTCATGTAACGGCCCAGGTTGTACGCATGGGTGGCAATATCGCCGAAGCAACCCGCCGCGCCGCTCTTCTTTGGATCAGTGCGCCAGGCCGCTTGCTTTTGATCGCTGGTTTCTAAGCGAGTTCGCAACCAACCCTGGATGTAGTTGGAGCGAACCGCATTGATCTCGCCCAATTCGCCGGCCAGGATCATTTCGCGCGCCTGACGCACCAGCGGATATCCCGTGTAATTGTGCGTCACGGCAAACACCACGCCGCTCTTGTTGACGATCTCGGCCAGTTGTTCGGCCTGCTTCAGATCAAACGTCATCGGCTTGTCGCAGATGACATTCAGCCCGGCTTCAGCCGCGGTCTTCGCAATTTCAAAGTGCGTGTGATTCGGCGTCGCGACCGAAACGAAGTCCACTCGCTGATCGGCAGGCAGGGCCTTTTCTTTTTCAACCAATTCGTTGATCGAAGTGTACGCGCGGCTTTCCGCAATGTCGTAGTCCGGGGCCGAAGCCTTCGCGCGGGCGGCATCGCTGCTCAAGCAACCCGCCACCAAAGCCGCCCGATTGTCGAGCACCGCGGCTGTGGCGTGCACGCGGCCGATGAATGAGCCTTGCCCACCACCAACGAGGGCCATGCGGAGTTTGCGATTGAGGGGAGCGTTCGTACCCATGGAGAGATTCCTGAATGATTGGTCGTGTTTGTTTGGAGAGCGAATTTTGTAGCAGATCACCTGCCGATTGTCAGCTAACCAACGTGCCTACCGCGGCGCAGCCAATTGATTGACCGCAGCCACGAGTTGCTGATCTTCCCGCGGCGAAATTGCGCGCAAGTCGAGCCAAACGCGATCGCCAGCGAGTGTGCCGATGACGGCCGGTGTGGTGTTGCTCAGCGCGGCGAGCAAATCCGCGGCAGAACCGTTTGCGGGCTGCAGCGCCACGCCCCAAGTGGGAAGCCGCTGACTCGAGAGTTTCGCAGCAGTGAGATAAGCAAAGTCCGTGCGCGATTCAACTGCAGCGAGCGCCGGTGAAGCGGCGAGCTGCGGCATCAGCCGTTCGCTGCGGTGCTTCAGATTGTCGGGCGAAGTTGCCAATAAGCCGAGCAGCGGAATGGCCCGCTCCAGGCTGCTGACGTTCTGTTCCGCGTTAGGCTGATAAAGTTCCAACGTAGCCTCGAGCGCGGCGAGTGTTGCTCTGTCGCAACCCGCAGCGCGCACCAACGGGTGGGCCGCGAGCTGCGAAATGAACGACTGTTTGCCCGCGATCACTGCACAAGAAGGACCGCCCAACAAACCATCGCCGCGCATGATCACCACCGAGGCACCGGCCGCAATTGCGGCAGCAGCCGTCGGCTGCGATTCCAATCCAAACGACGTGCAGTCATGCAAACCGCCAATTCCCAAATCAACGACGACCGGCAACGAGCTGCGGTTCGCCCAGGTCACCACCTGGGACAATTCGAGTGGCTGTAATTGTCCTTGCATGACAACCGGCCAACCCTGCTGCCAAAACAAAAAGGACGGCTCACCGACGCTGGCGAGATCGGCTTGCGTTAGTTCGTTCACCGCCCCCACTTCGCGAATCAAACCGCCGCCCGAAGTGAGCAGATCATAAGTGCGAGTGCCATCCACGGCCGCCACCATTTGCTGCCGCGGCAAGAGCACATCGCGACCGCAGCCCAGCACTTGGGTCGTTAGCGCGACGGCCAACGCGGGATTGGTAACCACGATCGCGGCTTCGCAGCCGGTCAGCTTTTGCAGCAATTGTTCGACTCGCAACGGCTTGGTGCCCGCCGCGGGCATGCGTGAGTAACTGGCTGCCGCGGCCCGCAAGGCTGCCAGCGCTTCATCGGCCAGCGGAGCGCCGCCAAACTCGGGAGGCAGCAAAATGCCGGTCGCATTCAGCACATTGCGTACGCCCGCTTGTTCTTGCCGCACAATCCAATGGGCAATCTGCTCGGCGAGCGCCAACGGCGAAGGAATCTGCCGCTGTGTGACCGCGGTTTGCAATTCCTGTCGCATACCGTCGACGAAAGAGCGGACGCTCGACATCATCCGCGACGGATTCACTCGATCGACAAGCGACTTCAGCGGCGGACTGTCCAGCAGTTCGTTGATCGACGGCAAATTTCCCAGCGGCGACGGCATTGAATTCGGCTCCCAACAGCGGATTGAGGTCAGTCTCGACAACCGAGACTACTCTGCGGCGGTTCGCTTCGCGACCCCATCGTCGCCCGCGGAGCGAACTGTGACGATCACGAAGCTTCCCACTCAAAATCGCGTTCAATGGGATAAAGCGGTCTGCGGCGATTGTGGAAGCGAAATTGATTGAAATCTGCACTCGTGCAGCCTGCCGTGTTCACTTTGATGAAACTCTTGCAAGCTTCTTTGTACGCAGCGAGCGGAGCATTGACTCCCTTCGCCACCAGCATTTTGAATTTCGCCGGGTCGATGCCAAACGTTGTAATCTGTTTCAAGCTGAATGGGGGAACTCGACGACTCGTGAGCATCACCGTCAAGCCGCGGCCGGTGCGCACGACGGCCGTTTCGCCTTGATCCATTTTCGTGAATCCGCCATGCCGGGCCTGAGTTTCTTCGAACTTGCCGTCGTACAGACCAATTACTTCCACCTCATCGACGAGCGGCGGACCATGTAGCGAGTCGGTTTTGCCGCCCATTTGCAGCAAAAGCTTGCCCCCCACGCCAGCCGCGACGCACTGTGCAGCAGCGGCCGGATCATACAAACAAACAAACGCCTCGTTCATGCCGCGTTCGGAAATGGCATTCGCCAGCCAGGTGCCGTCGCCGGGAGAACCGCCGCCGACGTTATCGCCCATATCGAGCAAGCAAACCGGCGTGGCCGAATGTGCCACTTGATCGAGCGCTTGATCAACGCTGATGAGTTGCCCTTCAAAATCCTGCCGATGCAGCCACAAGTAGTTCGCCAACTGATTCGCTAACTGCTGTGCCAGTTCCGCATTGTTGTTGGTAACCGCGATCAGCGA
>CAYMWL010000074.1:0-34123 GCA_964394305.1 uncultured Pirellulaceae bacterium
CTCGCGATCTTGATAATTGACAATGTCTTGCCAGGCGAAGTGGATTGCCGGCAATTGATTCTCTTTGAGTTCGGTATTCACCAGATGCCCGCGCAAGCGATCGGCCAGCAAGCGAAACGCTTCGCGCTTGGTGAGCAAGTGCGGTAGCGCGGTGATGGTCACGTCGGCAAGTTGCACCGCCGACTGGCGGATCTCGGCGATGAAGTCCGTCCGCAACTGTTCCACCGTTGCGATTTCTGTAGTGGTAAAGCTGAGTGTTTCGAGACGCGGCGTCAAAAACAATTCGGGCTTGAGCGCGATGACCGCGGTCGCGATCTCTTCGTTCCCCAGATAGAACTCATCCCCTTTGATCACCTTCAACGTCAAGAGCTGCAGCACTTGAACGCGCTCGAGCAGATTTTGCTCAAGCGTCAGTTCCTGCTCCAGGTAACTCTTGAGGGCGGCCAGATTCTCGACAGGTGGCGGACTCGTTTGGGTATAGTTGAGATGAAATTCTTCGACATCGATTTGATGTCGCAACGAAGCCGCAAGGTCCGGCACGATGGCCGACTTTTCCCGCAATTGATCAAATGTTTTCCGCGCTTCGTCCAGGCTCTCATTTGTCGCTTCGTGGCGTTTGGCGATAACCACGTCGAGCATGTTTTTCAGCTCGGGGGCTTCGTGCCGCAGGAGCGCATCTTTCCACAACTGCCGCTCCCAAGTCGCGAGCGAATCTTGGGCAAGCTGACTATCGGGCCCCACATCCTTGCTCCGTTCTTTGTCCAGAACGATGACTTGCAAGTAGTGATTCCAGAGTGCTTGCTTAGCGGGCAGGAGAGTCGCGGGAGCAGTTTGCAAGGGCTCAAGGAGCTTGGCGATGGCAGCTTTCTTTTCGGCATCGTTCAAAACGCCCGGCACACCTGCACGAGCGCGCGCCAGGCCGAGCGTCACTTCGTTGCGGAGTTCTACTTCTTTCTCTGGCAGCTGCGCCAACTGATCATGCAGCGCCGCGAAAGCCGGCAAGGCTTCAGCGCGTTTGTCTTGATGAAGCAACTGCTCGGCCGATTGCAATCGTGTGCGGTAATCGGCCAGATCAAAGTCTGGCTGAGCGGGAATAAGCGAATTAACGACCTGCTTCGGCAAAAATGGTTTGATGCGTGCCCAGACATCGGGATGAGTCGCTGCAGCGGCCGCGAGCACCGCCACAATCGCGACCATGGCCAGCACCGCTTGCACCGTCGCAAACAAATTGAAGCGCGTCGCTTCGGCCTTGGCTAGTTGCTTGACGAACTCGCCGCAGGAGGCATAGCGATTTTCAGGCTTTTTGGAGAGCGCCCGCTTCAGCACTGCCCGCACATTGCGATTCGGCACAAACTTTAAATGATGCACACCGGTGTCTTTGGCCGCGTATACGGCCGTCGAAGTGTTGCTGACGAAAGGCCAGCGGCCGGTGCGGAGTTCGACGTAGGTCACCGCGAGTGAGTATTGATCACTGGCCGGCAAAGGCTGCGCTTTGTTGATTGCTTCCGGCGCGGCATAAGGAAGCGTGAAGGCGTTGGTCGTCGCGCGGATGTCGCCCAGTTCGCTGGCCAGGCCGTAGTCGCACACCTTGGCGACATCGCCGACGAGCATGATGTTCTGGGGCTTGATATCACGATGCACGATCTCGCAGCGATGCAAATAATCGAGGCCGCGGGCCGCCTGTTCCATGTAGGGCAGGACTTCGTCGGCCGGCAACGCGGATAATTCGTCCTCTTCGGTCGCATGTGATTGCGATTTGCGATCCGTGATTGTTTGCGAGCCCGCTTCGGTATCGCCCTGCTTGTCGTTTTGTGTTTTGCCGCGGCGGGCCAACTTGCTGAGTGCTTTGGCGTTCAGGTCGCGCGAGAATTCCTTTTGCCGATCATGCAGTGTTTTATGGCCGAGTTCCATCGCGACCACCAGCCAAATCGCCTGGCTGTTTTCGTCATCTCGGGTATCGCGCAGCTGTTCGTGTTGAAACGTATCGCGAATGCTGTAGTCGCTCGTCTCTGGCAGCACGTTCGGAATCATCGTCCCTTGAATGCCGGGCTTCATCTGCGGCTGGGAACTGCCGGGCACCGAGGTCGCAGCGATTGAGCTGCCGGATTTCGGCGGCGAGATGTGCGTATCGACAACCACGTTGTTGGGCGTCGAGATGATCGTGCCGTCGCGATCGAGCAGCCAGTAGTCGATCAGCGTGAGCAAGTTGCCGTGCAGAATCTTGCGATCCTTGATCAACCGCAGCGCACGGAACTCCTTTTTGCCACCTTTTTGTTGCAGGTTGACGACCTTCAAGGCCCGCTCGAAGCCATTCTCGGTGACTGCCAGCCAAACGACGCCAAAGGTACCGCGGCCGAGTTCGCGCGCGAGTCGATAGCCAGGGACCGGCTGATCGCCGATTTTAAAGCTAACAGAGTGCCGCGAATGAGGGTGGGGCATGGGCTATATTCGCGCTGAGCGCCGCTAACGAGGCAATCGCCCGCAAGAAATGCTACGAATTTGGAACAAAATCGCCTGCGGTCAACATACGGCATGCCGCCACGAAAGGCAACGAAACGAGGTAGCTAGCTCGCAGTCTTATCGGCGGAATCTCCCTGTGTAGCGCAAGGCAGTTCCGAGTGTTACTGCCAGTCCGGCAGGATCTTTGGTAGCGATTGTTTCGCTTCTGCTTGCAAATCGGTTGACCCCTCCGCTGAGGAAAGAGATAACGGCTTGTTGTACCCACCCGAGGGGCAATTACGATGGATCGTGCGCTGCCCTGCCTCCCCTCGAAGCAGGGTTTGCTTTTCGTCTTGTTGGTTGCGACTGCTTCGTCGCTGCGCCGCGCTGAGGATGAACCGAGATGTCCGATTTGAATGCCAAGAAGTTGCGCTCCCGTGTTGCCGTTCGTCCGCCTGCCATGCGCCCACAGCGAAAACTGTTCTTGGAAAGCTTAGAAGATCGCCGCGTCATGGTGGCCGAGGTCGACGTGACGCTGACGGCCGGCGTTTTGACGCTCGTCGGCGACAACACGGGCGACCTGGATGAATCGGTGCGGATCAATCTCGTCGCCGGCAATTACGAAATTACGACCGGCAACGCAGTCACGACCGATGTCAAGAATTCGGATGCGCTCGGGACTGCGATCGCGGGCGGATTCAGCTTCGCGAATGGCTCCGTCTCCAGCATCGTCGTTCAACTCAAGCAAGGCGTGAACGAAATCAAAATGCTGGCCGACATCGACGCGGCAGACTTGCTCACGATCACTGGTGATGCAGGTGCAGGGGCTGATACGCGTTTGACGCTGCCTGGTACGCTGGCCAATGTCGTCTCACTGACATCGGACGACGCCGACGGCTACGACGGTTCGGCGAATGTGAATAGTACATTCACCAATTTGGACTCGATCAGCGGCGGCGCGAATGTTGCCGATGAATTGAAGACCTACAACACGTCGACCGATTGGACGATCGACGAAGGGGCCGGGAGCACGCTGAAAGGGGCGACGGCCACGCTCCAGTTCGCTGGGTTTGAAAATCTGACCGGCAGCGCTGCTGCCGATGACTTTGTTGTCACCGATCCCGGCGCTGTGGCCTTCACGCTGGCCGGTGGCGGCGGCACGAACAGTCTCGATCTGGCGGCAATCGCAGCTGCGAACGCGCTCTTGACGAATGTCGATGCTGCGGGAGCCGACGGCTCCGAGACCACGAAGAACATCACCTTCAGCGACTTCAAGACGTTGACAGGGAACGCCACGAGTACGCTGCAGGGAGCAAACGCCGCTGGCACTTGGGTGATCAACGACGGCGCCACGAATACCTATGCCTCGAACCTGACATTCTCGGGTTATAAGAACCTCACGGGTGGCGATGGGATCGACACCTTTCATGTGCTCAACAACAGCGTCCATGCGTATGTGCTCAAAGGCGGCAAGGGTGTTGACGGGTTCAATTTTGGTTCGGGTAACTCGCTGGTAAACATTGCGAACATTTCCATCGACGGCGAAACGGACTCCGCGGATCTGACGCTGAACGATCAAGGCGTGGTCACCAGCGTCAATTACACCGCCGGAGCGAACACGATTGGCCGCGATGGCGGCGGCACGGTGACGTATTCGAACATCAACAACCTGACGTTAAACGCTTCTAACGGTACGAACACGATCAAGATCGCGGCTGTTCCGGGCGCGACTGGCACGAAAACATTCAACGGCGGCATCGGCGACGATCAACTCGACACGACGGGAATCGCCGTAAGCGCGTTGATCAGCGGGCCAAACGTCACCAAGGGCTTCGACGGCACGGTGACCGGCGTGGCCAATTTCACCGGCATCGAATCGTTCAAGGGGAACAACGCCAGCACCTTCGTTGGTGACGACGCAGCAGCGACCTGGACAATCAATGACTCGGCCACGAACACCTACGTATC
This sequence comes from uncultured Pirellulaceae bacterium, assembly GCA_964394305.1. Taxonomy (GTDB): domain Bacteria; phylum Planctomycetota; class Planctomycetia; order Pirellulales; family Pirellulaceae; genus Anatilimnocola. The sequence goes on from CAYMWL010000074.1 coordinate 4,408, forward strand.
GCAATCTCGCACGGCGAACATTACGGGCTACAGCGCGCTGCAGGGTGGCTCGCAAGTCGATACTTTTCATGTGCTCGATAACTCCGGCGCCCTCAGTTACACGTTGAAGGGTGGCGCTGGGCTCGATGCGTTCAACTTCGGCAATGCCAACTCCTTGGCTGCGATCAGCAAGAACATTGCCGTTGATGGCGAAGCCGATTCGGCAACACTGACGCTCCATGATCAAGCGGTTCTGACGAATCAAGATTACACCGCCGGCGGCAACACCATGGGCCGCGATACGGGTGGCGCGGTAACGTACAGTACGATCACAAACTTGACGCTGAACGCCAGCAATGGCTCGAACACGATCAAGATCACTGCCGTACCTTCGGCCACCGGCACGAAGACATTCAACGGCGGCATCGGTAACGATGCGCTCGATTTGTCAATGCTGGCTGCGTCGAAGGTAACACTCACGGGACTCACAATCGCGCCGGCGATGACCGGTTTCGACGGCAACGTCGACGGCGTCGCCAATTTCACCGGTGTCGAAGAAATCAAAGCGAGTGCGGCTGGCGTCGCCGACGAACTGATCGGTTTGAATGCAGTCAGCACCTGGGTTGTGAATGATCCGGTTGGCAATACCTATGCTACGACCCGCACCTTGAAATGGTCGGCCTTTGAAAATCTATCCGGCAACGCGGCGGCGGATACTTATAAGGTTCAAAACAATTCGACGAGCAACCCGCTGACGCTCACCGGCAATGCCGGAGCCGATAAGTTCCTCATCGGCGATACGGTCAACAAGCTCACCGGCGTGAAGAACCTGGCCGTCGCTGGCGGCGCCGACGTTGGCGACGAACTCACGCTCAGCGATCAAGGCGAAGCCGGCGCGAGCGATTACACGATCACAGCCACCACCGCGACCGATGTCGGCGGCGTGGTGGTTTCGCATACGACCGTCGAGAAGATCACGCTCAATGCGAGCAGCGGCGCGAATGCAATCACCGTCATCGATGGCGCGTTCAATCCTGCCACGACGATTAAACTCGTCGACGCTGCCGGCGCGAGCACACTCGGCGTCGACGACACCGCCGATGCGGCAAACAACACCTGGTCGATTTCGTCCTCGCAGGTCATTCGCTCGGCGCCTGTTCCTGCGCTGACGATCGACTACAGCAGCCAGGCAACGATTACTAATCTGACCTACGCGGGCGGCTCGGCCGTCGACAACGTCAGCGTGAATTCGACGAAGGTCGCAACTTCCGTCACCGGCAATGCAGGCAATGATGTGTTCGCGGTCGGCGGCGGTGATCTCGACAACTTCCTTGGGCAATTGACGATCAATGGTGGAACGCATGACCTGGTCGATACCCGCACGGTCTTCAAGGGCGGGCTGACTCCAGGGCCGGCCGATACCGTGTTCACGGCCACTTCGTCTGCCGTGGCGAAGGGTGACACCCTAACCGTCAACGATGGCGCGCAAGCTGGTTTGACGAAATATGCGGTGAATAACACGACCGTCAGTCGCGATCTCGCGTCGAAGTCGGTTTCGTATTCGAACATCGAATTGCTCAACGTGCTCGCTGGTTCGGGCGACAGCGATATCAAGGTCACCCTGCCGACGGCCGCTCCGGATTTGCCGTTTGTTGTTGCAATGGATGGCGGCAATGCTGCTGCCGACAACCGCGTGCAGATCAAGGGGACCGCTGCGAATGATTCGATCACGGTGGGCAACGGCACGAATGTCGAATCAAACCGCTCGCAGTTTGAAGTGACCAGCACACGGCGATTGTGGGTGGAAGGCGACAAAGGCGCCGATACGTTGCACAATCGCAGTCTGGTCCCGGGTTTGCTTGACGGCGGCTATCAGAAATCGACTGCGGCCATCGATGCCGGCAATCAGAATGACGTGATTGCATCGGATGCTCTCAGCACCACGGCGCTAAGCCCCGTGCTGCTCGGCAACGATGGGTTGGACTTTCTCTACACCACCAACAACAGCGCGAGTGGCACCACCTATCTCGTTGGCGATTACTTCGTCAACAACAATGTGCCGTTGACCGCGGGCAGTGCTTTGAAGACGTCACGTTTGCAAGTCGTTGCAGGTCCCGGTCAGGCCGGCGATCGCTATGTGACGATGCACACGCCTGCATCAACGCTCAAAAACCGTGTGCTTGCACGTCTCGATGCTGCGGCCAATAGCTACAGCGGCCGCTTCGCCAATCTCACTGCCGATACGATCGGCAGCACGCTCGGCGTCATCGAATGGCTGCGGGGCAGGTTGCCGCTGACGGTTTCCGCCGCGGGGATGGCTGGCGAAATCAGCCGAATCAACTTCTACATTCGGCAATTCGTTCGCGAGCCAGGTTCTGCTGCAGCGCCGGCGTTTCCAAATGCAACTTACAATCCGGGTGGCGTCGCCAGTGGCGGTTCTTTCAACGGCGGTGAGTTTGTCGAAGATCCAACCGAGCCAGCACCGCTCGTGCAGAATCCGTTCGACGCCGGCGATGTCGACGGCGACGGCCTGGTGACGGCGATGGACGCGCTGATTGTCATCAATGAACTCAACGCGAACGGAGTGCGGCAACTCGATACCTCCCCGAACGGCGAGTTCGGCGTGAATGGCGGCGGCGAAACCAATCGGCCGCTCAACTTCCTCGACGTCAACGGCGATTCGTCAATCTCTGCGTTCGATGCCCTGCTAATCATCAACCGGCTGAACAGCACCGGCGCGACGGAGTATGAATTGCCCAATCCGCTGGATTGGTTTGCGGAAGCGGACGCTGCCGAACAGGCCGCAGCGGTTGAGTTCGCTGCGGGCCAAGCAGGTTTGCCGCTTAGCGCTACTGACGAAGCGCTGTGGGCGCTGCTCGCGACTACGGGCGAAGAAGACAGCGATGATTCGCTATAACCCGAAGATTACTGCACACCAATCCCCAGTGCTCGCAACTGTCCACTCTCGAGCAGGCATTGGGCGCGTTCGACTTCGGCGTAGTAATCCCGCCGGACCAACAACCGTGCCGCAGCCTCGTCAAATATGCCGATCACTTCGCGATGCAACTGCAGCGCCGACGCCGTGACCTGAGCCGTAATTGGCCCTTCGACCGTATCTCGGACCGCAATCGCTTTTTGCGGTCCAAAGGCGAGAAACAAACAGCGTCGGCTTTCCAAGATCGTTCCCACGCCCATCGTTACTGCGAGCCGAGGCACTTTGTCTTCGCCGCCAAAAAAGCGGGCGTTATCGCGAATCGTTTCGCTGGCCAATGTCTTCAACCGCGTGCGGCTGCCGAGCGAGGACCCCGGCTCGTTGAAGGCAATGTGGCCGTCGGTCCCGACACCCAAGATCTGCAGATCGATGCCACCCGCTTCCTTGATGAGTTGTTCGTATTGCCGGCAGTGGGCCTCGAAATCAAGCGCTCGGCCGTCGGGTACGTGGGTATTCGCCGGCACGACGTTGATGTGATCGAACAGATTCTGCTGCATGAAGTAGCGATAGCTTTGCGGGTGGGCCGGCCCCAGCCCCACATATTCGTCGAGATTAAACGTGCGGACCTGCGAGAAATCCAGTCCTTCTTCCTGATGGAGCCGAATCAGCTCGCGATACAAGCTTTGTGGCGTGCTCCCCGTGGCCAAACCGAGGGTGCAATTGGGTTTTCGCTGGACCAAATCGGCCACAAACCTGGCGGCCCGTTTGCTGGCAGAGGGGGCGTCGGTTTCGATGATGACACGCATGGGGACTCTCGCTGGATACCTTTTTCCTGATTGAGGCCCTCTATGCTAGTCGCGGAGGGGGAGCTGGGGCGAGGGGGAGATGGGGAGATTGGGCCATGAAGGTGGTGTCGATTTTGTGGATAAATTGCCGCAAAAGCACGCCATTCTGACGCCAACGACGCGTTTCGCTCCCTGCAAACGGCATTCTTCCTCCGTTCCCACTACTTCTTCGCGCCGCCAACGTACAATCAAAGACGGAACATTTTCGACCCGGTCTAGTTCGACCAGGGCTCAGAATGCGCGGTTTGGAAAAGAGAGCATCGCGATGAAATTCTGCTGCAACGGGCAAACCCGCTTGTGGGGCGCATGCGCCCTCACCTTCTTTGCGCTCGTTATTGCTACGCCAACCATGGCGCAAGGCCCCGGCCAACGAACCGTGCCGAACGATGCTTATTTTCAAATGTTCGGTGGTTACTACGAGGGCGATTTTCAAACCGGCGTGCGCGCGTTCCGTGAATCGGCTCGGGGCGGCCTGGTGAGTGTTGATGGCCGGTGGGTCGACTCAGTCTGCTATTACACGATGATCGGTGAATGCCTGTATCAAATGGGCGATCTCGCCGGCGCGCTCGATCAATACAACTCGGCTTGCAAACAGTTTCTCGCCCATCGCGATTGGCTGCTGCGCGTGGATTTTCCGCCGGGTGTCGATCCCGAGAACAACCCCCGCGTGAACATCACTTGGGGCGCATCGCAGCGTGGCATGAAGATCGGCAAGTACCCGGAAAAATACCAGGTGCTGCAGGGACGGCTCGATAACGCTGCCGTTGCCCAGCAAGGTGGTGTGATCGCGCCGCCTTCGTTGCGGCCAGTCAATGTCATGGAAATCTGCCGCTGCACCGCACTGGCGATTCGCCGCCGCGGTGAAATCATGGGGCCGACCTGTGAACATGATCCGCTCACGACCCAGCTCGTCAACGACCTTTCCCGCCATCCAGCCGCGCCGAATCACTGGTCGCAGGCCTTGGTCGAAGTGCAATGTGGCCTCGCCCTCAGCAGTGCAAACAAACAAGCCCAGGCCGTTTCCGAACTGACGCGCGGCCTGCTGGCCGGCGGCGTTTACGATCATCCGCTCACATCGCTCGCGTTGCTGGAACTCGGCAGGATCGCCTTTGATCAAGAGAAATACGATGTCGCGATGAACTTCTTTCTGGAAGCGACGTACTCCGCTGCCTGGTTCGATCGCTTCGAAGTCATTGAAGAAGCGTTTCGCCTCGCGCAATTGACGCACACCGTTTCGGGGCAACAAGGTGTATTGCCGCTCGGCCCGGCAGTGACTTGGGCCAAGCAAAAGCGGATGCGCACGTTGCAAGTGACATTGCTAACCGGCATCGCTGAAAACTTCATGGCGACCGGCGATTTGAACGGCGCTGCGAACACGATCGGCCTTGCCAAAGGCGCGCTCGGCCGCGCCGAATGTGCCAACGGCGCCATCGGCTGCCGCCTGAACTACCAGGCAGCGCGCATTCAACTCGCCCAGGGCAACAACGCCGGCGGCGCGGGATCATTGGTTGCCGCACTCAATTACCAAAAGAAGGCTTCGCCCGGCCTGTTTCAAATCGGGATTGCCGACAGCATGTATCTGGCCGGCGCAGTGACCGAACGCTTGGCCGACGTGTTGTACGCCAACGTGCTGCGCGAGCCGCGGCCCCGCGATTGGCAGATCGATCCGCTCGATACGATCGCTGTGCAAGCGACACCGCACGCGCTGGCGATGGAACATTGGTTTGAACTCGCGCTGACCCGCAAGGAGCTCGAAAAAGCCCTGGAAATTGCCGACCGCATTCGCCGGCATCGCTTTCACGCCATCCTGCCGCTCGGCGGCCGTTTGCTCGCGCTCCGCTGGGTGCTGCAAGGGCCAAAAGAGTTGCTCGATGAGCCGGCCCAATTGCAAAGGCAAGATCTGCTCAATCGCTTTGCAACCTTCAACGACTTGAACAACCAGTCAGCCGCAGCACGGCAGGCGCTCGAGCAAATCGCGCTCCTCCCTACTGATGACGCCGACAAAAAAAAACAGGCCGATCTGTTGCTGAAGCTGAGCACGGTAAGCAGCAGCCAAGAAACGCTGCTGAATCAAATTGCCATCGCCCGGATCGCTGCGGAACAACCTTTCCCGCCGCTCCGCGCGGTTAAAGATACGCAAAAAGAAATTCCAGAAGGAAGCCTCGTCCTCGCTTTCTTCCAAACGTCGCGCAACCTCCACGCCTTTGCGTATACCAACAACCAGTACGCCTATTTCACGCTCGACAATCCCACCAAGCTCCGCACCGAGTTGGCCGATCTGTTGAAGAAGCTGAGCCTATATGATCGCAATCAACCGGTGCCCATCGAAGACCTGCAAGCTGACGCATGGAAGACGCCCGCGGCTGCAATTCTGAAGAAACTGAGTAACAACGCTCGTCCGGAAGATTGGGCCAAGTACAAAGAGCTGATCATTGTGCCCGATGGTTTTCTCTGGTACCTGCCCTGGGAAGTGTTGCCGCTGCCTGGCAGCCCTGATGGCTCACCGCTCATTTCGCAGCTCAACATTCGCTACGCTCCCACCATGTCGCTCGTCGGTGGCGACAAACGGGGCGCGAAGCCCCTCTCGCGCACAGCAATCGTCGCCGGCAAGATCTTGCCCCGAGACGATGAAGCTGTGGCCAAAGGAGTCGCCGATCAATTGGCCGCCGCGCTGCCGGGTTCGACTGTCATTCAAGAAAGCCTGCCGTCACCCGGCGGTTTGTTTGGAACGCAGTTCGACCGCCTGGTGATGCTCACCGACATTGAAGATGGCGACAAGTTGCCATTCGGCTGGTCGCCATTGCAACTCGATCGCGGCAAACCGGGCGGCGCTTTAAGTGATTGGATGTTGCTCCCTTGGGGTTGTCCGGAGCAACTCGTCCTGCCAACCTTTCATACCGCCACGGAATACGGCCTGAAAAAAGGTGGCACGGGCGAAGAGATGTTCCTCTCGATTTGCGGCCTGATGGCATCGGGCAGCCGCACGATGTTGCTATCGCGGTGGCGCGTGGGAGGCCGTAGCACGGCAGATTTCGTGCGTGAATTTGCGCAGGAGTTGCCGCACATGTCTCCCGCCGAAGCGCAGCGCCGCAGCATCATGCTGCTCCGCGGCACAGCCATTGATCCGCGCGAAGAAGGCCGCTTACGTGCTCCGGCAACCCTGGATGAGTTCAAGCCGGAGCATCCATTTTTCTGGGGCGGCTACATGCTGGTCGACAGCAGTGCCTATCAGCCCCGCGAAAAAGCGCCAAAAGCCGGGGCCCAGTAGCACAAGGCCAGTAGTTCAACAAAATAACCCGCCGAGAACTGACAACAAACTGCCCCAGTTGTTGAAGTCCACGGCGGGTTAAGTGCGTATAAATTTTGATCGGTAGGAACGTTTGCGAACTTGCATGCGCGATAGCGCCAAATTCAACGTGGTCTCGCCGAGATCACCGGAGAGATCGCAACGAAACCACTTCGGCTAGCCGATTCGCTGACGGTTGGCAATTTCAGCACTCCGCAGCGGCCCGATCATGAGGGCCATTTCTGGGACGGAACCGACTCCTAGCTTTTCTAAGACCGATTGACGGCGGCGATCGACGGTGCGCAAGCTGAGATGCAATTCGGCCGAGATGGCTTTGTTGGGCTTATCTGCAAGCAAGCGATCCATCACGTTCCGCTCTTCGTCGGTCAATTGATTCAGCCGCCGCTGTATGTCTTGCTCGCGCTGCGTTTGTTCACACTGCTGGCCGCTGATGGTCAGGCCGCGATCGACCGCTTCCAGCAACTGCTGCGAATCGTACGGCTTTTCCAGCAGCGTAATCGCGCCATACGCCATCAAGTTCACTGCCATTGGCACGGTTGCGACACCCGTGACCACGACGATCGACAGCGGGCTTTTGGCTTCGTGCAGACGGCGCACGAGATCCACGCCGCTCATGCCCGGCATCGCCACGTCAGTGATGACGCAGCCACGCCGATTGGTGGCGACTTCTCGCAAAAACTGCTCGGCAGACGAGAAACATTGCACCTGATAGTTGTGTGCGCTGAAGAGCGCTTGCAGGGAACTCAGAACGGCCGCGTCGTCGTCGACTACGTAAATCATGTTGAACCCGTGGAGCAAGGTGAGGCGGGATCAGGCAGTGGGGAGACGCACGCGAAAGAGAACGCCTCCACCCTGCAGCTGATGGTAATCAATTTCTGCCTGGTGTTCCTTCAAAATCGAACGACAAATGTTGAGACCGATGCCCATGCCCTGTGGCTTGGTCGTGACAAACGGCTCGTACAATCGGCCGGCGATTTCTTCGGACATCCCCAGACCGTTATCTTCAACCTCAATCACCACCGCGCCCAGGTCTACGCGAGACCGCAATTCGATTTTGCGCAAAATCGCACCACTTTCGAGTAGGGAATCCCTGGCATTTAGCAGGAGATTGACAATCACTTGCTGCAGTTGCACGGGATCGCCGGGAATGAGCGGAAGTGTTGCCGCTAAGTCCCAAACTAGGTTTACATCGCCGCCCCTAAGCTCGAGAGATAGCATTTCGACCGACCGCCGGAGCAGTTCATTGAGGTCGCATGGAACTCGTAACGGTGCGGATTTGCGACTGTACTCACGCAAGCGGTAAATAATGTCCGCCGCGCGACGACTTTGTTGACCAATTTGGTCAATGTGCTGGCGAACTTGATCCAGGTTCTCAATTAGCCTGGGCGAATCGGATTTGAGCAGCGCGCTGCTGGAAGCGGCGTAGTTCGAAATCGCGGCCAAGGGTTGCGCAACTTCGTGCGACAGTGCAGCCACCATTTGCCCGACGGTGTTGAGTCGCGACACATGTCGTAGTTCGGCTTGTCGTAACGCGAGTTCCTCCGCGTTGCGCCGTCGTTCGGTAATGTCTTGAGCCAGGAGGACGATGAGCGGTTGCTGATCCCCCGCTTCGACGAACGAAATCGTGAGCGTGAGAATTCGCCGTTCGCCATCTTTGCGAAAGATCTCCCATTCCTCGTTTTGCAAGAAGTCGCCTTGCAAAAAAGTTAGCAGCCGTTCGCGGGCGCGCTGCTGCTCTGCTCCGCGAAACACAGTTTCAAACCAACCGAGTTGATTGATCTCTTCACGCGTGTACCCCGTTATCTCCGTCATCTGCTCGTTCCATACAGAGAACAGCACTTCGCGACGGTCAGCCGTGGGCGAACAGAGGCTAATTCCTTCGGTCGCAGCGTGAATGATCGTCTCGTGCAGGGCGCTGATTTTTCGGAACGCCTCCTCGGCGCGTTTGCGTTCGGTGATGTCGCGCGAAATGCCGATCGTGCCGACAACCCGTCCCTGCCCGTCGCGATAGGGCGCCTTCATCGCGAGATAGGTGCGTGTGACGCCAGCCGCCGTCAACGTTTCCTCATTGGTCACAGCCCGCTCCGATTCCATCACGCGCCGATCGATGCTGCGAACAACGGCAGCTTCAGCCGGCGGAAAGAGAGCGGTGTCGTCCTTGCCGAGCACCTCGGCAGCGGGCTTGCCGACAAAGCTGGCGGCTGCAGGATTGAACAACAAGTATCGCCCCTCGCGATCTTTCACAAATACCGCGTCGGGCGTTCCTTCGGCCACCACCCGCAGCAACTCAGTGGTGCGTTTGAGTTCGGATTCAGCGCGGCGACGATCGGTCACATCGCGGGACAGCACGATTTGCACTCGCCGGCCATCCAGTTCCAATTCGTGGGTTGTCACCTCCACATCGATCTGCTCACCATTCTTCTTGCGATGCTGCCATAAGTGGACATTCTCGGCATCGGGCTGAGCAGCGACGCGAATATCGTGCAGGGAAAGTTTGGCAAACTCCTGGCGGCTGTAACCGTATTTCACCACGGCAGCATCATTTACCGTCAAACAGCGGAGTGAATGGGGTTCGTAAACGAACATGGGGTCCGGAATGCTGTCGAACAACTTGCGGTACCGCTCCTCGCTGGCTCGCAGCGCTTGCTCGGCGCGCTTATGATCTTCGATGTCGGTACACGTGCCATACCATTGAACAATCTGCCCCTGAGCATTGCGGCTGGCGATTTGCCGCGCGATGTGCCAACGATATTCGCCGTCGACGCGGCGAATGCGAAACTCCAGCGGCTGGGGAATTCCCGTTTGCAAAATGAACGCCCAATCGCGCAAAGTTGCCGGCAGATCGTCGGGATGAATTACTCGTTCCCACGACCAACCGGTCAGATCCTGAATCGGCTGCCCGGTGTATTGCGCTGCTCGTGCATTGAGATGTGTGAGGCCACCGTCCGGGCCCGCGGTAAACACGATCTGCGGAATGGCATCGGCCAATTCGCGAAAACGCTGTTCACTGTCCCGCAGCGCTTGCTCGGCCTGCTTGCGGTGCGTAATGTTCTGCGTCAGCGAAACTCCATATCGCTGGCCATCAATCCAAAACGGACGGACGCGCACTTCGACGGGAAACGTCGAACCATCCTTGCGGCGATGTCGCGTTTCGACGGAAATCGACTCGCCGGCCTCCAGTTTGTCGTGCAGGGCTTGCAGTTGCTCTGTCGTCACGTCCGGATCAAAGGCAAAGGGCAGGGTGCCGATTAATTCATCTCGACTGCACCCCAAACTGTCGCAGGCCTGTTGATTCACATCGAGCACTGTTCCATCGGCTTTGTGCAGAAACATGGCATCGGCCACGTGATCGACAAACGTGCGATAGCGGGCCTCACTGGCGAGCAACCGTTCCTCGACTTTCCAGCGATCCGTAATGTCCTGCACGGTGCCGACCATGCGGAGCGGCGTCCCTGCGGCGTCGCGAATCATCCGCCGGCGTACGTGCAGCATGCGCACCTCGCCATTGGGGTGCAAATAGCGATGTTCAATTTCATTCGCCACGCCGCTCTGCACTAACGCCTCGCGGGTGGAATCCGATTTTTCCTGATCATCAGGATGTCGATACTTTTTTAAGAATGCATTGAAGTCGCGAAACGGCTCGTCGTTTTCAAAGCCAAAGATTTTGCATAGAGCCCGCGAGCACTGGCCGCGCCAGGCGGGCAGTTCGACTTCAAACGAACCCAAGCCCCCGATCTCTTGCGCCTCGGCCAGTCGCGCTTCGTTTTCTCGCAAGGCCGCTTCTGCTTGTCGGCGGGAAGCAATATTGCGATTGATGCCGAGGATCAGAGTACGTCCCTGCCAGGGAATTGCCACGGCCCGCACTTCATAGGGGACAGAATGTCCCAACCGGTGGCGATGTTCCACTTCGAACTCGATCGCTTCGCCTTGCATGACGCGCTCGATCCGCTGGGAAGCCCCAACGGCCGAATTCGGCAGATCGAGCATTGTTAACATCGATCGCCCGAGCAACTGATCGACGACATAGCCATCGCTTTCCGCAGCGGCCTTGTTGACATAAATAATCTTCAGCGGCACCGCGGGATCATGAGGATCGAGCAAGTACAAGCCGTCGGGCAGATTGTCGGCTAACGTGCGGAAGCGCCTCTCCGATTCGCTCAACTGGTTTTCGGCTTTCTTGAAGACGGTGATATCGCGCGCAGAACCAACCAGCCCTTGCAATTCGCCGTGAGCATCGCGAAACGGCGACTTCGTGGTCCAAAAGACATGTTGCTCCCCACCGATATTCAGGATTTGCTCGCCCACATGCGGCGCTCCCGTCGACATGATTGCCTGATCATGGGCCATGATCTGCTCGGCGGCAGCCAGTTCGAACAGGATGTGGTCGGTGTTGCCGATCAAGTCGCCGCACGGCTTGCCCGCCACCCGCGCGGCGGCTTCGTTAACGAGCAAGTACCGCCCTTGTTTGTCTTTGACAAAGAGGGAGTCGGGCGCGCCGTTGACGGCTGCGGTGAGCAACTCATTCACGCGTTGCATTTCTGCCAGCCGAAGTTCCAATTCCAGCTTTTGAATCTGCAACTCGCGCAGCGTCGCTGCGGCTTGAACGTCGAGTTGCAAGACGGGCCATTCCTGCCGCTCGTCCATCTCTTGCCAGCGGGCTTCGGCCAATTTTCGCAACGCGACGGGGTCTTCCAGCAGCTGTTGCTGATACATCGGTGCTTCTCCTAATTTGCTGCGGCTTGCTAACCAACTGGCGAATAACGCTGGACGATAGCCTTGGCCGAGCGGAGCCCATCGACAGCGGCGCTGATGATGCCGCCGGCATATCCGGCCCCTTCGCCGACCGGAAAGAGTCCGCCAAAACCGGGCGTTTGCCGGCTGTCGTTCTCGCGCGCGATTCGCAGCGGCGAACTGCCGCGCATTTCCGGTCCCACCAAAATCGCATTTCGCAAAAAATCGCCCCGCCACTGCCGATCCATGAGTGGCAAACCGCTCCGCAACGCAGCGGTTACTGCGGGGGGCAAAACCTGATCGAGTGCTGCCGCAACAACTCCGCGCGCATAGGAACAAGTCAGCGATTCGCCCGTACTCGGCGCTTTGCCCTGCACAAAATCGTGCGCTCGCTGAATCGGTGAGTAATAAGTCCCCCGACCAATTTCATACGCAGCGGCTTCCCACTTTCGCTGCAATTCGACACCCGCCAGCGGATGATCGCTGCCGAACTCGTGCGTCTCGAGCGTGACCATCAGGCCGCTATTCGCAAAGGGAGTGTCCCGCCGCGAGTTGCTCATGCCGTTGGTGCAAAACATATGAGGCTCCGAGATGCTCGGAATGATATGCCCGCCCGCGCACATGCAAAACGTGAACAGATCGCGCTGCCCACGCGCGACCAGCGTGTAGTCGGCTGCCCCCAACTGCTGCAGATAGCTTTCGCGGCCGTACTTGTGCCGATTGACTTGTTCTTGCGGTTGCTCGATGCGCAAGCCCAGTTGAAATGCCTTGGCTTGCATCGGCACGCCGCGCTCATGCAACATGCGGTAGGTATCGCGCGCGCTGTGGCCAATCGCCAACACGACGACATTCGTCGCCAGATAGCCGCTTGAGGTCTGCACGCCCCGCAACTGTCCATCGGCCAGATCGAGTCCTTCCAAGCGGCAGCGAAATTGATACTCGCCGCCCCAGGCTTCGATCTGTCGTCGCAAGTTGCGCACGATCAGCGGCAGGCGATTGCTTCCCAAGTGAGGACGATTCTCATATCGAATCGTCGCCTTGCCGCCACAAGCGACCAATTGCTCCAGCACCCACTCGACATCCGGTCCACTCATGCGACATGTCAACTTGCCGTCGCTGAAGGTTCCCGCGCCACCTTCACCGAAGAGATAATTGTTCTCCGCGTCGAACGCGCCGCCGCTGTCAAAGGTGCGAATCGCCGGCACGCGCTCCTTGACTTCATCACCGCGCTCGATGACCAGCGGCCGATATCCACGCTTGGCCAAATAGTACGCCGCCAACAAACCACCTGGCCCGGAACCCACGACCAAGGGCCGTTGCGGCAACGGTTCGCTCCCCTGTTGTGGATCGTCAAAGTGCGAAGGTTCAAAAAGCTCGACGCCCGGCAGCTTCTCCCAACGCTTACGTTGCCCCGCTTCGTCGCGCGGCTCGGCCATCACGGTATAGACAAACTTCAACGTATCGCGCGAGCGGGCATCGAGGCTCTTGCGGAGAATCCGCCAGCGGTGCAAATCAGCGCTGGCAATCCCGAGTCGCCGCGAGATTTCCGCAGCGAGTTCGTCTTCGGGTTGCTCGACGGGTAAGGCAATTTGAGTGAGGCGGAGGGGCATAATGAGCGTTGTACCATATCGCCCGGTTTTCATCTCGCTCCGCGAAGTGAGTCACCCGCGCACCTCGTTGACCAATTTGCGCACCGCCGCCACGATGCGGTCCTCGATATCCCCCTGCCAACGAAATGCCGGGCGGCCATATTCAAAGAGATTCGCACCCCCTTCGTAGCCACCCTCTTCCCACACGCGGCGCGACGGAATGTACGAAATCATGTCGTCGGCATAGCCACAGACCCAAGTGCCGCGCCCGAACTCCTTTTTAAAACGCAAGGCATAATCAACAACGGTCTCGGCCCCCTGACCGATCATCAGCAATTCCCTCCCCAAACTCCAGGCATGCAACGGATAGGGATATGCCGCGGCGAATTTTTCGCCGGCATCCAGCTTCTGCAGCATCCGCGCTGCCCAGCGTGCTCGCACCGCGTTGGCATCTTGCAACAGCGGATGCAGATCCTCGCGGGCCACCGTTTTCAGATACGGAAGTTCCAGCGTCTCAAACGCGGTCCGCAAACCTCCGCCCACGGGCTTCAGCGGTTGCTTCAAAACTTCCTCGACTGCGGCCGCCAACTCGTGACCATACTTTTGACAAAGTTCGACGCTACGCCGCGGCAATGGATTCTGATCGCCGCCGCAAGTATTCACAAACATTGCAACCGCGTCGGGATGCTTCGCTTCGATCGCCAGCTGCGCAAACCCCGGATAATCGCCGCACCATTGCAGGAAGTTGAGCGTCGTCGGATGACAGGCGTAGCCAAATAGAACCGCCGCGAGATTTCCATTCGGCCGTGTTACGGTCAGCACCGGCACGCTGTGATCGACAGGCCCGACCAATGGAGTTCCCTTGGCAAGCAGCGCGGGCACTTCGGCTTCGCGATTGTTCCGCCGGTTCACGGCAAAGGTGCACTTCCCTTCGCCACTTTGCAGCTTGGCAGGCTGCAGATTCTTAAGCGCTTCGCCGGCGAGCGCGACAACCTTCTGCACCATCGACGTGGTGTATTCTTCGACCAACTCGACTTGCTCGGCTTCGATCGGATAGTAATCGATGAGATCATCGCCCAGTCGCGGGCCGCAGTGATTGTGCGAAAAGGTGAACATCACTTGCGTCCGCTGCAGGCCGAACTCGCGCTGCATCTGCGCAAACGCGCGGTCGCTCATGCTTTTCGGCACGCCTTGAAAATCGCTGGTGATGAGAACCGCTTGATTTCCCTTTTCGTCTTCGAACGCAAGCGCTTTCATCCACAGATCGTGAATCTTGCCGGCTGGTACTCGCTTCGTACCGTAACCGGCGAGCCAGACCGCTTTCTCGGGCGTGATGATGGCTTTAGCAATGCCGACCTTCCAAACGGTCGGAGCCTGAGCGAGCGCGTGATTCCAACCTGGGACCGCGGCAACTCCAAGCGTGGCCAGCGAATCATTCAGGAACTGACGGCGATTGGTGGGCATGATCGATTCTCGGTGTGGCTTGGCAGAAGCGAGTCGAAATCTAGTTGCTCACCTTCGCAGGTCGATCGAGAAGCGTAATGAAGGTGAGTACAAATTGAATGAAATGATGCGTGCAGATTCCACCCATCAACCAGGTCATGAAGTAGTTGGCATGATGCCGATCGGGGGGATAAGTTACGAATGCCAGAATCGCAAAGATCAAAGCGACATTCAGATGAAATTGTGGTTTGGAAATCAATGAACCATCTCCTGTTCTTGCTGCGTCTGAGCCTTGTTCTTCTCCCTCACGCGTGCGGATTAGAATACCCTGCGATTTGGGCCAGGTCGATTCAGGCGACAGGAGACACCCTGCGATGGTTAATAATTTGAAGTGGTGCGATTGGTTTACTGCAGTGCTGCTGGTCACTGCGATGCTTGCCCAGGCGGCCGCCGCGAAACCCAAACCCAACGTCCTCTTCATCGCCATCGATGACCAGAACGATTGGATCGGCCACCTGGGAGGACATCCGCAGGCGAAAACGCCGCATCTCGATCGCCTGGCGGCTCGGGGCACAACCTTTTTAAACGCACATTGCCAGGCTCCGCTGTGTAATCCATCGCGCACCAGTTTGATGCTCAGCGTGCGGCCGACGACGACCGGCGTGTATGGCTTGTCTCCTTGGTTTCGCTCGCTCCCTGATTGGAAAGATCGCGTCGCGTTGCCGCAGCACTTTCGCGCGCACGGTTATCGCACGCTATCTACCGGAAAGATCTATCACGGCGGCGTGGGTGGGCCGCAGCAACGGAAGCAGGAGTTCGAGGTCTGGGGCCCTGGCAGCGGCGTTGGTGTGAAACCGGAAAAGAAACTCATTCCGCCGACCCCTATGGGGAATCATCCGCTCATGGATTGGGGCGTCTTTCCGCATCGCGATGAAGACAAAGGAGACTATCAGGTTGCCAGTTGGGCGATCGAGCAAATAAGAACCGCGCCCCGCGATCAGCCCTTTTTTCTCGCGACTGGTTTCTTTCTGCCGCATGTTCCGTGTTACGCCACGCAACCGTGGTTCGATCTGCATCCGAATGACGATCGCTTACTCCCGCTGCTCAAAACCGATGATCGCGACGACACGCCGCGGTTCTCGTGGTACTTGCATTGGAACTTGCCCGAGCCGCGGTTGAAGTGGGTGAAGGAAAACGACCAGTGGCGCAATCTCTGCCGCAGCTATCTGGCCTGCACCAGTTTTGTCGATGCCCAAGTCGGTCGTCTGCTCGCAGCGCTCGACGATGCAGGCCTGGCAGAGAACACGATCGTCGTCGTGTGGGGCGATCACGGTTGGCATCTCGGCGAAAAAGGGATCACGGGCAAGAACACGCTCTGGGATGATGGCACCCGCGTGCCGCTGATCTTTGCCGGACCGGGCGTGACACCCGGCGGCCGATGTCTGCAGCCTGCCGAGTTGCTCGATATCTATCCTTCGCTGAGCGATTTGTGCGGCTTGCCGGCCCGCGACGATCTCGAAGGGATCAGTTTGGTGCCGCAACTAAAAGATGCGAAAGCCAAGCGCGCCCGCCCCGCGATTACCAGCCACAATCAAGGGAATCACGGCATTCGGAGTGAACGCTGGCGATACATTCGTTATGCCGATGGCAGTGAAGAACTGTACGACCATCAAACCGATCCGCATGAATGGACCAACCTGGCGGGCAAGGCGGAACATGCGGCTGTGATTACCGAGCATCGTCAGTGGCTACCGAAAATCGACGTGCCGCCAGCGGCCAATAGTGCGCAGCGTGTGTTGACGTACGACAAGACAACGGATGAAGCGACTTGGGAAGGGAAGACGGTGGGGCGGGGTGATCCAATTCCGGAGTGAGTTTGCAGCTCCGTTGGCCGGCGATTCCCCACAGTTTGAGTTCGGCCAAGTTATTCGTTCTAATAAGCCAAGCTCGATTTCTACTCGAAAGGATTGATGATCATGAACATGTTGCGTCAGGCCGTGGTTTCCGTGGCCATCGCGGTGCTCTTGGCGAGTCCCGTGTTGGCGAATGCACCTCCGCTGCCGCGTTCTGCGGCTCCGCCAGTCAGCGCCGCGCCACCGTTTCCCGGCCAAAAACCTGCCGGCGAAGTGCGGTCGGAGAAGTTCACGCTGCCCGTGCAAATAAAGCACGCCGATCTCACCGGCGAAGGGAAAGGCGTGGAGGCCAAAATCGTGTTGCCCGCGCGGTTGAAAACGATTCCGCCGCCCGCCGGTGCACCGGGCAAAGTGGGAGCGACGGAAAGCTCGCCATCCCGCTCGCTGATCGCTGCGGGCGCGTTGTCGCTGGCTGCGGTGAGCGTCGTGCTGGTGCTGCGTGGCAAGAAGCTGAGCACCGCGAGCAAGGCCGCAGTGTTGGGCGTTGCGGGTCTGCTCGGATTGTTCGGAGCGGCCCAGGCCGATATCGCAATTCCCGGTCAAAAGCGAAATCCTCGCCCCATGCCGCCACCCGCCGCAGAAGCTAAGGCGACGATCGTCATCGAATTTTCGGCCGACGTGGAAGAAGCGACGTTGATTCTGCCCAGCAAATAACAGCAACGACAAAACCAATTTCGCTACGAGTCGTCTTACCAACGAACGTGGGGCTTCAGCATGCAAGGAATTCTGTCATGAAGTTTGCGAAGTTGGTGTTGGGCTGCGTCATCGCAGCCGTGTTGTTGCTGGCGAAAGACGCTGCTGCGGATAAGTCGGTGGCTCCAGCTCGCGCGGAACCGGCAAAGTCGGTAATTCCCTTTCAAGTGAAATCAGCCGATCTCCAAGGGGAAGGTGAAAATGTCGTCGCCAAGCTCATTCTGCCAGCCCGCCTGCGAGCAGCGGCAGCCCCTGGCAAGGTCGGCCTCAACGATGGTGCTGCGCCCACGCAACGCTCCCTGGTCGCCGCGCTGGCTTTGACGCTGGCCGCAGTGAGCGTGGTGTTTGTGTTGCGAGGCAAACAATTGAGCACGGCCAGCAAAGCAGTCGTGCTCGGAATTGTGGGACTGCTCGGTTTGTATGGTGCTGCACTTGGCGACGCAGGTCCCATGCCGGTGCCCAAGCGACCACTGACCGACTTGATCGTGATCGAGTTTTCAGCCGACGCCACGGAAGCAACTTTGACCCTGAAGGCTAAGTAGGACCGTCATCGCTTGTCCACTTCGACTCTCCCTTCGAAAGCAGACTTTGCCGAGCCTGCGGCATCGCCGGTTGCCTTATGGTGGCCGGCCGCGGTCGTGGTCTCGTTCGTGGCGGCGGCCTGGTTGCTGGCCGCGAATGCGCCGCTGGGGTTTTCGATTGCGGCAGTCTTTTTGTTTGCTGGTCCGCACAATTGGATGGAAGCGCGGTACATGTTGCGGCGAATGCCGGCGCGCTGGGGTCCACTGACTGGTTACTTTTGCCTCGGCATCGGCGGCACCATCACCCTGACATGTTGGCAGGGAATGTTCCCCTGGCTGGGCCGCTCGCGCGAGTGGACGCATGACGAATGGATTTCCTCCATCGCGTTATGGAACACCGCGCTCGTCGTGTGGATCGTCGCACTCGCGCTGTTACGCAGCCAGCAAAATCCGCGTCGCGAATGGCGCTGGTTGATTCCGCTGGGATTTGCCCTGATCGCTGTGAACTGGCTCTGGCCGCTCGGTTGGAGCATGGCGCTCGTTTATCTGCATCCGCTGGTGGCACTCTGGTTCTTGGATCGCGAACTGGCCCGCGCGAAATCGCCCTGGCTCGGCGGTTATCGGATTTGTCTCGCCGCGTTGCCGTTGCTGCTCGGCGGTTTGTGGTGGCAATTGGCCAGTGCTCCGAATTTGCCGGGCGTTGACGTACTCTCCGTCCAAATCACCGAACATGCGGGCGAAGGGATTCTCAGCGGTGTGTCGACTCACTTGCTGGTTGCGACCCATACATTTCTCGAGATGTTGCACTACGGCGTGTGGTTGCTCGCGGTGCCACTGGTAGCTGGAATGGCCTGGCCGTGGCAGATCCATTCGCAACTGGGCCAAACACCGCTCGCACGGCGCGGGTATGCGTGGCGAATCGGCGTTGGCGCCGTTCTGGCGCTCGGCGTGCTCGTGATGATCGTGCTCTGGGCTGGTTTCGCGGCGGATTATCCGCTGACGCGCAACATCTACTTCACGGTGGCGATGTTGCATGTGCTCGCGGAAGTGCCGTTCCTGCTGCGGGTGCTTTGATGCCGCCCACCGAAGCCGAGCTTTGGCAACTGCTCGTCTGGGGCTACTTGCTGACCATCACCCTCGAAACGCCCGTGCTGCTGTTCGGTTTGTCCGAACGGCATTCCTGGCAGCGGCGGTTGTTCGCTGGCGTGTGGCTGACGGCGTGTACGTATCCCATCGTCGGCGTTTTTTTGCCGCTGACGGTTTGGCCGCAGTTTGGTTATGTCGCGTATGTGGTGATCGCGGAGATCTTCGCACCGGTGGCGGAGTGCGCGGTTTTTCTCTGGGCTTTTGGCGGTGCGCTGGCACCTTGGAAAGAACACGTGCGCGATTGCGCTGCGATCGTCGTGGCAAATCTCGTGTCGTTTATTCTCGGCGGATATTTGTACGCACAGATGCTGCAATGACTCGGCCGGATCGGCGCGAGGACGCTTGATCCGGCCTGCAAGTTATTCCCCACGGCGCGCTGCGGGCGTGGGATAACCCAACCGTTTATCGACCACATTCAGCAACTTTCGCCCGCTGAAATACCGCCGCAGGTTTTCGCAGATCAAATCCGTCGAGTCGTCGACACGCCGCGCGGCTTGCGCACCGACGTGCGGCGTGATGATTACGTTCGGCATCGCCCATAACGGACTCTCGGGCGGCAGCGGTTCGACTTCCGTGACATCGACACCCGCGCCCGACAAATGCCCCGACTGCAGCGCTGCGACCAGCGCCGCTTCATCGACGATTGGGCCGCGAGCGACATTGATCAGCAACGTTCCTTTACGCATCTGAGCAAACTCGGCCGCACCAATCATGTGTTCGGTTTGCTCATTCAGCGGCGCGGCCAGAATGACGATCTCGCTGGCCTGCAACAGCCGCGGCAACTGATCGGCAGGCCAAAGCTCATCGACGCAGTCCGGCTTCTCCTCGGCGAACATGTCGGTCGCCAGGATCCGCACTTTCCACGGCCGCAGCACTTCGGCGATGCGCGTGCCGTTGCCGCCGAGCCCCACAATGCCCACGGTCTTGTGATGCAGATCTTCGGTGGGCCGGCGGATGAATTCAAGTTTTTGCTGCGCGCGAAAAAAGGTCGGCAGCGAACGGAGCAGCCCCAGCATGAGGGCAAACGTTTGCTCCGCGACCTGATCGGCGAACAGCCCCGAAGCACTCGTGACGACGATGTCGCTCGCAATCACCTCCGGCACCAGGCAGTGATCGAGCCCGGCCGCGGACGATTGGATCCACTTCAGGCGGCCTTGCTTCACGACCTCGGGCCAAGGCACCGGCACTTTGGCGTGGCCGCAAAAAATATCGGCGGCCAGCAGTTCGCGGGCGATCCCTTCCTGCCCGGCGTTACAAACCTCGCAATCCGGGGCAGCGGCCTGAATTTGTTGCAAATGGCGAGTTTCGACGGGATAGCAAACAACGATGCGCATAACCGGACCTAAACTGGGCAAAACCAAAACTAAACATTGACAAAAGATATTTCCAGATATAGGTTTGCGACAGTAGGGGTACCTTTTCCATGACTGATGAATCTCCCGTGCTCGACGATCCTCCCATCGCCGAACCGGCCGATGGTGCGGACCCAGTTGCTGTTGCATCCCTCACATTGCTGCAACGTTGCGAACACCGCATCGGCTATCATTTTCAAAACCAGGCGCTGCTGCGCGCGGCCCTCACCCACGCCTCGGGCGCCGAGCACCGCCTCGCTTCGAACGAGCGGCTCGAGTTCCTCGGCGATGCAATTCTCGGCTTCGTCGTATGCGATGTCCTCTTCCAACAGTTCCCCGATTATCTCGAAGGGGACCTGACGAAGATCAAGTCCGTCGTGGTCAGCCGGCAGACCTGTGCGAAGGTGAGCGAAGCGCTCGGCCTGCAGGAATTTCTCGTCCTCGGCAAAGGGATGTCGACGCATCCGAGTGTGCCGCCGTCGCTGCTCGCCGATGTATTTGAATCGCTGATCGCGGCGATTTATCTCGACGGCGGCGAACCTGCCGCGCGGCAGTTTGTGCTGGCTTATATCGGACCGGAAGTGGAACTCGCCGCGGCGGGTGAACTCGGCGGCAATTACAAGTCGCTGCTGCAGCAATTGGCTCAGCGCGAGTTCGGCACGACACCGACCTATCACCTGCTGGACGAAAAAGGACCCGACCACAGCAAGTGCTTCAAGATCGTCGCACAAGTCGGCGGTCAGCGTTATCAAGGCGCTTGGGGCCGCAATAAGAAGGAAGCCGAACAGCGGGCTGCATGTAATGCCTTGATGGAAATCAAGGGCGAACCGGCGACGTATCCTTCGGACTGAGTGCGGGCCAGGCCTGCTCGACCAACTGAATTCAGCTACTTATCATCCCCATCGCGCAGCCCCAGGCGCGAGAGCCAACGGCCGCCACTGCTGGACTTTTTGTTCTTGTCCGCAGGTGCGACCTCCTTGTTCGTCGGCATCTTGTTGAGTTCGCGTTCGAGATTGCGCAACTTTTCGTCGAGCTCGGAACGTTCGCGGGCCAGCTTTGCGCGCTCGACGCTGATGTCGATTTCGGCCCGCTTGAGCTGTTCCTGCAGCTGGTCTTGCATCTGCTTCAGGTTAGCCCGCTCTTGCTTGATCAATTCGTCGCCATCGAGCATGCCGGCGATGGCCGCGGCGCCAACCGCGAGGCCGCCGATGTTGCTCGATTGATCTTCGAGCAATTTGCGGAGCTCGGTCAGCTCGCGTTCTTTGTCGGCGACGATCTGATCCGTCATGCGGATCGTCCCTTCGATCGTCAAGCGATCGGCCTGGGCCTTTTCATCGAGTTCTTCGTCCGACTCCGCTTCCAGCTTGGCGAGCATCTGCTGCTTGCGCGCTTCCCAGTCCATCGCTCCGCCAGTCGCAGCGCCGGGCGCCGCCTTGCCGGCAGCGGCCTTGGCCTTGGCGAGTTGCGATGCGAGGTCGGCATTCTTGGTCTTCAGTTCGCGAACGTCCTGCACGGCTATTTCGAACCGGCGGCGGAGATCGTCCATTTCCTGCGGATTGCCGGCGTTGTCGGCTTCGCGCTGGGCGATTAGCAGCGCTTGTTCGAGCTGCTTCCTTTCGCCCCGCAGCCGGTCGAGTTCCGCGGAAAGCAACGGTTGATGTTCGGCTTGCAACCTGGCTTCGGCGAGTTCGGCTTCCAAACGATTTCGTTCGGCTTCCCACAACCCGCTGGATGAAGACGATTCCGAAAGCTGCGAGTTCTGCTGTTCTCGGAGTTGCGCCAGTTCGGCTTCGAGCGCAGCGCGTTCGTGCAATTGCTCATCGATCCGCAACTGCAAGCGCGAGCGTTCGTCTTCCCACTGCTTGAACTGCCGTTGGGCGACTTCCGACTGCCCCGCGCCGGATTGCGCCATTTCGTTGCGGAGTTCGTCGATCCGCTGTTCGGCGGCGAGCTGCGCAGCGGAAAGTTCTTGTTCGAGCGCTGCTTGTCGCGACTGCGCTTGTTGCAAGTCGCTGCGGAGCCGCTCCACTTCAGCTTGCGATTCGCTGCGTGATTTCTCATGGGCGAGCGTCGCTTGCTGGCGGAGCGATTCGCGCTGGCGGTCGGCGGTCTCGCGCTCCTGCGCGAGCATATCGCGATAGCGCTGCGATTCCCCTTGGGCCACCTGCTGCTGCATTTCGGCCTGGCGGAGTGCATCGGCCAGGCGGCGGGCTTCGGCCTGCGCTTGCTCGAGGGCAGGCGCTTGCTGCGCGATGTTGCGCTGTAATTCTTCTTGTTGCACGTCGCGCGCGGCGAGGTCCTCCTGCAAGCGTTCGAAGCGGGCTTGCAGTTCGGTCAAGCGGATCTGCAGCTGCAGTTCCTGGCCTTGCGCGCTGGCGAGGATTTCGCTTCGATGGAGTTCAACCTCGGCCGCGAGTTCCTTCTTGCGGGCTCGCAATTGCTGCGCGATGTGGCGGCGTTGTTTCTGCGACTCGCGGTGACGTTCGGCCAACTGCTGCTGTTCGCGGGCCAACTCTTCCCGCGCACGCTGCAGTTCCAGCTGATCGCTAAGCTGGCGAGATTGCTGGTCTTCACAGGCCGCGAGCCGCTGGGCCAATTGCTGTTCTGACTGGGCGAGTGCCAGACGCTGCTGCTCGAGTTGATCGAGTTGCGCTTCCAGGTCCGCTTGTTTGTGGCTGAGCGCTTGTTCGCGCTGAACGAGCGCTTGCTGCTGATCGGCCAGCTGGCGCGCTTGCTCGGCGAGCTTGGTTTGCCGGTTGTGATGATCGAGGGTGCGGGTTTGCAAATCAGCGGTAAAACGCTGCTGATCGGCGACGGTTTGGAGCTGAGCTTGTTCCCATTCCTGCCGTTGGCGAACGAGCTGCTGTTGTTGTTCAAGCAGTTGCTGCCGCGCTGCGGCAAGTTCGACTTGGGCGGCTTCGTGATGTTCCCGATCGCGGGTCAGCTGTTCGTGCTGGTGGGTCTGTGTCGATAATTCGCCGGCGAGCAATTGCAGGCTTTGATCGAGTTGCGATTCGAGTGCACGAATTCGATTGCGTTGTTCATCCAGCGCGGCCTGCGCGTGAGCACGGCGCTCTTCCAGCCGAAGCGCAATGGTCGCGTGCCATTGATCGGCGGCTGCGACTTCCAATGCGTGGTCGTCCATGTGGTGCGCGCTAGTGATGGGCTGATGGGGACTTGCCTGGGGCGAATGCGCCGCAGCAGCAGTGAATCACTGCCACGACGAGAACCTTGCGCAGACGAGGCCCCACTGCAACCGCGGAGGATCGCGCAATCTTCTATTGAGTATCTACGTCGAATTGGCCCCGTGGTCAAAAAGAGCCAGGTTCAAAAATACGGGGCCGAAGAGATGCCGAGATGACACAGACGGGGGAGACTGCCTTAGCCGACGGCAACACCGTTGACGATGTTTTCGGGAACTCCGCCGATGAGGCGCGTAGCAACTTGCTGCGCCACGCGCGAGCGAAGGTTTTGTAACGATTCTTCCGAAACAAACGCCGCGTGCGGTGTGACGATGACGCGCGGATCGTTATAAGGCGCCTGCGACAGATCGGGCGGTTCGACTTCCTGCACATCGAGCGCCGCGCCGGCAAGTTGACCCGCATCGAGCGCTGCCTGCAACGCGGCATGATCGATCAACCCGCCACGCGCCGTGTTGATCAAATAGGCCGTCGGCTTGAAGAGCTTGAATTTGTCCGCGTTGAGCCAATGCTTGTTGTCTTTGGTCAGCGGCGTGTGGAGTGAAACATAATCACTGCGTTGCAGCAGCTCATCGATTTCGACGAACTCCACGCCCCGCATCGGATCTTTGCGGCTGCGGCTGTAAGCGATGACGTTCAGCTTCAGGCCGAGCGCTTTCTCCGCCAATTTGCGGCCAATGTTGCCGAGCCCGACGATGCCGAGCGTCTGCCCTTCGATGCGGCGGAGCTTTGGTCCGGCCTGCAGCACGTAGCGACCGTTCATCGTCTCATGATGATAAAAGGCAATCTTCCGCGCGAGCGAAAGGAGCTGCGCGAGGGCATGTTCGGCGACTTCGATCAAGCAATAGTCCGGCACATTCGTCACGGGAATGTTCTGGCTCTTGCAGTAAGCGACGTCGATGTTGTCGATGCCGATGCCGAGCCGCGAGACGATTTTGCAGTTCTTGCAGGCTTCGATGACGGACTGCGGCACCTTGGCCCAGTTCGTCATAATCGCATCGCAATCGGCCGCGAGCCTGGCGAGCGTTGCGGCATCGCCGGTTGGCGCAACGACGAGTTCGGCATCAATCTCGGCGAGCGTGTTACGCTCAATGGTGACGTCGGGCCAGGCGTAATCGGTGATCAGGACTTTAAAGCGGGGCATAGGGGACTCGTGGTAGTTGGCTACTTCATGTTCTTACTCCCTCTCCTCGGTACTTTGAGGAGAGGAAACGTACGTGAGCTGCGCTCATCGTCATTCGATTTACGAGCACCAGCGTTTGGCTACCTGTGCCTTCATGAACGCCAACGAATCGCGGGCCAGTTGTTCTTCGCTGTCGTACATGCGACGCCAGATCTTCGTCGCGGCGGCGATCTCTGGTAGGGCGAGGCCGAAGGCTTCGACTACCAGCCAGCCGTTGTAATTGATCTGCCGCAGAGCATCGAAGTTTTCGCACCAGCGGACATTGCCGCGGCCGGGCGTGCTGCGGTCGTTTTCGCTGATGTGCACGTGCGTCAACATATCCGCACAGCTGTGAATCGCTTCGGTGATCGACTTTTCCTCAATGTTCGAATGGAACGTGTCGTACATCATCCGGCAGCGCGGATGCCCCACTTCGCGACAGAAGCGAGCGGCGTCGGCATGCGTATTGAGCAGATACGTTTCAAATCGATTGAGTGGTTCCACGCCCAGGGTCACGTTCACCTTGCCCGCGTGCTCGGCCACTTGCCGCATCGAGTCGACGCCCCATTTCCATTCATCCGCGGTCCGGACGCTGCCGCTGAAATGACCGAGCGCCGAGTGATAGGGGCCGACAATCGTCGTGGCGCCGACCGCAGCACAGCAATCGAGCGTCTTCTTATTCAGTTCGACGCCCTTCGCGCGAACCTTCGCATCGCTGCTGATCGGATTATCGTCGACGCCGCGAATGGTCACCGCCGTACGGGCCAGGCCCAGTTCATCGAGCTTTTTGCCCCACTTCGCATAATCGAGATCGAGATTGAAAATCGGCAACTCCACGCCGTCGTAGCCCTGCATTTTCAACATGTGCAGAACGGGAATCAGACTGTCGTTCAGTTCGCCAGTCCAAAGGAGCAGGTTCATTCCGTAACGCATCGAGAGGTCTCCGCAGTGTGTGCGCAAGTCTGGTTGGATCGCAATGGGAACAGGGTATGAAACAACAAAAGCCCAGCGGATGCAATCCGGTGGGCTTTCAGGAGAGGTTGATTTTTGTGGTCCGCGCTGCGGACCCTGCGAACGACTACTTCGCTTCGGCGCCGTCGTGCGAATACGTTAGCAGCGCATTTTCAATGCGAATCCGCCGCGGCTGACCGTCCTCGACAACAAACAGCATGTCGAGGAACGTTTGGAACCGCTTGGGAACCAGGTGATAAAAATTGTGCTTGCCGTCGCGGCGGCATTCGATGATGCCGGCCACGCGCAGCAGAGCCAGGTGGTGGCTGACTGCCGGTTGGCTCTGTTCGAGCAAATCGCAAAGCGTGCGGACATTCAATTCTTCCCGCTGCATCAGAAAGTATAGAATGCGCAGCCGCGTCTCGTCCGACAGTAATTTAAAGAGCTGAACCAGTTCTTTGCCGGTCACTTCGGGAAGCCGCTCCAAATTTTGGGGTTGGCCATCGCCTTCGTGTGCGTCGTCGTTATTGGAGTCTTGCAACACGGCTTTCATCACGGTTGAAATCATAAGTGCCTCTTAACGAACCTTGGTAAAAAGGTTCAGGAATTCCGTTCCATACGAGCTGTCCCTGCTGCGAGATGGTCTCGCAGCGACGAAAAAACGTCCCTGGCTGGTTCCGTACGAGACACCGCAGGGTGCTCGCTGCAGCTAGGATCATGAATTGCCCTTCACCAGCTCAGACCGCCAAAGGGCAACACGCCGCATCGACTGCCTGAGCAGGTTGTTGTGAATCGCCGACGCCGCCTTGCGCCCGATCCGCTTGTTTCTGTAAACGATAAGTTCAACTCAATCTGCTCACCGGCCGCCCGCGAATGGGGCTGTGTTTGATAAGTGGTGCCGGTTGAAATCTTCAACCACCACATTGTAACGAATTCGGGAAGAGGAAGGAAATAGCCTCGTCCTGAAAAAGCGAAAAAACCTAAAAAAGGCTCGGTTTTTTGCGGCAATAACGCAATGCCAGCATTGCCCAAGGGAAAATCATGTGCCACTCAGGCAAACTTAAAGGAAGACCGGAAGCCGCACAAAAATTGCGCTTAGCGCTTCTTTTTCCGCTGAATGCCTAACGCATCCTCAATGTCTTTCCGAATCGCTGCGGTCTCGTATTTGGCTTCGGCTTTGATGCGCATCAGCGGCAGCCCCGCGGCATGCAGCGCGGTGTTCAGGAACTTATCGCGCTGCGAAGTTTCCGGCCGCGAGGGTGGTTCATCTTCCAACTCGATGGCCAGTTTCACTTCCAGCGTTTCCGCATCGCACAACACAAAGTCGAGATGCTTGTTCTGGATTCGCCCCTGCCAAAAGCTGGTCTTGCGCGTCTTGGGGCGGACCTTGATGATGTCGGCCAGTCGGACCATCGAAAAGACGAGCCAGTCTTCGCGAACGGCGAGATGCAGCGAGCGGAGGAAAGAAACCTCGGCCGGCGAAAGCAACACGCCGCGACGCTCATAAGGAAGCGGCCCATCGCGCAGCGACGCCAGCGCCAGCACCACGAGCACCACGCCCGTAACGGCAAAAAGAATCAGCGGCCAGTTTTGCAGCAGCAGCTCTTTCATAGGAACAAAAGAGGAGCCGTGCGGCTGGGGCAGCAAACCGCACGGCTCCGTTAGCCGCCAGCTTCGCGAGACTGGCAGCGTGTATTGAATCGCCTTGGACTTCACTGTCTGACGACGGTAAGTGCTTTCATTATCGGAGCGCATGCTCGTTGTCTTGAGTGGCATTCGCGCTGCTGCTGCTCCGCGGGGCAGAACGTTGCGGGCGGAGTTCGATTGTGTCGATTGCAACGCGCGTAGCATGCGCAATCGCCCTCGGAGATCCATCGTCGTTCGTGCCGTGATGAAGTCTGCCGCCCGCATAATTGCTACGGCCGTTAGATTTTCCAGCAAGGTTGCCAAAACGCGACATCTCGTCCGCGCGTTGCTTTGGCAGTCGCGGAAGCAGGGCCTAGGTTCTGTTTGGACGAACGAGCTTGCGCACCCAGCGCAGCCGGCGTCTGCAAGAGGCGCTGCGGTATGACGAGCATTTTGGAAACGCCCAAAAAATCGAACGCGGTTCAAACCGCTGGTCCCGCTGCGGGCTTTGCGGCTATGGGGCAGGGGCAGGCCGAATTGTCGGCGCAATTGCAAATGGTGGCCGTCGCTGCGCGCAAAGCGTTTGGCGTGACCTTCAGCATTTGGGATGGCGACTGCGGCGAACTGCTCCACGTTTCTTTGCAACAACCGGGAAGCAACGATCCGCAGCGCGGCGCGCTGGTGCGCGGTGTGGTCGGCCTCGAACCGCAATTCCTCGCTGATGAAGATGTCGCGCTGCTCTTGGCGATTCCCTTTCAATTACCAACCGGCATGAACGTTGTGGCGACGGCCGCCTTTGCCGTGCGACCACTCGCAGCCGAAGAATCGTCCGCCGCCTTGTGCGAATTGCTGACCGTCGACGATCGCCGCGCCCGCCAATGGCTCAGCCGGCAAACATTGTGGACGCCCGATTCGTTATTGCGCTTGGCTGCGGCCGTGCAAGCCCAATTGGTCGCCGAGTGGCAAAACGCTCGGCTTAGTCGCGAAGTCGAAAAACTCTCGAACAGTCTGGCCAGCACGTACGAAGAAATCTGCTTGCTGCACGGCGTTACACAGAACCTGCGGATCTCGCGCGATGAGGAAGAACTCGCCGCCTTGATCGCCAATTGGATCCTGGATTGCTTGCCCACGCGCGGCGCTGCGATTCAGCTGCTGCCCGTCGCCAAGGAAGGGAACATCACGTACAAAGCCCGCACGCAATCGCAGCTGATTACCGCCGGCCATTGCCCGCTCGAAGACAAAGACTTCAAACGGCTCATCGAATTCCTGCGCCTCGAGGCCGGTTGCGCGCCGCTGGTGCTCAACCCAAATATTACCGGTCGGGCGGATTGGCCATTCCCGGAAATTCGCGAGCTGATCATCGTGCCGATGAGCGACGGTACGCGGTTGTTCGGTTGGCTGGCGGTCTGCAATCACAATGCGGGTGAAGAGTTCGGCACCGTCGAAGCCAGCCTGCTCAATTCCGTCGGCGCGATGCTTGGCATTCACAGCGGCAACCGCGATTTGTATCGCGAACAAGCCGAGTTCCTCGCCAGCGTAGTGCGAGCCCTCACATCGGCCATCGATGCCAAGGATCCGTACACCTGCGGTCATAGCGACCGCGTGGCCCGTATCTCGGTCCGCCTCGCCAAAGAAATGGGCTGCTCGACCGAAACGCTGCACACGCTCTACATGTCGGGCCTGCTGCACGACATTGGCAAGATCGGCATCGACGATGCCGTACTCCGCAAGCCCGGCAAGCTCACCGACGCCGAGTTCGAGCACATCAAGGAACATCCCGAGTTGGGCTATCGCATCCTCGCCGACATCAAGCAGCTCAACGATGTGCTGCCCGCGGTGCTCCATCACCACGAACAATGGGATGGCGGCGGCTATCCCTTCAAACTTACCGGCGATCAAACGCCGCAGATCGCCCGCATCGTCGCCGTCGCCGACGCCTTCGATGCGATGAGCAGCGATCGCCCCTACCGCAAGGGTTTGCCCTTCGAACGGGTCGATCAAATCTTTAAAGAAGGCGCCGGCAAACAATGGGACCCGCAAGTCATCGCGGCGTACTTCCACGCCCGCGAGGACATCATGACCATCGCTCAGAACGAACGAGCGAATCTCACACTCGACGTCCTCCAATGGTCGTAGTCGGCCATTCCCCACACCAACCCAGGTAGCCCGCAGCGTGAGCCGAGGGAGCGCCGCGCGTGGACCAACCATCGGCAACCGTGCGGCAGCACGAAAAAGAACCGCGCGCAAACCCGGAATTCGCACGGAGATATTCTCCCACTCGCCCGCTCTCGCCCATCTATTCGTGCTGCCACACGGTTGCCGGTGG
>CAYMWL010000075.1:0-33507 GCA_964394305.1 uncultured Pirellulaceae bacterium
CGTAGGGCCAGCGGCGCACACCATCATAATGACTGTGCACGACAAAACATTTCCACAGCTTGGCAATCTTGTCGTTCCGCAGGCCAATGTAGTTGCAAGCAATCGCGCCGCGTGAGAAACCGCAGAGCACCAGCCGTGTGGCATCCCCGCCAAATTCGCTGCAGATCATCTCTACGGCCGCAAGACAATAATCCGACGTGGCCGCGGCATCGCCCCACCATTGACGTTGGTTTTCTTTCTTCTCCGAATTCACAAAGGGGAGCGTCAGGCAGATGAAGTCTTTGCCTCCCGAGAGGCCAAAAGCGAAGTTGCAATCTTCGACGAAGCCGCTGTTGGTATCGCCCAGGTGATTGGAGTAGGGACCGTTGCCGGGATACTCGACGATCACCGGCCAACTACGATCCTTCGTCCAATTCGTCGGCAGGTATAACGCGTGATAAAGCTTCGTGTCGCGATGCACCGGCAGCTGCTGCTTCACGCGCAGACCAGGCGCCGGCGGCGTTTCTTTCATCACGGGCACAACCAGGTCCGGCTGAATCGATTTCAGTTCAATCGTCGCTGGCTGACGGGGCTTTCGCTGCGGCTCTTGAGCGATAAGCGAAACCACCACGGACGAGAACAGAACGAGAGTCAGCAGACCGAGAACGCCGACCGCGAATCGGAGTGCGAGCCCATGAAATCGGAGACGGCGAGCGGCGGCGTTGTTCGTAGCGGTCTGCATCCTGCACACTGCAATTCTGCGAGCTTTTGCTCACTTACATTCTCTTAACGCCACGCGGTGCCCGAATCGGCGGCCAAATCACTCAGCGCGGTGGTCTCGCTACTGCGGGCAACTCTGGACTCGGCCGACGGATTCCAAGGCTGATCGACGGGGCGCGACCATTCCATCATCACGCGGCGATTTGCGGGCGGCGCCGCAGCCGGTACATTAGCCGATCCATTCACTTCCCGTACAGGGGGCGACGGGGCGGCTGGAGCTGGCGGCGAGCTCAAGCCGGTTTGCTGCTGCTTGGCTTTCGTTGCATACCAGCCTTCCGAATAAGGCCGAGCCACATTGCTGGCCGGACGGGCTTCGACTTGCGAGCCCGTTGCAAACTCCGGCCGAGGCGGCGGCACCGTTTCCAGGTTTTTCGTGTGCGACGCGGGCCGCATCGTCGGCGTGTGGTGGTTCTTCGCGACCAAAGCATGGGCCGGAACTTGATTGCGGATCGGCTGCGGCACTGCTTCGGCGTGTGGAGCGTTCGTCACGGGCGAAGCAACTACCGACGACGGTGTGATGCTCACCAGTTGGTCGTTGACTTGTTCGGTCGGCTGTTTCGCGGCGGGAGTGCTTGCCGCGATCATTCGATCGCCGCGGTTCTCAATCCCATCGACCGGTTGCAGCTTCGGACTGCCAATGCGGACCCATTCGAGCCAGGTCACCTGCAGATCGGAGAGATCCTTGTGGCCGTAATACTTCCGCGTAACGGCAGGCCAGTTTTCGGTCTGCATCCCTTCGCCCACGTATTCCACATACTTCCGCTTACCCCCCTGCATAATCAAGTAACGAGCCAACGAATAGCCTTGGGCATACAGCGGCAACATATCTGGTGGATATTCCTTCATCGCAAACATCTTGTTGAACGGGATCCCTCGTTCGGTCATCAGGAACTCGATCAGAAAGCGATCTTGCTTGTGTTTTTCGCTGGTGTGTTCCACCGTCGTGCAAGCACCTTCATCGGCCCACCGCGGCAGTGGCCGGCCGAAATGCGAGGCAAAGATCGTGTGAGTTACTTCGTGCGGCAGCACCGAGTCGAGCACGCGTTCTCTCGAACCTTGCACCGACATCGACCAGCCGAAGGGCATGCCTTGGCGGCTGAAGCTGAACTGGGTTGCGCCGCCCGCCCCCAGGTTGTCGTGAACCTGAGCTTCAATCGGGCAAGGCTGACGCCACGGCGGCAATTCTTTGCCGAGCCATTCGATGGCCAGATCGCGGCGATAGTTTTCGGCCGCTTCGCAAATCTCATGAGCGAGCGCCGGCGTGGAGGCCGACACGATGAAGTTCTGCGACCGGGCACTCGCGGCCGATACAACGGCCGGGGCCAAGGCGAGCGAGAGAACCGCCAGCAGAGCGGTCAGATTCAGATTGGCTTTCCGTGCACGAGCTTCCATGCTCTTGGATCCTTCCAAAGTTGTGTCAGGTACCAAACAGGGCGAAGTCGTAAACTGCCGAGAGGCAGTAAGCGGGCGACTCCATCCGTTGGTGCTGACCGGTCGGAGGCCACCGCATCGTGCGGCAACCCAGGGCTGTGTACTCACAGGAGAACACGCTGGCCATGGATTGCATCTTAAGCAACCGCCAGGCCAGTTCCTTCAGCAAATTACTCCAGCTGCGCGAGGAGCGAATTTAAAGACTTGCGGGAGAACGCTTTCCTGCATTTTCGTCGCGAGAACTTTTGATTCGCTGGCAGGCGAGCTCTTGTAAGATTTGCAAAACTTACCCCGGATTTCCCACTTCTGGGAAGAGGAAAAACGGGAAACTTGAGTCAAGTTTGCCGCATTCCCGGAAATGATGCAACGAAATGACAGCAGTCGTTTTTCATCATTCCCTGTTCACGTTTCGCGAGCAGGACGCGTAATCCCTGATGATAAAAGAAGATGTTGGATCAACGCTCGATTTCCTTCCGGAAATTCAAACGCCGCTAGCATCGCACGCGATATCCAACGAAATGGTGAATTGGGAATCGCATCTGATTCCACGAGCTCACAACCAATGAAGTGCAACTGTAATGTTGCGTGCGCATACGCTTGCAACTGTTCTGGGTAACGAAACAACGGCCGCACGTGCAGGCCCGTTTCTTCGAGACACTCGCGCACCGCAGCATCTTCCGGCGTTTCGCTGGGATGCATCTTGCCGCCGGGAAATTCCCACAGGCCCGCGAGTGAGACACCTGCCGGTCGTTGTCCGATTAAGAACTGCCCCGCGTGCTCGACAACGGCGATGGCGATTTGCGTGATGTCTTTCATAGCCCGACGGGTCTTTTCACGAGCCCGACGCGTAAGCGAGGGAGAACGGGTACCAATTCATGAGGCAAGTCCATGTCAACTTATAGTTCACCCTCGCTTACGCGTCGGGCTAGTACATTCGCTACGCTAGCACGTCCTGCACCAGGTGCCCATGCACATCGGTCAAACGCCGATTGGCGCCATTGTGGCGCACCGTTAGTTGTTCGTGATCGATGCCCAGCAGATGGAGCACAGTAGCGTGGAAGTCGTAGTTCGTCGTGATCTTCGTTTGCGCCTTCCAACTCCATTCATCCGTTTCCCCCACAGCAACACCGCGCTTCACGCCAGCGCCAGCGAGCCAGCCGAGCGATGCGCCGCCGTTGTGATCGCGGCCTTCGCTCCCTTGCGAAAAAGGCATTCGGCCGAACTCGGTGTTCCAGAGCAACAGCGTGTCGTCGAACAGCCCGCGCTGTTTCAAATCAGCGAGCAACGCCGCCGTGGGCTGATCGGTGGCCTGACACATGGGCGGCAGTTCTTTGATGATGCTCGTGTGATTATCCCAGTTGCCTGTCGGCCCATTCGAACCGCTCCAAACTTGCACCACGCGCACGCCGCGCTCGATCATCCGCCGCGCAATCAAGCAGCGCTTGCCGAAGTCTGCCGACGCGGGATTATCGAGGCCATACGCTTTGTGCGTGTCAGCCGATTCCTGGCTGAGATCAAAAACTTCCGGCGCACTCAGCTGCAACTTTGCCGCGAGTTCATAGGATCGAATCCGCGCCTCGAGTCGTGGATCTTGATCGCTCTGTGCGAGATGCTCACGATTCAAACCAGCGAGCAACTGCAATCCATCCTTCTCCGCGGCCGGCGTGATGAACTTCGCCGAAGCAGGCGCATGCAAACCATGCAGTGGCTCCGGCGCGGCAGCGTTGATGATGGTCCCCTGATGGGTGACCGACAAAAAGCCGCTCAAAAAATTGCCCCGCTGGTTGTAAGGCAAACCACGCGCATCCGGCAGCACGACAAACGTCGGCAGATTGTCTGTCAGCGAACCGAGGCCATAACTGACCCACGAGCCAAACGACGGAAAGCCCGGCAGCAGAAAGCCGGTGTTCATCAAGTAGCTCGCAGGGCCATGTACATTCGTCCGCGATTGCATGCCGAGCAGCAGCGCGATGTCATCGACATGCTTTGCCATATGCGGCAGCTGATCGCTGACCCAACGGCCGCTCTGCCCATGTTGCTGCCATTTAAACGGTGAGCCAAGGACATTGCCCGGCGCACTCGTCGCCGCTTCCACGCGTTCATCGGTGCCCGGATCGAATTTCTGCCCGTGCAGTTTTTGTAACTGCGGCTTGTAATCAAACAAATCCATTTGACTCGCGCCGCCATTCATGAAGAGCTGAATGACGCGTTTGGCCTTGGCGGGATGATGCAAACCACCGCCCGATTGCTTTTCATTTGCGCCAACTAGTTGCTTGTCACGGCCGAGCAGCTGCCAGAGCGCCAGCGATCCCAGGCCGCAGGCAGAACTCGAGAGCAGCGCACGACGCGACAACATGGCTACAGCAACCCCTCAATCGGTTCTGCGGTTTCGCCCAGCTTGGCGATATCGCGGGGAATGTTTGTCTGCAAGCGCAGCAGCCCCATATCAAACAGCACGTTCATGATCGTAATCATCAGATTCTGCGGACGATACGGCGTGGTCGAGGCCCGCTCGGCTTTGCCGTCCGATTGGCCGATGACCTGCCCCATCTTCAAACCGCCGCCGAAGAGCAACAGCGGCGTGAGATCGCCGTAGTGATCGCGGCCGCCGTTGTTGTTGATCCGCGGCGTGCGGCCCATTTCGCCGGTGACGACGAGCAGGATTTTGTCCTGCAAACCGCGCTCGCGCACATCATCGATGAACGCACTCACGGCATGATCGACTTGCGTCCCCAGCGGTTGCATGCCGCCGAGAAACTTCGGGCTGTTGCCGTTGCTGTGCATGTCCCAGCCACAGTCCGAAACGGTGACGAAGCCGCAACCTGCTTCGCACAAACGACGGGCAAGCAACATCTGCTTGCCGAGCAGATTGGTGCTCCGCCGCATATCGCCCCAACGCTGCACTTCTTCGAGCGTGAAAAGCTTTTCGGTGTTGTAGCGCTCCAGTGTCGCAGCGCTCTCTTGCTTCAAATCAAAAGCCTGGGCCACACCGCGCGTAATGACGTCTAGCGCCTGCTGTTGAAACTCGCTGGCACCCTTCACCACTTCGGTGCGTTCCGCATCGCGCTTCATCCGATCGAGACCCGCCAGCAAGTTACGGCGATCGAACAACCGCTCGGCGGGAACTTTCAATTCCAGATTGTCTTTCAGCTGTCCACCGCCGGCCGGATTGAACGCATTGTACGACGGCCCTAAATCACCATGCTGCGTGAGTGTCGGCAGAGCGCCCGTTTCAAAGTTGCTGCCGATCTTCAAATTCTCTTTTACGGCTTCGGGCAACAAAAGAATGTTATTCGGAATGCCAGTCTGCGGATGGTTCACGCCGGCGACGCGAGCGTAGATAGCGCTCAGCGCGCTCTTCAATACATTGCCGCCGGTCGTCACCGATTCATACGTGTGGCCACTATTGCCGCTACCAAATGATCGGACGATGCTGAACTGATCGGCCCGCGCAGCGAGTTGCGGAAACGTGCCGCCGAAGGTGATGCCGGCATGTTTCGTCGGCAGTTCGCCGGTCACGCTGCGATACTCCGACGGGGCCGACATTTTCGGATCGAAAAACTCAATGTGTGATGGCCCACCCGACAGGAACAGCAGCACTACCGACTTGTCGCGAACCACCACCGAACCAGCCGCCTTTGCCGCCAACAATTGGGGCAACGTGAGGACTCCGCCCACTGAACCGAGCGCACCTAATGCCCCGATTTTAAGGAACTCCCGGCGGGCCAAGCCCTGGCAATGGCGGGTCGGCCGCGGATCGGCAATCGTCAACATGGTCGGTCCCTCAGTAGGCGAGGCGGGCGGGAATCAATGGCTATTGATCTATGGCCCAGTCTAACCGATCGTTTCAGCGGTTCCAACTTTTTCAAGTCGCGATTCCATCCCCAGGAACCCCTCTTGCAGGGAGGCCCCCGATAACACTTTCGCGCCGTGTTCAAATTTCGCAATCTCTTCAGAAACAACCGTTTGCGTCAAATCGAGTGGAATTTCTGATAACAACAACAGCAGTCTGATAACCACTTCTTTTCAACGCGATAACGGGGAAATAACCCTCGCTTGCCACCCGATAACCGCGCCCTAGCAGTTGATCGCAGCGCGATAACGAGTGACGGCAGCACGAACTTCCTCCTTATTCTTTCTCTAAAATTGCGCAGCAGCAACCAACCTCGGGCAGGTTTAGCAGGGCTAGCGGTGTTGTGTTTCAGGGCGAACCGCACCTCTATAGATGTGTTCACTTTAGGGATATAGATGTGTTCACTTTAGGGACTCGCGGTTCACTGACAAGGTTCGCCGCTGATCTTGGCTGATCTTGTCGCCAAAAATGTGTCAACCGAAAATACCGCAATTTTATCGCAACTATTGCCAGCCGAGTCCCGGTTATTTATTGTCCAGCACAACTCCTCGGTTCGTTTCTGTTTTAGGTCGCCTGCTGTGCCGATGCCGAGTTCGCATCGGTTTGCCGAAGACGGTGCCCCTGCGCAGAACCGCGATCCGATCCCGCCCAGTTGGAACGGCAAGATCAAGAATTCGATGTGCCGCCAGGTGGGACCGATAAGGGCAGACTTCGATATTATGACGATGTAGTTGCCTCACCCTTATTCCCTCCCTCTGAACCTGGAGGAGAGGGAATGAGGAATGCAAAGGAGCCTACGTCAACCCAAATGCCTTCTGCATTTGCTCACGCACGATCGTTAATCGCTCCAAACCGCCGCCGCCCACTTCGGCCGTCGTCCAACCGGTGAAACCGATTTCATCGAGGCCTTTGCGGACTTCATCCCATGGCACGTCGTCGTCGGCCGACGTGATGTCGACGAAACTGTTTTTCTTCCGGCTGAAGCCCTTCACGTCGAGCTTCACCGCGCGGCGGCCAAAGGCTTTGAGCCATTCCCGCGGCTGACCATATTTCCAGTGGTTGCCGATGTCGTAGTACATGCCGATCCACGGGCTATTAAAGCTGTCGACGAAATCGATGAACCGCTGCGGGGATTGCTCCGGCGGCTTGTCGTGATCGTAGTGCAACTTGTTCCAGACGTTTTCGAACAAGATCGGCTGACCCAGTGACGCCGCGAGCGGAATCAGTTTTTGAATCTCCTTGCGAGCCCGATCGTTGCACTCTTCCTCGGTGCCGTCGTTGCCACTGCCAACCACAATCAGCACACCGCTGCCACCGGCCGCATGGGCGACTCGCAGACAGTGCTCGATGTTCTTCACGCCCTGCGCGCGGTCTTCTTCATTGGCGCTCGTGAGCCGCTTGCCCCAATGCGCGTGATTGATCGCGTTGTGCACGAACACGCCCGACTCTTGCACCGCAGCGCGAGCCTGCTCTGGCGTGAATGAACCCGCTTCGTCGAAGTCGACACCGTCGAAACCAGCCGCGGCAGCGAGCTTCAAACGCTCGACAATCGACAAGTCCTTACCATCGGCTTTCTTCGCAATCATCCCCAGCTTGCACGACAGCAGGATTGTTTTGCCGGTGGGGGGCGAGATGAAAGTGCCCAGTTTTTCTTGCGCCTGAGCAGCAGTGGTTACTGAAGCCAGCGTGAACCCGGTCACAGCAGCCCCCGCAGCGAGGAACGAACGGCGTGGCAATGGACGGACAGAATCAGCAGTCATGCGAGAAATTACCTGGCAAAAGGAAGATGGCAGCAGCGTTGCAACCTCGTTAATTTACAAATTCGTTACGATCAATTCCAGCGTCTTAGAACAAATAGTCATTGTAGATCGTCTAACATAACGCCTGCCGTGCGCGCCTGGAGTGCGAGCCATGTTCGTAACGCACACGCGGCATTGGCGTAAACTTGTCGGCCCTTACTCCCTCTTCTCTGTGCTCGCTTCATTTTGCCCAGGGGCGTGGAAGTTTGAATTCTTTTTCAGGAACAGTCTGGATGTTGCGCTCCATTTCTCTCCGCTCAATCTTGGCAACAGTCCTCATCACCTGCTTTGCGTGGCTTAACGCGGCCTCAGCCCAACCTGGCGATGGCCCCAAGCCGCCAATGCCCACTCCCGAGGATGTGGCCGCCGCCGAAGGGAAGGGGGAGACGCCGCTGCGCGAGCAGACCATCTACATCCCGTACGCCAAACTCCGCTCCCTCTTCGAAAAAGAGGGCCGCGGCGTCTTTCTGCCGTATGACAAGTTTCAGCAACTCTGGAACGCAGCTCAGGCAGCAGGCAAGAAGCTCGAAGACATCAAGCCGCCGATCGGTGCGCTGATCTCGGAAATCGATAGCGTGGCGGTGATCAACGACAAAGCTGACGTCGTGGAAGTGACTGCGACCATCAAGCTCGAAGTTCTTCGCGAAGGTTGGAACGAAGTGCCGCTGCGGCTGAAGGACGCGGCCATTCGGTCGGCGAAGCTCGGCGACGCGCCCGCGCGGCTGCTGCACGATGCCAACATCGGCTACAAACTGCTGTTCGAAAAGAAAGGCAAAGAGCCCGAGCAACTGACACTGAAAGTCGTCTACGCCCGCGCATACAACAAGTCGCCCGGCGCCAACAGCGTGCAGTTCGACGCGCCGCAGGCTCCGGTCAATCGTTGGGAGATTCACGTTTCGCAGCCCGGCGTGAAAGTGAACGTGCATCCCAAGCTCTCCGCTACCGAAGCCTCGGCCGAGATGGCAAACGAAGGCAAGCCCGAAGATAAAAAAGAAACCGTCGTCGAAGCCTTCGTCGGCGCTGCAGATCAGGTCCGCATCGATTGGACACCGAAATCCGAAGGCGCTGCCGGCCTCACCGCGCTGGCCACCGTGCAAGTGCGGCAGGAAGTGACGATTGACGAACGGGTCGTCCGGACCCGCGCGACGCTCGTGTATGAAATCTCGCGAGCTGACTTGAGCAAACTGCAAGTTGCTGTCCCTGTCGATCACGATGTTGTGAATGTGTTCGACGATAATGTGAAAGGCTGGACGCAGAAGAATGACGCGCTGGGCAAGGTCATCACCGTCGATCTCTTTCAGCCCGCCCGCGGCACGCAGAATCTGGTGATCGAACTCGAAAAATTCATCGGCGACAAAGAGATGCCCGCCGAAATGGCCCGGCAGCAAGTGAAAGTGCCGGTGATTCGCGCGATCGACGTCGGCCGGCAACAAGGGATCTTGGTCGTCCGCCTCGCCGAGTCGCTCCGCAGCGAAGTCGACAGTCGGCTGGATCTGCTGCAGATCGATGCTGGCGAACTTCCCGCGCCGCTCGCGGGGCAAGCCTGGGCGTATGCCTTTCGCTATTCTCGCGCTGCGTACGATCTGACGCTCACCGTCGAATCGGTGAAGCCACAAGTCGAAGTTGATCAACTCGCGGAAGTCTTTCTCGAACCGCAGCAAACCACACTCACGCTGCTTGCCATCTACAACATCACCCGCGCAGGCGTGTTTCAACTGGAAGTGGATGTGCCCGAAGGTTACGACGTCCGCAGCGTGGCTGGACGCAATGCCGCAGGTGCGGCCGGCGTGCAAGTTGATTCGCACCACCTGGCCGATCGCGACATCGAATTCACTGAGAACGGCGAGAAGAAAACTCGCAAATCGAAATCACGCTTGAACGTGAATCTCAGCCGCAAAGCTTTGGGCCGCGTGGCTCTGCTTGTCGAATTGCAGAAGCGACTTGAAGATCCGAACCTCCTCTCGCCGACTGGCAAGACCTCGGCGCTAGAAATTCCCGTCGTGCGTGTCGCGCCGAACAGCGCCGCGCGGTCGCAAGGCCGGCTGTTGGTATACACGCCGGAAAGTCTGGCAGTCCATCCAACGGAGCAAG
Organism: uncultured Pirellulaceae bacterium; assembly: GCA_964394305.1. Classification (GTDB taxonomy): domain Bacteria; phylum Planctomycetota; class Planctomycetia; order Pirellulales; family Pirellulaceae; genus Anatilimnocola. Next base: position 9,934 of record CAYMWL010000075.1, read on the forward strand.
TCGGCCTGCGAGCCATTTCGCCCGGCGAAGCGGTGCAAGGGATGGAATCGCTTCGCGCGGGTCGCTTTCCGCTGCTGCGGGAATTGCTCGCCTATGCGTTCACGCAGGAACCGGCCCGGCTGAAAGTCGAAGCCGAACGCCGCAAGCCGTACATCGAAGTGCAGCAAACGCTGATCGCTCGCGTTGAGCAAGGCGTGGTGAAATATGAATCGATCTTTGATTTCGACGTGAAGTACAGCGGCGTGAAAACGCTGCGGCTCGATGTGCCGACGACGCTCGTCAAGGAACTGCGGAATCAAACGCCCATCATTCGCGAACGGGCTCTCGATCCGCAGCCGACCGATGTTTCGCCGGGTTACACCGCGTTGGAACTCGCTGGCGAAGCTGAGTTGCTCGGGCCCGTGCAAGTGAAGTTCACCTGGGAACAAAAGCAGGGCGAACTCGCCGCGGGCAAAGGTGTGAAACTTCGCTTGCCGATTCTGAAGGCTGTGGGCGTCGATCGCTTCTGGGGACAGATCGCTGCGACGCGAGCAGAAACAATCGACATCGGCGTCGATGGCGAACCAACGGGTCTGCGGCCGATCGATCCGCGCGTCGACCTCAAAGTTCGCGTTCCCGATGCAGCCCGCGCGTTTGAGTTTCACGATGATTGGTCACTCACACTGCTCGCCACGCGCTACGAACTCGAATCGGTGAAGAAGACCAGCATCGAGTTGGGCCTGGTACGTATCGTGGCCATTCGCAGCGGCGATCTGAATGTGCAAGCCATGTATCGCCTGCTGAGTGCCAAGCAGCGGATTCAAGTGATCCTGCCCGAAGGAGCTGCGTTTGATACACAGCCGCTACGCATCAACGGCCAGATGGTCAGCCTTGAGCGTGATGAAAAGAAGAACTTGTTCATTCCGCTCGCGGGCCATTCGCCTGACGCTGCAGTCGTTGTTGAGTTGCGTTACCACTATCCAGGCAATGCTCGTGATCTGCGGGTGCCGACTTTCCTCGACGAAGAAACCGCCGTGCAGCAAGTTTATCTCGCGGCCTATCTGCCCGAAGAGCGACAGTTGGTCGGCATGACCGGCCCGTGGACCGCCGAGAATCGCGACAACTGGCCGCCAACCAAGCATGGCCAAAGCAACGACCAGCACGTGGTGAATCAAATCAAAGAAAGCGTCTCCGGTTGCAACACGCTGGGGAATGATTTCCGTACGGATGGCAGACTGTACCTCTTCTCCGCACTGCGGCCGACGAAAAGCGATTCGCTGCGACTGGTTTCGATGAATCGGACCTGGCTGCAGAGTCTGGTGTTTGCGGTTGTCGCCATCATCGGCCTGGCGCTAACCGCGCGGCCGATCGGCGATCGGCTTTGGTATCTCGCGGCGCTCGTCGTCGGCGTGGTCCTCATCGCCGTGCTGGTGCCCACGCTGGCCAAAGCCATCATCACCGGTTCGCTCTTCGCGGCGATTGGCCTGGTGATTGTCGTCTGGCTGATTCGCTTCCTGGCTTGGGCAACGCCGGGAGTGGTGGACTGGATCGCCACGCGTCCTGTCCGTACCGCTGCAGCCGCGTCAGCCGTCGCCGCAGCTGCTGCCACTTCACCTGCCACAGGAGGCGAAACGCCGTTCAGACCCGGCGGGCCCGGCAGTGGAACGGTGGTAACGACTCCTGAAGGAACAACCACGACCGCGACTCCGCCAGTTCCGCCGGCCGAAAACCCAGCTCCTCCGGCCAACGAAGGAGGTGAGCGCCATGAGTAAGTTCTTCTCCTTTATTTTGTTTTCGCTGCTATGCGGCGTTACGTTTGCGCAGCCAAACATGGCTCCGAACAATCAAGCCGCGCCGCCGGCGAAACCCGCTGCAACAAAACCGCTCCGCGAGATCTTCGTACCCTTCGACGATCTGCAAGTCATTCTCGAAAGCGACAAGAATCGCGTTTTCCTCACCCGCGTTGAATACGAACAGCTGCTGAAGGTCGTGGAGGCAAAAGCGGCGAAGCAGGGCCCGGTTAATGTAGTCATGTTGCAGGCCGCGTACAGCGGCAAGATCGACGACGGCCGCGCGCAAATCACCGGCAAGCTGGAGTTCGAAGTCTTGCAAGACGGTTGGCAAATCGTGCCGCTGCAACTTGGCTACGTCGGAGTGAAGAGCGCAACGCTCGACGGCAAACCCGCGTCGATCGCCCGCGATGCCCGCGGCCACGTTCGTCTGTTTGTGAACGGCGCTGGCAAGCATCAGCTCGAATTGCAACTGACCGCTGCCGTTCCGGCAGCGGCGGCGTTGCAGACGCTCAATATCGCGCTGCCCGTCTCAACGGCGGCCACGCTTGATTTGTCCGTTGCTGGGAATGTCGAAGTAAAAGGTGGCGCTTCGGTCGTTCGTCGCAAGTACGACGAAGCAGCCAATCGCACGCAGTTGGAACTGCTCCTCTCCCGCGACACGATGTCGATCGTCATGTCGCTGAACAACAAGCAGGCCCGCGAGCAACGGCTCGTCGTCGCTCGCACGGTGCAAGTCGACGAAATCACGCTCGGCTACGAACGGCTGCACGTCAATATTTCGCATCGCATTCTGCATGATCCCGTCGATAAGTTTCGCTTCGTCGTGCCGGCCGGCTTTGAAGTGACAAACGTCAGCTCGCAGCGGCTCAGTCGCTGGGAGGTGAAGGCCGACGACAAAGGTCGGCAGATTCTCGAAGCCACGCTCAGCGAAGCAACCACCGAACCGACACTGATTGCCATCAGCGCGAATCGCTCGCCCGAAATCGGCCAGGATTGGCTCGCCAGTTTGCAAAAGTGGAAGCTGCCGCGGTTGCAGCCGCTCGATGTTGCGGGCGAAGTGGCGGTCGTTGGCTTGCTCGTCGAAGATCGCCTGGAACCGCAGGAACTAGCGACGAAACAACTACTCCCCATCGATTCGCCGATTCTCACGCAAGCGATGCCCGAGAGCATCTTTCGCGCGGAGCCCGGTGCGCCGATCGTGCGGCATGTGGCCACCTTTTACGTGCCCGCGTACATCGACGCCACGCAGTACGACCTGTTGGCCAACTTCGTTCGCCCGGAATCGGGCCTCGTCGTTTCCACCAGCTTGCTGTTGTCCCTTAGCGATCAAGAGCACGACCTGCGCGGCGGGTTTATCGTTTCACCTCTGGCAGAAGATCTTTTCCAGGTGCGGCTGAAAGCACCGCTTGGTTGGCGCGTACAAGAAGTGCTCGGCGACAACAATCAGCCGCTGAATATCGAACGCTACGAACTGGCCGATGGGAGCACCCGTTTAATCGTCACGCTGGCCGCTCGCATAGCCGCGGGACAGCGCGGCAAAATCATCGTGCGGGCATCGAGTAATCCCGCCGGTTGGCTGGCGGATTGGAAAGAACAAACCGTCACGTTTCCACAGTTGGAAATCGAAGGAGCTTCGCGCGAAGCGGGCGCCATTGCGGTGCAAGCCATCGACGATCTCGCCGTGCAACCGCAGGAACTGAGCGGGTTGGTTCCGCTGCTGGAAAATGAGAAGGCCGCGCAAGGTCTCGCCGGTGTGGCGACTGCCGCTGCCTATCGCTTTGAATCACGGCCCTTCGCTGCGAAGTTCACCGTCGAACGAAAGCAACCTTCGCTGGCTGCGGAAGTCTTTTCGTTCGTGCAAGTGCTCCCTGATGCTCTCAAGGCGCATTACGAACTCGTGTACCAGGTGCGCGAAGCCCGCACGCGGCAGTTGGTGTTTTCGTTACCCGCCAACACACCGAAGGAAATCACAATTCAGGGACTCGATGGCGTGCTAGTGAAAGAACAGCGCAGCACGGAAGAAGGAGACCGCCGCCGCTGGGTGGTGCAACTCGTCGAACGAAGTACAGGCGAAATTCGGCTGACCGTTGACTTTCAGCAACCGCTCGCCGAAAGCAAGCTCAAGGAATATGCCCTGCCCCTCGCACAGGCGGAGGATGTTGAGTTTCAATCGGCGTTTGTTTCGCTCGAAGGTTGGCCCGAACTCGAAGTGCAGCCCAAGACCGCGCATCGCTCGGTCGATGAAGCGGAACTGTATCAAGCTCGTTATTTGCTCGATCAACCGGCGACCGCAACCGATCGCCGGTTGATTGGCGCGTATGGCTATTCGGGCCGCGCTGGCGTGGTGAAGGTCGACGTCCTTCGTCGTCAACAGCATGTGCTGCCGAGTGCCATCGCGCAACGGGCGGAATTATTCACGCAAGTGTCGGCCAATGGTTTGACGCAAACGTTTGCGGCTTACGACCTGGTCACAAAAGCGAACATCCTCGAAGTGGCTCTGCCCGGCGATGCCGTTCTCTGGACGATGCTGGTCGACGGCCAGCCAACGAAACCGCAAAAGGAAAAGGGCGTGCTACTGGTCAGCTTGCCGCCGCGCGAAGATCTTCCCGTGCGGAAAGTTCTCATTGCGTTCGAAGCCACCGGCTTTGAATTGGGCCTCGCGCCGACGATTAAAGCAGCAGCGCCGAAGTTGGTGCTGCGTGGCCGTGGTGAAGAAGCCGATCGCGAAGTGCCGCAGGCCGATCTGCAATGGCAATTGCTGCTGCCGCGTGGCTACGTGCTGAAGAGCAGCGGTGGCACGGTGTCGCCTGTTGCGCGACCGCGACGAGACATTGCGGCGTTGCAGGTTTGGAAGCTGTTTAAGTATTACGGTGGTGGAATTGGCCCCGATCGTGATCAGTTTTATCTGCATGAGGATGGCGACTTGAGCCACTACATCGGCCGAGCAACCAAACAGGAACTCCCAGACGATACAGAGTCGATGACAGCGAGAATCAAGAGTGCTTTTAGTAGTTTGCAGCGGATCTCTCCGAAATTATCCAAGCACGAACCTGCAGCTCAAGTCGAATCAACGACTAGTGAATTCCGCATGCCGCCTACGGACGAGCCACTGCTCCCGCCGAAGGCAGAACCACCGCTGGCGGGCGAGAAGTTCGATCCTCGACCACAAACGCCAGCGCCTGCCGCTGATCCCTTCGGTTCCCAACCGGATTATCCGAAGGCGACTGCGCGGCCCCAATTTGCGGCGCCCCAGCCTCCAACCGCAACTCCTGTCGAGGCCGCACCGCCACCACCGTTGCCTGCCATCATGCCAGCGGAACCGAAAGTTCCCGAAGCGAGTGAACAGCGTGAGTCGACAGCGAGACTCGAGCCAATGACCAAAGAAGGCTACGCCAAGTTCCATGCGCTCGAAGGGGTGAGCAGCCTGAACATCCAACAGCCGAAGCAAACGGAGATCGACAAGGCCGGCGCGCGGATCGAAACATTCCGCAGCCTGGGTGTGGATCCGCAGCTGCAAGTAACCCTCGTCGATACGACGCGCATCCGTTGGGCTGCGTGTGGCGTCAGCTGGCTGGTCTTCTTGATGGGTGTGGCTCTCACGCATCGCCCGGCCAAACAACAGGCCGCGTATGTCATCATCTTCCTGCTGACTAGTTCGATTCCCCTGCTGCTGACGCGTGCGCTCGATGAAATCGGTCTGGTGTTCGATGCTGCGTTCTTTGCGGCGTGCGCCTTGGTGCCGTACTTCCTGCTGGCTTCAGTGGCTATATCGCTGTGGCGCGCCGTTCTGCGTCGGCTGCCGGCTGATTGTTGCCAGCCCATGACGACAACGAACGTGCCACTCACGACCAGCAGCGGCACCATCATCGCGCCGCTGTTGCTGATCTCTCTGCTGTTCGGCACATCCAGTTCAGCGTTCGCGGTTGAACCGATGCCGGAAGCAGTGAAGACCATCGACCTCAAGGATCTACTGCCACTGCTCGATCCAGGCGGTCCCGTGACCGTTCCCGCTGACGCAGTGATCGTCCCTTACGATCCGAATGCCGAAGATGGTCCTGCGCAAGCAAAGAAGGTGCTGATTCCTTACGTGAAGTTCATCGAGCTGTGGAATCGGGCGCACCCCGACAAGCCGAAAGAAGCCAAACCGCCGATCGATTATGCAATTCTCGCAGCCGTGTATGAAGCGACATTGTCGGCGACGGATGAATTGGTCGTCACAGGCAAGTTGACGATCAATGTCCTCAGCGACAAGCCAGTGGCCATTCCGCTGCCGTTCTCGGGCGGCGTGCTCGTCAAAGCAACCGTCGATGGTCAGCCAGCGCGGTTACAAGTCGTCGCGCCGCAGGCTCCGGTTGCAGTCAACGAACAACCGCAACAACAGGCCGCCATGAAAGCGCCGAACCCGCCCGACGGCGAAAGTGGCGGTGTGATTGTGCTGCATGCGCAAGGCCCCGGTCGCAAGTCGGCGGAAGTTTCCTTGCGCCTGGGACTCACGCGCCGCGGTGGTTGGCGACAAGTGGCCGCTTCGTTGCCGCTGGGTGGCGCGAATCAATTGACCCTCACCGTGCCTGATGCCGCGACTGAAGTTCGCATCGCCAGCACGTTTGATCGTGATAATTTCGAAACGAAAGCTGCCAATGAAAAGATCGAAACGACGCTCAGTGGCGGTGGTGGCGGCCGGCTTGACTTGCAATGGCGGCCCAAGGTCGCTGTTGGGCAGATCGACCAAAGCCTGACTGCCAAGAGCACCGGCGTGCTCGACGTACGCGAAGACGCGCTGCGACTCACCTGGATTGCTGAACTGAGTTTCGGCCGCGGCACACGCGATCAATTCGAGTTCTCGCTGCCGCTTGGTTATTCGATTGAACAAGTCGTCAGCGAGAACCTCCGCGGCTGGCAAGTGAAGCCCGACGCTCGGCAGCTGGTGAACGTCACGCTGCTCAAGCCGGCGAATGGTTCCGAAAGGATCACGCTCGTGCTGTCGAAGCGCGGCCGCATCGGTACGGGCGAATTCGCCGCGTTCGACGCGCCGGCGGTCTTCGTCAGTGGCGCTGCGTTGCAACAAGGCGAGCTGATGATCCGCCGCAGTCCGCGCTTGGAACTGCGCACGGAAACTTCTACGGGCCTCGCTCGCGCCGACAGCGATGGGCAATTAGCTGCCGTCGTGCAGGCCGCCGATGCAGAGGATCCATCAATCCTGAATCTGCGGCCCTACCAGGTCTATCGCTTCGTCACTTCCGGTGCTGGCGACAAATTTCAGCTGCGGCTAAATGCGGCCGAAGCCACCTCAGCCACTTCCGCAGAGGTTCGTTCGGTCCTGCGGATCGCCGATCGGGAAACGACGCTCGAGTCCAGCATCACGTTCCGGCCGCAAGGTCAGCCCTTGTACCATGTCGATGTTCTGCTGCCCGTTGGATTTGAAATTGATCAATTGCTGCCAACGGAAATGAACTGGTCGGTGGTGAACGATGCTAACGGCCGGAAGAAGCTGAGTGTGCAATTGCTCGACGGCCGCGAGCATGAATTCACGCTGACGCTAGTCGGGCATTTCGCCAAGCGTGAGAAATGGGAAGAGTTCGCCGCGCCGGTCATCAGCCTTCTGAGTGTCGAACGACAGCAGGGGGAAATTGTCGTCCTCTCCGATCCCGACACCGATGTGCAAGCCGCGAATTTGAAAAACGCCGAAATCGGCTTGCTGCAGCAGTCACACTCTTGGCTAAAGGCTGAACAACAGCCGCTCGCGCGCGTTGCGCTTAAGTATCGCGCTGCCGAATACTTGGCCACCTTCAAACTGAGCCGCAGGACGCCGCGGGTAACGGTTCGGACAGCTAGCAATGTGAAAGTGACGCGCCGCGCGATCGAGGAAACCGTGCTGCTCGAATATCAGATTGTTGACGCAGGCATTCACGAACTTCAATTCTTACTGCCGGATACTTTCCGCACCGCCCGCATTCGCATCCCGCAGGAAGAGAGCCTGCTGCAGAGAAAGAAAATTACGCCTGCAATGGAGAACGGCCAGCCGTTGCCCGGTTGGATTCTCGTGACTCTTTCGCTGCAGGACGACGTCACCGACCGTCTCGGCGTGATTGTCGAACACGATCGGTTGCTCACGGATAAGCCGCAGGATGTGGCGATTCCCCGTTCGCTGATTGGCACCACCTCGCAGCGAATCGTCGCGATCGAAAATGTCGGCCGCGATGAAGTGATTGAAGTGAAGCGAGCTGGCCTGGAGTCAATCTCGCGTCAGCAGCAGGCCTGGCAAGAGATGATTCGCTTGCTCGGCGGCGACATCAACGTCACGCAGGCGTATGTGGCCGTTGGCGAAGAGACGCCGAGCCTGACCTTCAAGACGCAGCAGAATCAGCAGGTGCAGACCGCACAAGCACGCATTGAGTTCGCTCGGACGACGCTGATTGTCGACGAAGCTGGCGGCTATCGTGCGCAAGTGATTTTCCAAGTCAGCAACAGCACGGAGCAGTATCTCGATATTTCGCTCCCCGCTGGCTCCAAACTGTGGACGGCAATTGTCAAAGGTCTGCCGGTTAAACCCGTGGAGATGTCGCCGCCCAGGCCGGGCGAGATGCGGATTCCGCTGATTAAAACACCTGCTGGCAGCGGCGACTTTTCGGTGTCGATTCGTTACGCCGGCAGCGTCGACAAGTTGAGTTCGCTGCGGCAGATCGACTTTCCGCTGCTCCGCACGCAAAACATCAACGTCGAACAAAGCCAGGTGCAGTTGTACTTGCCCGAAAATTTTGAATGGCCTTATTTCGGCGGCACGATGAGCCAGGTGAAGAGTGAAGCAGAACTCGAGGAAGGTTTTCAGTCGTACTTTCAAAAGAAGGTGGCCGAAGCCAAACTCGCGTTGCAGAACGAAGACCTAAACACCAAGTTGCGGGCCCAGGCGAATTTGTCGGGACTGCTGCAGACCTGGGAGTTCAATTCGTCGGTCCGTTCGGCGAACAATTTGAAGCAATCGGGCCTGGCCTTGAGTAATTACGCCGACGTGCAAAAAGCTCAGGAGGAAGCGGCGGCGGAGGTGCAGTCGCAATTGGAGCAACTGCAAACGAACGACAATCGCTATCTGCTTAACGGGGCCTGGATGGAAAAGAAATTGGCCCGCAGCAAAAACGTGGTCACCCAACTTGGCAACAACTTCGATCAGCCTGCAGATACGAAGGAAGATGCGAAGCCAAGCGACAACAGTAAGGGGCAAGGGGAGTTGGCTTACAACCCACAGTTCCTCAAAGGGAACAAGCTGTATACGGAGGAGTCGAACGAGAAGTTAATCCGGGAAGAAAGCAAGAGAATCAGCGACCAGGAGGCGCTGCGACGTCCCGCGGCGACCAAGCCGTCGGCCGAAACCACAACGCAGCCTGCACAACAGCAAGGGCGAGTGTCGCGCAGCGGCAAAGTGCAGCAGCAAGCAAAGGACCTGGCGGAAGACCGCGCGGGGCTGAATCGCGAGTTAAACGATCTGGAAAGCAACTTACCTGGTTCTCAGCCGGGGAATGCGTCGAACTTCGCCCCCGGCCTCACGCCGCCGCCTCGTGGGCCTTACGGCGGCGAACAATCAGGTGGTCGCCCCGGCCTCGGTCTGGGTAGAGGCGAACAGCCGCAGCAACAGCAGGAACTGGCACAAAATCAACAGGGACAGTCCTATGAACAGTTCCGGCAGCGCGACAATGCGTTCCGCTATCAACAAAAATTGAATCAAGATCAGCAATTGCAGCAGAACTTCAATCCAACCGTGCAGCAGTCCAATCCTGGTTTTGCACCCAATACATCTGGAATTGCTCCGCAATTCGGTCTGCCGACGCCTGCGACTCCACAGACTGACGCTGGTTTCCTGTTGGGAAATCAAATGGGCGGCATCGGTGGTGGCGCTGCGGGGCCAGGACAAGCAACTGCAGGCCTTGCGCCACCAACCGGCCTGGCGAGTCTCGACATCGATGTTCCTCCTCGCGGCAACGTGTTTCTCTTTACGATCCCCCGGGGCGAAACCAAGATCACTGCAGCGCCCGTGTCGCGCGATCTGACTGATCGGCTGATTAACCTGGCTATCGTCGCTGGCATGATTCTCATCGGCGTTGCAATCTATCGCGTCGGGCGGCACCTTCCCGTCCGGCGAGCGACGGGCACGATGGCGTTTGCTTTGCTATTGATTCTGGTCGGCTTTCTCAGCTGGCTGCTGAGCATCTTGCCGCTGTATGGAGTGATTGTGCTGATCGTCGGCGTGGTGCTGCTTGTGCGGCGGCTCGTCGATCGCCGCCGCGCTGCGGTTGTTGCAGCGTAGCGAATTCCAGGTGACGTTCGCGCACTGATGCCTTTTGGCATCAAAGTGTGGCGAGCGTCAACACGCGATGTGGTGTCGCGGCAACATGCTCGTTGCCGTCGGAATCGAGTCGCCCAAAGGCGCGCACTTTTTGCCTGTTTTTTCTGGCGTTTATTGAAATCTAACGCTGGGTGTAATTCTCAACCCGACATTCTGTCGTTTGGCACGGCCCCTGCTTTTACCCACTCGCGTACCAGAAGTCAGCGGAGACGGTGTGCCCCGCCCCCGCTGGGCTCGTTGAAGACCAACGGGCCAACACGGAAAACGTTTTGGTTATTTTTGTTTCCCTATTTGATTCGAGGAGATTTGGAATGAAGAAGGTTCTTGCTCAAGTTTGGTCGGAACAAGACGGTGTGTTGTCGTTTGAATGGGTGCTGCTCGTGACTCTGCTCACGTTCGGCATCGTGGGTGGCATCGCCGCAGCTCGCGACGCAATCATCGACGAAATGGGCGACGTCGCCCAAGCGATGCTGGCTCTCGATCAGTCGTACACCGTCGACTTCCCGCTGTTGGTCCAGGTGCACGCTGCCACCACCAGCTCGTCGAGCGACACTTCGTTCACCGACGCTTTGGCTTACACCGACTGTGCTCGCTCTGCTGCTCCGCAAGGCGCTGGCGGCAACGGTGCCGGCGGCTCGCTGGACACCGATTCGTAATCGGCTCTGCACTTCATCCGTCAGCCGAGACCAGGTCTTATCTTTTACTGGTCTCGGATCGACGCAAGCTTCGTCGAGGTCTGCTTGCCGCCCTGGCAGGCAGGCCTCGCGTGCTTTCTTGAGCAAGCACTTCGCTGCCTGGCGGGAGCGAGTAGGATTGCAGCACTTGTGGCGAATGTGACGAATATTTCAAACATATTCAATATATAACATATCATACCTAAGCTCTTGTCGAGTTGTACACCTCTATTTACGCGACAACTATCGCACTGTTTCGCGTCTTTAGTGCTTCCGTTCATGAGCACTAGCGCACACTTCGCAGTCGTCCTTGGCCTTGCACCGCGACAAATTTTCTCACTCGCGATATGTCGCGGCCGCAGCGCGACTTAATGCGAATCGCATATTTTTCTCGATACTTCGCGCGGTTTTCGGCACGGCCTCTGCATTAGGTGGCGTCAACCAAGTTGGCGAAATCGGATGTGCCCCCGCTTCCGCCAGGTCCGCTGATGGATGGCGTGCCACATGGAAAACGTGTTTGAGAAACAATTTCCCCAGTGTTCGAGGAGTTTGGAATGAAGAAGGTTTTTGCTCGTATGTGGAAGGAACAGGACGGCGTCCTGTCCTTCGAGTGGGTGCTGCTCGTGACTCTGCTCACGATCGGCGTCGTCTCGGGTATCGCGGCCGCCCGCGATGCCATCATCGACGAACTGGGCGACGTTGCCCAGGCGATGCTGGCTCTCGATCAGTCGTACACGATCGACTTCCCGCTGCTGGTTCAGGTCCACGCGGCCACCACCAGCTCGGCCAGCGATTCGTCGTTCACCGACGCCTTGGCTTACACGGACTGCACTCGCTCGGCAGCTCCGACCGGCCAAAACCCGCAGCAAGTGCTGGACACCGATTCGTAATCGGTTGACGGTTTGCTAAACGCACAACGAAGCTCGCGAGTCGGAACCGATTCGCGAGCTTTGGTTGTTTTTTGGGAGTGGTTTTACTTCCGATTTTCAGCCTGGCGGCGGATTTCCGCTTTGGCTTTCTGCAATCGTTCGGGCCAGACAAACTGCGGTGCGGTCGTCGGGTCGTAGCCGGCCAGGTGATTTTTCAAGCGCGTTGCCGGTTTGGTGTAGACGAGTTCGGTATCGCCGAACACCTCTTGGCAAATTTTGAACAGGCCCGCGTCGTATTCTTGGAGTTCGGCCCGCGTATTCACATGATTGTGATCGTGGTCGTGCTCGCGATTGTTACTGAACCACGATTGCACTCCTTCAGCAAAATACTCGTGGTGATTCACCGAGGCGTATTTGGTTTTCCACAAACCCGCCTTCATCGCTGCGTCGTAGCATTCCTGCAAACGTTTGTCGAACGTGGGATCGACCCGCACCAAACCGCGCAGATGCATGTTGTGCGCGAACTCATGAATCAGAATGCTCTCCGTGGAGTAAGGATCGCCGGGATAGCCGAGCAGATTCTCTTCGCCACAGGAACAATACGGATCGGTCTGGCTGCCACCCGTGCCCCGGGCGCGAGCGTCCCAGTAGTTCTTATCGCCAATCTCGGCATAAGCCCGCGGCGCACGCAACTCGGCAAACTCCGGCAGATCGGTCGTGAACTCCTTGGCGCCGATGATGCATAGCCGCGAACCACTGTCGATCATCGCCTTCCGTACGTCGGGCCGATTGGCGAGCATTTTGTTGACGAGAAATGCTGCTTCGCGAAGCGCGTAGTCATTCACCTTTTCCGAGGCGACGATCGGGTAGCCATCGGCGGAAATGTACTTCTTATAGAATTCCGGCGCTTTCAGTTCCACCGGCGGCGCGGTGATCTCGGGTTCAACCGCGACGGCAAGTTGGGCGACGGAAAGCAAACCAACCAACCAAAGTAACAGACGCATGCTCAATTCCCCCAGCTCCCTTTAAAACTAGTGTGCTTTGCGGCCGCCTCGTTCGACGCTGGCGACGGCTTCGCAGGCAACAAGGCCTGCGGCCAGTTGCAGGCAGCGATCGGTCAAAGCTTCCGCACCAGCCCGCAGATCGGCGTTGGTTTGCACGTACGCAATGTTATTTTCCATGTCTTCCGCCGACCAACCGCGGCTGTGGGCGATGAACGGGAACTGCGGCAAGTGAAATCCCAACTCGCCGAAGAACATCATCATCTGCCCGGCGACAGCCTGAATGTTGTCCTGCCCGCCCGTGATGACAAACCCGGCGACTTTGTTCCGAATCATCACCCGATCGGCAATCGTAATTTGATTTTGAATGCAATTCATCCGCTCGATCATTTTGAAATAAAGCGAACTCGGCGCGCCCCAGCGAATCGACGTGCTGATCAACACCACATCCGCCCAGAAGACCAACGCATCATAAACCTGATCGAGCTGATCTTCCTGGTCCATCTGCGTGATGGTGCAGGGCCAGGTGCATGCGCCGGCCGATTTCGAATAGTACCCTTCGCAGTTCTTGAACTTTAAGTCATTCAAGCGGATCAATTTCGCTTCGGCGCCTGCTGTTGTTGCTTGAGTGAGGGCGACTTGCAGCAGATCTTGGGACGTTGAATACCGCGGAAACAAATGATTCATGGCCGTCGTAGAGATACCGACAACACGCAGTGGCCCCGGTTCGCGTTTGATTTCCCGCGTCAACGGATGATGTGGATGCGGCGCGTGTTGGCGTTTCGTCGTCGCGGTCAAATTGATCAACAACTCGCCGTTCTCAATCTTCAGTTCATAGACCGGCACAGCCGAAGGAATTCCGGGACGGGCCAAACCCGTTAGGCGATGAAAATGCCAACTGTGCCACGGGCAGACGACGTAATCTTCTTCGCTAAGCTGGCCATCGCCCAGCGGTCCACCGACGTGATTACACACGCCGCTGATCGCGCCGAACTGGCCATTGCGATACGAGAGCGCGATCACCACTTCGCCGATGCGCAGTTGTTGCAGCGGTACTTGCTTGAACTGTTCAACGGGCCCTAATCGATGCCATTGCGCATCAGCCATTGCTCGATTCTTTCTACGGACGCTCGCCGGTTTCCAAGCGTTGATTAATGCGGTCGATGATCCGAGGCAACTCCGCCAGGCTCGGAATGGCAAAGTGAGCTCCAGCGCCGGAAAGCTTTCGCGCGGCGCGTTCGAGGTGCGCCGCGCGATCGCCATCGGGCAAGGCCTGCCATTCGGCGAGTGGAAGCCCCACTTCACTGCCGGTAGCCGTGCAACCGATGCTCCAGCAGCCAGCATTGATTCCTTCTTCGACATCCGGCATCGTGTCGCCGACCTTCACCACGCTGGCCGGCGGAAAGACATTCAGCTCGGTCATTAATTTAAAAATCATCCACGGCGTGGGCCGCGCGCTCGGCGTGTCGTCGGCGGCGACGTTGGCATCGGCTTCCAAGCCTTCGAGCCGCGCCGCATCGTACACGCACTCGGCGACATTCCGGGCATAGTCCGAAGTCGTGCCGATCTTGATGCCGCGGGCTCGCAACTGGGCGACAACCTCCAGAGCTCCCGGAGTCAGTCGACCATATTGCCGACAAGCATCGAGCAGCAACGGGCCCAGGTCATCGTAAATGTTCAGCACATCGGCATCATTCCACGGCCGGCCATGTACCATTTGAAACTGCTCGCTGACTTGCGGAATTTCGAGCAGCGAATGAATGTGTTCGTAATTGTGCAAGCCCATCGACCAGCGTACCTGCGGCAACGTGAGCATCAGCTTTGATTTTGCAAAGGCCTCGAGAAAAGCCTTCGCCGGCGCCAGGCAGCCGTAATCGACGAGCGTCCCGGACCAGTCGAACACGACCATTTGAATCTTGAGGCTGCCAGACATCGTCGTTCCGCGGCTGAGAAGAGCAAACTAGCAATCAAGGAGAAGTCAAATCGCCCGCAGCAGAGTTAGTCAACTTACCCGATGCTATGGGACTGGAGTAGAGTGCTGGGTGACTTGCGGCTTGCCGTCGCGAACCTAAGCACGTGGCGCGCGTCCCTTTGAACTCTTGATCATTCCCAAATCGCTCTTTCGAAAGTGTCTGGCAGCGGATGACGAATCGTGCGGATGAAACTCGCGGGCTGTGGTTGGGCCTGCTCGGAGTGACAATGTTCGCCATGACGTTGCCGATGACGCGGCTGGCGGTCGGTCCCGCGAGCGCACCGCAGTTGCCGCCGCTGTTTGTCACGGCAGGCCGAGCTTGTTTTTCCGGCTTGCTTAGTGTGTTGTATCTTTGGCTGACCGGTGCTCCGCGATTGCAGCTGCGCCACTTGCCGGCGTTGATCGTTGCTGCCCTAGGATCGGTGGTGGGCTTTCCGTTATTCTTGGGACTTGCATTGCGGCACGTCGATGCGATGCATGCGGCCGTGGTCAGCGGCTTGATGCCGTTGGTGACTGCGATCGCGGGTGCCATTTACTTTCGCCAACGCCCTGCGCTAGGCTTTTGGGTTTGCGCGCTGATTGGCTTTGCGTTGGTTGTCCTTTTCGCGGCCATTCGCAGTCATGGCACTTTGACAGCAGCTGACGGCCTGTTGTTTCTTGCGGTCGTCAGCGCGTCGATCGGTTACGTCGGCGGTGCTCGCGTGGCGAAGGACATCTCTGCCGAACAAACGATCTGCTGGGTGCTGGTGATCAGCCTGCCATTTACGCTGCCGACCACCGCGTTGAGTTGGCCCGCGACGGCAGTTCATTGGTCTGCCTGGATTGGTTTCACCTATGTCACGCTCTTCTCGATGTGGATCGGTTTCTTTGCCTGGTATCGCGGCCTGGCGCTAGGCGGCACGGTGCGGGTTAGCCAGGTGCAACTGGTGCAGCCGTTCTTGGCGTTGCTGTTTGCCGTGCCGGTACTCGGCGAAAAGCTAGAGCCTGTGACGATCTTCTTTTCGCTCGCGGTGATCGCGGTGGTCTTTGTCGGCAAACGGATGCCGGCGAATACGAAAGTGCAAACGGTGGAGGAAAAGCCAGTCAAAGAGCCGCGCACGGAGTAAGGGAATTCGAGTTGTCGGCATCAAGCCCGTATGCCAGACTGGGCCGTATCGCCCCACCCTACGCCCCGCCCCAGGTTCCCGCCATGCTCGCTCGAATTTGCTGCTTACTCGTTTTGCTTTGCGGGCCTGTCACACTTTTCGCTGCTGACGCCGCGCCGCAACTTGCCACGCAGCTCCGTCGGCCAATTGCTTTGTCGTTCGACACCCACGGCGATTGGCTGTACGTCGCCAACCGCGATAGCGGCAGCATCTCTGTTTTGTCCGCCGACGGCAAAGTGCGCAGCGAAACGGTTGTCGGCAAACAGTTGGCTGATTTCGTGCCGGTTGGTCGCAACGATTTGTACCTGGCCGTTGATGAACGTCAGCATCAATTGCTCGTCTTGAAACTGGTTGCGGAAAAAGTCGAAGTGCTGCAGCGCGTCGCCGTGAGTCCCTATCCCGTCGGTGTGACGGTTTGGAACAACGGTAAACAGGCCGCGGTCACCTCGCTCTGGTCTCGCCGCGTTTCGTTCCTTGAACTTGATATCGAACAGATTTCAGAGACGAAGCTTACGAAAGTCGTCGATCTTCCCTTCGCTCCGCGCAAACTGATTCTGCTGCCACAGCAGCAAAAGTTAATCGTTGCCGATTCGTTCAAAGGACAACTGGCGGTGCTCGATCCCACGACGCATGCGATCGAAACGGTTCGACAGTTTCCAGGACATAACATCCGCGGCCTCGGCATCAGCCCAAACGGCCAGATGCTGCTGGTCTCGCATCAAATGCTGAACGAGTTGGCGCATACGATCCGCAACGATGTGCACTGGGGCCTGCTGATGTCGAACGATCTCCGCTGGCTGAAGATTGATTCGGTGCTCACCGGCGGCCGCGAAACATACTTCGGCTCGCACATGCATCCGCTGGGCGAAGCCGGCCAAGGTGGCGGCGATCCGGGCGGCCTGGATATGGCGGCGAATGGCACCGTCGTGGTTACCATGTCCGGCGCCGGCCAGATTTCTGTCGGCAAAGAGGACGACTTCTCGCTGGCCCGCATCGATGTCGGCCAACGGCCGGTCGCCGTGAAAATTGCCCGCGACGGCAAGAGCGTGTGGGTTGTCGATCAGTATGCCGACAGCGTGGTGCGAGTCGATCTCGAGTTGAACGAAGTTGCCGAGACCATTTCGCTCGGCCCGCAACCCGCGCTCTCGCTCATTCAGAAAGGCGAAGTTCTCTTTCACGATTCGCGGCTGGCCCATGATCGCTGGATGAGCTGCCAAAGTTGCCATAGCGACGGCCATGCCAACGGCCAGATGAACGATAATTTCAGCGACAAGTCGTTCGGTGCGCCGAAGCGAGTGTTGTCGTTACTCTCCCAAAAGGACACGGCGCCCTACGCGTGGAACGGCGAAGCCGTGGATCTGTTCAAACAGATTCGTAGTTCGCTGGAAAACACGATGCAGCGCGAAGACGAGATTCCCGATGGCGATGTGAAAGCGCTGGCCGCATATGTCGAAACGCTGGAATTGCCGCCGCCCCTCGATGTGCTCCGCGGCACCAGCGATCCCGTCGCCATCGCTCGCGGCAAAACGGTCTTTGAAAACCACGACTGTGCCCGCTGTCACGCGAGCCCGACGTTCACCACACCCAAAGCCTACGATGTCGGATTGACCGACAAACAAGGGAACAAGCACTTCAACCCGCCGAGTCTAAGAGGCGTGAGTCATCGCGGGCCGTTCTTTCACAATAACAGTGCAGCGACGCTCGAGGATGTTTTTCAGAAACATCAGCATCCGGCGAATGTGAAGTACAGTCAGGAAGAAGTGCGGGATTTGATCAAGTATCTGAAGAGTCTGTAGTTCGCAACTTCTCGCGCACTTCCATCAAAATCTGCCCCAACTTATTCTTGCCGCTTCCGTTGCCACCATCGCCCCAGTAGTCGTCGTTGGCGGAGTGCTCGACAATCTTTGCATCGCCGGTACTCAGCAGCAGTTCGCGCAGCTCAGCATGCTGTGTGAACTTGGCGAGGACTGCTTCGCGCATGATGGCCACTTTGACCGACTCCCAATCCCGCCGCAGGGGCCGTTTGCGATTGCGGCCCATCCGCGCGGCGAGCAGTGGTGAGTTGGCCTTGCGAATTTCCGCTTCGTCGGGCTCACCGGCAAACTTCTGGGCCTGGAAATAATGTTCTGAGGTCGGCCAGGTTTTCCCCCGAAGAGAAATTGGATAGTCGGCGAAGTTCGAGAACTCACCGAACTCTTCGGCAGTAGAATAAAATCGGATGACGTCGGCCATTGAACTAATCTCCCTTTCCGCCGCCCGAATCTCTAGCCCCTAACCCCTTCCTCCCTCAACATGCACGACCACAATAGACGCGTTTGGGACGAAATGGTTCGGGATCGGCAGCGCTTCACGCGCCCTGCCCGCGATGAGGACTTCACCAATCCGCTCAAGACCATCGACGGCCTGGGTTGGCTCGGCGCGAGCATTCAAGGCCAACGCGTTTTGTGTCTGGCTGCGGGCGGTGGTAAGCACGGCCCTTTGTATGCTGCAGCCGGGGCGATTGTGACTGTTGTCGACATTAGCCCGGGGATGCTGGAGCTCGATCGCGAGGTGGCTGCCGAGCGGCGGTTGGAATTGCGAACGGTCGAAGCTTCGATGGACGAACTAAGTTGCTTCGCCACGGCGGAGTTCGACCTGGTTGTGCAACCGGTGAGCACTTGCTACGTGCCGCAGATCGGACCCGTTTATCGCGAGGTGGCGCGCATCGTCAAACCGGGTGGGCTCTATGTTAGTCAGCACAAAACGCCGCAAAGTTTGCAATGCGATGTGTCGCCGGCGGCGAAGGGGTACGAACTGACCGAGCCCTATTATCGCACCGGGCCGCTGCCGCCTGTGGTCGGCAGTCGTCATCGTGAGGAAGGAACACTCGAATATTTGCATCGTTGGGACGAGTTGCTGGGCCTGCTCTGCCGCGCCGGATTCGTCATCGAAGACGTCGTCGAACCACCGCACGCCCGTCCCGATGCCGCGGCCGGTTCGTGGGAACATCGGAGCCAATTCGTTGCACCCTACGTTCGCCTGAAGGCGAGACGGACCGGCGCTGCCGCCGCCACGGTTACTTCGCGGTTGTGGCTGCCAGAGTGAGTGACGGCGCCCGAAGGAGTCGCCAAAGCAGGAGCGACAATGCGCCGACCAGCGGTTGCAGCAATGCTTCCGGCAGGCGTTGTTGAAACGGAGCCCAACCGTAGCGGAGCAACTCCGGACTGATCGAAAGCGAGATAATGTCGATAATCGCTCCCAGGCCGAGCGCCAAGAGCGGCACGTATTTCCAGCGCTCGCCGGTAGAATCAACCGCAGCCCGCGCGGCAAACAGCACCGTCGCGGCGGTGAAGGTGGCAATCAGAATTCGCAACCACGAACTGAGCCCGCGAACCCGCCACTGCGTCAGCACTTCTCCGATCCACGACTCTTCTTTTAAGGGCTCCGGAACATGACAAGCCATCGCTACCAAGCCGATCACTCCTGACCAAATGAGGAAGTCGACGATCGTGAACTGATACCAGGATATTTCAGCTCTCGGTTTGGCCAGCTTTGTGTTGGCGGGCCCAAATCGCCGCATGCAGATCGCGACGAAGACGAACGCAAACAGCATGACGGGGCCTTGAATCAGCATGTATTCGAGCGGCAAGTAGCCGGTGAATCGGTACCAGGTGGTGCTAGGCGAATCGGCGGGAAACATGCGGGCGAAGAACAACCCGGTGAAGACCCAATACAACCAACAGTAACCACCAACGAAGAGGGCCAACCGCAGTGGCAACCGATCGGTTCCGATCAACAGCCAGAGCGCGAGCACACCCATTTGTGCGCGGAGCACTGCCATCGCCAGATCCATCGTGAGAAGATTGAAACTGGCCGGCGTGCCGAAGGAGAGACTGTGGATGTTGACCCATTGCAGGGCGACGTCGAAGAGCGCGACCAGCAAGCACAACCACAGACTGCTGAAACCTGCACCGACCACTGTGATCCAGTGTGGTTGCGAGCGCTCGATGGGCAGCGGTGTGGACATGGCGTGAACTTAGCAGTTCGCGCGGGCTGTCGCTATCGTGCGCAGCGACTACTTATTTGCGCAGAAACGCAATGATCTCTGCGTTCGTCTTAAACTTGCCGAGCATCGACTTCACGCCGCCACCCCCTGCCGGAGCTTCGGCGACTGGTTCGGGCGCTGGTGGTGCGGGCGGCGGCGATTCGACTTTGGCGGGCGGAGCTTTTTCGACGGGCTTGGCCGCGGGTGCGGCCGGCGCTTTGCCACTGGCTGCCGCGAGGATTTCGGCCGGCGTCATTTTCTTGGCCGGAGCGGCTGGCTTGGCTTCGGCGGCTGGTTTTTCAGCAGCGGGTGCAGCGGCCTTGCCACCCTTGGCAGCGGCAAGAATATCGGCAGCGCTCATTTTGCCGGCAGGTTTCGCGGCTGGAGCGGCTGGAGCGGCTGCTGCGGGCTTGGCACCGGCTTTGGCTGCAGCCAGGATGTCGGCAGCACTCTTGGCGGCGGGTTTCGCTGCGGGGGCGGCTTCTGCTTTCGGAGCCGCGGCCGGCTTCTTTTCGGCTTTCTCAGCCTTCGGCAGCGGCGCGTCAATCACTTTCAAAAAGGCCGGATCGATATCGTACCAGCCGATGTTATTGTGCCCATCGAACTGCACCAGCGCCCGGCCGCTGAAATTGACCGTCTTCACCGTACCCGTTAGCCCGCTGAATCGCTTCAATTCCGGCCGATTGGCATCAACCACCACATACTTGTCGGTCAACTGGTTCTGCAATTTCAGGATGTTGTCGAAGACCATGGCCGCTGAGGATCCGGTTCGAGAAAAACTGCCGGGAAAAATACTGCTGCGGAAAGCGGCATATTCTCCCCGCTGCAGCCCGAAAAGACAAGGCTACCGATTTCAGGAAGCACGAGGCATAAGCCGATGGGTTTGGGCGAGCAATTGCGGCTAGCGGCAACGGTGCGGTAGCACCAAGAGCCAGGGAATTTTGCTGCCGCACGTTGACAAATCACCTATCAACTCGCAGACTCCCTCGCCTCACGGCTCGGGCCACGTGAATTACGAACGGAGTTTCCCGGCGGTCGTGGCAGCGGCCAACTGGTCGATCATTTCGCGAGTGGCGGCTTCGACGGCGTCCTGCCAGCGGGCGGAGCCGAATTTTTCCCGGTAGGCGTCGCGCTGGTGGGCAAAAATGATCCCCCGGCTGTTGTTCACAATGCCGCCCAGGCCGCGATCGTCAAAGGCCGCCGCACAGTCGGCCGCGGTGCCTCCTTGGGCGCCAAAACCGGGGATGAGCAAAAAGGTGTGCGGCATCGCTTCGCGCAGCTCGGCCAGTTGCGCCGGATAAGTGGCTCCGGCGACCGCGCCAACAATGCCGTAGCCGTTGTCGCCCACGGTGGAGTTCGCCAGATGTTCGACATACGCGGCGACGTGCCGATAGAGCGGTTGGCCATTCGCAACCAAATCCTGAAACCGTCCGCCGCCGGGATTGGAGGTTTTCACCAGCACAAAGATCCCCGCGCCGTGATCCTTCGACGATTGCAAAAAGGGTGTGATGCTGTCTTCGCCCAAGTACGGACTCACGGTTAGGGCATCGGCGCCCCAAGGGCTCAGTTCGCCGGGACCGAGATAAGCTTCGGCATATGCCTGGGCAGTGGTGCCGATGTCGTTCCGCTTGCCGTCCATGATCACGAGCAAGCCTTTGCTCGCGGCGTAGCGGACGACTTCGCCGAGCGCGACGCAGCCGGACGGGCCCAGTTGTTCAAAGAACGCGGCCTGCGGTTTGACGGCTGGCACCATCGGCGCGACGACATCAACCACGCCGCGGCAGAACGTGACATAGGCGCGAGCGATCGACTCAACATCTTTCGCGACGAGCATTCCCGCCGGCAAACTCTCCGCCCGCGGATCGAGACCAACCAGCACGGGGTTTTGCTTCTGACGAATGGCAGCAATCAGGCGATCAGCAAAATTCATCTTCGTTCAACGGTAGGGTGGGTCGAGCGGTACTCCGCGAGTCCCACCGTGGCTTGCAAAACGACTCTACTTCGGTGGGCTCACGAGTACGTTCGACCCACCCTACATTTACGTTTTCTCGGCAATGCAGACGACGGCGGGATGATATTCGCGCTGCCGCCATTCGACGGACTGCGGCAACAGGCTGGTATCGAACCGCTCGTCGGCTTCGACAATGATCGTACTGCCTACGGGCATCTTCGTGACGATGCCTTCGATCAGCGCCAGCATGTCGGCTTGTCGCTCGACGAACAAATCATACGGAGGCGAGCAGAACACGATCCACGGCGTCGCTTGTTCATCGGGCTGCAATTTGCGGACGAACATAAAGCTGTCGCTGAAGACGGCTGTTGCTTTGTCGGCAAGGCCCAGCGCGCGAATGTTGTCCTCAATCAAGTTGCGCGTCGGCAGATGCCGCTCGACAAGCGTAGCCTTCGCCGCGCCGCGGCTCATCGCTTCGAGCGCGAGGGCACCGGTGCCGGCAAACAAATCGAACGCATGCCGGCCGATGACATCGATGCCCACGAGGTTAAAAATCGCTTCGCGCGTCCGATCCTTCATCGGCCGCGTCCGCAGATCGCCGCTGTATTGCAGCTGTCGGCCGCGAAAGGTGCCGCCGATGATCCGTACGCCAGAGACCTGCAGTTCTTCGTCTTCGCCTTCCGGCGCAGCACGCCCTGGTTGTGGACCGGGCTTCTTATGGCCCCGCTGCTTGGCGCGAGTCTTGTCTGGGCCTTTGGTCACTGTGTTATCTCTTCTTGGGCAGCTTCTGCTGGTGCTGCTTGAGTATCGAGCGCTGCCGGCGCTGCAGTCTGCTCGGCCCACGGGTTATCCCACTTGCCCCAGGAATCGAGGTAGCGGCGAAAAATCGGAATCGTCACCGCGTGCCCTTCGAGCCACTCCCGCGTCTCTTCGAGAATTTTCTGCTCGGTCTCGAGCTTGATGTGGCCGAGCATGACCGACGTGCGCAAAAAAATGAAATACGTATCGAGTACATCACAGCGGCAGTAATCGCTGATCTCGGCGAGCTTGCCCGCGTCGTACAAGTCTTGCACCATGTGACCCTGCACATCCATCTTGCCAGGCTTGCCGAGAATCGATGCGGCCAGATTCAAGCCGCCCTGAAAACGCGCGGCGCCGAAGTTAGTCAGCACATCGTGCAGATCGAGATGAGCTTCGGTGTTATAGCGATTACGGGGCTGATCGTAACTTTTGCCCTGCAAATTGAACCAGCCTTGCAAGTTGATACCGTAACGAAACGCCGCAAGTTCCAGCAGTGGAACATCGAAGCTGCGGCCGTTGAAGCTGACCAGGGTCGGCCGGCGATAGGCTTCCCAGCCTTTCCAGAATTTTTCGGTCAGAATGTGCGACCGAAAGTGCGGCTCGTCAAGCGCGACAAGATCGATCAGCCGAAAATCGGCCGCGACTTTGGCGACGACGACCGAGACGGGAATCTGAAACGTATACGGAATGAAATCGCTGTCGTACTTCGCCATTAGGTGAGCGCGAAATTGCTGCACGGCTTCGGCCGGTGAGAGGTCTTCACCTGGATGCCGCACTTTGGAAACGAGCGCACCATCGGCGGCCGATTCGATATCAAAAACAAGATATTTGACCTGCGGCTTACTCACGCGCGGGACCCTTGCGGTAGAATTTTGGCGAATGCCCAAGGTACCAGAAAACCGCCGCAAGCGTCAGCGGCTGCGCATTATCGGCGGCGGGTCGCGAGGCTGCGGCCTGGATCGGCCGGCAGGTCGGCCGCCTGCTCCGCGTGCCAGTTGGCCAACATTTGCAGCAGCGCGAGGTCGTGGTG
>CAYMWL010000076.1:0-33427 GCA_964394305.1 uncultured Pirellulaceae bacterium
CATCGAAGGTTTGTTGCTGGCGCTGGCGAACATCGACGAAATCATTCGCATCATCCGCCAGTCGCGCACGGTGGCTGAGGCCAAGACTGGTTTGATGAACGTCGAATGCCCGGCACCGATGATGCAACGCGCACTTGGCGATGACGGGTTTAAGGTGTTTCAAGCCGAGCGGGGCGTATCTGATAATTACCGTTTGACTGCCGTGCAAGCCGACGCGATTCTGCGGATGACGCTCAGTCAACTTGTGAATCTCGAACAAGAACGCCTCGGCAGCGAACACGCAGAGCTCTTGAAAGAGATGGGCGAATACTTGCACATTCTTTCGGACGAAGCCAACATTCGCGCCCTCATTCGCGAAGATTTGGTCGAGATTCGCAAGCGATTTGGCGAAGAACGCCGCACGGAAATCAGCGGCACCGAGATGGGCCATGTCGATCTCGAAGATCTGATCACCGAAGAAACGATGGTGGTTTCGCTATCGCACTTGGGATACATCAAGCGGACGCCATCGAGTGTTTACAAATCGCAGCGCCGCGGCGGCAAGGGTTTGAAGGGAGCCGAAGCGGAGGAAGAAGATCCGATCGAGCACCTGTTCGTCGCCAGCACGCATGCTTACTTGATGTTCTTTACGAACCTAGGCCGTGTCTATTGGCAGAAGGTGTATGACCTGCCCGAGCTCAAACGTGATTCGAAGGGGAAGGCGATCGTTAACTTGCTCAACCTGTCGGAAGGGGAAAAGGTTGCCGAATGTCTGGCCGTGCGTGATTACGATTTGCCGAACCACTATTTGATCATGACGACGCGCAACGGCTTAGTGAAGAAGACGCCGCTCGCACAGTACAGCCGGCCGAAAAAGACGGGCATCATCGCGATCAATCTCAAGGAAGGGGACGAGCTCGTGAACGTCGCAATTGCGAAAGCGGGCGACGAACTGATCCTGTCGTCGGCTAAGGGGCAGGCCGTTCGCTTCAAGCAATCGACCGTGCGCAGTTCGGGCCGCAACGCTCAAGGCGTGAAGGGGATCAAGCTTCGCAAGGGAGATGTGTGCGTCGGCATGGTCGTCGCCGACCCCGATGCCACGCTTCTCACAGTTTGCGAAAAGGGCTACGGCAAACGCACTTTGATCGGACCGAACAGCAGCATTCCTGATGCTCCGGAAACGGAAGTTCCCGAAGGAGAAGAAGTTCCCGATACGGTCGCCGAAGTCGAAGAGCCCGCCGGCGAAGAGGCCGAGGGTGATGAATCGTCGAGCAATCGCTATCCCACGAAGGGGCGCGGCACGATGGGCGTACGCGACATCAAGACGACGGATCGCAACGGGCCGGTGGTCGCTGTGGCGGTTGTTCGCGATGATGACGAACTACTGATGATGACCGCCCGCGGTAAACTACAACGGCTCAAAGCTGGCGACATCAGCGTCATCGGCCGCAACACGCAAGGCGTGCGGATCATGTCGCTGGACGAAGGTGATTCGATCGTGGCTGCAGTTCGCGTGGCAAAGGAAGATGAAGCGGAAGCGCCTGCGGTTGTTCCGCCGCCAACGCCGGATGGCCCTGTGAGTTGATGCAATTTCTTCGCCCTGTGGACCCACGGGGCGAGGATTGGGGTGTGAGTTTTAGCAGCCTGCAAATGAACTTTATTAGCGGTTCTTCTGCAGCGGAAACTCTTTCCCGCTGAGCGCATCTTTCACAAACTGGCCCCAGAATGGAGTGGGCGTGTAATCCCAGCCTTTGATCATCACTGGCGTCGCTTTCGGGTGGAACGAAAACGCGGTCCAGTGGAACTTGTGCTTTTGAATCAGGCCCAGCATGTCTGGCACCCAGGTGTAAGGATCTTCCTGGGCTTCGGCGGGGATGAACGACATCTTGTTGATGTCGGCGCCAACCTCGCCGATGAAAATCGGATGCTTCTCGGCGATGAGCAGCACCTTGCCAGCCCAATCGCGTTTCCAGGGATAGATGTGCGTCGAATACACGATGCCATTGCCGCCTTTCTCTTTCACCTCGAAGCCCTTCGCGATGCCTGACAAGTCATAGGCCCAATCCAGGCCGCCGACGATCACGATGTTCTTCGCGCCCGCATCGCGCACGGTGTCGATCAGCTTCTGCATGCCCACCGATTCGAAGCCCTGTTTCTTCTTCGCCCGTTCTTCGGGCGTGAGAAACGCGTCTTCATCGGCGGCCTTCTTTTCTTCGGCGACAAAACCGCCGTCCCGCCACACTTCCCAAGTAGTGCCATGTGGCTCGTTGAAGAGATCGAAAAGCACTGTCGGATGCTCGCGATACTTTGCCGCAGCATCTTTCCAAAACTCGACGTGCTCGGCTTTGGGTGCGCGGAAGCGATGCAAATCGAGCACCACGTACTTGCCGCGGTTGGCGACGAGCGTGACGACCTGATCGACGAGCTCGCGATAGCCGCTGCCGCCGTCCTTTTGTCCCGCGGCGCGGCCAAACCAATATTCTTCTTTCACGGGCAAGCGAATGCAATTGGCCTTCCACTCATCAACGGCGACAAGCGTCGACTTCAGCACTTTTTCGCCCTTGAGCGAAAACTCAAGACTGACGACATTCACGCCTTGCAGCCAAATGGGCTCGTTCTGGGTGTTCAGAATCTGATTCCCTTGCACGTGCAACGGCAGCGGCCATTTTTCTTTATTTGCCGATTCCGGCGGCACGAGCGAGCGGCGTTCTTCTTCTTCCGCAGCCTTCGCCGCGGCGAGCAGCGGACCCGCAGGGATTGGCATCAACTTTAAGTCGTCGAGATCAAAAGTGCCGCGCTCGACTTGAAAGAGAGCCGGCATGAACTCCAGGCTCAGCGCACCCTTGGGCGCGAGGAACTGCGTGCGTTTCTCGACCCAGCCCATCGTGTTGCCTCGCGTGTACGGCGGCGAAGGTTTGTGGGACATCTTTTTGCCGGCCTCGTCTTTGAATTCGAGCATGATCCGCGCGTCGAAATAGTTTTCCTTGCCAGGCTTCAAATCGGTGATCCGCTGCTTCCAAGTGAGTTCGAGCGCTTCGAGATCGGGGGGGAGTTCAATTTCCCGGTAGAGCAACACCATTTCACCGGGCTTGGGCGATTTCAGGCGGAGGAAGCGATTGTCTGTTTCCTTCTCCCAGGTGATGTTCCCTTTTAATTTGCCCCAGTGAGCGACCGCGCCTTCGATTTTTTTATCGGCTGTTTCAAAATTGCCGTTCGCGATCAAAGAGCCCTCTTTCTCGAGCAGAGATGCCGCGCGACCGCGTTTCGTCGCGGCATCTTTGTCGCGTTTGGCCTGAGCAGCCGCGGCGGAAACTTTCGCCGCTTCGACAAGCGGCGTGGGATCTGTTACGACCAGCGCAACATCATCGATATCAAGTGTGCCCTGTTCGACTTGAAAGAGCGCGGGCATGAACTCCAACGTGTGCGCACCTGCGGGAATCAAAAAGCTCACACTCCGTTCCACCCAACCGGCAGTATCCTTGCGGAGGTACGGCGGCGAGGGGCCGCCGGTGAGTTTGTCCCCGGCTTTATCTTTCAGCTCGAGCAAAATGCGCGCGTCGAACCAAGGTTGTTTGCCGGGTTTCAAATCGGTGCAGCGCATTTTTAAAGAAAGCTTGAGCGCACGAGCATCGGCAGGGATCTTCAGCGCGTGATAAAGAATTACCGTTTCTCCGGGCTTCGCCGATTCCAGTCGCAGAAAGTAATTCACTCCCTCGGCAACAAATTTCACTCCTGTTTTGGTTCGCGGCCAATGATCAGGCCAGTTGTCGCGGTCTTGATCGGCTTCGAAATTGCCGTTGGAGACGAGGGAAGCGGCGGGCCGAACGTCCTGAGCGGTGGCATTGAGGACGAGGCAGAAAAGCAAGCAGAGTGCAGGCAATCGAGTATTCACGGGCGTTCCTTTGGTTGCGGGGTGAATATCGATTTTACTTGCGGACGCGTTTCGTTTTCGCCCCGCGGTCCGGGAAATTGATAAACTGCAATTCGACTTACAAGAATAACCACCTGACGAAAGCAGTCCGCCCGCCGTGCCTCCTCTTCCTCCCTGGCAAAACTGTGCTTGGCTGTGCGCAGCCGCGGCGCTGGCCGGCGGCGTGAACGCGCTGGCCGGCGGTGGAACGTTGCTCACGTTTCCCGCGCTGGTGGCTGCGCTCGGGTCGAGCGTGATGGCCAACGGCACGAGCACCGTCGCACTCGCCCCGGCCTCGTTCAGCAGCGCGTGGGCCTATCGGCAGGATTTGATCAAAGAATGGCAATGGCTCAAGCTGTTGATTGTTCCGAGCATCGTGGGTGGCGTTTTGGGAACGTGGATTGTGACGACGACGGAAGAGAAATACTTTGACGCGCTTGTCCCCTGGCTAATCTTCGGCGCATCTCTGCTGTTTGCGTTGCAGCCGTTGCTCACGAAGAAAAGGGCCGTCGAAAAGGCTGATCTGCCGCAGCCCTTGCCGGAGCATTCCGCGGGCAAACTGATTGCGATTGCCTTGTTTCAGTTTTTGGTGGCGATGTACGGCGGCTACTTTGGCGCGGGCATCGGCATTTTGATGTTGTCGGCCTTGAGCTTGATCGGGCTTTCGAACATGCATGAAATGAACGCCATCAAAACGGTGCTGGCCGGCTGCATCAACGGCATGAGCGTGGCTGTGTTTGCCTATCAGGGCAAAGTCCACTGGCCGCTGGCAGGACTGATGATGGTCTCGTCGATCATTGGTGGCTATCTAGCCGCCAGTTATGGCCGCCGCGTCAAGCCGATCTACATTCGCTGGCTGGTCATTGCGATTGGCTTCACGTTGTCAGCATATTACTTTTATGGACAGCTGACCAAGGCAGACTAGTTCATGTTCGAACGTAAATCACTTCGTTGGCCCATCTCTCTCGGCGTCGTGCTGATTGTGCTGGTCGTGGTGATGCTGGTCGGCTCGATCATCACGATGATTGTGGCGGCGCTCAATCAGCCTGGCGCCGGTTGGTATTGGGCCTGGCTGGCGATCGCCAGCACGCTGCTGACGTTCATTCTGCTCGGCGTGGTGATGTACCTGGTGCTTTCGATTCAAACCGTGAATCTCACGCGGCGACAATCAAATTTCATCGACAGCGTGACGCATGAATTGAAATCGCCGATCGCCTCGCTCAAGCTTTACATTCAAACGCTCAACCGCCGGCAGTTACCGCCTGAAGAACAGGAAGCGTTCTTCAAAGGGATGCTCGAAGACGTTGAACGGCTTGATACGCTGATCAATCATCTGCTAGACGTTGCCAGGCTCGAACGAATCGCGAAGCCGAGCGAGGAACAGGACGTCGCGGTCGACGAAGTGCTGCGGAGTTGCGTGGAGCAAGTTTGCCATCGCCAGCAAGTGCCCCTGAAAACGGTCCACTGCGAACTGGAGTTTGCACTCGTTCGCTGCCGACGGGTGGATCTGGAACTCGTCTTCCGCAACTTGATCGACAACGCAGTAAAGTACGCCGCGACGGATAACCCGCAGGTTGAAATCAAAATGGATTTGTCTGTGCCTGGCCGTGTGATTGTGCGAGTCAGCGACAACGGCCGCGGCATTCCCGCCGAACAGCGGCGCAAGATCTTTGGCCGCTTTGTGCGCTTGGGCGACGAACTGGAGCGCGATAAGCCGGGCACCGGTTTGGGCCTGTATATCGTCCGCACCTTGCTATCGCGATTGCGCAGCCAGATTCAAGTGCGTGATCGCGTGGCGGGAGAAGGTACGATGTTTGAAGTGAATTTGCCGCGGCAGGTAGTGGCGGGCGCGTAGCTGGTTTTTGAGTGCAGGGCCGGATCAGAAAATGAAATTTGTAGATCCGCTGCTTGTTGAGTGCGAGCATTGTCACCAATGCTCCTTCCAGCCCGAACGGCAGCTCTTGAGGTTGCAGGCTGTGTGTTCGAACTGCGGTCAATCATTGGCGAACATCGGATTAAGAATGCGAGCAATGCTTGACGACGGGCACGCCTTTATGCTGCTGATCGATGTTGTCGTGGAGATTGAGAACGCAACCGGCATTAATCTGAGCGACAGCGAAATCGAGGGAGTCAAATCACTACGTGACTTGACCCGTGCTTTGGCATTGAAAATCGCTGCGTTGCATGACCAGCGAGATGCCCGAGCAATCGTCAGCAACGCCGGACGCTCGGTCGCCACGATGGAAGATATCGACTTTGATGTCGATATCTTGACTGCGTTGGCACCCGAGCGATGGAATCAGGCCTGATATCGGACTATCAACTAATCCTTCGGCTCTTTGCGCAGCTGAATCCACTCGCTGTGGAACTTCTTATCCAGCGGCATATCCGTGCGCTGATAGGTGTGAGCGCCGAAGTAATCGCGTTGGGCTTGCAGCAGGTTCGCCGGCAAACGTTCGCGGCGATAGCTATCGTAGTAAGCGAGAGCGTTGCTGAACTCGATGACCGGCAGGCCCATCTGCGTCGCGGTAACGACGACCTTCCGCCACGAGTCTTGCGCCTTCTTCAGCGCTTCGGTGAAGAACGGGAAGAGGAGCAGATTTTCGAGATTCGGCTGCGCGTCGAACGCTTCCTTGATCCGCTCGAGGAACTGAGCACGGATGATGCAGCCGCCGCGCCACAGCAGGGCGATATCGCCATAGTTGAGCGGCCAATTGTGTTCCTTGGCAGCGGCTTGCAGCTGCACATAGCCTTGCGCGTACGAGCAGATCTTCGAGGCGTAGAGCGCTTGCTTGACGTCTTCGATGAACTGCTTCTTGTCGCCGATGTTCACGCCGGCAGTCGCAGGCGACGGACCAGATAGAATCTTCGAAGCGCGGACGCGGGCATCTTTGAAGCTCGACAGCGAGCGAGCGTACACGGCTTCGGTAACCATCGTGCTTGGCACACCGAGGTCGAGAGCCAACTGGCTCATCCACTTGCCGGTGCCTTTCGCGCCAGCTGCGTCGAGGATCTTGTCGACGAGGTAGCCCTCGCCACCTTGATCATCCTTGACGCTGAAAATGTCGCGGCTGATTTCGATCAGGTAGCTCTGCAACTCGCCGCGATTCCACGCATCGAACACATCGTACAGCTCATCGTTGCTCAGCCCCGCCGCTTCCTTGAGCATCAGATA
This sequence comes from uncultured Pirellulaceae bacterium, assembly GCA_964394305.1. Taxonomy (GTDB): domain Bacteria; phylum Planctomycetota; class Planctomycetia; order Pirellulales; family Pirellulaceae; genus Anatilimnocola. The sequence continues at coordinate 7,065 of CAYMWL010000076.1, forward strand.
GGCTTCGCAGATCAGCTGCATGTCGCCGTATTCGATGCCGTTGTGAACCATCTTCACATAGTGCCCAGCGCCACGTGGGCCGACCCATTCACAGCAGGGAATGTCGTTGTTCGGACCGACCTTCGCGGCGATCGCTTGGAAGATCGGCTTGACCAGGGGCCAACCTTTTTCGCTGCCGCCGGGCATCATGCTGGGGCCCTTCAGTGCCCCTTCTTCACCGCCCGAAACACCCGTGCCAATGTAGAGCAGGCCCTTGCTCTCCACATACTGCGTGCGGCGTTCGGTGTTGGTGTAGTGCTCGTTGCCGCCGTCGATGATCACGTCGCCGGGGGACATCAGCGGAATCAATTGTTCCATCAGTTGGTCCACGGCCGGACCGGCCTTCACCATCATCATGATCTTCCGCGGTGTCTTCACTGACGCGACAAGGTCTTCGAGCGTATGAGCACCGGTGAAGTTCTTGCCTTTCGCGCGGCCGTTGATGAACGCATCCGTGACGCTCGTCGTGCGATTGAACACGGCAACGCTATAGCCGCGGCTCTCGACATTGAGCGCGAGATTTTCGCCCATGACGGCGAGACCAATGAGACCGAAATCGGCGGAGGGAGTAGCCATACGATTTACCTTTTTGATTATTTCGTTATTCGTTCGGGATACACAAAATTCCAAGACAGTTCGCGGAACGCCAATTGAAAACTTGACATCCGTAGTAATTGTTTTTCGGTGGTCTTCAATGCTTTGGCTAACTCAGCATGCGACATCGCCGGATTGGACATTAGCAATCGCAACGCTCGGTCCTCTTTCGCTTCGCTTTGAATTGGATGGGCTACTCCGACCTTGCGGTCGCGATATTGGTGCCGCAGCAGTACCAGAAAAAATCGTCTCCAATAACTCGACTTCAGGAACATCTGCGACTCAGGCCAGGCATTAACTATATAGGCTTGGTAATCAGCTTCGAACTCTTCTTGGCGTCGCCGAAACTCATTGACGCCAGTTGCCCAACTTAAGAAATACCGACACTCCAGATACTCGCCTTCCAGCCATAAAATTTCGCGTAATGCCGAGTGATTATGTGAGCCAGGATCTTCGTCGAAATGGGCGGCGATTCGATTCACGCACTACACTCCCTTCCAACCTGGCTTCTCAGGCAAGTAGCTATCGAACTCGCTTTTGATAATCGCTCTGGAGAGGTACGGCCGTGATCAGCGGCAAAAGCCTGGAAAGATGGGAAATCGCAATTTTAGCGGGGAGAGCCAGAGGCGCGAAGGGACGGAATTGCTCCGAAACTGCCGTGCGGCCTCAAAACAGAGGCGAATGTCGAAAACTCTAGCAAGGGGGCGACGAGTCTCTGAAGCTAACCGCTCAGAGTACCTCGTTGCCAACAAGCCCTGCGCACAACTCGCTGACCGCTTCGGCAACGTACCCGCGACTCGCATTTCCATGAATCCGCCACTCGGTCAGGCTACGGAAGCAGCCCCGTGGTATTTCCAAGAGCACGAAGATCGGCTGTTCACCGCATCGGTCTCCCGCTGATGCCCGACACGCAATTGAAACTTCGCCGCGAGGCCATTCGGTTGCCGGACCTCGGCTTTTGTCGAACGAGCGCGCGCGAGAAAGTGGCTATCCTCGGAGTCAAAAGGTTGCCGCTGTCGCTCCCAATCTTGCCGTCGAAGTGATCAGCGAAGGAAATAGCAGAAAAGAAATGGACGACAGCAGCAAGAATACTTCCGCGCCGGCAGAGTAAAGAAGTCTGGTACGTCTATTTCGAAACTCGCGAGTTGCAACGGGTGTCGAACATAGGGGGTTCAACCTACGGCCGACCGGAAGTGCTGGCTCGGCGCTTTAGCTCGCAAAGCTGGATTCACGCCGATCGGCGCGGCGGCGGTCGTGTTCCTTCAGGAGCATCTTCCGCAGCCGGATTTGCGTCGGCGTGATCTCGACCAGCTCGTCGTCCTCGATGTATTCGAGGGCGGCTTCGAGGTCCATCTTGCGTGGCGGCTTGAGCAGAATGTTGTCGTCGGTGCCCGAGGCTCGCATGTTGGTGAGCTTCTTTTCTTTGGTCGGGTTCACGGCCAGGTCGTTGTCGCGGGCGTTCTCGCCGACGATTTGACCTTCGTACACTTCGTCGTTGTGCGTGACGAACATGTCGGCCCGCTCTTGAAGCGTATTCAGACCGAACGCGTTGGCTTTACCGGTGACCATGCTCACATACACGCCGTTGGCCCGCTTCGGCACTTCACCGATCACGGGCTTGTAACCGGCAAAGCGGTGATGGACGACTGCGGTTCCCTGCGTGCCATTGAGGAGTCGCGTGCGGAGGCCGATGAGGCCGCGGGCGGGGATCATGAACTTGCAGTGCGTGAAGTCGCCGCGGACGTGCATTTCTTGAGTCTCGCCGCGCCGAGCGCCGACGAGTTCCATCACGGGGCCCAGTTTGTCGGAAGGGACTTCGACGACCAGCGATTCGAAGGGCTCTTCTTTCACGCCCTCGACTTCGCGCATGATGACCTGCGGCTTGCCGACCGAAAGTTCATATCCTTCGCGCCGCATGCTCTCGATGAGCACGGACAAGTGCAACACACCGCGGCCCGAAACGGCGAAGGCATCGCTCCCTTCGACCTGACGAACGCGGAGGGCGACGTTGCGTTCGAGTTCTTTGTAGAGTCGTTCCCGCAGTTGGCGGTTGGTGACGTATTTCCCCTCGCGGCCGGCGAAGGGGCTGCTGTTGATGGTGAAAACCATTTCCAGCGTCGGTTCGTCGATTGTCAAACGCGGCAGCGGACGGTGATGTTCGCGATGGCAGATGGTGTCGCCGATTTCGACGTCTTCGACGCCCACGATCGCACAGACGTCGCCGGCTTGCACTTCTTCGGTTTCGACACGGCCGAGGTTGCTGAAGGTGTAGAGCTTTTGCACCTTCGATTCGGTAACGCCGTTCTTTTTGATGCAGGCCACGGTTTGGCCGCGCTTGACGGCACCGGCTTGCACGCGACCGACCGCGATGCGGCCGACGAACTCCGACCAGTCGAGCGTTGTGACCAGCATTTGCAGCGGCGCATCGAGATCGACTTCGGGACCGGGAATTTGCTCCAGCACCATGTCGAGCAGCGGCGTCATCGACTCGGTTCTGACCTCGGGGTCTTTGGTCGCATAACCCAACCGACCGCTGGCGAACAGGTATTTGAAATCCTCCAGATGCTCTTCGGCGCCGAGGTCCATGAGTAGCGCGAATGCTTCGTCGAGCGTTTCATGCGGCCGGGCATCGGGGCGATCGATCTTATTGATGACCACGATCGGCTTGAGGCCCACTTCGAGGGCCTTCGAAAGCACGAACCGCGTCTGCGGCATGGGCCCTTCGGCGGCATCCATCAGCACGACGGCGCCGTCGGCCATGCGGACGACGCGTTCGACTTCGCCGCCGAAATCGGCGTGTCCGGGGGTATCGATGATGTTGATCTTCACGCCCTTGTAGGGGAGCGAAATGTTCTTGGCAAGAATGGTGATGCCGCGCTCGCGTTCCTGGTCGTTGGAATCGAGGATGCAGTCGCCTTGGAGTTGACTCTCGCGGAATTGGCCACTTTGGTGCAGCAGGCAGTCGACGAGCGACGTTTTGCCGTGGTCGACGTGGGCGATGATGACGATGTTACGAATGTCGTTGCGGCGCATGGTCAAACGTTCCGGGCGGTATTTTTCGCTAATCCTTATTTTTAGGGTGCCGGAGCGAAATGGCCAAGGGCAAGGAGAGTGGGAGATTAAGGAGAGGGGGGAGAAATTAACGCGAAATTCACCCCCGGCTCGCCCCAGCACCCCTAATCCACTTCGGATCGCTACTTCAGCTCCTTAATCCGAATATTCCGATAGCTCGCCTCGGCCGGCTTGCCGCCGTGGATTTGCAGGGCAATCTTCCCCGTGCGGGCGATGTTGGATTCGGCTTCGGTGTAGTCGACCGTGGCGATGTCATTCACCCAAAGTTGGATTCGCGGCCCTTCGCAGCGGATAACGATGGAGTTGTAGCCATCGGCCTTCACTTTCTTCTGGAGCACCGCGTCATCGCCTGTGGCTAAGAACTTCTTCCGCCGAGATTCGTCGTAGAGCGCTCCCCAAATCGATTTGCCGCCGGCCAAACCCATATCGCATTGATAGCCGATCACTTCGTGATGGTTGGGAATTCGCTCGCTGCGGAATTGAATGCCAGCATTCTCGCCGGGGCCAACCAGCTTCGCTTCCAGACGCAATTCGAAGTCGCCGTAGTTCTTCTTCGTGCAGAGGAACTCGTTTTGCTTGATGTTCTCTTTCAGCGAACCTGCGGTGATCGCGCCACCGACCACGCGGAAGATGTCCTCCTTCCCTTCCCAGCCAGCGAGCGTCTGGCCGTCGAAGAGCGAGTTGAAACCCTCTTCAACTTTGTCCTCGGCTGCAGAGCTTTTTATCGGCAAAATGCTCGCTACAAACCCCACAATCCATAACACTGGCAAATAGCGCAACATGGAGAATCTTTCAAGAAAAATGCTGTGACGGAATGTAATGTCGGCGCAAGATTGTACCTGCCAACGACATTCGCATCATCCAGCCTGCACCGTTGCAGTCCGCGAACCACTTGCCTCCTAGAAACGATTTCACCACGCAACTACGATAAATTTCCACACTGCGAATGCGCAGGAATCGCCGGCCCGTTAGCAAGTGGCCGCGGTTCCGGCGCGAACTGGTTGGAATCTAATGGAAAATCTTCACCAGCCCGAAACTTCTCTCGATCAGGTCGTCGCTGCGGCCTGGCGTCATAAGGGGAAAGCGCTCGTCGCGATGGCGCTGGTCGGCTGTCTGGTGCTCGCTTATCTTTCGACGGCTAAGCGGGTTTACGAATCCGAAGCCAAGATCTATGTCCGCATCGGCCGCGAAAGCGTGGCCCTCGATCCTACCGCGACGACCGGCCAGGTCGTCACGCTGCAGGACAGCCGCGAAGGCGAAGTGAACGCCATCGAGCAGTTGCTCCTCAGCCGCGAAACGGCCGAAAAAGTCGTCGATACGCTGGGTACTGACACTATTTTCGGCAAAAAGGAAGGTTCGTCGGGCTGGTCGCCGAAGCAAGCCGTCAAAGATGTATTGCAGAAGCTGGAGCCTTACCGGCTGAACCCGCTGCAGGTGTTCGATATTCGCGACAAAGCAATCACCACGTTGCAGAAGAATCTGAAGGTTACGGCGGTTCGCAAAACCAGTCTGGTGACCGTGAGTTATTCGTGCGATGACGCTGCTTTGGCGCGCGATGTGGTCGAAGCGATGATCACGCAAGTGCAAGCCGAGCATCTGCGGATCAACCGCACGAAGGGCTCGCACGAGTTCTTCGAAAAAAAAGAGCTGCAGCTCCGAACCGATCTGGAAAGCCTCGAAGCGGAATTGCGGGATTTGAAAAACACCAGTGGTTTTGCCCAACTCGACACGCAGCGCGAACTGCTGCTGAAGCGGATCGGGGCTACTCAGGACGACCTGTTGGCGACGGAAGCCGAACTCGCTTCCGCCACGGCTGAGGTGAAGGCCCGCCAAACCGAGTTGGCCAAAATCCCGGAACTCGTCACCGCGGAAGAAACCACTGGCCAGCCGCAAACGACCGAAGGTCAAATGCGAACGAAGCTCTATGACCTCGAAGTTTTGGAGAAGGGCCTCGCCGCGGTGCAGACCGACGAATCGCCGCAGCTGAAATCGGTGCGCGAACAGATCAAGCAAGCCCGCGAAGTGCTCGGCGGCGAAAAGCCGAACAAACAAACTACCAAGTCGCTCAACAAAGTGCGGCAAGAAAGCGAATTGGCGCTTTCAGCCCGGCAATCGCAACTCTTCGCCTTGCAGGCCAAGGCGAGCACGTTGAAAGAGCAACTCGCGGCAGCGAAGTCGGAACTCAAAGCGATCAATCAAAGCGAAATTGAAATCGCTCAACTGCAACGGGCCATCGACTTGGCCGCGACGAGTCACGGCAAATATGCCGAATACCTCGAGCAGGCGCGCATCGACGATGAGTTGCACGCAGCCAAGGTTTCGAGCTTGAACCTGGCGCAACGGCCTTCGTACTCAATTACGCCGGTTTCGCCGAAGCCGGTGCAAACGTTGGGCGCAGGGTTCGTGCTTGCCTGCTGCGTTGCGGGTGGTGTGGTCTTCCTGGCAGAACGTCGCCGGCTCGGACAATTGGTTGTGCCAGCGCCAGCGGCCGAAGCAGCCGTTCGCACCGAAGCGCCGGCCCGGCTCGAAGTGCCAGTCCGCAGCGAGCCCGCCGCGCGACCGGAGATTCCGCTCGGCAAGGAAGAGCTGACAATCTTGCATCGCAACGAAGCGATTCCCAGCTTGCCGCGATAGTCGTCTTTCGCTCTGCGAAAGTGCGCGTCTTCTGCCTTGCGAGTGCGCCTCACTGCGCTGCGGGCTCCGTGCACTGCCCTCTTCACGTTGCGCAATCGGCACTATCGCTTCCACCGGACCGCGGCAGACTGGCGTTTTGCGACCCATATTTAAGAGACCATTGTTCCTTGTCTCGGAGGTCGCTGATGCGTTCGCTTATTTTCGCCGTTGCCATTTGCCTGCCCGCTTTCGCTGTTGCCGAAGAGGGCGATAAGCCACAGTTTGATTTTCACGACGAGACTTACGAACTCGCCTTCGCGCAAGGCAATCAGTTCGAAGCGATCAATGAATACATCCCCGCAGGCGAAACGCTGGAGGAATGGTCGTCGCTGATTGCGATCCGTCATTACAACGGCCGCCGCGACTTTCGCGAACTCGCGGGCCGACTGGTACAAGCGCTTAAGCAAAAGAATCCACTCGCCCGCGCTGCTCTGCACACCAGCACCGATGGCAAACGAACAATGGTCGACTTTATCACTTGGGATCTCGATGCCGAGATCACTGAATTCAATATCTTCGTCTATCAACTCGGGCCCGATGGAAACAGCGTCATCGCCCAGCAATACGCCGAGCGAGCGTATGGCAAGGACGAAGGCCTCGAGTTCATGCGTGAGTTGAAAGATCGCCGCATGAAGGTGCTAGCGGATGTGGGTTCCTTCAAGTTTCCCGCCTTGCAGAAGAATTAGGCCGACTCACGCCACTTTCCGAAGATCCGGCTCAATCGCTCTGGCCTGCATTCCGATGAAAGATTAAGGTTCCCCCCCAACCAATTTCGCTCGGGGGAACGCATGCACGCAACGGACATAGCTAGCAAAAAATTCTACGTCGAGCTCATCAAGCCCTCGCACTACGATGACGACGGCTACGTGATTCAGTGGTGGCGAGCCTTCGTGCCATCCAATTCGCTCGCCTGCATGTACGGCATAGTCCAAGATGCCAATCGGCAGAAGGTGCTCGGCGCAGACACCGAGATTGTCATCAATGGCTACGACGAATGCCACACGATCGTGCCCACGAAGCAAATCATCAAACGATTCAAAGCCAACGGCAACCGCGGCGTAGTATTCCTCACCGGCGTGCAGTCGAATCAATTTCCGCGCGCTGCGGAAATGGCTCGCGAGTTTCGCGCGGCCGGCATCAAGGTCATCATCGGCGGCTTTCACGTCAGCGGTTGCTTGTCGATGCTGCCGGAATTGCCGCCCGATATCAAAGCGGTTCAAGCGCTCGGCGTCTCTCTCTTCGCTGGCGAGGCCGAAGGCCGAATGGGCGACCTGCTGCGGGCCTGCGACAGCGACACGCTCAAGCCGATCTACAACTACTTGAACGACCTGCCGGAGATGCAGAATCAGGTCACGCCGTACCTGCCTCTGGAAATCGCCAAGAAGTATATGTACTTCACTGCGTTCGACGCTGGCCGCGGTTGTCCGTTTCAATGCAGTTTCTGCACCATCATCAATGTGCAAGGTCGCAAGAGCCGGCATCGAGATGCCGACGACGTCGAAAAGATGCTCCGCCAATACGTGGCCAATGGTATCACGCAGTTCTTTATCACCGACGACAACATGGCCCGCAACAAAAACTGGGAGGCCATCTTCGATCGCATCATTGAGATGCGCAAGAAAGAAAAGATCCCGCTGCGGTTTGTGATTCAAGTCGACACAATGTGTCACAAGATTCCCAACTTCGTCGAGAAGGCCACCGCTGCCGGCGTGAACCGCGTCTTCATCGGCATGGAAAACATCAACCCCGATAATCTGGTCCACACCAAGAAGTTCCAGAACCGCATCACCGAATATCGCAAGCTGCTGCAAGCCTGGCGGAACAAAGGTGTCGTGACGATCGCGGGTTACATCCTCGGTTTCCCGGCTGATACCCCTGAATCAATCTCACGTGACATCGCCGTCATTCAAAAAGAACTGCCGATCGACATCCTCGAGTTTTTCATCCTGACGCCGCTGCCGGGCTCGGCCGACCATCAAAAGATGCATCGCGACGGCGTGGTGATGGACCAGGACATGAACAAGTACGACCTGGAACACGCGGTCACAGCGCACAACAAAATGTCGCCCAAAGAATGGCAAGACATTTATCACAATGCCTGGCATCAGTACTACAGCCCGGCCCACATCGAGACGCTGATCCGCCGCGCCGAAACATTGCCCCTTGGCGGCGAAAAGGTGAAATGGGCCATCGCGACTTACTACGGCAGTTACCGTTACGAACACGTCCACCCGCTGCAATGCGGCGTCTTCCGCCACAAGGTCCGCACGACCCGTCGTAGTGACAAGCCCATCGAAAATCCGCTCGTCTTCTTCGCGAAGCGCGCCTGGGAAATTGTGCGCACGTACTCCGGCTTTGCTGGCTTTGCGGTCTATCTCGAGTTGCTGCACAAGAAGATCAAGCGCGATCCCGCCGCGAAGCAGTACATGGATCTAGCGCTCACGCCGGTAACCGACGCGGATGAAGAGTCGCTCGAGATCTACTCAATCACTGACGCCGCGAAGCAAGTGGCGGCAAAAACAAAAGCGCTCAACAATCGCGCACCGGCGAAACTCGTGCAACTCGGCGATCGGCGCGCTGCGTAAACTCGGTACTCATCTCGCTCCGCCGAGATGTCCGTTGCTGGCGTCCAGCCAGCAACGCAACCGAGGTTCCATCTTCAACTCGCCTTCGAACCACAAATGTCGCGTCAAGCAAGTACTTTGCTGTAATGCAAGAACTCGCCAGCCCTAAGATTAGCCCGCTCGGGGTTGCCGGCGAGATAACACCGCAAATATCCGAACTGCTCGGCCGATCGCACAAGATGATCAAAACAATCTTGCTGCCAAAAGCGACCGCTCCGTCCCAAGACGCGATTGATTTGCGTTGCCGTGAAGTGCTTCCAAGAATCGCACTGGTTGAGCATTGTGGCTTCATCCGGAAATGCCGCGAGCACATGAATGTGATTCGGCATCACGACAAATTCGGTGAGCTCGTATCGATCGCCATCGAAATGGCGCAAGCTCTTTGCCACTTTTTCGGCAAGTTCCGGTCGACGAAGCACGCACTGACCATGACAAGCATCGAGCTGATCATTCCAACGATCTGAAATCAGGGTCCGTAACTCAGCCGCTCGCTGCGAGCCCAGGCAATCGACCTGACGCTGCCAACCGATCGCATCTGGATCGATGCCGTGTCGCCGCAGCCACACATCCCGTTCCGCGAGCCAAGCTTCAATCACCGCTTTGGGCAAAGAGTCCCACGTGCGGAATGTGATAAACGTGATTGTTCCCGCTTGCGCCCAATGGGGCAAGCGGCGTTCGGTAAGCAGGATTTCCTGGTCACGATCAAAGAATTGCATCACACGATGCTAATAGTATTCATCTCGCTCCGCGAGATGTCCGTTGCCGGGTTCAGCCAGCAACGCTACCGACGATGATCACACGCCAAACTCGTCCACTCATAGTTCCCGCCGCATCGCTGGACGCTCGCGGCGTTCATCTCGGCGGAGCGAGATGAGTACCGACCTAATCCCCCATCGCCTCCAAGGCTTCCATCTCTCGTTCACGCGGATCTTTCAGGCTATCGGCGAGGCGAGCCAACGCTTCGGTTTCAATCTGCCGCACGCGTTCGCGTGTCAGCCCCAGGCTCTCGCCGATTTCCTTCAGCGTGTGAGGCTCGGTGTTCTCGAGGCCGAACCGCATCTTCAGCACGGTTGCTTCGCGAACGTCCATGGTCGTCAGCATTTCGCGAATGTGCTTCAGCGAATCGTCTTCGACCATCACGTCTTCGGGATTCTTCAGCCGTTCGTCCATGACGATCTCGCCCAGCGACCAGCCGGCTTCGGCTTGATCGGTTTGGGGCGTGCTGTTGTAAATGCGGATCGCCTTCTTGATGATCGGCAGCTTTTTCTTCTGTAGGCCGAGGACGCGGGCTACTTCTTCCGGCGTCGGCGTGCGGCCGAGTTCTTCGGTGAGACGAGCACTGGCGCGGCGCCACTTGCTCAGCAGTTCGACCATGTACGCTGGTATGCGAATGGTCTTCGCACTGTTGATCAGGGCCCGCTTGATCGATTGCTTGATCCAGTAGCTGGCGTACGTGCTGAAGCGCGTTCCCATGCCGGGGTCGAAGCCCTCGACAGCGCGGAGCAAGCCTAGGTTGCCTTCCTCGATCAGATCCTGCAGGCTTAACCCCTTGCCGGTGTAACCGCGGGCAATATTGACGACCAACCGCAGATTGGCGCGAACCATGCGGTCGCGGGCTCGCACGTCGCCGTCAGCGATCAGGCCGGCCAGTTCTTGTTCGTCTTTCGCGGTGAGCAGAGCCGTCTCATTGATCTCGCGGAGATAAGTCTCCAGCGGAGTTTGCAACGAAACGCTCTTCTTAGCCACAGCCTTTTCGGAGGCCGCGGCCGTCTTGCGTTTGAGCATGGCCATCGTGCGAATAACCTAACGATGCGTCAACCAATGCGGTGCCCGAAAATCCCTGGGCCATGTCAAACGTTGCCGTTGACACAAGATTTATCGACCGGGCTAGCACTTGACTGCACGCAGAATGTGACCCGGCAGTGTGTGCGGTCTGTGCGGATGACGCCGGGACGCGCGAGGGAGAGGGGGTGCGAGTGTGCGAGGGAGAGAATTCGCCATATTCGCTACGATTACGACAAACCACCGGGGACAGCATCGCCGTTACTGGCACGGCCGGCATGCAATTGAAATCTTTCACTAAGGTGCCGCACGTCTCATTCAATCGAACTCGCAAGAATTAAGGCGTGGCCGTTTCTGCCGGTACGTTGCCTTCGGATGGCGGATCTTTATGCCGTTTCGGCTTGTAGATTTCCGTCGCCGTGCCGAAGAAGGTTTCGCTGGCGTTCATCATGGTTTCGCTCAGCGTGGGATGTGGGTGGACGGTTTCGGCTAGGTCGCGGGCTTCGCAACCCATTTCGATGGCGAGGGCTGCTTCGCTGATGAGATCGCCAGCGCCTGGGCCGACGATGCCGCAGCCGATGACTCGTTCGGTTTCCGGATCGAGAATCAGCTTCGTCAATCCTTCGGTGCGACCGAGCGCGATGGCTTTGCCACTCGCTGCCCAAGGATAGACGGCGATTTCAACAGCGCGCCCTGCCTTCTCAGCTTCTTGCTGCGTGATGCCGCACCAGGCGAGTTCGGGATCGGTGAAAACGACGGCGGGAATGCAAAGCTTGTCCCATGTCGTCGGCTTGCCGAGGACTGCTTCGACGGCGACGCGGGCTTCATGCGAAGCTTTGTGAGCGAGCATCGGATCGCCGGCGACGTCACCGATCGCGAGGATGTGCGGATCGGCGGTGCGCATCGATTTGTCGACTTCGACAAAGCCCCGCGGCGTGACGACAGCGCTGGTTTTGTCCAAACCCAAGCCACGCGTGTTTGGTTTGCGACCAACGGCAACCAGCACGCGGTCGTAGCGCTCCACGCCGAACTTGCCGGGACCTTCGAAGGCCACTTCAACCTTATTGTCGCGCAGGCCGAGCGAGCCGACCTTGGTGTTCAGATAAATGCGATCTTCAAAGAGCGCGGTCAGATGTTTTTGTAGCGGCTTGACCAGGTCGCGATCGGCCGCGAGCAAGATGCCGTCGAGCGCTTCGACGACGCTGACCTTGGAGCCAAGATTCGCATACACCGTGCCCATTTCCAGGCCGATATAACCGCCGCCAATGACCAGCAACGATTCAGGAACATCAGCGAGTTGCAGCGCGCCAGTGCTATCCATCACGCGATCGCTGCCGATCTCAAAACTCGCTGGCATCGCGGGAAGCGAACCCGTGGCGACGATACATCGATCGAAAGTCAGCGTCCGATCTGCGGGAATCGAAGGATCGTCTCCTTCGAGTTTCAGCGTCGTGCTGTTTTGAAAAGTGGCCCGCGCAGTGATCACTTTCACGTTGCGACGCTTGGCGAGTTGTTTCAGGCCGCTCGACAAAGTCGAGATGACTTTGTCTTTGCGACCGCGAAGTTTTTCGATGTCGATCTTCGCTTCGCCGAATTCAACGCCCCAGTCCTTCTGCAATTCATCCACTTCGCTGATGACGCGGGCTACATGCAGCAAAGCTTTGGAAGGAATGCAGCCGCGCAGCAAGCAGGTGCCACCGAGTCGACCTTCTTGTTCGACGATGACAACTTCCATGCCTTCGTCGGCTGCAAAGAATGCCGCGGCATAACCACCAGGACCGCCGCCCAAAACTACCAAAGGAGTATGCATCGTTGTCGTGTGGCGCTAATTTTGGAAGGTGGGGCGAATGTACTCAAGAGGCCCACTGAACCGACGTTTAACATGTACAGACGGTGGGCCTCGCGGAGTACCGCTAGGGCCCACCCTACACAAAATTCTAGTCGTCGAAGCTTAGCGAGAGAGGAATTCGACGACGATATTCACATCGACCGGCAAGCTCACATCGTTCGGTCCGGGAACTGCCAGGACCGTGGCCCGCAGCGTTTCGGCATCGAACGTCAAAAAGTCTGGAGTGCTGGCGCCCCCTTCGCTGATCACACCCTTATACAGGTTGTAGATCGGCTCTTTGGCGCGCACGGTGATGACGTCACCTTGGCGGAGCTGATAGCTCGGGCTGGTCACTTTGATGCCATTCACAAAGAAGTGGCCGTGCACAATCCCTTGGCGGGCTTGCGGGCGGGTCTTGGTGAAACCGGCGCGGCGGATGACGTTGTCCAAGCGGCGTTCGCACAGGCTGAGCAACTGCTCGCCGGTGTTCCCCTTCTTCGCCGCGACCATATGGTAATACTTTCGCAGTTGGCGTTCGCCGAGTCCGTAATAATGCTTGATCTTTTGCTTTTCGGCCGAGGCTTTACCCCAGTTCGACAAGCGGCGACCGCCCTTCACGTGCATACCAGGTGGGCTTTCACGGCGGCCGTGAGCTTTCACAGCGCCTGCCGATTCATAAATTTGAGCGCCCAAACGACGATTGACGCGAGCCTTCGGACCAGTGTAACGAGCCATCGAACAGTCTCTCCAACGGGAAAACAAAACCTCAGGGTGACAACAAGCGAGGCTGCAAGCGCGACAGCCGAATCCTCGCCAACGCAACCGCCCGAAAGCCTCTGGGCCACTCGCTTTACGAGCAACCCGGGCCGGGTGCGGCCATCGCGGAAGCTCGCCAGTATCGCAGTTTGAGGCAAGTTGAGCAAGTAGCGAATTGCCGCGAGTATCGCTTCAAAGTGTCAGTCGACTACTGGAAGCAAATCTCAGCCCATCAGGGATCGGATGGTTATGAAACTAGCAAAAGTGTTAACACAGGCCGCGGCTGAATGCTCGCAACATCTGAATAATTATAGAGTTAGCAGCCCACAACGATCTGAGCGAGTTACTGTCTCAGGCCCGCAGAAAGGCCTGTCAGGCTAAGCCGCTTTGAGCGAGCGGGCTTGCTGGGCCGCGGCGATCCATTCCGTCACTTCGGCTTCGTCGGGCGGTTCGGCGCCGCGGAGAACTCGTTGCCCATCACTGCTTTCGACGAATGGCTGGATCAGGTCGAGCAGATCTTCGACCAGGCAATCGGCGAGTTCGGCCGGCTGGTCGATGCCGCAGGCGACCAAGATTTGCGCGTCGTGACCGCGGAGACCAGGGACGCGGCAGACGAGGGTCGCTTCGGCTTGCCACTGACGGATGACATCCGGAACAATGTGAGCGACATCCAACTTCGCGGCGAGTTTTTCGGGATGCGAAGAGAGTAATTCGCCGACCGTATTCACGCCGGCGTTCCGCATGCGTTCGGCGGTCTTGCTGCCGATCGAAGGAGCGTCCTGAATCGGCTTGCTGCGGTCGAGATAGAACTTCAGCTTGGTCTCAGCTGGCTTCTTCTCGGGCTTCTTCGCGGCGATTTTCTCTTCACTTGTTTTCTCGGCTGGCTTCGCAGCGACTTCTGGATCTTTCGCCTGGAGCGCTGACTTCGCCACGACGGGCTCTGGTTCTTTCTTGAGCGGAGCGGCTGGCTTTACGACTTCGCGGACTTCTGTCGGTGCATCGTGACTAAGAATCTTTTCCGCGAGCGGCGGTAACGACGGTTTTGTGGTCGTGGGTTTCGCGATCGGCCGATCGGGTTCGACTTTGATCGGCTCGGGATTAACAAACGCGGCATTGCGTTTGCGGTTATCGATCACCGGGACGGTCACGCTGCGAGCACTCCGTTCGCGAACCGCGGCTCCTTGGCCATGCCGTTCGCCGGGCTTGCGAATTGGCTGCGCGTCGAGATGACTCAGCGGCAGATGGAGGACTTCTTCGGCATAGGCTTTGCGAACTTCCGCATCGTCGGGCGAGAGCGTTTCAATGACTTTGCCGGTCCGCTCGAACTCGTCAAAGATTTGCCGCAGCTTCTCACGCTCGCGGACGTCTTCGATGTTTTTAGCAATCGCGCGGAACGGCATCTTTACGGCGGCGATCACGCCTTGCAGCGTGACATCAACCCATGGTGGATCGGTATTCGATTCTTCAATCAGCCGCTCAATGATCCGCGACATGCCGATGACGGCGTAACCGAGGCACTTTGCAAAGATATCCTTCAGCGTTTGATCGAGACCTAAAAGCGGATCGCGCGTGCCGTTGGCAAGGTCATAGTGGTCGATGACGGTGTCGTAGTGCGGGTTCGCAAGGTCCGCCGCGCGGCGGACCATTTGCGCGAGCCAATCGCTGCCAGTGGGACATTCCCAACGGGGATAGCCACCCTGGTCTTCATCGAGAATGTGCTGCAATTCGCCATACGATTTGCAGACAGACCATTCGACCGCGCGATGCACGGGCCCTTCGGATTCCGACTGGCCGGTGTGCAACGGCATGAGTGGATCGGAGAAATAATGACTGAGCACGCCCGTCGAATAGACAGCGTCTTCCCAATCGTGACTCTTCATCGCAGTAAGGGCTTTGGCGTACCACTTTTCAGCCGCCGCGATCGCGCCGCCCCAGTAACCATCGTGTACGTGGAGCACGTGGTTCTTAAAGTCTTTGAACTGCGTGTCGGGAGCTTTGGCGCCGTCGAGATACGACGCGTTGTAGCGGAGGAACACGTCCATCCACGATTGCGCATCGGGCATCCGCAAATGCCGCAGTGCATCCAGTGCGAGCTTATGATGCGTACTGCGGGCAGCGGAGGCGAAGACGACTTGAAAGAGCAATGACACGGCAGTTCCTTACGCGGCGATTGTCTTGCTTACGCAGCAGCGGCGCGAGGCGGTTGCAATGCTTCGTCGAGGCGAGCAATCACGGCGTGCTGCTCTTCGGCTGTCAACTCGGGGAAAATCGGCAGGCTGAGCACTTCGGCGGCAGCCCGTTCTGTTTCCGGCAAGCTGCCCGTGCGATAGTCAAGCGAACGGAAGCATTCCTGCTGATGCAGCGGAATCGGATAATAAACTTCGCTGCCGACACCAGCATCGGCGAGGCGTTGTTTCACCGCGTTACGTTGACCATTAGGCACGCGGATGGTGTACTGATTCCAAACGTGTTCATTTCCCGGCAGCGCGATCGGCAAGCCGAGCGAATGAAACGAATTGCTCGACGAAATGCCCTCGTGGTACCGCATCGCATTGGCAGTGCGAGCCGCCGACCATTCGTGCAAATGCTTCAATTTGACGTTGAGCACCGCGGCTTGCAGCGTATCGAGCCGGCTGTTGATGCCGATCACCTTGTGGTGATAACGCGGATTCATGCCATGGGCCGCGAACAGCCGGAGCCGCTCAGCGAGCAGATCGTTGTTCGTCGTGAGCATGCCGCCATCGCCCATGCCGCCGAGATTCTTCGTCGGGTAAAAGCTGAGGCAGCCGATCGCACCCATCGAACCCGCCGGTTGACCGCCATGTTTTGCATCGATGGCTTGCGCCGCGTCTTCGATCACCGGCACGTTATGCTCGTTGGCGATCGCCATGATCGACGTCATGTCGGCACATTGGCCAAAGAGATGCACCGGAATGATCGCTTTCGTTCGCGACGTGATCGCGGCTTTCACGCAGGCGGGATCGAGATTGAACGTGGCCGGTTCGATGTCGACAAATACCGGCGTGGCGCCAACGCGAGTGACTGCCGAAGCCGTGGCAAAGAACGTAAAGCTCGGCACGATCACTTCGTCGTAGTCGCCGATGTCGAGAGCCAGCAGCGCGAGCAACAAAGCATCACTGCCCGACGCACAGGCTATGGCGTGTTTTACTTCGCAACGTGCGGCAACCGCACGTTCGAGCTGCTGCACATCGGGGCCAAACAGAAAGCGGCCGGAGTCAACGACCTTGGTAAGGGCTTCGATGAATTCTTCACGCAGCGGAGCGTTGCCGCGGTTCACATCGAGCAAAGGAACGTTCGTGACCTTTTTGGCAGAGCCAAACGGGAGATTCATCGGAGTGCATCCTTGCACAATAGTTGGGTCGGTACGGCAGGCAGAAAAGAGCTTAGGAAGACCGCGAAAATGGGTCAAGGTCAGCCGCGAACGGCAGCTACGAGGCTTCGAAGGCGAAGGGGGTACTGCTTGAGTGTGCTGGAACCGGCGAGCTAGCAGTTATTTTCTCGTAGCGTTCGTCCTGGGCAGAGCTCAATGTGCGCACGAGCCAGAGCGATAGTAAATCGCGAGGCACTTCCAGTAACAGCACCACAGCTAGCACCAGATAATTTTGCACGATTAGCTCATCTACCGCTTGCTCGCCGCGTCCTGATTGTTCCATCACTCGCCCAATGATTGCCGAGCAAATCCACACACCCCACCATAGATTCAAGAGAGGAACCGAAACCTGCCTCTTTAGTTGCGAACCCAAGTAATTGGGGTTGCTGCCGGTCCAAATTTCCACCATCGCTTGATAGGGGCGGAACAAATTTAGAATGGGAATGAAGTAAAAGCCGACGGCCCAACCGGGTGAGTATTCCGGATCCAGCGTGCCGAGCGCAGCAAGATTGCGTGAGACGCGATAGGTCCAAAACATAAACCCAATCACCGCGAGCAGGCGAGCCACGATGAGCGATACCGAACAGAAACCCAGCCGTCAGCTTGAATCTCCGCTGCAGTGGGTTGATAGCCCGTGGAGATCTGCTGCAAAAGAGATTGGGTGAATAAAATGCAGCCGACCAGGCCTAAGTTTGCGAGGACCGATAACACCATAAAGACGCTGGTGAAGTTGGCCCGCGACCTCGGTGAAATATAAGGAGCGAATGAATGCGCGTGAGCGGCGGGCTCATTTTCAATCTGGTCAGTAACGATCGCTGGCGATGCATAGGGATTTTGATCGGCCGTCATGAGCTTGAGCGCATTTCCTCTGCGAGAACTATTTCCACCGTTGCCACAATTGTTTCAGCAATGATGTCGACTGCGGTGAGGCAGCACCGCGGGCAAAGGCTAATTGCCCATACAGGTCGGCAAGTGAATGAAACTCTTTCGCAAATTCCGGTTCCAGTTGACCGATGGCGACTGCATATTCGAGGGGCGTTTGATCCGAGCCGCGCGGGCAATTCTGTTCGCGGCCGCGGGCTTCGAGGGCTTCGAAGGTATAGCGAACCAATTCCGCGAGCGACCAGCGTGCAGCCAATCCGGTAGCAAAGGGATCAGCATACTCCACGAACCGCTTCGGCGGCGGAGCCACGGCGATAGGCGCTGCCGTTACTGCAGCAACTGTTTTCTGGCCGAACCAAATGTTCCACAACTCGCGCAGTTCTTTCAGCAGTTGCTGGCAGGCAGCCAACAGTCGTTCGCGATGTTGCCAGGCGAAGTAAGCGATCACGGCGATGACGATCAAATAGAAGAGCCACTTCAAGGCGTGGGCGAGATAGGCAAAGACCTGCTTCATAGCCTCCGCTAGATAGTTCGTGGGAGGCGGAATCTGCGTCTCATTAGGAAGGGGTGGGGTTTGTTGCGATTCGGCCGGTGGATGGCTGGGCTGGGTGTTGTTGCTCGGTGAATCGTTGCTGTTCTTTGGCGCCGGTGAATTGTTTTGCGGCGAGTTTTGGCGGGGAGGATTTGATTTGTTTTCGCTCGAGGATTGTTGGGAACTGTTGGATTGAGGCTGCTGGCTGTTACCGGAGTTCTGTTTTGAGTCCGATTTGCCTGAATCCGATTGGCCTCGATCATTCGACTGATTCGCTGGCCCCTGTGGGGTGTTTTGCTCGCCACTGGAGTTTTTCGCGGAGTTATCGGTGCTCGACTGCGACTGCTGGCCTTGCGACTTGTTTTCCGATTCTCCGGATGAGCTTTGGTCGCTGTTGCTCTCCGCACCCGAAGATGAGTTTGTTTGGTCATTCCCCACAGCGTTCGGCGACGGTTGGCCTTCTGGAGTTGTTTTCTGCCCGTGCTTCGAGTGTTCGCCTTTCGTTGCCGTTTGTGAGGGCCCCAGTTTTGATTTCGTTCCTTCTTGGCCCCAGCCCCAGCGCGACGGATTTAGGTCCGGCGATTTGATTTCCGGCGCCAAGTGCGTGATTGAGTACTCAGGAATCGGCCGCGGCAGAAAGGAGGCCAGTAACAAGAGGATGAAAACCATCGCGGCGCCCGTGCCGAGCCAAACGGTGGCCATCTCGCCGGGCATTTCCAGGTTCCGCTGCCGCAAATAACGCCGCAAGCTAAGAAAGCTGGTGGCCATCAACAGCGAAAGTCCCGCCGCAACATAAATCACCAGCAGCCAAAACGCTCGTCGCCGCAGATCGAGATTGTCGGTCGGTATGAACCATTGACCGAGACCAAACAGCGGCAACGCAGCGATCGAAAAATAGACGACCCACACGCCCGGCGCATGCGGCCGCTCTTCGCTCTGCCACCATTTCCAAACAGGTAGAGCTGCAGTTGGATTCGTTGTCGTTGTTGCAGAGAGATTGGGCTGCGGCGGTTGAGGTTCGGTCGTCGGCTGCAGTGGCTCAGTCGTTTTCACACGAAAGAAGCGATCCAGGCCGGTTGATTGCATCAATCCTTGGCCCGTGAAATCGCGGCCCCCTTCGATCAGCGTGCAATCCCATGTCAACTTATGCGCCGACCACCAGACAATGCCCATCAGGATCCAATTGAGCGCCGGCCCGAGGGCTGCCAGTGGACCTTTGACTTGAACAAACATCGTCACCGCGAGGCCTACCGCTCCCGCGAGCGGCACCGCATACATCGATGCATAAGCAGCGCCTTCCTCCATCGAAATCCGCGCGATGCAGACGATCGCCATCACAAACAGGCCGAGCACCCAGAGGAGCCGCAGTTGATAGTCGCCGAGATAGAAGACTTCGACGAGATAGAAAACCAAACTCCCCACGAGCAGCATGATCAAGAAGGGAGCGATCCCCACGACGAGCCAATCGACAAGTGTTTCGGGAGTGCGCCGTGCCATGGCTTCATTCTATCCACAGGTTGCTTACCGCAGCCAATACTGCGCACAAATCTCCGTCACCGATTCCTCGCCATTCAAATGCCGCGTTTCGATCCCTTCGGCGATTAGCGGGCCGGCAGCGTCGGCGAACAAGTGCGTTTCAAAAATGTTGAGGATGGCCACCACGGCCAGGCCGCGGCGGCGGAGCATGCCAAGGGCAATCGCGATTTCAGGTGTGACGTGTGCGAGAATCGCGATGACGGTCGCATCGCGCGGCATGCGCGACGATGTTTCTAGAATGGTCTGCGTCAACGACAGGCCGTCGGTCAATTCGAGTCGGGCGAGCGTTTCGAGAATTTGCATGAACTGTTCGCCGCCACGCCGCGTGCCGATGACAATGGGCCGCAGTCGATCGCTTGTCTCGCGTACGCCGGCGGCGACTTGGGCTGCCTCGCGGGTCCGCCAATCGCTGGCCCAACCTTCCGTACGAATGCGATCCGCAGCATCGCGGCCATTGGTGATCAGTCCCACTTGCTGGCCCATCAAGGTCACCGCGTGCGCGATCGACGCCGCAGCCGTGATCGCCAATTCGCTTCGCCGCGGCTCGTGTCGCTGCGCATGCGAATCCTTGTGGAAGTCGAGCAGAATGGTGGCGCCAGCGACCGTTGATGGCTCGTAGATCTTGCTATGCAGTAATCCGGTCCGGGCAGTCGCACGCCAATGAATGCGATTCAGCGCATCGCCTGCCTGATAGGCTCGTACGCCGCTGATCCGCGTGGGGTCTTCGTACAATCGGTACGTCATCCGCACTTCACCGATCGGCCGCTTTGACGAGATCGCGTACCCAGATAGCGGCACCACTTTAGGCATGACCAGTAAAAAGTGAGGCTCGGTGAGCACGCGAAACTGCCGATGCAACCCGAACAGATCGCCCGTCTCTAAAACCAGCGGGCCCAGTTGATAGTAGCCGCGGCGGTTGCACTTGAGTTGATAGCGGAGCGACTTTTGACTCCGCGGCCAAAGATGCGTCAGTTGCACACGTTTTCCTGTCACTCCTAGACGCGGCGGTGAATACATCAGCGCTTCGCGGGGCAGCAGGTCTTCCACCATCACCCAGGGAATCGGCAAGTTGCCCGTGTTTTCGATGGTGATGATGACGGCGATTTCGTCTCCCTCTTCCGCCGTCAGGCGATTGCATTCGCGCGACGCGGTAAGTGCAGCCGCCCAACGATACGTGAGATAGCGACTAACCAGCAGAACACCGAGCAAGGCATACATCGCATACATCAGCAGCCCCAGTCGAAAGACCAAGGCCAAGACCAAGATCAGCACGATGGCGGCGGGCCAGATCATGCGAGTTTCTCTGCCGCTCGGCCGTCGGTCGAACGGGGTTCATCGAGCACCGGCACCGCAATTTCGGCCACGATCTCTTCAACTAACTTCGCTGCCGTGATTTTGCGTAAGCGACTTTCTGGTTTCACGATCACGCGGTGGGTGAGAACCGCGCCCGTTACTCGCTTCACATCGTCAGGAAGCACATAGTTGCGGCCCCGCAATGCAGCCATCGCCTGCGAACAGCGGAACAGCGCGATCGAAGCCCGCGGACTGCCGCCGAGCGCGACATCCTCATGCGAGCGCGTATCGTGGACGATTTGCATCAGATAGCGGCGGACTTTGTCGTCGACATAGATATTCCGCACGGCCTGCTGACAGGCCACGAGTTCCTCCGCGGTAACGACAGGCTGCAGCGCATCGATGGGATGCTTGTGCTGCAGCATTTCCAGCATCTTCAGCTCTTCTTCGAGCGTCGGATAGCCGAGGCTAAACTTCATCAAGAAACGATCGAGTTGTGCTTCGGGAAGTGGAAACGTCCCTTCATGATCGACGGGGTTCTGCGTGGCGATGACCAGAAACGGTGGGCCGAGGCGATGTGTCACGCCGTCGACGGTGACGCGACTTTCGGCCATCGCTTCGAGCAACGCGGCCTGCGTTCGCGGCGTGGCGCGATTGATTTCATCGGCAAGCACCACTTGAGCAAACAACGGCCCGGCGCGAAATTCGAACTCGGTCGTCTTCGGATTGAAAATCGAAGCGCCGGTCACATCGCCAGGCAGCAGATCCGGCGTGCATTGAATGCGTTTGAAAGCGCAACCCACGCTGCGGGCGAGGGCACGGGCCAACATGGTCTTGGCCACGCCCGGCACATCCTCGAGCAGGATGTGCCCTTCGCAGAGCCAGGAACAAAGCGCCAGCACCAGCGACTGACGCTTGCCCACAATCGCCTGTTCGACGTTGGCGATGATTCGTTTCGCAGCGCCGTTGACGTCGATCACGTGATTGCAGTTTTCAGATGAGAGATTGCCGATTCGTTACTCAGGGATCGCGTGGGTGATGGTGACCGTGCTCTCCTTTGCATCGTCAGCAATCTTCAGCGGCAGCTTGAAGACCACCGCGCCGATTTTGCAGACACCTTCATCCGCGTCCTGACAATAATAGTAGTTCAGCGAAACGTTGATTTCATCGGCGCCCGCGCCGCTGACCGGCAGAATTACATCAAAAGTGGCCGTGGGCTCAGGCAGCTTTTTCTTACCGAAAGCAGCGCGACTCACGGGGCCCGCGGGTTTGGCGGAATCGATCCAGTACGACATTGGAGCCAGCGGATTCACTTTCCAACCGGCGGGAATCTTCAACTGCACTTTGACTTTGATCTCGCCATTCTCGGCCTTGAGCGTGGCCAAAGGGGCGGCTTCGGGAAGTGCGCCTTTGAACGAAGGCTTTTTGTCTACTGTCACCGGCTTCGGCGATCCAGGGGGTGTCAAGCCGCTGATTGTCAGCGTCGCGACTTTGTTGGTCGCCAGGTCGATCGTGCGGATCAGGTGGTTGTTCGTATCGGCGATGTAGAGCTTGCCTTTCACATGCGTGATGCCGGCCGGCTCATCGAAGGCCGCCGGTTCGTCGGTTTTGCCCGGCTGGCCGGTGCCGGCGAGCGTCGTTGTTTCGCCCGTTTTGGCGTCGACCACTTTCACTTTGTTGTTGTACGTATCCGTCGTGTAGATCTTGCCATCAAGGTAAGTCACGCCGAGCGCGTGTTGCAACTTGGCTTTGTCCTTCGGACCGTCGACATCGCCAAAGGCGAACAAGCGGCCACCGGGGAGATTCTCAGAACCCACGACCGTCCGCACTTCCTGCTTGCGGTCGAAGGGGACCGCCCGGATCGAACTCCCTTCGCTGTCGGCCACGAAGAGCCATTCGCCATCGCTCGACAAACCGCTGGGCTGAGCAAAGGAGCTGTAGCCTGCTTCGTACGGAGTGGGTGGGATGAGTTTGCCATCAACAATGTCCTCGCGGCCGTTGCCGGCGTACGGACCGATTTCCGATTCATCGAGCGGCATCATCCAAATCTGATGCGGGCCCGCCATCGCGATGTACAGCTTTTTGTCGTGAATCCACAAATCCCACGGGCTGTTGAGCGCAGTGGTCTTCGGTGGCCCCGCCCAGCGTTCGGGAAGTGCGCCGGTTAAACGAAATTCTTCCATCCCGGGCCAAGGATGCTTGGCTTGTTCGCCGATGCCGGCAATGGTCACGACAGTCTTGGCCTTGAGATCGGCCTTGCGCAGCAAATGGTTTTCGGTATCGGAGATATAGAGCGTTTCGCCCAGCAGCGCACAACCTTGCGGGTGATCGAACTGAACTTCGGCGAACGACCCGTCTTGAGCGCCAATCGCGCCGCTGCCAATCACGTCGAGCAACTTGCCGTCGAGATCGGTGATAACAATCCGATTGTGGTTGCTATCTGTGATGAACAGCCGGCCGCTCTTTTCATCGGCGAGAATCTTGCCGGGGAAGCGCAGCGGCGTGGCGTTTTGTTTTCCCGCTTCCAGATCGAGCGGAAACGGCTTGGCGTCGTCGAGCAGTTTGTTTTCTTTGTAGTACGGAATCGCGGCCTTGAGCACTTCGGCCACTTCGTCGGCTTTGAATTCACCGCCGCGGCCCCACACTGCATAGCCCTCGGGGTCGATCAGCAGCGCCGTCGGCCAGCTGTTGATGCCAAACGTTTCCCAAATGGCATGTTCGTGGTCATTCACCACCGGGTGTTCAATTTCGTACCGGAGCACGGCCGAGAGGATGTTTTCTTTGTCCTTCTCGGTTTCGAACTTCGCCGAGTGAACGCCGACGACCACCAGTTCGTTAGGGAACTGTTTTTCCAGCTTCTTTAATTCCGGCAGAATGTGAATGCAGTTGATGCAGCAATAGGTCCAGAAGTCGAGCAGGACGAACTTCCCTTTAAGATCCTTTTTGGACAGTGGCTTGGTGTTGATCCACTCCATCCCCTTCGGGAAATCAGGAGCTTCGAGTTTGCGGCGGAAGGGATGTTCCTTGCCAGCGGCTTCGGCGGGTGCTTGAGCGGCGACTTCCGCTTCGGCCGGCGTGACTTCAGGAATTTTTGGCGGATTTTCTGGCGGGGTGGTGGATTCCGCGGGGGCCGGATCCGTTACCGCAGCGGTCGTGGTGACCTCCGCCACAGGCTTCAACTTCGAGTGGGTCGAACTATCGACGCATCCAGTTCCACCGATCACCGCAGCCGCAACGACAACACCGACCACAGCCACGCGGCATGCTTGTGCCAAATTCATAACTACTCCTTCGCGAGCAGGCAGCACGGTCGACGCCAACCGGCGCGACCAGGGGGAGACCTCAAGGGAACTCTGCCGGGAACATCGTACCCCACAGAACAGACGATGTGAACTCTAATGGTTATAACGACAGCACCTGTGACAGCAGCCAGCGTCTCGCGCCATCAAAACCTGCCCGGCAAACTATTTCCCCGCAAACTTTACGCGAGTTGCCTCCCTTATACCGCGCCGGAAAAAGTCTTGCAGCCGACTTGCTGACTGGCCGAATAACTATTCAGCGGCTTGCTCGGTGCGCGCCCGAATTGGCGTAGCAATAGCAGCAAGTTGACCGGCAGTTTGAGACCCGTACCCGCAACATGATAGCTTGAAGTGAACTGGCCGGCGGAACTGATAGAAACAGGCGATCGCAAGAGGACCACTGTGATACCGACTTCGGGGTGGCAGCGAAGCGGTGAACAGCGGAGGAGATTCATGATTCGCAACCAGGCACAAACGCAGCCAATGACCCGGCAGGTGGTGCGACGCACCGCGCTAGCGGCCGGTGCGCTGTTCGCAATGTCTCTTTGCTGTGACGCGGCCAGCGCCAACTGGGCGCAAAAGATGTTCAAAGTGACCACGCACAACTTTGGACATGTCGCCCATGGCGCCAAAACCGAATTCGCCTTCGAAATCCAAAACACCTACGAAGAAGACGTGCACATCGCCGAAGTCCGCAGCAGCTGCGGATGCACCACTCCCACCATCAGCAAGCAAACGCTGAAGACCTGGGAAAAAGGCTCGATCGTCACGACCTTCAATACCAAGTCGTTCCAAGGGCAACGCAATTCGACGATCACCGTCGTCTTCGATCGCCCCTTCCGCGCCGAAGTGCAACTGACCGTTTCCGGCTACATCCACAACGATGTCGACTTCCAGCCGGGCTCGGTAACCTTTGGCGATGTTGTGCAAGGGACGGCAGTTCAGCAGCAAGTTTCGGTGACGTTTTTCGGCCGCTCGACTTGGAACATCACCGACGTCCGCAGCGCCAACGACAACCTGGAAGTTGAATTGAGCAACGCCAATCGCACGGCGGGGCGGACCATCTATTCCATGACCGTCAAGCTCAAGCCAGACGCTCCGGCGGGCTTCATCAACGACACGCTCACGCTTGTGACCGATGATCGCAACATGCCCACCGTCCCGCTGACGGTCGAAGGCAAAGTGCTGCCGCCACTCACCGTCAGCCCGAGTGCACTGTTCCTCGGTGTGCTGCAGCCTGGCCAAAGCGTGACGAAGCAACTGGTCGTGCGGGCGAAAACGCCGTTCAAGATTGTGTCCGTGCAATGCGACGGCGAAGCCTTTCAGTTCAAAACGAACGATCAGGCGAAGACCGTGCACTTGATCCCGGTCACCTTCACGGCTGGCGAAGAAACCGGTGAGATCCAGCAAACCATCGAGATCGAAACCGACCTGCCGGCCGGCGGCACGACGAAGTGCCTGGCCCGCGGCACGGTTCGCGCGACAGGTGGACCGATGCCGCCCGTGCAGAATCAAAATGCCCAACGCGTCAGCGATCTCCAGCGCTAACTGTCGGTACTTTCCGCGTAACTTCCCGTAGCTCGCTTTGAGCGTGGTCTTACTCCCTCGCTCCTCTGTCTCTGTACTCCGGGAGGTTTAGGGAGAGGGGCTGGCCCTGCTAACGACTCTCTCTCTCGCAGCCATCTCTGCCGAGGTGGAAAACTGTTGCACTGTTGCCCGCAGACATTTCTCTCCGGGGCCCTCGAATCCGCAACTACCTGTTACTGAGGCACTTGCGTCAATTCCGGGGTGTTGCTAGCGGCGTTTTCTGTTGCTATCTGTTGCAAAAGTGTTGCTATCTGTTGCAAAAGTGTTGCTTTCTGTTGCCCGAGTGTTGCGGTCTGTTGCTCACTGTTGCAGGTGTGTTGCACGAGTATTGCAACAGCAACCATTTTTCTTCTTCTGGGAGGGCGAGGCTCCTGCCGAGCCGCCGCGGCGCGCGACCCCTGCCCACTCGATGAATGGTTCCGCGGGCGATTGACCCTATAGGAAGCTCGTTAGCCCCCGCGGAAATGTCCGTTAC
>CAYMWL010000077.1:0-33264 GCA_964394305.1 uncultured Pirellulaceae bacterium
TCCTGGAGCGACAGCACGTTGGTGCTGGCCGGGCCGATCACTGGTGCGGGCGGCCTGCAGGTAGATACTTACCTGTCGACAACTGGCATCGTCGCGGTTACCGGCACAACCAACAATTACGCTGGCAACACGGTCATCAACGGTGGCAGCACGCTGCGTTTGGGCGCTGACAATGCGTTAGGGTCTGGAATTCTCCAATTGAGCAGCGGGCGGTTGTCGTCGACAAATACAACAACTCGTGCTGTTTCTAACGCAGTTCAGTTGCTGGGCAGCTTCAACTTAGGTGATGCGACGAATACTGGCGAGTTGACGTTTTCCAACACATTTACTTTAAGCACCAATTCGACCATCACTACAGCCAGCGACGCGACATTCAATGGTCAAGTCGTTGGGGGCGGGTCGCAAACGCTGAATAAGAACGGCAGCGGGGTGCTGACGTTAACGAATACGACCAATAGTTACTCCACCGGAAACGAGATCACTGGCGGAACACTAGCGGTGCCCGCTATTAACGCAATCGGGCCTGGTTACCTGGCCGTTAAATCAGGCGCGACATTCCGTTACACCAATGCTGGAAGCGAAAGTACCACGCGCACGTTGTGGCTTGATAACGGCGCGTCGACGTTCGATATCGTAAATGCAACTGGTTCATTGACGTGGACTCCAGGAGCCGGCAATCGCACCGCACCATTTACGAAGACTGGCGCAGGGGCGTTTGTGCAAAATGGCTTGATCAGCAGCGTAGCGACCATCACTGTGAACGCAGGTTCACTTACGCTCGGCAACAGTGGCAACTCCTATAGCGGCGTGAACACGATCAACGGCGGCCTGCTGAGCGTTGCCTCGCTCGCGAATGGCGGCGCTAATAGCGGCATCGGCGCGAGCGCGAATGCTGCGGCGAACTTGATTCTCAACGGTGGCACGCTGCGGTACACGGGTGGCACGGTCAGCAGCGATCGCTTGTTCAGCGTCGGCGGTTCAGGTGGCACGATCGATTTCTCCGGTACTGGCCCTGTGAATTTCACCAATACGGGTGCGATGGGCTTCAATGCCTCGACCGCGGCGCGGACTTTGACGCTGACTGGCACGAATACCGGCGCGAACACGATTGCTGCAGTCATAGGCAATAACACGGGCGCGACTTCGCTGGTGAAGAATGGCGTCGGCACGGTGGTGCTGAGCGGAGCGAATACCTACACCGGCGCGACAACCGTTGATGCTGGCACGCTGGTGATAAATGGCAGCGTGACCAGCAACGTGACTGTGAACGTGAACGGCACGCTCAATGGCAGCGGCACGGTGACGGGGAATGTGACGGGCGCAGGCACGTTCTCGCCGGGAAATAGTCCGGGGACGATGACGATTGTCGGTGCTTTCAATCCGAGCGGCACCGTCAACTTTGAAGTGAATAGTCCGTGGACGACGGCGGGAACCGATTTTGATCGATACAACGTCACCGGCAGTGTGAATCTGACCGGTGCAACGCTGACGTTCACGAATCTGCTTGATGCGACGCCTCCTTCGGCGCTGCAGATGCTGACGCTGATCAACAACGATGGAACCGGCGACTTCACGACTGCTGCGGCCGGCCCCGTGAATGGGGCGACGGTGACCATTGGCTCGCGCACGTTCCGTTTGTTCTACAACGGCGAAGATGGAAACAACGTGGTGCTGGTCGACGCGACGCAGCCATCGGTGGTGTATGTCGAAGACACGGCGTGGAACTCGTTGCAGCCGGGGACGAACATTCCGGATGGCGACTTCACAACCGGAGCGGCCGAGCCCGCCATCTATGGCGTGAATGCGTTCAACTCAATCGCAGCAGCTCTTGCGGCCGTCGCGAACACCGGCACAGTGATCGTCAATGCCGGAACCTATGCAGAAAATGTCATCCTCAGCAAACAAGTGACGATGCTGGGATCGCAACGCAACGTCGATGCCCGCGGCCGCGTGGTTGGGACGCCGAATCCGTTGGTGGAGTCGATCATTGCGCCAGCGAGTGGCATGGCACTGGAAATGCAAACGGGCACCGATGCATCAACGATCAATGGCTTCGCGATCATCGGTGCATTGGATGGGGCTACGGGTGCTGTTGGGAATACAAGTGGCACAGCGACGGGCCTGCAGTTCCTCAACAACCATGTGGCCATTGCCACAGGATTCACGGCATCGGCACTGTTCATGAATCGGCCGGCAGTGGAATCGACCTTTGATAAGAACGTTTTTCTCGCCGCAACTGGTTCAACTCAGTCGGTGTTCTTCGATGGCGCAGATGCTTATCACGGCCTGTATTTCACCAACAACAACGTGCTGCGAAATGGCGCACTTGGTGGCACCGGTTTGTTCGTTGACGGTATTCGAAATGTCGGCACCACTGGAGGCGTCCGAGCACCGCTTGTCCAAGGCAACTTGTTCCAGAATCATGCTCTCGGGTTTAACGCCGGTCAACGGTCGTTCGACGATACGCAGTTCGTCGAAAACACCTTTACGCTGAACACCGGCGGCTTTGCGGGTGGTCCGCTTGATTCGACGATTGCTCGCAACACGTTCTCGTCGAACTCGCTCTATGGCTTGCGGCTGACTGCGTTCGGTAATACAGCTGATCCGACACGTGGCGCGCAGAATACGACGGTTAGCAACAACATCTTCACCGGCAACGGCACGACCGTCGACCTAACGAATGGTTATGGCGATATTCGCATCGATGATCAGTTCAACGGTACGCAGTCGACAAATGCGATCTTCAACAACTCGCTGGGAAGCACGATTGGCGCATTCAATCGCGAAACCAATGTGGAATTGATTAACTTCAGCGGCAACTGGTGGGGGACGAACGCTAATCCGGAAACTGCTGGCAAGATTCTCGGCCAAGGTGGCGCCGAAGCCAATGTCGATTATACGCCGTGGCTCGACAGCGGCACGGATAGCGATTTGCTCACGGCTGGTTTCCAAGGCAACTTCAACAACCTGCATGTCGACGACGACAGTCCGCAAGTGGGCGTCGCGGGGCGGATCTCGGAAGGGATCAATCTGCTGACCGCAACTGGCACCGTGCAGGTGAAGGCGGGTACGTATGTCGAAAATGTTTCGACGGCAGGGAAGATCGTCACGGTTTCGCTGGGCGCTCCCGCTGCGCAGGTTTTGCTGACGGGCAACCTTACGCTCGACGCGAACGACACATTGGCATTGAACATCGACGGACTGAGCGCGGCGACGCAGTACGACAACTTTGTAGTGACCGGCGGCGTGACGCTGGGCGGCGCGACGTTGAGCATCGCGGCGACTTACACACCTGCGGCGCTCGATACGTTCACATTGATCAGCAACGACGCGGCCGATGCGGTGTCGGGAATCTTCAATACGCTCACGCCCGGTTCGATCGTCAGCGTGAATGGTGTGAACAAACGGATTTTCTATACCGGCAACGACGGCAACGATGTGGTGCTGCTGTCGGAAACGCCGACGGTGGTTTATGTGGAAGACGCCGACTGGACTGGCTATGTGACTGGCCAGTTCATTGTGGATGCCGACTTTGGTACGAACCTGGATCAGCCCGCGATCTTTAATTACAACGCCTTCGCCAGCGTGAACACAGCGTTCAGCGCGGTGACCGCGAGCGGCACGGTAATTGTAAACGGCGGCAGCTATGCCGAAGCCGTGGTCTCGGCCGGTACAAAGACGATTGAAATCACCGGGCCGAACACAGCACAAAGTGTGATTATCAATTCGTTGGCGACGGCGGTTGGTCAGAATGTGGTGCTCGAAGGGACTTCGACTCTGACGGTGGGCGACGCGACGAGCACAACGATTGCGGGCGTGATCAGCGGCTCCGGAGAGTTGATCAAGCAAGGCGCGGCCACGTTGACGCTCAGCGGCGCGAATACTTATGCCGGAGCGACGACGGTGAACATCGGTACGCTGCAATTGGGCAATGCGACCGCGCTCGGTTCGACGGTTGGGACTACCTCGGTCACGAGCGGTGCTGTGCTGGATCTAAACGGCCAGACGGTTGGCGCTGAAGTTTTGACACTGAATGGCACGGGCATCGCCGCAGGTGGAGCGCTCATCAACAGCAATGTGACTGCCGCCAGTTTGTCGGGAACCATTGCCGCGACGAGCTACAGTGTGGGTGGCACTGGGAATATTACGCTCAGCGGCTCGGTGCAAGGGACGCTGACAAAAGTCGCCGGCAACACGCTCACGCTGAGTGGCGTCACCGACAACGGCGGTTTGGTGGTGGCGGCCAATGGTGGCACGACGATTCTGGCCAAGACGAGTTCCGGCGGTGTGCATGCGATTGGCTCAGGTGGATTCGGTTTGACGATTAACAGCGGCGCGACGGTGCAACTGGGTGGCAGTGGCGGCGATCAAATTTACACGCAGGCGGATGTGCAGGTGAACGCCGGCGGCATTCTGGATATGAATGGCTTGAGCGAAGGCTTCGACATCCTGAGTGGCGGCGGCAACCTTCGCAATGCAGGCGCGCTGGGCACTCTGACCATTGGCGAAAATGGCAACGGCGGCGTGTTCGGCGGCACGATCGGCTTTACTGGGGCGAATAATATCGCCGTGACCAAGGTCGGCGGCGCGCCGGCGTACTTCGATGGCTCGAATACCTACAACGGCCTGACGACGGTTTCAGCCGGTTATTTGGTGGCCCGCAACGACAACGCGCTCGGTTCGACGGCGGCGGGAACGACCGTGGCAAGCGGTGCGACGCTGCAACTCGAATCAGGGGCGAGTGTCACGATTCCTGCCGGTGAAGCATTGACGATCACAGGCAACGGTGTTGCCGGCAATCGCGGCGCACTGGCCACGTGGTCGGGAACCAACATTTATGCCGGTCCGATCACGATGTCTGGCGACAGCCTGATTTTCGTGAACTCAGGTTCGATGAACCTCAGCAACGTGATCTCCGAATCGGGAGGTGCACGGAACCTGACCAGGAATGGCGGTGCGCTGCTGACTCTCAGCGGCGCGAATACCTACACCGGAGCGACCGCCATCACTGCGGGCACGGTGACGGTCAGCGGTTCGCTGGCCGATGTTTCGGACGTGAGCGTTTCCGGTGGCGCGGTCTACAACGTAGCCTCGAATGATTCGATCGATGGGTTGAGCGGGGCAGGAACTGTTTCGTTGGGAGCCGGCTTCGCACTTACGATCGGCGCGAACAACGAAACCGCAGCGAACTTCAGCGGCACGATGAATGGGGCCGGCGCGCTCACCAAGAGCGGCACTGGCACCCAAACTTTGAGTGGCGCTGGCCTCGTGAGCTACACCGGCGCGACGGTCATCAACAATGGATCGCTCGAACTGGTGAATCTTGGTAATCCGTTCAACAGCTCGATTACGATCAACTCGCCGGGGACTTTGGAAGTCGACTCGACAATCCCCTTTGCCACACGGTGGAATTACGGCCAAACGATTAGCGGCAGCGGAACCTTTAACAAGACGGGTTCCGGCGTCTTCGGAATCACTGGCGCGATGAGCATGTCAGGGCAGATTAACGTGCAGGCGGGCCGACTGCACAACGACGGCGGCAGCATGGGCAACTGGACTGCGAACACGGCTGACTTGGATGTCGCCGCAGGCGCAGTTCTCGACCTGCGGGCCAATAACATCACTGTCGACGCGCTCACTGGCTCCGGCGAAATCTGGAACTCGCACAGCGCGGGTGGGAACAGCGACGATTTGATTTTAGGCGTTAATAACGGCAGCGGTACTTTCAGCGGCATCATTCGCGGCAACGACACGCAAGCCGATGATTTGCCGGACGCCGCGGTTGTGCGACTCGTGAAAAACGGCAGCGGTACCCAGATACTCACGGGCGCAAACACCTATTCGGGCGTGACGACGATCAGCGGCGGTACACTGCAGATCGGCAATGCGGGAACGAGCGGCAATCTCGGCACCGGCGCAGTGACGAACAACGCCACGCTGACGTTCAACCGGACGGACACGATTAATATCGGCAACGGCATCACCGGCGGTGGCGTGATCAATCAAAACGGTAGCGGTACGCTGAATTTGACCAGTGCGAATTCGGCTACGAGCACAAACGTCAATGCCGGCCGGCTGAATGTTAATGGCACGCTGACAAGTCAAGTCACCGTAAATGCGTTGGGCACAATCGGTGGCAACGGAACGATCACGGGCAATGTGTCGGGAATGGGGACGTTTAACGCAGGGAACAGTCCTGGCACCTTGACAATTGTCGGCAGCTTTACGCCGAGCGGAACCGTGGTGTTCGAAGTGAACAGCCCATGGACCACGGCTGGAACGGATTACGATCAAATTGTCGTGACCGGAAGCGTCAATCTCACGGGTTCGACGCTCACCTTTGCCAACGCGGTCGACACCTCGGCGCCGGCACCCTTGTCGATGTTGACGCTGATCAACAACGACACCGCCGCTGACCTAACGACAGCAGCGACTGGCCCACTCAACGGGGCGACAGTCACAATCGGCTCGCGCTTGTTCCGCCTGTTCTACAACGGCGGCGATGGCAACAACGTAGTGCTAGTCGACGCCAGCACGCCGACCGTTGTCTATGTCGAAGACAACGATTGGGATCTGCTGACGACAGGCACGAATATCGCTGATGCCGATTTTGGTACTAATCTGGCACAGCCAGCCATCTATGGCGTGAATGCGTTCAATAACATCACGGAGGCGCTGAATGCAGTGACGTCGAGTGGCACGGTGATCGTGAACGGCGGTACGTATGCCGAAGCCGTAGTCTCAAGCGGTACGAAGACGATTGAAATCACGGGACCGAATGCGGCTCAAGCAGTGATTATCAATTCGCTGGCCACAGCAGTTGGGCAGAATGTCGTGATCGAAGGGACATCGACGCTGACGTTGGGCGACGCCACGAGCACGACGATTGCAGGAGCGATCTCCGGCACGGGCTCACTCACAAAAACGGGCACTGGCACCGTGACGCTCAGCGGCACAAACGCCTATGCAGCGACGTTCATCAGCCAAGGGACGATTCGCTCGGCCACCGCGTCGAGCACGTCAGGCACTGTTTCATTGGGTGATGCCAATACCGGAGCGAACAACGTCGCCTGGCTCTTTGCAGGCTCGACAACTCCGGCCAACCCGCTCGTGGTGAACAATCAAGGAACGGGAACTGTCACGTTGGGAACATACTCCGGTGGCAGCTTCACGGCCCACAACGGCACGGTTTCGCTGCAGCGCGCGGTGACGATGACCGATGCGACCGGCGATCGCACCACTTTCAGCGGTGTGATTTCTGGCAACGTGGGTCTGATCACCATCGCTGGCACTCGTGTCACCTTTGGGAATGGCGGCAACAGCTTTGTCGGCAACATGACAATCAACTCCGGGAGCATTTATCAGAATGATGCTGCTGGTGCATTACCGGACACAACTTCAGTCATCGTGAGCGGCACTTTCCGACTGAATAATAACAGCGAGGCTATCGATGGCTTGAATGGCGCCGGCACCGTGACCAATATCGTGGGAGCCAACACACTGACTGTCGGTGCTACGGGCGGGTCCGGCACGTTCAGCGGCGCGATCACGAATGGCTCGGGAACGATGACGATCACGAAGATCGGCTCGGGGATGCAGGTTCTCAGCGGCAACAATACCTACACAGGTATCACATCGGTCAACGCTGGCACACTGCAGTTAGGCAGCGCGACTGCGCTGGGCAGCACCACGGGAGCGACCACTGTTGCCAGTGGTGCAGTGCTCGATCTCAATGGTCAAGCGATTGGTGCGGAGCAGATGACGCTTGATGGCACTGGCATCAGTTCCAACGGTGCGCTCATCAACAGCAATGCCGCCGCGGCCAGTTTGTCCGGCAATATTCCCGGCAATACGTACAGCGTCGGCGGCACTGGAAGTATCACGCTGAGTGGCAGTGTTGCGGGATCGTTGACCAAGGTCGCCGGCAATACGCTCACCCTGAGTGGCACGACCGACAACGCGGGCCTCATTGCTACGGCGAGCGGCGGAACGTTGATCCTGGCCAAAACTAGTGCGGCGGCAGTACATGCCATTGGCTCGGGAGGCACGGGCTTGACGATCAACAGCGGCGCAACGGTGCAGTTGGCTGGCAGTGGCGGCGATCAGATTTACTTTCAGACCGATGTGGTCATCAACGCGGGCGGTATCTTCGACTTGAATGGAATGAGCGAAGGCTTCGACGGGTTGAGCGGCGCAGGCAACATCCGCAACACTGGCGCGGTGGCGACATTGACAGTCGGCCAGGACAATAACGGCGGTACATTCAGCGGCACCATCGGCTTTACAGGTGCGAATGGACTGGCTCTTGTAAAGACTGGCGCTGGCACACTGACTTTGAGCAACGCGAACACCTATTCCGGCGGCACCACCATTACGCAAGGAACGCTGGTGACATCGAACAGCAGTGCGCTCGGCACCAACACACTGACGATGAATGGGGGCACGTTGAATACTTCGGTCGACTTGGCGAACAACGTCACGCTGAACAGCACGACCAACACGATCGCACCCAACGGCAATTACCGCCTGATGAGCGGGCAGTTCAGCGGCACGGGGGGCTTCATCGTGGCCAATGGCGGCGGCACGCCAGGGTTGCAACTTAACAACTCCGCCAACAATTTCGCCGGCAACGTGACCATCAACGCTTCAACGTTTCTGCGTTTGAGCGCGAGCGAAGTAATTCCCAATACGGCGAGCATTATTAACAACGGAAACCTGCGTTTGGATACGGTGGGTGGTGGCACGGAAACAATCTCCGGGCTAACCGGAAGCTCCAGCGGCGCGGTGTGGGTGCCACTCGGGAACAGCACCACGCAGACGCTGGTCGTCGGCGCTAATGACACGACCAGCACGTTTGATGGAACGCTTGGTCAAGCTGGGCAGAACAACGCCTTCCTGGCGCTGACGAAGATCGGCACGGGCTCGTTCACACTGACCAATGCTGGGAATATTTACAGCGGTGTGACGAACGTCAACGCGGGCACGCTATTCGTCAATGGCGCAATCACGGGCACGGGCAACGTGAATGTGAACAATTCGGCTGTGTTGGGTGGGACTGGTACCGTCGCTGGTCCTGTGAATCTGCTTAACACTTCACGGCTGGCGCCGGGCGTTGCTGGGGCAGAATCGCTGGCGACTGGAGCGCTGTCGTTGATCGCCGGCACGTTCTTCGATGTGGAGATTGGTGGGACGACGGCGGTTACGCAGCATGATCAGGTGAACGTGACCGGAGTGGTGACGCTGGCGAATGCGACGTTGAACTTGCAGCAGATCAGCAGCTTCACGGTGAACTCGGGCGTGGCTCAGCAGTTCATCATCATCACGAATGATGGCGCGGATGTTGTGAGTGGTACGTTCAATGGTTTGCCGGAAGGTGCGCCGGTGACTTATGCCGGCGGCACGCTGTATGTCTCGTATAGCGGCAACGATGGCAACGATGTGGTGCTCTACAGCCAGCCGACGGTGAATGGGACGCCGAACAACGATACGCTGGTGCTGCGGCAGGTGTCGCTGAATCCGGCGCTGGTTGAATTCAGTTTGAATGCCGCGCCGTTTGTGCAGGTGACGAGCGCGCTGCCTTTCACTTTTAATGGCCTGGCCAATACCGATCTGATGTTGGTAGATACCAGCAATGGGGATCCGATTTCGACTGGCAATACCACGTTCAATGGCGAACTGCTGCGAGTGCAGAAGAACACCGGCGTGGCCAGCGATGTCGCGACTTACGTGCCGAGCACGACTGCGAATGCCGGTTTGGTGACACTGGCTGGGTTCGGCGATATCAACTTCACGCAGACGACGAATGTCGACTTTGTGAATCTGGCGACGGTGAACGTGCAGACGGCGACGGTCGCCGATACGCTCACGCTGCTCGATGACACCACCGCCACGAACGGCATCGCGGTGCCGGCTGGCTACTCGATTGCTGCGGCGGCGGATCTGCGAATCAACGGCGCGAATGCGATCGTCGGACTTCGGAACGTGACAAATGCGAGCATCGACACTTTGCCAGGCGGCGGAAATGGGATCGATGCGGTCACGATCAATTCCGGAACGGGCGCGCATGGCATCACCAACCTCTCGATCCAAACCAACACACTGGCCGATACAGTGACGGTGACCGGCGCCTTAACCGTCGCCGGCAACATCACGATCAATTCGCAGAACATTGCGGTCAATGCCACGCTGACAGCGGGCGCCACGAACGTGGTGACGTTGAATGCGGGGACCGGCGCGATAACAACGAGCGGCACGGGCGTGGATGTTGTCGCGCAAGACTTCATCGCGACGGCGAGCACGGGCATCAACATCGATACGACGGTGCTGAACATCACCGCCACGAACAGCGGCGCTGGCAGCATTAACATCGATGAAACCAACGGCGCGAATGTGCTGAACGTGGCTGCTACCAATGGCTCCTCAACGGTAACTTCGGCGACAGGTAACTTGAATGTGACCACGGTTTCGGCGAGCACGTCGGTGACGCTGACGGCAACGGCGGGCGCGATCACCGATGCCAATGCGGCAGCCGTCAACATCACAGCTGCTTCGGCCACGTTGTCCGCGACCACGGGCATCGGGAGCGGCAATGCGCTTGAAACAACGCTCGGTTCGCTGAGCGCGACCAATGCGACGTCGGGGACGATCGAGATCGTCGAAACGGATGCGATTACGCTGACGTCGGTGGTGCAATCGACCGACCTCGACGCCAACGACATTGTCATTTCGGCTGCTGGCACCATCACGATCGGTGTGGTGAATGCCGGAACCGCGAATGGCGATGTGACGCTGACGGCGACGAGCGGTGCGATTATCGATGATGTGGGGGACGCCGTGGCCGATGTGATCGGCGATGTGAACACGCTGACAGCGCCGGCTGGCGTTGGTCAATCCGGCGGCTCGGGGACGCTCGACACGACGGCGAATTTGCTGGATGTCAGCGTGACGGTCGCCGGCGGCAGCATCTTTATTACCGAAACGAACGCGGTCACCTTGGCCGATATCGACACGGTCGACGGTTCGATCACGATCACCGCTGGCGGCACGATCACGGCGACCGACGTGCAGTCGCTGACCGATTCGACGAACGTGGTCACCCTCATAACGACGGTGGGCAACATTCTGGTCGACCTCGTCAGCGCGGTGGGCGACACCATCGTCTTGAATGCAGCTGGCGCGATCGACGAAGTGACGCCGAGCGACGCTCTCGCCGATTTAGTCGCAAGCGCCATCACCGCGACCGCAGCGACGGGCATCGGCAATGCGGCCACGATCGAAATCAACACGATCACGACGGTCAGTCGCGGCTTGACGGCGACCGTCACCGGCGCGGGTGCCATCGATCTGCTCGATGTGACCGGCGGCCTGCGAGTGTTGTCGGCAACGACTGCGAATGGCGACATTACGATTCTCGCGACGACTGGCGACATCTTCGCCGAGAGCATCACGTCGACGAGCGACGTCGATGCCAACGATGTGATTGTCACCGCGAATGCGGGCAACATCATCACCGGTGTGATTTCGGCCGGGACGACTGCCGGAGATGTAACGCTGACGGCGACGGGTGGTTCTATCACCGACGATGTGAGCGATGCGGTCGCTGATGTGATTGGCGACCTGGTCATCATGACCGCAACGAGCGGCGTGGGTGAAGCGGTCGGCAATGGCTCGCTCGATACTTCGGCGAACTTCCTCGACGTGAGCGTGACCGCGGCGGGCCTGATCAACTTGAATGAAATCAATGCGGTGACGCTCAGCGACATCGATTCGTTCAACGGTCCGATCACGATCAACGCAGGCGGGACGATGACGGCGACGGATGTCGCTTCACTGCTCGACGCGGATGCGAACGACATCACGCTGACGACCACGAGCGGCAACATTGCGGTGGGAACAATCGTCGCGGGCTCGATTGGCGATGCCTTCCTTACGGCAGCGGCGGCCATCACCGATGTCGATGCCACGAATCCGGACATCACCGCGGATGACATTGTGTTAATCGCGGGCACCGGTGTGGCGACGAGTGCTGATCCGGTAGAAATCGTGGCGACGAACCTCGAAGGAAGTGGCGGCACGGGCGGTCTGTTCGTGGCCAACACGGGCGCGCTAACCATCGGCGGCATTCTGGTTCCGGTCGTCGGGTTGAGTGCGACCGGCGGCGAAATTGTGGTGACGACCACGGCCGCGATGACGGTGACCGAGAACGTCTCGGCGACCGGCGCAACCACGCATGTAACACTGACGGCGATCGACGCGGCGGCTGCCGGTCAGAACTTCGTGCTGAATGCGAGCACGACGATCTCGACTGCAGCCAATGTGACGCTAAACGCGGGTGACGATGCGACGATCAACGGCAACATCACCAGCGGCGGGCTCACCACAATCAACGTCGACTTCGGCGATGCCGAATCGGCCGGCGCGACGGCGACGGCAGGTGATGGTGCCACGCTGACGATTGCGGTGGCGAGCGTGATCACCACGCCGAACTCCGCAGCGGGCGGCGCTTATCTGAACAGCGGCAACGACTACGACACGTTCATCTTCAATCCGCAAACAACGACTGCGTTCTTTGTCGACGGCGATTTGCCGGTTGGCGGCACGACAGGCGATGTGCTGCAGATGAATGTGACGGGCACGGTGAACCCGAATTTGACGGTTCCAGGCGGCCCGACCGTGTTCAACGGCAAGGCCTACAGCGGGCCCGGTTCCGGTGTTTGGACCTTTGATCCGAGTCATCGCAACGTGCACTTCAAGAGCATCGAAGATGTGCAGATCACTGGACCGTATCACCTTACCTACGACAACAGCATTGTCCCGGTCTCCAATAACCTAGTGATCATGATCGATACGACGGCGACGCCGAATGAGAAGTTGCAATTCCGCGACGGCAGCACGGTCGGCACGATCTTATATCAAACCACGCTGAGCCCGATTTTGTCAGTGCGTGTGCTCGGCGGCGCCGGGAACGATACCGTCACGGTTGACGACATCAACGGCCTGCCAAGCTTCGGCGGCAGTGTGCCGGCAATCACTGGCGTCGGCAATCACCAATCAACCAGCGATACCGATGCCACGCCGGCTCCGGAGTTCTTCTTCGATGCCGCTGGTGGCACGAATATTCTGAATCTGAACCTCAACGCGGCCAGCACACAGCAGCAGTTTGCATTTGGCAACGGCACGACGGCGGGAACGCTCGAAGCGGAGATTCAGTCGACCAACAGCACAACCGGGCTCAATGCTTATGTTCTTAACGTCGGTGAAGTGAATCGGACCGGCGGCGGCGCCACACCAGGCGGTTTGACGGTGTACGGCACTACGGGGATCAATACCATCAGCATTGCCGACAATACCGGCGAGACTCGAGTAGGCGGCGGCGTGGGTTGGACGTCGTTCGATTTCACTGGCAACAACTACACCACGCTCGTAGTGAATCCGCTGGATGGCAACGACACCGTCGATCTCGTCAGCTTCGGTTCGGGGCAGACAAACAATTGGCCAATCACACTTAGCGGCGAAGCCGACAACGACACGATCCGTGTTCGCAACACCAGTGGCAACACGGGCCTGATCAACCTGAACGGCAACGCGGGGAACGATACCTTTCAACTGTACGACGGCACGACCACCGCTGGCACCGTGAACAACATCGCGGGTCTGGTGATTGTCGATGGCGCCGACGGCAACGTGGCGTTGAACACCGATACGCTGACGATCATCGACAATAGCGATCCGACCGCCGACAACGTGCTGGTTTCACCGGCGACGGGAGCCGATTATGCGGTGGAAGGAATCAACGGGCTGGTTGGCAACGAGGTGGTGCTGCGGAATATCGACACGCTGAACTACACCGGCACGCTCGGCAACGACATCATCGATGGTCAGTTCCGCAACACGTCGCCCGCGCATGATCTGAGCACGGTATCGCTCAGCGGTTGGGTGGGAGCCGATCAATTCTATCTCTTCACCACGGATCAATATGGCGGCAGCGGCGCGGGCTTCACACCGACCGGCACGCCCAGCGGCGTGAGCCAGATCAACTTGTTCGGCGACGCCAGCGGCAATCCGAATGCGGTCGACGGCAACGATATCTTTGGCGCGACACCGCCGGGCCTCACCGGCACGGGCAACATGCAAGTCGGTATGGCCGTTTCGGACTCGGTGCGGATGATTCGCCCCAGTGCGACCACTGGCATCGCCATCGATGGCGGTCAACCGACCGGTCCGCAACCGCCACTCGGTGATATCGTCAACGGCGACAAACTCAATCTTGATGTCAGCGCGTTGCCGAATACCAACCCGGTGATTGTTTCGACGTTCTCACCCGGCACCGTCGTGGCCACGGGTATTGCCCCGTTGAACTGGACCCAGATCGAAGATATGAACCTCGTCGATCAAGGCAAGCTGACGAACGTGCAGATGGGCGATCTGTTCGCGCGCACCACGCCGAATCAAGATCTGGTGCAGTTTAGCTTGAATCCCACCACGCTGAATCCTTATCAGGTTCGGCTGCGCATCAATTCGACGATAGCAAACTTCAGCGCCAGCAACAAAACGATCATTTATAGCGGTGGTCATAACGATACGATCACACAGGCGAACCTCGCGATCCCAGCTGAGTTCTACGGCGAGGACGGCGACGACAACATCAGCGGGGCGATTGCCAATGATTGGCTGGTCGGCGGCATTGGCAACGACCGAATCAACGGTGGCCGCGGCGACAATGTGATTTGGGGCGATAACTCGCCAACGCTGCCCGGCGATCCGCAACCGCAGGATGGCACGGTCGGCGGAAACGACACTCTCAGCGGCCTTGAGGGGGCTGACGTCTTCTACGGCGGTGCGGGGAATGATCTGGTTTCGGCTGGCGGCGGCAACGACTACGTCAATGGCGGTCTGGGCGAAGACTTCCTCGATGGCTCCATCGGCGACGATCGGGTGTATGGCGGCGCGGGAAATGACACAATCGTTGGCGCGAACGGCAACGACTTGCTGATCGGCAATGCGGGCGACGACAAGATCTACGGCAACGAGGGGAACGACGTGCTGATTGGTGGTACTGGCGCCGACCTGCTCGACGCTGGCAACGGCAACGACTTGCTCGTCAACGGCAGCGTGCTCAACGAAACCAGTTCGAGGACCTCACTGGCCACCGCGAGCAACTACAGCCCGGCGACATACACCAATCCGGCCGACAATGACGCGGCCCTGATCGGATTGCTGGCCCAATGGGCGACCGCCAGCGATCCAACCTCGATCGCGCCGATCAGCCACGACGGCGCCAATGACGACCTGTTCGGCGGTCTGGGTGACGACGACTTCTGCTGGGAAGTTGCCGATGTCCTCGACAACGGACCGGGCATCGCTCCGCCAGACTACAACGGGCTGAATCAGGGCTTTGATCAACGAATTAACCCGACCTAAGGCGGTGGGAGTCGGAGATCGGGAGTCAGGGACAGGCAATGACCACTGACTTCCGGTTAACCAAGTAGCAGTGCCTGTTCAGATTCGGTGTGCGCGGCTATTCTTGATGAAGTCAATTTCCGACCCTTGGCTCCGACTCCCGTGCCTAACGATCTGACCCATTTTGACGACTCCGGCGCCAGTCGCATGGTGGATGTTTCGGCCAAGGATGTGACAGCCCGGACGGCGACGGCCAGCGGCCTGATTCGCATGCAGCCGGCTACGCTGGAGCGGATCAAGCAGGGGACGCTCAGCAAAGGAAATGTGCTCGAAGTGGCCCGGCTGGCGGGAATCATGGCCGCCAAACGGACCGCCGATTGGATTCCGCTCTGCCACACGTTGCCGTTGGAAGGCGTGACGTTGGCATTCAGCTATCCGGACGACCACAGTTTGGCAATTTCGGCGACGGCAAAGATCACCGGCAAAACAGGCGTCGAAATGGAAGCATTGGTGGCCGTATCTGCTGCAGCACTAACAGTTTATGACATGTGCAAGGCCATCGACCGAAGCCTGATGATCGAACGAGTGCAGCTGGAAGAGAAATCCGGCGGTCGCAGCGGGCATTTTGTCCGTGATGCCACCGGCGCCGCTGCGGTTACAAGCCAAGAAGCTTCGGGCCCCCCCGGCAACAACCTGGCAACTTCGCTGGGCAATCCCTCATGACGCGGCAGGATGCAGTTCCCATGTCAACGTTGACCGCCGAACCGGTGAACCTCTCGCCGGCGTTGCAGACGATGTATGCCCCCATCGCGGCCGAACTGGCAGAAGTCGAGGCCATTTTCCGCCGCGAGATGCATCACCCTCATCCCTATGTCGACGAGCTCGTCCGCTACGGCTGCCTGCTCGGCGGCAAGCGGCTGCGACCCGCGCTGCTGTTGCTTACGGCGAAGGCTGCGGGGAAGGTGACGCACGAACACCACATCCTGGCCGCCGTGGTCGAAATGGTGCACACCGCTACACTCGTGCACGATGATGTACTCGATAATGCTCAAATGCGGCGGCACCTGGCAACCGTCAATGCCCGCTGGGACAACGAAGCCAGCGTGCTGCTCGGCGACTATTTGTTTACGCACGCCTTTCACCTGGCCAGCACTATCGATAGCGTGCTCGGTTGCCGTCTCATCGGCCATGCCACGAATATTGTGTGCGAAGGCGAATTGCGGCAAAAGGGAACGCGCGGGCAATTCGATCTGAGCGAAGAAGAGTACTTACAAGTTATCGAAGCCAAGACTGCCGAA
Organism: uncultured Pirellulaceae bacterium; assembly: GCA_964394305.1. Lineage (GTDB taxonomy): Bacteria > Planctomycetota > Planctomycetia > Pirellulales > Pirellulaceae > Anatilimnocola. The sequence goes on from CAYMWL010000077.1 coordinate 16,698, forward strand.
TTGACGGCTTGCAGTTGCCGCCTCGGCGCATTGTTTGCCGGTCAATCGGCCGCCACTGTTGAGGAGCTTGATCGATACGGCCGCGAATTGGGCATTGCCTTCCAGATCGCCGACGACCTGCTTGATCTTTCTGGCGAAGAAGACGCCACTGGCAAATCACTTGGCACGGATCTGGAAAAGCAAAAGCCAACGCTCCCGCTAATTCACACGTTGCGGGAAGCAACCGCTGCTGATCGTTCTCATTTGCTGGAGCTACTCGGAAGCGAGCGAGCCACTCCTGCGACGCTCGCTCCCTATTTGCAGCGTTACGGCGGCCTGGAGTATGCGCGTCAGCGCGCTCAGGAGTTCGCCACGCAGTCGCGGGGGCGGCTCGATTGCCTGCCTCCTTCGCCTTCGAAAGATGTGCTGCTGATGATTGCCGAGTTTGTCGTGGCGCGCTCGCACTAAGCCGCCATTCCGCTTCGCTTGGGCGATTACGTGAAGCCTGCGGGGATTGGATGTCATTTGGGGCGAACTAGCGTATCGATTTCGGCGCCTGCTGACCGACAGGGATCAGCGTGATGTACTTGCGGTTCTCCATTCGTTTGGCGAAATCGGCTTGGGCTGCGGCAAGCACCTTCGGCTCTTCCAGCAGATCGAGTGCGGTGCAGGCAAGTACTTTGGCAGCACACGCGGTACCTTTTTCACCGATGGTGGAACCGATCGCGGCAACATTCTGCCAGCTGTGACCGGGCGCATCGGTCGCGAAGCACGCTGTTCGCAGTCCGATGGTTGGCACGTGCCAACTGATATCGCCGACGTCCGTCGAGCCGCTGCCCGTGCTTACCTTTGGCGCGCGATGAACCTCTTCATCGAGCGCTTGTTTAAAAACAGTGCCGAACTCGCGAGTGATCGACTCCTGCAAGCGGCGGGCAAATGTGTGTTCGTCAGGCGTGAACTTTGGCGGGCCGACGCGTTCGAGGTTCTTCAACAGCACGGCAGCGAGCGGATCGTTGGGAATGATCTCGTGGCAGTCAGTATCGATCTGCACGCTCACTGTGGTGCGCGTCATTTTTGCCGCACCATCGGCAATATCCTTGAGCCAGGCGAAATTGCGTTCCACGTCGGCATGTTGGTTGGCTCGCACGTAGTACCAAACGGTGGCCTTGGCCGGGATGACATTTGGAGCGCCGCCTCCGTTCGTAATGACGTAGTGCACGCGGGCGTCTTCCTTGAGATGTTCTCGCATGTAGTTAGCGCCGACATTCATCAACTCGACGGCGTCGAGTGCGCTGCGGCCTTTGTCGGGACTTCCCGATGCGTGCGCGGTAACGCCGTTGAATGTGAACCTTGCAGAGACCGCGGCCTTTGATTCGCCATTCCATACATCGTTCCGCGTGCTCGGATGCCAATGGAGACAAGCATCAAGCTGCTCGAACTCGCCGGCGAGCGTCATATACACTTTGCCGATAAGCGTCTCTTCGGCGGGCGTGCCATAGAGTCGCACGGTCCCCTTGAGCGAATGTTTCTCCATCGCAGCTTTCACAGCCAACGCGGCGCCTAATGCTCCTGTTCCCAAGCCACTGTGGCCGCAGCCATGGCCTGGAGCGTCGGCCGTGACAGGCTCGCGCTGCGGCAAAACTTTTTGCGAGAGTCCCGGCAATGCGTCGTACTCCGCGAGAATGCCGATGACCGGCGTCCCTGACCCAAATTCAGCAACGAAAGCGGTTGGCATATTGGCCACGCCCACCCGAACCTTAAAACCTGCCGCCTTCACTTTCTCGACGAGGAGTGCCGAAGAACGTGTCTCTTCGAGCCCCACTTCGGCAAACTCCCAAATGGCTTTGTTGACCTCGTTCAATTCCTGCTGACGGGCCTCGACATCAGCGACGGCTACTTGTTGCGTCGGACGCAATGGCTCTGCCGCGCTGAGGCACATGGCGCAAACAATCCCAAGTCCGAGAGTACTCAGAGCCTGAACAGAGCAAGATCGTTTCATGTGACAACCCAGATCGAGGAATGTGTCGAATCGCTGGCATCGGCCCCGCTACTCTATCATTTCGCATGGATCTTTGCGAAAGACGATCCGGCATGCGCGTTTGGACATTCGCGGCGCAATAACTTTCTACAGCGTTTTCACATCCCGTGTCCGCGGATGATCAACGAGCGTACCGCTGTGCAGAGTTTTCTTCATCGCCGTCTCGCGCCAAAGTGCCGCTGCATCAAAGAAGTCGTTGGAGACGGACATGTCGGTGATCAGCACTCCTGGTCTGTGCACCGGTAACCGCCCGACAATTGCGCCGTCAGGTTGCACACAAAAGCTGCCCCACATCGACGGCCGTGTGCTGCTGTTGTTGGCCGATACCCAAAAATGATTTTCCGCAGCTCGGCACTGCATCGTTGCGGGAACGATAATCTTCCAGATGTTGTACTTTTGGTCGCGCACCACGCTTTGCCGGGCGTTGTGAAACGATTGAAACAGCACCTGTGTTCCCAATTGTTTTAACTCTCGATATAACTCTGGAAATCGATAATCGTAGCAAATGCCTACGCCACAAGTGATGCCTTTGATCTGAAACGTCACTGGCCGATTACCAGGCGTATAATGGCATAGATCGAGCGTCGCGCCTTTCCCATCTTTTCCTGTACAGAAGCGTTTGTCGTAGCGATCCGCAATTTCGCCCTGCGGATTGATGATGTACAGACAATTGTGCGGTTTGGTCCGCTCATCGAGTAGATGCGTCGAGCCGAGTACCACCCACAGCTGATGCTCCTTGGCCGCAGCCATGACGTCCCGAGTCGCCGAGCGGAGTTCTGCGCTGTTGAGCGACTTGATGTTGGGGATATCTACTCCTGCATATCCCGAGAGCGCCGTCTCCGAAAAGTGAACGACGTCAGCCTGGCTTTTCGCTGCTTGCGCGATCTGCTTCAGAACCCACCGCAGATTGTGAGCAATCGCTGGCTCAACCGCGAATTGGCAAGTGGCAACCCGCAGTATGTTTTTTTGTTTATTCATTCGCCGAGCTCGCGAATTGCTGGCGAGGTTGAGATTACCGCCCGAACTTGCCGGAATCGATTCCGCTGGCCTTGGCATCTGCCGCACTCGGCAGCATGGTGATCAGTTCGCAGTTGAACATGCTAGCCGTCTTGCCATCGGCGTTCAGCACGTGCAGCGTCGCCTTGCTGGCCTTAGTCAAACCGAGCACTGGCAAAGTGCAGGTGACCGAGTTGTTCTGCCAGGCGGTGACCGTGGCCGGCAGCGCGATTTCGCCGATTTGTAAAACCACTTGGCCTTCCTTATCCGATAGATCCTTGCCATTCAAAGTCACGGTTGCCCCCACCGGAATCTGCGGCAGGGGAATTTCTTTGCTTACGACTTCCTTGCTGACCACATCGGTCGTTGCGATTTCGGCAGGAGCGTCGTTTTCCAGCACTTCTTCGAGAGCCTGCTTGGTTTCGAGCGACAACCCGGTCGGCTGCTCGACAGGAGCTTCGGCGGCATTTGCGTTGCCGGTCAAGTTAAAGACCATATGACTCGGATAATTGGCATTGCTATTGGCAGGCTTCTTCGGCTGTGACTCGGCCACCAAATCGGCCGAAGGTGCCTGGGGTGGATTGGGGACTGGCGTTTGCGGCTGTGCCTTGGGAGCCTGCTGACCGCTCGCGTTCTTCGGCGCAGGGTTCGTGATGGCGTGGTTGCTGAGGACCGTACCGGAATTCGGCGTTGTCGGCTTGGCAGTCGAATTTGCCGGTAACGATTTGCTGCTTTTGGCGCCGCCAATTTGGACTACCGGCGGCCCCGCGTTCACCTTGGGAGCGGGTATTGGAGCAGGGTTCGCGCGGTGCGCGACGCCCGGATTGCCGGCGTTACGATTTCCATTCGCGTTGCCCTGTTGCCGCGTGCGAGGGATCAAGCCGCCGCCAATTCGGATTCCGCTACCGCGCCCGCCAATATGGGCATTGGCCGAACCTACCATTCCCGCGGCACTTACGGCAATTGTGATGACAGTCGCGAGCGTTAATTTGCGAAACATACGTAAGGCCCCTCGAGCGGGAATTCGATTCATTTGCCCTGTTAAGCGTAACGCAGCCGGTAATGTTACGCCTGGTCGCTCGGAATAGCCAGTATTTAAATCCTCAAGAGCACCAGTTGCCCATTTCCACAATGCAACTTGCCGAGCTTGCGTTTGAAACAAGTGTGCAATTCCGCGCGCTTGCCTGTGCTAATTGGGCGCAACTCTCCGAGCTGTGCTCGACTACGATAGCGAAATTCCGGGTTAACGTGGCTTCGTAATTCGGCGGCAGCAGGGGCATACTAATTGCGAAGTGAAAGAACCTTCGAGCAAGATCCTGAGGAGTCAGTGCAAACATGTCGGCCGCATTCGAGCGATATCAAGAACTGCAGCGATATGTCGGTTGGACGGCACTCGATGCCGGGCGTGTGAGGGACGCGGGGCAAGTTCTCGGGCATGAGTTCGGGGACCTGATCGACGACTTTTACGAAGAAATCAAGCGGCATGCAGCTGCCCTGCAGGTCATCACAGGGGGTGAGGAGCAGATTTTGCGACTGAAAGAAAGCTTGCAGAAATGGCTGGAAGAGTTGTTCTCCGGCTGCTACGACCAGACTTACGTCGCCCACCGTTGGCGAGTCGGCTTTCGACATGTCGAGATCGGGCTTGACCAGGTTTTTACCAATGCTGCTTTGTCGCGGCTGCGGCGTGGCCTGCTGCACTCGCTCGAATCGAAATGGCGGGGAGCGCCCGAGGAATTGCATGCCAGCCGGGTTTCTTTGAACTTGTTGATCGATCTTGATCTTGCCATTATCGAGGATGCTTACCAAACCGAGTATCAGCGCCGGCACGTGTCGGCCGAACGGCTCGCGACAATCGGCAAAGTCGCCGGGGGCATCGCCCACGAATTGCGCAATCCGCTGAATGTAGTGAAAACATCGGTCTACTTCCTGTTGAACGCAAAAAACGCAACTGCGGAAAAAAAGCAGACTCATTTAGAGCGGATCGAGCGGCAGGTGAACCTGGCGGATGGCGTGATTACGGCGCTGAACGATTTTGCGCGGTTGCCGGCGCCTCAGTTGTTGCCGTTCGAGATCGAGCCATGTCTCCGAGATGCGCTAGAATTGACACAGTTGCCTGCTACCATTCAAGTCGAACTGAAGTTTCCTACTGAAAATCTGACCTTGCTCGGCGACCGTTCTCAGCTTTCCATTGTCTTTGGCAACTTAATTCGTAACGCACGTGACGCCATGCCAGGTGGTGGAAAACTGCGAGTTGGCGCCGCACAAGAGAGTGGCACGATCCTGTTGACAATTCAAGACTCGGGGCACGGCATTCCGAGTGAGCAGCTTTCGCAAATCTTTGAGCCCCTGTTCTCGACCAAAGCCAAGGGAATTGGCTTGGGGCTTTCGATCTCCCGCGACATCGTTGATCGTCACCACGGAAAGCTATTGGTGGCCAGCGAACCTGGAGTAGGAACTACGTTTACAGTTCATCTACCAGCCGCAGCCTAGCAGGAGTATCTATGACATCCGCTCGAATTCTGATCGTCGACGACGAAGCAGACACGTGCGCCAACCTTTCCGATATCTTCAGCGATTTCGGTTACGAGGTTGATACTGCGCAAGATGGCGCTACTGCCCTCGAATTAATCGAACGGCAGCCATTCTACGATGTCGCACTGCTCGATCTACGCATGCCGGGGATGGATGGCTTGGAACTCTACCGCCGCATCAAGCAGAAGTCGGCGGGAACCGTTGCGCTTGTTGTTACTGCATATGCCAGCAGCGACACGGCTAAATCCGCGATTGCTGCCGGCGTTCGACGCGTGCTGTCAAAGCCAGTCAATATTGGCGAGCTGTTGAGCCTGGTGCACATTTCCCTGCAGAGCCCCTTGGTGCTGGTCATTGATGATGAAGAAGACCTCAGTGAAAATCTATGGGAGATTTTGCACGAGCGTGGTTATCGGGTGCATTTGGCCCACGACATACGCGAGGCCAGGCAATCACTCGGGAGCTGCCACTTCCAAATTATCCTGCTCGATATGAAGCTGCCCGACGGTGATGGTTCACAGATTTTGGGAGAAGTGCGGGCAACGAATGCTCTAGCGCGGACGATTGTCATCACGGGGCATCGCAATGAGCTGGAGTCACGGGTACAGCAGGCATTAAGCGAGGGCGCTGCCGGCGTGGTTTATAAACCTTTCGATGTGCCGGTCCTGTTGAAATTTATCGACGATTGTGCCCATGCGGGGCGAGACGGTGCATGAACGCCACAAGCAACGATTCTTCGCCGAAACTGCAACTCTTCGTGGTTGATGACGACGAAGATACTCGCAGTAATCTGCGCGACATCCTCGAACTAGATGGCTATCAAGTCGCCGAAGCGGCGAGTGCGAAGGGGCTGTTTGCCCTACCTGGCTGGGACCGAGTCGCGGTCATTCTGCTCGACCGCAAGCTACCTGACGGGACCCCCGAAGAGCTACTGCCCCAAATCAAACGTCGTGCGCCACAGGCTAGCGTGATTGTCGTGACCGGCTACGCAGACGTTCAAACGGCGGTATCCGCTCTTCGAATGGGTGCGGCCGACTATATCATCAAACCAGTGAACCCCGACGGTCTGCGAGCCAGCATTCGCCGCGAAATCGACCATCAGCGATCCGAACGCCAGCTGACAGCACTCTTCGAGAATGCTCTCGATGGATTAGTTATTTTTGATCTGGAGGAGAAAATTCTCGACGCCAATCCCGCCGCGTGCTCCATCCTCTCGGTTTCGCGCGCCGAACTGCTGGGGAGATACATGAAGAACTTCGCCGGTACTGCTATTGATGGCCGGCCCATGGTTCTCAGGCCTGATCAACCCCGCGGCGAACTGAGGAGCCGACGTTTGGACGGCTCGATGCTGGATTTGGAGTATCAGGTTACGTTCAATATTTGCCCGGGCCGAAGCTTGATCTCGCTGCGAGACGTAAGCGAACGCAAACGTTCGGAAGAGCGTGTGCTGCAAGCAGAAAGGCTGGCGGCAATCGGCGAGACGATGACGGCGCTCGCTCATGAAAGCCGAAATGCACTCCAGCGCAGCTTTGCCTGTTTAGAAATGCTGGCGCTGGAGGTCGAAGATCGTCCCGTAGCCATGGACCTGTTGCGACGAGCCCAAAAGGCACAGGAGCAACTGAGGAAGCTATACGAAGAGGTCCGCCAATGGGCCGCGCCAATCAATGTGCAATTTCAAAGGGTCGATCTGCCTGAGTTGTGGCGTGAGTCGTGGCTGCAAGTAAAGCAGGTACATCCCGATAAACACATCCGTTTGCATGAGTCACTTTCAGGCGATCTGCAGTGTAGGGTAGACCCCACAAAGCTCTCCCAAGTATTTCGGAACATTTTTGAAAATGCGGTGGAAGTGTCCCCCGATCCGGGAGTAATCGATTTGTGCTGTACACCAAATGGCGATAACGAAATTTTGATCAAAATCCAGGATCAGGGGCCCGGCTTGACCGCCGAACAGATCGCGCGGGCATTTGAGCCGTTCTTTACAACGAAAACAAAAGGAACCGGCCTGGGACTTGCAATAGCCAAGCGGATTGTGCAAGCCCATCAGGGAAAAATAAATGCGTCGGCTCCCGGCGGCGCTTGTATCGAAGTGACGCTGCCGCGAGGGTCCCCCGATCCAACACCATGACACAAAACTTGCGGATTGCCATAGCTGATGACGAACCCGACATGCGGGAGTTTCTTGCTCGCATGCTTCCCCGCTGCGGCCACCAGGTTGTTGCGGTTGCGGAGAACGGCGCGGAATTGGTTGAATTCTGCCGGGAGGCAAACCCTGATCTTGTCATTACCGACATCAAGATGCCGGTGCTGGACGGAATCGAAGCGTCGAATCAGATCAACCGAGAGCGGCCAGTACCGGTAATCTTGTTGTCGGCCTATCATGACCCGCAGCTGATCGAACGGGCCGAGCAAGATCATGTGAGCGCTTATCTGGTCAAGCCTGTTAGTGCTGCTGACTTGCAGCCCACCATCGCCGTGGCGATGAAGCGATTCGGAGAATTACAATCGCTGCGAAAAGAAAATACAGAACTGCGTCGTCAGATCGATGCAGCTGAACAACCTGCCAGTGAATGATTCGGTCTGCACATGAAGAAAACACTACCCGATATACTGGTCGTCGACGATGACGACGATTTCCGCCCGCTCCTGTTGCAGAGATTGACGCGCACGGGCTTTGCGACTGAAGCGGCCGCCAATGGGGCGCAAGCTCTGGAAATCGCCCAGCGCCGCCAATTTGACGTGGCTGTCTTCGATATGCAGATGCCGGGTATGTCCGGCCTGGAACTGCTTGAAAAGTTCAAAGGCGTTTATCCAGATACGGAGGTAATTCTCCTAACGGGACAAGGATCCATCGAATCGGCGGTCCAAGCGATGCAGCTCGGAGCTTTTAATTATCTCCTCAAGCCTTTTGCCATGGCAGAGCTCGAAGCCCAGATCAAAAAGGCAGCGGAACGGCGCGAGTTGCGGAAGGAGAATGAGCAGCTCCGGACAATTCTGTCGCGCCGTCAGACGCCCAAGAAAATTATCGGCGAATCGCCCGCGATGAAAGAGATCTTTCGCCTGATCGATCGCGCTGGCCCGAGCAATCGAGCCATACTCATTCAGGGAGAGAGCGGTACTGGAAAGGAACTTGTAGCCGAGGCCCTGCACCAGGCGAGTGCCCGGGCCGATCGACCGCTGGTCGCCGTCAACTGCGCTGCGCTGCCAGAAACGCTCTTGGAAAGTGAACTATTCGGCCACGAAAAAGGCGCCTTCACCGGCGCCATTGCTGCCAAGCAAGGGCTATTTGAAGCTGCCGACGGGGGAACGCTCTTCATCGACGAGATCGGCGAAATGCCAGGCAGTCTGCAAGCAAAGTTGTTGCGTGTGTTGGAAAACGGCACGCTGCGCCGGGTCGGCTCCATACAGGAACGAAAGGTCGATGTCCGGCTCCTGGCTGCCACCAATCGCAGCTTGCCCGAGGAAATCAAAGCGGGGAGATTTCGCGAAGATCTCTACTATCGAATTAATGTAATGTCACTAGAGCTGCCACCACTACGAGAGCGGCAACGGGACATTGAACTCCTAGTTGATCACTTCCTAGGTGACGACTGGCATATTGAAGATGATGCCATGCAGGCGCTGCTGCGATATTCCTGGCCCGGAAACGTGCGTCAATTGATTAACGTGCTCGAGCGGGCAAAGATTCTGGCGGATAATGAGGTCATACATCGTAGTGAACTCCCCCGCGAAGTGCTTCACGGCTGCGCGATCGCGCCGATGCCGCCTGCAACTGCCGAGACTGCATCGATTGAGGCCCCCGACGATCTCGGAGTTTTCCAGCGCCAAAAGGTAATGGAAGTGCTCAAAAGAGAGGATTTCAATAAAGCTCGAACTGCACGTGCTCTGGGCATCAGCCGCCGCAAGCTTTATCGACTGTTGGAAAAGTATGGCTTGGACGACAACGGACCGCCATCGACGGCAGAGCTAACTTCGTGAGTTGCTTGCCGGAAATTTCGTTGCGACGTATGCTGTTTTATCGCTTCGACGAAAACGATTCGTCCGAACCGAATGCTTCCCGCAGTAAATGGCGTTCGTCGCTCTCTAGCTTGCTCAGTGCGGCAGCGAGTTGACCAACTGCTTCGTATATCTCTCGTCCGCTCGTGCCGAGTACGTCGCAGCCGGCCAACATACGGCGAATCGTTGCAATCATACGCTGGATCTGTGGATACTGCAGATTGATCTCGCGCTCGTGCGGCGCAAGACGTGGGCAGCGGCAGACAGCCTCATCGATGCAACCGCCACCTTTCTCCTCGGCGACATAGGTTCCGAATTTGTCCTCAATGTCAGCGATCAAGTTTCTCGCATCCTCGCAAGCCGCGATGGATCCAGTTGCTTCGATCACTTTGCCCTTCAACTGCTCGACCATTTGATCGATGTGCCGGAACAACAAGCGGACGTGGTCGATATAGACGCGGCAATCTTCATGTTCAAACATGGCAGCTCTCCTTTTTAACAGGCGTCGGGGACTTCGCAGCCGCGCGGCTTCTCACCGTCAAAACGGGACAAGGCGCTTTGCGCACGACTTCTTCCGCGACACTCCCCATCAGCAGACGAGAAAGTCCCGTCCGCCCGTGCGTTGGCATCACGATGTAGTCGACGCCTTGGCTTTTGGCAAACTCAACGATGGCGGTGGCCGGCGAGCCGAGCAACAGGTAGCGAGTAACGCGTACTTGCGGATCGTCAACGACGACCTCTGCCAGCATGTTCTGTAGTTCTTCGTGGTTCGGCTCCGGTAGCCCGTAGTAAAATTCGCCTCCGCCATACGCAAGCGGCGATTCTTCGACGTGCAGCAAAAGCAGTTCCCCTTGATGATCTCGCGTGAGCGAGATAGCCATCTTCAGGGCTTGCTCGCTTTGAGACGAGAAATCGACTGGGAACAGAACTTTCGTTGGATTGGCGTTCATGACCTCACTCCTGAATTTGCATTACTTGTTCACCCGATTGCAGATGCGATTTCAAGCCAAGTCTTGAACTGAGTTACAACGGAGCACGTAATGTGCCGCTGCGAAAAAAACCGGGAATCGGCAAATTCCGAACGTATGAGACGACCTTGCACTACTTCAGAATCGATGTGCGCGCACTGCCGCACACACCGACCGCGCGAAGGCGCGCGGCTGCGGAACAGTATCTTGGCTGCCGAGTGCAGCGGTTTACGCCGCCCCGTAACGATTCGACCGCAAAACCGCATTGGTTTCCGGATTTCCAACGTCCGGCATCGTGATTGCAACAGAACTTAGCGGTGGCTGTTCTCAACGTCCTCAATTCGAAAGGAGTTCTATCATGTTGGGCACAATGGCAACTCGGCGTCCGCAAGGAATGAAGAATTTGCGAGACGAAATGGAAGAAATGTTCGGCCGCTTCTGGGGTGAACCTCGTGACGGCTGGCTGATCGGCGAAATGAATGCGCCACTCGACATCGCAGAAACTGAAAATGCATTCGAGTTGCGCCTTGACGCGCCGGCCATGAAGGCGGCCGATTTCGATATCGATGTGAATGGCAACATGGTCACCGTTCGTGGCGAACGGAAAGAAGAGCAAGAGGAAAAGGGAAAGACCTGGCACCGCGTCGAACGCCGTACCGGCAGGTTCGCTCGCACAGTGACGCTGCCGTGCAACATTGCCGCCGACGAAGTTGCCGCGGAATACACCGACGGGGTGCTGACGGTAAAGCTTCCGAAGACGGAAGAAGCACGCCCCAAAAAGATTACTGTCAAAGGCGCCCATGGATAGTTGCAGGTCGCTGGCAATTCGAGGCGTCTGTCGCGACAGACGCCTCATCCACTCTGCCACAATATAGTACTGCGAAATCGAGGTACTCAACATGTTACTCAAGACGGTCATGACCCGCTCGCCGGATTTTGCCGAGCCCCAAGAAACGGTCTACCAAGCTGCTGTGCGAATGCGGCAGCGAGCAGTCGGCTCATTGGTCGTGATTAATGACGCCTATGCCGCAATCGGCATCATCACCGACCGTGATCTGGTAGAACGAGTCATGGCGGAGGGCAAAGTCCCTGAATCGACTCGAATCGCCGATGTCATGACCTCGTCGCCGATCACGATCTGCGATACCGAGGAAATTGAGCGTGCGCTACAACTTATGCACGAACACTCGGTGCGTCGGCTTCCGGTCGAAGACGAACTGGGACGGGTCTGCGGAATCGTCACCTTGGACGACATCCTCGCCGCGTTCGCCGAACGATGCCAAAGCATCGCCAAACTGTTAAAGTCGGAATCGCCGCGCGGGATTGCGGAGGGCGTGACTTCCCGCTGGGATTAGAAACGAAAGTGACTTGATGGCTGGCCCATTCGAATCGCTGCTTTCTGCACTCTGCAACCCAACTTTTTATCCGCATCGACCCGCCGAAGTTCGTGTTCTGGAAACCCACATTTCGTGGGTCTTTGTAGCGGGAGAATTGGTCTACAAGTGCAAGAAGCCGGTTCGCTTTGATTTTCTCGATTTCAGTACGTTGGCCCGTCGCAAACAAGCCTGTGAAGACGAAGTTCGGCTCAATCAACGACTGGCGCCAGAAACTTACCGGGCAGTTGTGCCGGTCACTCGAATGGGTGAAGACTGGACGTTCAATGGCGACGGACCGGTAGTCGAGTGGTTAGTTGAAATGCGGCGTCTACCAGTCGAACAGTCGCTCGATCGCAAGCTGTGGCGGAATGAGGTAAGCCAGGCTGACATCGCCAAACTTGCAGGAGTGCTGATTCCCTTTTATCGGAATCAACAGCCGGTTAACCTTGCACCTGCAGATTACCATCGCCAACTCATTGCGCATGTACAACAGAATCGACAGGAGTTGCTCGCGAGTGTGCATCACCTGCCAGTCGATGCAATCAAACGCATCCATGCAGCGCAATTGTCGCTGCTGCAACTGCACCCCGCAGTATTCGACCGGCGCGTCATCGCGGGCCAAATAGTCGAAGGCCACGGAGATCTTCGGCCCGAGCATATTTGCTTCGCAGATCGTCCCCTGATCTTTGATTGCATCGAGTTTAGTCCGGAATTTCGCAAGCTCGACGTCGCTGACGATCTCGCCTTCCTGGCGATGGAATGCGATCAAATGGGGTTCCCTTGGATTGGGAAACAAATCTTTGAGCAATTCCAACAATTAACTGTTGATCAAATTCCTGATTCGCTGATCAACTTCTACAAATCCTACCGAGCCTGCGTGCGCGCAAAAGTTGCTGCGTTGCGTGCGGAACAATTATCCAGAGTGGAACGTGAAGCATCGATTTGCCAGGCCCGCAACTACATAATGCTGGCCGATCACTACTTGAAAGATGCAGAGCAGCCCCTACTCCTAGCGATTGGCGGCCTATCCGGAACCGGTAAGTCCTCATTGGCTCGTTCGCTTGGTGATGCCCTGGGAGCAGAAGTCTTGCGGACGGATATTCTCCGTCGCGAACTCTTCCCAAACGCCAATGCTGCAGCAATCAATGACGGGGCCTATCAACCGAATTCGCGAGAGAGGGTCTACCTTGCCCTGCTGCAGGCAGCCGAGCAAAGGCTTCGGTGCAAGTGCCCGGTCATCTTGGATGCAACCTTTGCAGAGCGAGATCAGATTGCCGCCGCATATGCCCTTGCCAGGAGTGCTTCGGCGCCCTTTCTGGCTGTGGAGTGTGAATGTCCGGCGGAACTAGCGCTAGAACGGATTCGCGCCAGAATTGCCTCCGCCGCCGATGCCTCGCAAGCCAATGATGCCGTTTATCACAATCAACGAAAACACTGGCAAACTTGGGCGGCGGAGATTCCCCAGGAACGTATAAACACGAATCGTCCGCTTAGTGAATCCACTCAGCTAGTTCTGACTTCCCTCGCTCATCGTATGTTGCGCCCGCACTAACGGCGCCATTGCACGCATTGGCGCTGCTAATTTCGACCAGCTTCCGCCGGTGCTTTGCGCCAGATCCGCACACCGAGAACGTCGAGCTGTGCGGATTCGCGCGCGGCGGACCTACGCCAACTCCGGGCGAAAGAAAGGTTACGCATAAATTCCAGGGTTTTAAGGAGAAGTTTGAATTGGCCCCAAAAATGCAATTCGCAAAGCAACGAAGGGAATCGATAACTTTTGTTTTGGAGCGACTCAACATGCGACATGCAATTCCAACGTTCGTCTTGTTTCTGGGCGCTATGCTGCCGATCGGAATTGGCAACTGTCAGGAGCCTGCAAAGAACACAGATCCTCCTGCAAAGGCAGAAGAGACCTTTCAAGGAGAAACGGCAAGCGTCTGGATGCGAAAGAAGCTTGATCTTTCTCGCAACTTGCTGGGCGGTATTGCTGCGGGCGACTTTGAAGAGATCTCAAAAAATGCGCACGCTATGCGGACGCTCAGCAAGTTCGAGTCATTTGTACGCCGCAGCACGCCCGGCTATCGCACCCAGGTTGATTTTTTTGAACACTCACTCGACGAAATCATCCACCAGGCAAAGAACGAGAATCTGGAAGGTGTCACGTTGGGTTTCAATCGGCTAACGCACAGTTGTGTCAGCTGTCACAAGCAGTTGCGAGAAAAGAAGTAGCTGCATCTTGGCCTTTCACCTCCTGCATTTTGGTGCACTGCGGCGTCGCCTCCTCTCCCGCGACGACGCAGTGCAGAAATCAACCATGATTGAACTGTTCTCACGCTTATCGCTCCATTTCGTTCGCGCCGAAGTTGTTTTGGCAGTCGTCTGGTGCTTCACCGGTTGTTCTGCACCCGTTGAGTTGCGCTACACGGAACGCGAAGATCTGAAGCAACTGCCCGAAAAACACCATCAGCAAATCCGGGCAAGTCTTGACGACTTCTTTGGAACCGCACGTTTTCCCAAGCACATGGTCGTTGCTTCGGCAGATCAGCAACCGGAAAACGCCGAGAAGCCGAAGCTCGTCGAAAAGTTAACTCAGCGGCACTTGTTGCACGGACAGCAGGTCTATCTGAATCAGTGTGCGGGTTGCCACGGAGTGACAGGTGACGGAGCGGGGCCGGCGGCAAAGTATCTCGATCCGCCACCGCGAGACTATCGGCTGGGGAAATTCAAATTCACCAGTACCCCTCGGGGAACAAAGCCGCGTCACGCCGATCTCGAGCGGATCATCCGGCGCGGAGCGAAGGGGACGAGCATGCCGGCGTTTCGTTTTATGGCGAAAGAGGATGTCGAGGCAGTTATTGACTATGTCATTTTGCTTAGTTCCCGAGGCGAACTGGAGTATCGTCTGGGCCAAATTGCACAAAACGAATTGGCCGAAGAAGACGATTTAGTGGCAGAACTTGTCGCCGAACACGCCGTCGGCATCGATTCATCATGGGCCGAAGCAGAGGCGCAAATTGTTCGACCTTTGACCCGCGAAATCATCGCGACGCCGGAAACCATCACTGCCGGTGCGAAAGCGTTTGTGCAACTCAATTGCTACAAGTGCCACGGCCGTGACGGTCAAGGAAACAAAGCCTTCAATGTCGGTAAAGATGATTGGGGACGCACCGTATTCGCCGCGGACTTAACGGCCGGAACACTGCACGGTGGAGGACGGCCGATCGACATCTATCGCCGCATCTACTCTGGCATCAATGCCACTCCGATGCCTTCCTTTGCCCAACCCGACTCCGGCAAAGGGGAAACTGCCGAGCAGCGCAGCGATACCGTCTGGCACTTAAGTCATTTCATTACTGCAGTGGCAAATGGGGAACCGTTGCCGCTGGATGTGATTGATGCCGAGATTCGTGAATTGCAAAAAAAACAGCCGGCTGCAGAGGCGGCTACACCGGAAGCGACATCCGCCAAGACTGATGACTTGAACAACTCGGACGCAAAGTAACAGTAGCCAATCGTTATGACTGAACAGCACCTCCAATCGATTCTGCAAGAGCTGACCGAGCTGCGGACTCGCGTCGCGCAGCTCGAAGCGGAAGCCGCGGCAGAAATCGAAGCAGACCAACCGCAGCCACAATGGTCCCGCGGATTCTATCTGACGTACTATGCGACGGCCGGTTTCTTTCTCGGCATGATCGCGGCTTTAGCCAGCCTCGCATTCAATGTTGTCGGGTCGTTCCTGGTCGGGCAACATCCGCTGCAATTGATCAAGGTCTACCTGACTTTTGGAGTGGGGGAACGGGCTCTTGATCCGCAATTGTCCGACGGCCTGGTGCTGATCATCGGCTGCTGCTTGTACATCGCGACGGGAATGTTGTTGGGAATTCCATTTCAGATCATCCTGACACGATTCGCAAATGGCGGAGGACTTCCCGCGCGACTCGCGATTGCCACGGCGGTTGCCATCGCCATCTGGCTCATCAACTTCTACCTGGTTCTTTCCTGGTTGCAGCCCCTTTTGTTCGGCGGCAACTGGATCGTTGATCCGAAGCATCTGCCTGTTTGGGTAGCGATTCTGACGCACTTCGTCTTCGGTTGGACGATGGCAGTCGTTTATCCCCTCGGCAAATTTGAACCCTATCAAGCCCGGACTCGCTAATCATGACTGCGACGGTCGCCAATTCGCCAGACGTTCCCGCGGAGCGCGCGCCGCGGCACGAGGATCTCGTCGAGAATCGCCTCGTGCTTTGGTATTACTACGCGGCACTCACATATCTCACGATCTCGATGCTCGCCGGCATTTTGATAGCGTTGCAACTGGTGAAGTGGAACCCGCTCAACGGCGTCGAGATATTCTCACCGGGTCGTTGGCGCATGATCCATACGAACGCGATTGCTTACGGATTTCTCGCCAACGCTTTCCTCGGCACGATTCACTGGGCAATTCCCCGGCTTACTTTTCATCCGGTTCTGTCGAAGAAACTTTCATACTTCATTTTCGGCGCCTGGCAGTTCGTGGTGCTGAGTACGGCGGTCGGAATCGTCATCGGTCCGACTTTTCAAGATCAACCTTGGCTGCTCAACCTGACGAAGCAATATCACTTGCCGATGAGTCTCGGCGCACAGGGTCTTGAATGGGGTGAGACACCGTTTTGGATTGATCCGCTCGCGCTGGTTGGCCTGGTCTTGGT
>CAYMWL010000078.1:0-5606 GCA_964394305.1 uncultured Pirellulaceae bacterium
TGCTCGCGATCGGTTCGTCGTCATCGACGCCCACTCCCGACTTGACCAGCTGAATATTTGGCTGCAGCTTCTCGTTCGTCACGCTGAGCCAAACAAAGAGTTGTTCGCTGGCAGCATCGGTCAACGAAAGTCGGTAGCACAAGCGACCGGCGGCCTTATCGGCGCCGTCGAGCTGCAGTTTGCCAAGTTGCTGCCAAATCTCTTTTTGCAGCAGTCCTGCGAGAAGGGCTCCTTGAGCAAAGTGCGGATCACGATGCGCTTTGGCAGCCGAAATCTCCTGGGCAGGTTTTTCGGGAGATTTCAGCCAATAACTCTGACCGTTAAAGCCAACCAGAGTGAGTTTGCCTTCAATCTCATGCTCGGCGAGGACCTGACCGCGGCTGTTGATCGTTAGCACTTGCTTGCCGACTTTTTCTTCAGCGCGGAAGACATCGCTGGTGAGCACCAATTCACGTTCGCGATCGAGCGATGAGTTTGTCGCCGACGATTGCCACCGGGTTGCGAGATCGCGAGCGATAGTCGCATTCAGCTTCTTATCGCGAATTTCACCCGCTTTGCCGAAGTTGGGCTTTTGCCCGGGCATTTTGATCTGCGGCATCGGCTGCTTCGGGGCATCTGGCTTTTTTTCATCCTGCGGCTCTGCTTTCTTTCCTTCGTCCTTCTTATCGTCGGGTTGGCCTTTCTGAGCCGTGGGCTCTGCCGATTTTTCGGCAGGTTTTTCTTCGGGCTTTTCTTCTGCAGGCTTCTTTTCTTCAGGCTTTTTCTCCGGAACAGGTTCGATCTTCGGCTGCTCCTTCACGATTGGTTCGTACGGGAGCGAAGTGAGGCGTACCGTAACCGTGTGCTGCTCGCCTTCGCGTTCGAAAGTAAGCGTGACCGGCCAGCCGGCAGGATAGATCGAAATCAAATTGGTGAATTGATTGGCGTCGTTGATCTTCACCCCTTCGAATGAGATCAAGCGATCGCTGAGTTCGAGTCCCGCCTTGGCGACCGGCGAATCGAGATTCACCGATTGGCAAATGACGCCGCCGAGACGGTTGCCGAACTGCGCATCGAGCGTCCCGTGTTGGGCCATCTTGGTCGCGAGCAATTCAGGAATGAAATTGCGGACCTGATTCGCCGAGATCGCATAACCCAGGCCGACGTTGACTCGGCCACGCTCTTCGAAACTGCCGCGGCCGTTGATGCCGATCACTTCACCCCGCAGGCTAAAGAGGGGGCCGCCGGAGTTGCCAGGGTTGATCGAGCTGTCGACCTGAATGCAGTTGCCGTAAACGAGTTGGTTCATGCCGGAACCGGCCTGGTAGCGATGCACGCCGCTGACGATGCCGAGGGTGACCGTGGGACGTTGATCTTCGGCGAGTACGAACGGATTGCCCATCGCCATCGCCCAATCTCCGACACGAACTTTTTCGGAATCAGCAAGCGGTGCGGTCGGGAACGGCTTACCCTTTTCCTTCGCTTCAAGCTGAATGATAGCGACATCACCACCCGGATCGGTGCCGATAATCTTCCAACGATAGAGCTTGCCGTCGGCGAGCCCTGCCCAGCCATCGACGCCCGCGGCAGCCACGACGTGGTGGTTCGTCAGCGCGTAACCAGCAGGATCGTACAGCACTCCCGAACCGCCTCCTTTGCGATCGTTGCCATAAATGGCCACCACCGCGCCATAAACCGAGTCGATGGCCGAGATGCGAGCTTCTTCGGCTGCCCGGATCGCGGCCAATTCGGCAGGCGTCAGGTCGTCTTCTGCCGCGACGATGGCGGAAGCGAGCGAGAGCCCGATTACAGTCGCCACGAGCAGCGAGCAAAACCTTCCCGGCAAGCAGCGGATGTTCATTTTTTGTTCTTGAGCAAGCGGACATCGGCCCAATCGGCATGATCGGCCAAATCGAGATCAGCGCCGGGCAGAACGACGAGAGTAATTTGCTTTGCGCGAGTCACGGGAACCTGAATGTCACGCGGCGGATCGCTGCCGCGGACTCGCTCCGAAAACAGTCGCACGCCGTCGACGTGCACTTCGAACTGACAATCCCCTTTGCCGGCCGCGTCGGCATCGATGCCGATGGTCGCCGACAGGACATCGAATTCTTCGGGGGCGTCGAACGTGAGTTCACTGTGCGATTGCAGGCCGATTCCCTTTTCAAAAGTGCGCGTCCCAAGCGTGAGCGGCTTGCCGGTGATGCTGCGATCACGCTGCCAAGGTCGCACGAGCGTGACAATGGACTGCTGTTTGAAGGCAGCTGGTTTCAAGTCCGAAAGATAGAGTACGCGCGATGAACGAACAACGACGCGATGAACCGCTTCCCAAGGAACTGCGATCTGACTGTTGCCGCCAACTTGAACCTGCGCCTTGTTACCGGCGACGGAAACCAGATCACCGCCAAGCAGCGAACCGTCGCGCAAGTAAAAGGTGCACCGCGGCAATCGAGTTTCCGGCGCAGCAAGCGCCACCACAATGCCCACGACTCGGTCACGCGGCAGGTTGCGAACCTGCCCGTCGAGTTCGAGCGCAATCTCGGTTTCCGTGAGTTTGCTGACCAGGCCAGTCAGACTGTCAATCTTCCCTTCGACCTTCACGAAGATGCGATCGAAGTCCGCCGCTGGTGCGGCAAGCGATTTGTTGAACTCTTCGCTCTCCACCGCTGGTTGCAGGCGGACCGCGCGAATCGCATCGATCGGCACTTTGAGCGCATCACCATACGCCCAGGTGATCGTACATTGATCATCGGCAATCGTAACTTGCTTGGCGCAAACATTGCCGCCGCCCACTAACTCCACGACAACCGCAGGTTTTTCGAGCGGCGGCGGAATGGGTGCCGAAGACAGCTGGATCAATTGCAAGTCGTCGAGCGTGGTGCCCGATGGTAGACCATCTGCGGTCAGCACGCCGGCAACAACCTTAAGGTTGGGTGCGGTGATAACCTTGCCGTCAAGCAACGTGACTTGAGGCGTTTCTGCAGGCGCGGCCGGTTGCTCTTGAGCGTGCGCCGTACTTGCCATCAAAAAAGAAACCGCCTGTGCGCAAAGCAGCAGGAGAGCCATTCGATATCGTGCGTCGTGTTGCAGCATGCCCGCTATTTTACTTACAAAGCGCTAACCGGCGGAATCAGTCGCCGAAAATCGGCGGATCTAACCTTCCGATTCGTCTTGGAAACTCTTGTAGTATTGTTCGATCAGTTGTTGGTATCGGCCGGGGAACTTCTCACGAATGGCGTTGTAAACCGGATCACGCTCTTTGTCGCGCAAATGGCTCCAGGGGCTTTGCGGGCCACCGCGATGCAGGCGTTTCACGGCCTCACCGTCGGTCCCCTTGCTGCCGCCGCCGGAGTTGCCTCCCTGGCCCTGACCTGCGCCCTGACCTTGCCCTTCCCCTTCGCTACCCTGACCTTGGCCAGGCTGCTTTTCACCCATCGGCTTGCCGCTTCCCTTGCCTTGCGCTTCCTTTTCTTCCGCTTCTTTGATCAGCTTGGCAAGCATCGAGATGATCTTTTCTTGCTGTTCGCGAGTTTCCTTACCGGTGTCTTCGAGCCCCAGTTTGCGGCGACTATAGTCCATCCGCAGCTGCACATCCGAGAGCGTTCCCTCTTCCACCAACTTCAGTTGTTCGACCTGGCGGAAAGCTGCGACGCGCATCCGTTCCGGCGCGTCGGGATACTCCTTGAGAAACTTGTTAAGCGACGCCATCGCGTCTTTGTGCTTCAGCAGTTGGATTTGCGCGACACCTTGCAGAAAGAGAGCTTCACCTTGATGCACCGAGCGATCGGCCTGCTTGGTGCGGAGTTGCTCGAGCAGCGGCATGGCCTCTTCAAAGCGTTCGCCGATCAGGTAACCGCGGGCGAGAAAGTACGCCGAGTCAGCTGCCAGCCAGGGATCATCCGAACCTGCAAGTTTGGCCAACGCAGGCAAGGCGGTGGCCAGATTTTCGTCGGCGAGATCGGTGAGCGCTTTCTGATAATCTGGCTCGACCAATCGCAGGGCTTCAGTAACTGCCAGCGACTTTCCTTCCGGATCAGTCCGCAAAATCTTGATCAAGTCGGTGACTTGCTTTCGCACTTCGGCCGACAGGCCTTTGCGGCCGTCGAGTTCGCCGACAAAGCGATCGAGCACCTGATCGGTTGTCTCGGCAGCAAACAGAGGTAGCGCTGCCAGAGCCAGCAGGCTGAACAGGAACCACGAACTACTATGCCGAACCATCTTGCGAACTCCTGCGATTGCCGGCGGAAATTTCAACTGTTATTTGAGCGACGCAGAGCGAACTTACTTACCGCTGCGTTCCAAAATGCGGAGCGTCATTTCGCCGATGTCGGATTGCCGTTCGGCGACCTTTTGCACTTCTTGCTTGAGAACATTGTCGAACTCGCCCGATTCCGGGCGAGCGGATTCGAGCGAAGCCGTGCGGCGATTGACGCGTGATTGCGCGGCGCGCAATAACTTCAACTCGGCAGAACCCGGCAACAGCGGTTCATTGCCGCCACCACCGCCTCCGCCACCGCCGCCACCACCTTCTTTTTGCTTCTGAGCTTTTTGCAGAGCGTCGATTAGTTCTTCGAGCGTTGACTCGACTTCTTTCTGCATGGCCTGCGTGTAGTTGTCGGTACGAAGATTGTCGGCCAGCAAACCACCGACCGTAACGAGGTCATCTCGCAGCTGCTCGATCACATCGGGAAATACGACGCTCGTGCCGTCATCGAGAATGATCTCGAGCGCCTGCTGTGCGCGAAAGGCGAGCGGCACACGATCGGGCTGACCATCTTGCTTGATGATTGCCAAGCCACGTTCGTCTTCGCCGAGCGACTTGAGCGCGTTGCGGTCGCTGCGAGCAAGTTGGCCCATGTTGTCGGACTTCTTTTTGTCGAGAACCAGTGTCTTGGCCGACAATTCTTTTTGCACAGCGAGCATTTCGCGGAAACGGGCTTCCAGCTTGGCGAGCTTTTCGACCTGCGTTTCTTCGCGGAGCTGAGCGAGCCGCTCTTCGATTTCCTTGAGCGCCTCTTCCAGATCTTTGATCGCCTTTCCTTGCTGACGCGAAGCGTCGGACGGCTCTTGCTTACGCAGATCGCCCGAGGCCTGCTCCATCGACTTTTGAGCTTGTTGAACTTTTTGCTGACCGGGTTTCGGTTTGCCCGATTCGCCACCGCCGGATTCACCACCTCCTGGTTGGCCGCCACCAGGTTGACCACCTCCGCCGCCTGGTTTGCTTTCCTTGTCCATCTTTTCTTGAATCTTCGCGGTCTGATTCTTGATGTCGTCCTGCTTGCCGGCCATCTTTTCGAAGGCTTCGGGGGGCAGCGACGCGATGCGTTGCGATTCCTTCTTCAGTTCACCGAGGGCTCGCTGCAGATTTTCGAGAGCCGTTTGTTCGTCTTGTTGAGCGGCTTTGCCTTTGCCTTCTTGCAGCTTGGCTTCGGCCTGCTGTTGATTTTGAATGGCTTGCTTCAGCGGCCGTTCGCCAGCTTCCGGTGGACGTTGGCCACCCGAGGGTTGACCTCCGCTAGGCTGGCCACCGGCGGATTGCCCTTCACCCGGTTTGCCCTCACCCGGTTTGCCTTCACCCGGTTTGCCTTCACCCGGTTTGCCTTCACCCGGTTTGCCTTCACCCGGTT
>CAYMWL010000078.1:5706-22384 GCA_964394305.1 uncultured Pirellulaceae bacterium
CCGGTTTGCCTTCACCCGGTTTGCCTTCACCCGGTTTGCCCTCACCCGGTTTGCCTTCACCCGGTTTGCCTTCACCCGGTTTGCCTTCACCCGGTTTGCCCTCACCCGGTTTGCCCTCACCCGGTTTGCCCTCACCCGGTTTGCCTTCACCCGGTTTGCCTTCACCGGACTTATCACCTGCTTCTTTGGCAATTTGTTCGGCAACTGCCTGGGTCCCCTGGCGGACCTTGCCTTGATCGGCAGCCATTTTGCCCAGCCCTTGGATACCTTCGTTGCGGGCCGCCTCGGTGCCGGCGATCACTCCCTTTTGTTGCTCGACGAGGGCTTCGATGGCTTTGATCTTGGCTTCGAGCGCCTTCAGGGTGTCATCTTTATTGGCGACTTTGTCGGCTTCGCGTTTTTCACCCTTTTGCTGCTGAATGACTTCTTCGATTTGCTTTTTCCATTCGCTCAGCTTTTCGAACTCTTCGCGGTTCTTGTCTTTGTCGTTCTTTTCGTCGAGCAACAGCGCGAGCAGATCTTTTAGATCCCCCAGAATTTTAGTTTCTTCGGCTTTGGCGGGATCGAGCTGCTGCTGATCGAGCAACCTCGTGATCGCAGCCATGCGATCCTTGATGCCAAGGGCCTGCGCTTGCTTGAGGGCATCGGCCAAACGCTGGGCCCGTTCGGGTTCGGCCTTGGCGAGTGTTTGGGCGAGCTGATTGAACTTCCGTTCGAGATCTTCGACCATCCGTTCGACGCGGGCCTGGCGAACGCCCAGCGGCGTGACTTTCAACGGGTCGCCTTCGCCAGCTTGCTGAGCAAACGCGGGGGAGAGCAATAAACTAGCGCCAAGGAACAACCACGCCGGCAGCAAGCGGGACGAATTCATATGTCGTATCTCCGAGCAGACATCCAATGCGCGCACCAATTCCAATCCGCGAAGCGAGGACCGAGAAGTCTTCGCGGAACTCACCTTAGTCGAACCAAGGGGTGCTTTGGTTCAAACCGCAGCCAATCCCCTTCAATATGACGGGGAAACCTGCTGGCCGCAAAAAGATTTGCGAGATTTTTGCCAAATCAAGGGCCTGTGAGGGGGAAGTCGAACTCGTTTTTGCCGTTTTCGGTAACTTCGGCGGTCAGGGTGGTCTTTTCGGCCGAACTGTATTTGGGGGGAATGTATTGCACTCGCGGCGCCAGTCCCATTTGCGGATCGACCGGACCTTCCGACCGATTGGCGGTGATTTTCACCTTTTTGGCGCCCGGCCGAGCTTCGAAGGCAAATTTCCCCGCGACGACCTTCCCCGCGTCTTCGACATCACCCGGTGTAGCCGGCGCGAAGATAATATCCCCTTCCGGCAACGGCTCACCATTCCAGGTGACGGTCCCGTTGACCGGATACAGCTTGGGACCAGTCGGACCGCAACCGGCGGCAGAGCAGAATAAAATGACGAGAACGATCAGCGAAAACAATCGGCGGTCGCACATGAGGTGGCTTTAACGAATGAAAGGAGGGAGTCTGGTGTGGGGAGATCGTAACATTCGGCCGCCGTTCTTCGCCAGTCTCTGCGTCCTTGCGTGAATGTCAGTGGCTGCTAGAATCTTCGCAATTTTGTGCCCAGCTCGTTCCTGTCTGTGCGAAACTTCAATGCAAGGTGAGGTTTGATGATTGCTGCCGCGGCTGAGTTTGAAACGCTGCCTGCTGTTTGGACCCGCCGACATTTGCTTGATTTGGAAAGCCTTTCGGCGGAAGAATTGAATTGCTTGCTCGACACGGCCGATCGCTTTAAGGCCGCGACCGACGATTGCCGCCGCAAGATCAGCGTACTGACCGGCCGAACGCTCGCGAATCTCTTCTTTGAAAACTCCACGCGCACGCGGAATAGCTTCTCGCTGGCGGCACGACGACTGGGGGCCGATACCGTCGAGTTCTCATCCTCCGGCAGCAGCACTGCCAAGGGCGAAACCGTCATCGACACGGCCAAGAACATCGAAGCGATGAACGTCGATGCAATGGTCATTCGCCATCGCACACCAGGATCGCCGTATCTGCTGGCCAAGAGCGTCGCGTGCGCGGTCGTCAATGCAGGAGATGGACCGCACGAGCACCCGACGCAGGGCCTGCTCGATATCCTCACGATCCGACAACGTCGCGGCAGTTTGGCGGGACTGACGGTCGCGCTCGTCGGGGATATTGCTCATAGCCGCACCGCGCGGTCGAACATCTGGGGGCTGAAAAAACTAGGCGCCCACGTGATTGTCTGTGGCCCTGCCACACTGGTTTCGCGACGCTGGGAAGAGTTTGGCGTCGAAGTGGCCTATCGACTCGATGATATAGTGCACCGCTGCGATGTGCTCAATCTCCTGCGCATTCAATTCGAGCGGCAGTTCACACGGCCGTTCCCCTCGGTGCGTGAATATGCCTTGCTCTATGCGATGAACCGCGAACGGATGCGCAAGGCCAAAGACGACATTCTGATCATGGCGCCAGGTCCGATTAATCGTGGCGTGGAAATCACGCCCGAAGTTGCCGACGGGCCGCAAAGCGTGATTCTCGAACAAGTGACAAACGGCATTGCGGTGCGAATGGCAGTGCTGTGGCTGACGATGAATGCTCCGGTGGCTTAGTTCTTCAACGTTTGACCTACCTCATGCCCAAATTGCTGATCAAAAACGGCCGCCTCATCTGCCCCGATCAAGGTATGGATCGGGTTGCCTCGATTCTCACGGAAGATACTCGCATCGTCGCCTACGACGTCGACCATGCCGATGGCGCGCAGGTCATCGACGCGGCGGGAAAGATCGTGGCGCCGGGGCTGATTGATTTGCACACGCAACTGCGCGAGCCCGGTTGCGAAGAAGACGAGACCATCGAAACCGGCACGGCGGCGGCGCTCGCTGGGGGCTTTACGACCATCGCCTGTTTGCCAGAAACTGATCCGCCAATCGACACCGATTCGAGCGTGGAGTTTGTTCGTCAAAAAGCCGT
Source organism: uncultured Pirellulaceae bacterium (assembly GCA_964394305.1). Taxonomy (GTDB): domain Bacteria; phylum Planctomycetota; class Planctomycetia; order Pirellulales; family Pirellulaceae; genus Anatilimnocola. The sequence goes on from CAYMWL010000078.1 coordinate 8,675, forward strand.
CCGCGCCGGCAATTGCAACGTCTACGTGATTGGCTGCGTCAGCAAGAATCGCGAGGGGAAGGAACTGGCAGAACTTGGCTCGTTGTCCGAAGCGGGCGCAGTGGCGTTCAGCGATGGCCTGAACTCGATTCAAAGTTCCGAACTGCTGCGGCGGGCGCTCGAATACAGCCTGATGTTCGATAAACCGATTCTGCATCATCCGGAATCAATCGAGCTTTCGCGCGGCGGCTTGATGCACGAGGGAAGAATTTCGCTGGTCCTCGGTTTGCCAGGCATGCCCGCCGAAGCGGAAGACGTGATGACAAGTCGCGACATTCGGCTGACCGAAGCGACCGGTGGCCGACTCCATCTGCTGAATATCTCGAGTTCGGTCAGCATCGAACTCGTTCGGCGCACAAAATTGCGCGGCGTGAACCTTACGGCTGGTGTTTGTGCCATCAACTTCACGCTGACAGACGAAATGCTTCGTTCGTTCGACTCGCATTACAAATTGAATCCGCCGCTCCGCTCGCGCGATCATGTCGACGCCTGCATCGCTGGCTTGAAGCATGGCACGATTGATGTCATATCGTCGGGCCATGCGCCGCGGGCGTCCGAAAAGAAAATGCAGGAACTCGATCTCGCCCCATTTGGTATGACGAGCTTGGAAACAACGCTAGGTCTCGTCGTCACGCAACTCATCGAGCCCGGCCATCTTGATTGGTCGACGGCACTTTCGAAACTGACGATCAACCCCGCAAAGGTTCTTGGACTAACCAAGGGCCTGAAAGGCACACTCCGGATCGGCACCGATGCCGATATCACCATCATCGATCCGACCACGCGCTGGAAAGTCGATCCCGACAAGTTCAAGTCGAAGAGCAGCAACACACCGCTGGCGGGAATGGAACTGGTTGGTCGTGCGACGACGGCGATTGTTTGTGGGGAAGTGAAGTACGTTTTGGCTTGAGGTGGACGACTTACTGCCGTTCCACAAAACGCTGCGCGTGCTTGTAGCCCTTTGCTGCTGCGGCTTCGATCAACTTTAGCCCCTGCGATTCATCTTTGTGCAACAGGCCGCCTTGGTAATGCAGCAAGCCGAGCGCATACATCGCTTGCGCGTCGCCAGCCTCTGCCTTCGGTGAACGGAAGCGAACGTTGCCGTCGCTTTTGACCTCCCAAAACATCGCAGAGTTGTCGCGATCGATCTGAACCGTCTCGTCATCTCGCCAGGCCAAACCGCTGAAAGTGATGCCCGGATCCTCGCCCCACGATCGGACGAGCAAGCACCGCTGCAACTCTTGCAACTGACGATCAAAAAACACGAGATAGAATTGGCTACCCGTTGCCGTCATCTGCACCGCAATCTGTGCTTTGTATTTGCGATTTGGGCTGGCGATCGGCTTCTTCCAATAGAAGCTCGCGGTGAAATTGGATCGGAGAAGTTCTGCGTATGAAGTTTCGAAACTGGTGACGTTCCACCCCTCGGCGTGCGCGGTTCGCAACACTGCCGAGTGCATCGTCGCTAAGTAACAAGTCTGTTGTTCGGTCGGACTCAGCTGCAAAAACGCCATCTGATCGAATGGCTGCCATACCTCGCCGATGTGCAGCACTTCAATTGGATCGCCGGTGCCGCCGTCGAGCGACAGACAAACATTGAGCTTGGTCATCCTCGAATCAGGCACAGGGAGCGCAAACTTTCGATAGAGCGCGGCAATGTTGTTAACGGGAGCGTCACCCATGCGCGAATCCAAAACGACATCTTCCCGCCACGACGCAAACGAATCGCCGACTCCAAAACGACACTCGAGATAGCGCAGGTATTTCGGCATAGGCGAACATCTTAGCCGCAATCGGCTCAGGTCACCACGATTTGACCAGCTCCACCCCTTCAGCCACAATGAGTGAATTGCTGCGAATCTGGCTGATCTTGATCCTTTTCCGCCCGAAGGCCCCCGCTCCATGCGTTTGTTCATCACCGTTATTGCGCTCTGCATCTTGCACATGGCAGCACATGCCGCGAGGGCTGAGCAGCAACGGCCCAACATCTTGTTCATCATGTCCGACGATCACGGCTACCAGGCGATCAGCGCCTATGGCAGCAAGGTGAATCAAACGCCGAACATCGATCGGCTGGCAAAGGAAGGGATGCGGTTCGATCGCTGCTTTGTGACCAACAGCATCTGCGGCCCCGCCCGCGCGGTGATTCTCACCGGCAAGTACAACCATCTCAACGGCTTCACCACGAATGAGAAGCGCTTTAACGGCGCTCAGCAAACGGTGGCTAAACTGATGCAAGCCGGCGGCTATCAAACTGCAATGATCGGCAAGTGGCACCTTGTCACCGATCCCACCGGCTTCGACCATTGGAGCGTCCTGCAAGGACAAGGGCCGTACTACAACCCCGGCATGAAGACGCCCAACGGCGTGGTGAAGCACACGGGATACACCACCGACATCATCACCGATCAGGCACTCGAATGGCTCGACAAGTCGCGCGACAAGAACAAGCCGTTCCTGCTCATGTACCAGCACAAAGCGCCGCATCGCAACTGGCAGCCGCCGCCACGGTACGTCGACAAGTACAAGGATGTGACCATCCCTGAGCCAGCCAATCTGTTCGACGATTACAAAGGCCGCGGAACCGCGGCTCGCGAAAATCAGATGAGCATTGCCAAGCATCTGACGCCCCATGATCTCAAAATTGCACCGCAAGGCGGCCTTAACCCAGAGCAGACGGCGACGCTGAAAAAAGCTTATGAAGAAGAGAACAAGAAGTTCGCCGAGGCCAATCCGCAAGGCGATGACCGCACCCGCTGGATGTATCAACGTTATGTGAAGGATTATTTGCGCTGCGTCGATGCCGTCGACGACAACGTCGGCCGCGTGCTGAAGTACCTTGATGACAGCGGCCTCGCCAAGAACACCGTCGTGATCTACACCTCCGATCAAGGCTGGTACCTGGGCGAGCACGGTTGGTACGACAAACGCTGGATGTACGAAGAGTCGTTCCGCACGCCGTTCATCGTCCGCTGGCCCGATAAGATCAAGGCCGGCAGCGTGAATAAAGATCTGGTGATGAACCTCGACATCGCAGAAACATTTCTAGACATCGCCGGTCTGCCAATCCCGGCCGACATGCAGGGCCGCAGCCTTGTGCCGGTGCTCAAAGGGACCACACCCAGCGACTGGCGGAAAAGCGTTTACTATCACTACTACGAATTTCCGCAGCCACATCATGTGCATCCGCACTACGGCATCCGCACGGACAAGCACAAGCTGATCCACTTCTACACGATCAACGAGTGGGAACTGTACGACCTGGAGAAGGATCCCAGCGAAATGCAAAGCCGGTACATGGATCCGGCCTATGAGCAAACCGTCGCCGAACTCAAACGACAACTGGAAGAACTGCGGAAGCAATACAAGGACGACGGCAGCGTGGCAGAGTTTGAGTCGTTGACGCCGAAGTCGTAGGCTTTCAATCCAACTTGCGTTCGCTGGCAGGTATATGCACGACCGTGATCGCCGCCGTCTCCCAGCCGCGTGGCTGGCCTTTGCGCCAGCCATCCCAGCTGATGAAGAGGCGCTCACCTTTCTCGTCGAGCGCGCTGCTGAACGAACCGTCGAGTGCGTAGCCATACTTTTCCCAAAAGTGATGGTGCAGAAAGCCGAGCACTTTCCGTTGGCCGGTTTTCACATCCCATTGCACGATCGGCGTGCCATCTTTGATGGCGCCGCCATGGGCACCAGGGACGTAGTAGAGAAATCGCCCTGTCGGATCGGCTTCGATCGAAGAGATGTATTCCTGCGTGCCGACGGCTGCAGTTCCCAATTGCTTCACCTCGAATGTTTTCACATTCAGTGACCAGAGATCGGCTTTCGTGCCGGAAGTGCAGTACACCAACCCTTGTGGTGTTTCCGCGGTGGCGCTGCGGACGTGCGGAATGTCGGCCTTCTGCACTTCGTTGGTCGCCGGATCGTAAACATGCCCTTCCCAAGCCACCCGGCCCGTCGTGGGTGAAAAGATCAGCACGCGGGTCGGACCATCGTCGCAAACTCTCAGCAACTTGCCACTGCGCACATCCAGCGCGAAGAACTGCACCTTTTGATTGGCAGCATCTTTGCCCGGCGCGGTGCCGCCATAATAGATCATTCGTTTGGGATCCAGCACGCTGGCGGGGAGCGTGTGCTTGGCGATGGGAAATTGGCTGACGATTTGTGTTTCCAGCGTGGTGGGATTCGTCCGCAGAATCCATTCACCCTGATAACCATTGCCGTCGTGCGTCACTGTCGGCGAGCCGCGATCGGTCGCGTAATACAGCCAGCCGTCGCTGCCCAGGTCGATGCGGCTTTGCATTTCGCCGGGGCGATAGTTCATCTCCGGCGGAAAGACTTTTTTCGATTCGAGAAACTTCGTCGTGTCACACAGCAGGCGGAACTTCTGCGCTGCAGCGTCGTATTCCCACAGATGGGCCGTGCCGCGCGGAGCGAGGTGATCGTTGTCCGACGTGAAGTACTTATCGCCGAGCACAAAACCGTCGGCCCGATTCGACCAGGGATTTCCGGGATAGTTCTGCTCCGGAAAGAAGGCGAAATCGACTCGCGGTGGCGTCTTGGCGATGACGACGCCATCGCGCAGATTCGGGCCCGGCTCCAGGAACGAGGCGGTCTCCTCGCTGACTACGGTTTGTCCATCCGGCAATCGCGGTGGATACGACAGTGGATAGCGGGCCCTCTGCCGGGCCGCAGCCAATTCTTCGTTGGTCGGCTTCTTGGCTTCTTGCGCAGCGGCGAAAAAAACACTGCTGCAGAAGAACCCAATCGCAACCAGGTGACGCAGCATGATTCGCTACCTTATTCGGTCGGCCTTGAGGCATCCTCACTCAGCGCACGCAACTGTGGCCAGGTGAACAGCCCCGTCGAATGGCCATCGCTCCAGAGAATGCGAATCGCATAGGAGCCGACGGCCTGCAGTTCGTTGGCGATGACGTTGGGATCGATGTCTTCGAAAAACACCAGACGCTTGCCGGTGACTTCATCGACGCACCGCGCGCATCCGCAAGACGCTCGCACCACGCGGTACGGAATCGCCACTTCCAGCCCATCATGCCACGCAATGCGCAACACACCCGCGGGATGATCGCGGCGAATGCTCTGGGGTGGATCGACAATCGGTTCCATGGTCAGTCTTTTCTAGGTCAACTGGGCGCGAGCGGCCGCCAGCGTATTGTGCATCAGCATCACGACGGTGAGCGGGCCGACGCCGCGCGGCACGGGCGTGATGGCGCTGGCCACTTCGCGAACGGCGTCGTAGTCGACATCGCCGCAGAGGCCCGTTTCGATGCGGTTGATACCGACATCAATCACCACTGCACCGGGTTTCACCATGTCGGCCTTGATGAACTTGGGCTGACCGATCGCCGCGATGATTACATCTGCCGTGCGCGTGACCGCGGACAGATCGGCAGTGCGGCTGTGGCACATCGTTACGGTCGCATTGCAGCAATTGGGCCCGACGGGAGAATCCTTCGCCGACAGAAGTGCGACCATCGGCTTGCCGACAATATCGCTGCGACCGACGACGACGCAATGCTTGCCCGCGACGCTAATGCCACTGCGATCGAGAATTTGCAGCACGCCGTGTGGCGTGCAGGGCAGATAGCGTGGCCGCCCTTGTACGAGCAGACCCACGTTTTCCGGATGAAAACAATCGACGTCTTTCAACGGATGAACCGCATCAAGAATGCGCGTAGCCCGAATCTGCGGCGGCAGTGGTAACTGCACCAGAATGCCGTTGATGTTCTCGTCGGCATTTAGTTTGGCGATCAACTCTAGCAGTTCTTCCTCACCCGTTTCGGCTGGCAGGCGATGCATTTTGCTCTCGATGCCAACACGATCACAGGCGAGGCGTTTGTTGCGCACATAGACAGCGCTCGCGGGATCATCGCCAACCAACACCGCGGCCAGCGTCGGACCGACGCCGTTGTTCTGCACAAAATCGGCGACTTCTTCAGCCAATTCGGTTTCAATCTGCGTGGCGATGCTCTTGCCGTCGAGAACGATGCCGGGCACGGAGAATTCCTTGCGGTGGGAGCGAACAACGAGAGAACACAAACTGCTCGCCCATTGTAAGTCACGATCGCTCACACGGAAGGGAGACTAACGCTTTGCCGGCTTCTTTTCTTCGTCCGCTTCGTCTTCTTCTTCCTCTTCCTCCTCCGGATGGGCAAACACAAAACCCGCCCGCACCGGAGCAGGCATTGGTGAGTTGGCGCCGCGGACGCTCCGCCAGATCACTTCGTTCAGCAGCAGGTCGTCGGCCGCGTCTTCTTTGCTGAAGTCAAACGTCGCGGACAATCTAGCTCCGTAAGCATTCGGCAGATTGAGCGTATCGAGCGGCACGTTGTTGGGCAGATGCTTGAACGGTTTGACATCGGACTGCGGCTGGAACGAGTTGTACATCGGCAGGGCGGCGGCATCGAACTGACTCAGCGGTTTGAGGTTCAGAATCAGTTCCATCGTGCGGAGCATGCTGGCGGTGGAATAGAGCGAGCTATCAATGCTTCCCCGCCGGCAATAAGGACTGATGACGAGCGCCACGGTGCGATGTGCGTCAACGTGATCAGAACCATTTTGTGCGTCGTCTTCCACGACGAAGATGGCCATCTCCTTCCAAAACTTGCTCTTGGAGCAAGCCTCGACCACACGTCCGAGCGCGAGGTCGTTGTCGGCGACCATGGCCGTCGGCGTGAGCTTGCCGACGGCCGTGCCGCTTGTGTGATCGTTGGGTAAGCGGAGAATCTGCAACTGCGGCAGTTCTCCTTCTTTTTCAAAACGCTCCAGTTCCGAGATGAAGCGATCGGCGCGCTTTTGATCGGAATAGTTCAAGTCATACCCATGAAAATAGGGATCGAAATGTCCTTCGAGCGATTTCACCTTGGCAGTCGCTGGTTCACCGATCTTGGCTGGGTTGGCGATGAACTCGCCATAACTCCGGTAGCTGACTTTCGCTTCCGCGGCACGGTCCCAAAGGTAACCGTTCGCAGGGTGAGCGATCGTAAAGTTTCCTTCGGACGGATACTTCAACTTGCCTTCGCGACTGCCGCGATACATCAACGGCCAGGTCTTCTCGACAAAGTCGGTGGCATAGGCTGCCATGCTCCATTCGTGGCCATCGGCACTGACTTCGCTTTCGACATAAAAGTTGTCCAGGATGACGAACTCCTTAGCCAACGCGTGGTGATTCGGCGTGATCTTTTCCGGGAAAATACATAAATCAGGATCACCGTTGGCACCCTTGATGTCGCCGAAAACTTGATCGTATGTGCGATTCTCTTTGACGATGTACAGGCAGTATCTGATGGGGCTCTTTTCGCCGAGCTGGGCCGGAATGGGGTTGTCGACTTCGCGAGCTTTGCTCACCGGGAGTTTGTCTTCACGTAGCGGGCTGCAACGAAAGGCATTCTTCGTATGCGCTGCCATTTCCAGCGGCGAGGGAAAGGGGATCTCAGCAACAGTCCCTTGAAACAGGCCGCCGATGTATTCGCGCAGTGTCGCCGGTGCTTCGTTGCCAGGCCGCGGTCCGCCGCGATTCGCCTTGGGCCCCAAGCCTTTGCCGTTGGCGACAAGCAACCGGTCTTTGCCGGCGCGCACGCTGGTCGGATACCAGCCGACGGGAATGAATCCCAGCGATCGACTGCGGCCGCGAACCGAAACATCGATCACGGCCAGGTTATTGTTGTCGGCGTTTGCTACGAAGAGGACCTTGCCATCGGGCGACAACGCGATACTGTTGGGCGTGCTGCCGGGATCGGAATTCGCATAGAGTGCAGAACTGATCACTTCCAAAAGCTTGCCGTCTTGCATGTCGTGCACGCAAACGTGATTGCTGTTGGCACAAGCGATGTAAAGGGTCTTTTCATCGGCGGAGAGCAGCATTTCGGTGGGATGTGCATGGGTCGACCAACGGCCCTCGACTTTCTCCGATTTCAAATTGATAACCGCCACGGTTGCCGCACCCCACAAGCTCACCAGCAGGCGCTGGCCATCTTTGGTGGCGAGTGTCGTGTAGGGATAGTCATTCTTCTCTAGCGCCAAATGCTTTGGCTCGGCCGCACCTTCGGTCGCCAGCAGGCAAACGGTATCACCCCAGGGGCACGCAGCAAACAGACGGTTGCCATCTGCCGAGATCGAGAGGCCGGCCGGGACAAATTTCTCTTTGAGTGGCGCCACTCGCAGTTCGCGGTGATCGGAAAGATAGCCCCCCGCGCGATAGGCGAACTGATGCACGACTTCTTTTTCCGCGCCGCTTGCATAAACGTGGCTGCCTTCGGGTGAGAAGCAGAGCCCCACGAATGTTTCGGGAATGCTGACGCGGGAGATGACCTTCCACTCCTTAAGGTCAACGATCACGACTTCATGTTCGCCATAACCGGCGTGCAACACGGCGGCAGTTTGCTCCGTCGGATGCAGCGCGATGTTGACGGGAAAATCGCCGACCTCGAGTTGTTTACCCGCCGGTTTGAGCGACCATTGATTGGGCAATTGCATCAGCCCGCCGGTTTGCATGCCGGGCAACTTCCGCTGAGGCACCGCTCGCGCAGGTGGCTCGGGTCGTTCGACAGCGGGTTGTTTTTGCGCGAATGCAGAACAGGTCGACAAGGACAGCCAAAGGAACGCAATCGATCGATGGAGCATGGTGCACCTGAACCGGAACGGGTGGGCAAGCGGAGAGAGCGGCGTTATTGTGAGTTCTGCCATCTTTCTTCGACAGTAGCCTGCGCGAGAAATTCATCGACATGCGTTGCCTCGCCCTCTTTACCGGCGGACTCGATTCACAAATTGCCGTGCGGTTGATGCAGCAGCAAGGAATTGAGGTGATCGGTGTGCATTGGGGATCCGCTTTCATGCACCTCACAAATCCTGCCGCGGTGAAGCAGGCCGCTGAACGGTTGCAGATTGAACTCAAGCTCGAACTTAATCTGGAATTGCTCAACATGGTGAATCGGCCTCGCTTCGGATTCGCGGAGGGCCTAGCGCCTTGCCTCGACTGCAGGAGCCATATGGTTTCGCGCGTACGAGCCATGCTTGAACCTTTGGATGCTTCGTTCATTGTCTCCGGCGAAGTAATCGGACAACGGCCTGGCAGTTTACGTTCGCGCGATTTGGAATCCATTGCATTTCATGGTGATGCCGAAGACTTATTGTTGCGGCCACTCTCGGCAAAATTGTTGCCGCCGACGCTGCCGGAGCGGATCGGCTGGGTCGATCGTTCGCAACTCTTGGATTGGCAAGGACGCAGCCGCAAGCAGCAATTGGCCCTGGCCAAGAAAGAGGATTTGGAGGCAAATCCCGAACATGTCGCGGGCTGCTTGCTTCTCGATCCAGTCTTCTCCGACAAGCTGCGTCGCACCCTCGCGCAGCGAGACAAGCCTTTATCGGAAGAGCTGGCTTGCTTGCGGCGGGGACGTCATCTCTGGTCAGATTTCTCGCATCTGGTGATTGCCAAGAATGGGGAGGAGAGCGAAGGGCTTCACAGGTCTTTTGTCATGCTGTACGAATCGCCGCGCTACTCTCACGAACGTCAGGACTTTGCCCTTATCGTGCCGGATAACTTTCGTGGACCGAATGCCCTTTTGTTCGGACCGGCCGATGTCCCCACATTGCAAGCCGCTGCGGTCGTGATTGGTCGTTACAGCAAATTGGCGGACGGGGGTGAGCGCTGGCTGAATGTTACCGGCCCGACGACGTCGAAAATCCGCGTGCCGCGACAAGGTGACGCGCCCTGCACTGTCCATTTTGTCGGTCTTAACGATTAACCGGGCTACTGCTTTTGAGCTTTATGGGTACCATCGCATCTTCGTCAGGCGGCGGCCGGCCATGTCGTAGAGTTCTCCATCAGAAACGCAATTTCTTGAGAGAACTGTCATGGGCCTGTCGCTGCCGTTTTTCAAACACTCGCTCGCTACAACTGCTCAGACCGAGCCAGTCCCGCTGCCACGTGGTCACATCCCAGCGCTCGACGGCATTCGTGGTCTTGCAATTCTGCTCGTGACGATCTATCGCTTTGCCGGCACACATGACGAAGGCTCGGCGCCGCGGTGGTTGCTGCCGGTGCTGGAGTTCGGCACGCATGGCGTTGATTTGTTTTTTGTACTCTCCGGCTTCTTGATCACCGGCATTTTGTTTGATGCCAAAGGTGAGTCGCATTACTTTCGTAACTTCTATGCGCGGCGCACGCTGCGAATCTTTCCCCTGTATTACGGCACGCTCGCGTTGGTGTTGATTGGCCTGCCGTTGCTCGGCCTCGGCACGGCCTGGTTGAAAGCGACCGGCGATTTGAACAGTCTGTGGTGGTACGGCAGCAACATCATGATGAGTGCCACCGGCCTGTGGAACTTCGGCGGCCTGAATCATTTCTGGTCGCTGTGCGTTGAAGAACATTTTTACCTGGTGTGGCCATTAGTGATTTACGCGTGCTCGCGGCAAACGGCGATGCGGGTGTGCATTGCCGCGTTCTTGCTATCGGCTGGCGGTCGCGTGGCTTGGATGGTCGCCGGCGGCAATGGCGCTGCAGCGGAAGTCTTTACGCTGTTTCGGCTCGACGCGCTCTGCGCCGGTGCGTGGATCGCGCTCGCTGCTCGCGGTCCACAGGGTTTGACGAACATGATTCCTTGGGCCCGCGGAGTGCTCGTTGCGACAGGTGCAATGTTGTTGCCGCTGATCGCGCTGCGGATGCAAGTGAAAACGATTCCGACCACGCTCTATGCTTGCTTTTTTGCCGCGTTCATCGTGCTCGCCGTGGCGTCGTCCAAGCAAGGCTGGCTGTCGTTCCTCGGCCGGACGAAAGCGTTGCTCTGGCTCGGCAAATACAGCTATGGCATGTACGTCTATCAGAACTTGCTGCTGGTTGGTTTCTCGGGCTTCTTTACCGCGGGTGTGCTGACGAACTTGACTGGTTCGGCCGTGATTGGTCGCATTGCGTTCATCATCAGCATGTCGCTGCTCACTGCCGCCATCGCTTGGGTCAGCTGGCATGCGTACGAAAAACGCTGGCTCGCCTGGAAGCATTACTTCGAAGGCAAAAAGCCGGCGCCCTCAACTACTGGCACTCCGGTAACCGCGTAACGCTCGCAGAAACAACCATCGCGATGCCGCAAAGCTGAACGCCGTCGCAAGTAGCGTGAAAACTGCTAAATACCAGGTCATCGCCGATCGCGCCGCATCAGCGCCGAACGGCCAGGCAATGATTCGCGCCGGCACATTCACTACGAGTAAGATCGGCAGCACGAACGTAAAGATCATTCGCAGCGGCCGGCCCCAGGGACCTTCGTAGATCTCCATCGGGTAGCGTGAAAAGTTGGTGATGTAAAACCAGAAATCGTACAGCGAACGATTCTGCCCCAGCCAAATGCTTGTCGCCGCCAGGCTGATCATCACGCTATACATGATCACCACGCCGCAGAGCACAAAACATGCGTACAACAGCAGCGATGCGGGGCCAAACACCAGCGGTGTATCGCTCCGGGTCGTCATTTGCACCAGGCTCACCACGAGCAACACCACGCCAGCCGCGAAGTTGGACAGGCCCGCCCACTCGATCTTCCGCAGTGAAATCAAAAACTGCGTATCGATCGGTTTAAGCAGCGCAAAGTCGAGGCCGCCCGTGCGAATCAGTTCGCTCACCTCTTCGCAGTTCGGCATGAAGAACGACTGCACCAGGCTGTTGACAATCATCGTCGTCGACAGGAACGCAAAGAACTCGTACTGATCCCAACCCGCGATCTGACGGGTGTATTTGAAAATGATCAGATAAAAGCCGAGATTCATCGCCATCCAAGTGACCGACGTCACGCACTCGATTAAAAAGTTGCCGCGGAAGGTCATGTCGCGGACGAGACTGTTGCGCGCGAAGGTCAGGAAGACACCCCAGTACGACGGGCGACGAAAGGACTTGTTCGGATTCACTTCAGTCGTGCTCATGGTTAGCCTCCATACGCGCTATAACGACGCGCACCACGCAGCCACAACAACCGGCTGAGCAGGATGAAAAACACGACCCATAACCCCTCGAGCGACAAGCCGTAGACCAAATGCCAGCCTTGAATCTTGCCCAGCAGCACGGCCGAAGGAAAATACGCGAGATATTGGAACGGCAACGTGTTGACGATCGTCGCCCAGGGTTCGCTGTCGAGCATGTCAATCGGAAACATGTGTCCCGACAGAAAGAAGCTGAACAGCATGTAAACGAACAGCAGCGAACTGACTTCCAGCAGCCAAAAGCCAATCAGCCCGAGACACGCTTCGAGAAAATACCCGAGCAAAAAACAGAGTACGAGCGAAACCAGAAACGCAGCCCAGGTCGTCGCCTCGGGCCAACCGGGGAAATAACCACGGCAGAGAAAAAAGACGAGCGCAAAAGGCCCCGCTGCCACGGAGTAATACGCCAGTTTGTGCGCAATACGACTCAGTAGCAAAAACCCCAACGGGTCGATGGGTTGAATCAAAAACTTTTTGATTTCACCCGAGCGAATCTGCCCGGCAATCTGCGACGATAAACCGGGCATACTGGAAAACGCGCGAGCGACCATTGTCAGCAAGTAGTAGGCAACGAACTCTTCGTAGTTGTAGCCCGCAATGTTCGACTGCCCCAGTTGCTGAAAGATCGCGTACCACAAAAAAACCTGCGTGACGATCGGCAGAAACCGCATCAGCGTGCCGAGCGCAAAATCTCCTCGATAGACCAACCGCTCTTGCAGCGAGATCCGCAGAATCATCCACCAGGTGTTGAGGGCAGCAGTCACGATTACTTCTTCGCTTCCGTCGCTGGTACGGTCGATTGGGGAACCTTCACGCCGCGCAACTCCAGATTGTCGTAGTCAGCGGTGTCATCAAAAGTGCCGACGCCGATCTGGCCCCAAGCAAACGTTTTATCCTTCGCGGTCATCACCGGTTTTTCCATGTCGTCGAAAAAGACCTCGATCGTGCCGTCGGCAACGTTGCGTTTGACCTTCACGTCGTGCCACTTCTCATGCCAGTTGGTGCCGGGCGTCGAGGTAAGCGAAATCTTCTTCCGCGCGGCGCCATTCACAATGAAAATCTGGTTGGCGTGGTCGTCGGCCTTCTTGCCGAAGTGAACGTAGTAGAAATGGCTGGCGTCCTGATAGCCGAACACGAGGCAAGCATCGCGATGATCGTAATCGGTGTGCGTGCTGTGCACCTTGGCTTTGAATTCAAAATCGCTGACGACCACATCTTTCAGAATCGCGATGTTCGTGGGACTGCGGAACGGCGGCTTGTACTTGGACTTCTTCTCATACTGGCTGAAGACCTGCCCCTGGTCGGTTTTCTTCACCTTCCATTGGTCGGGATCCATCGGCTGCCAGTTGTCGGCCCCTTTTTCGAAGTCCTCGCTGTACACCACCGGCAGCGGATCAGCCCCTTGTGCGCGTACTGCCAGAGTGGCCGTCGCCAGGCAGACCAGCAAGATCAAAATACGATTCATGACTCACTCCAGCCAATAAACAGGGAGGGAAGTTAGGGCAGCGAACGCACCAGTTTTGAACTCCATGATGATACCAATTTCGGCGGCCCGCAAAGTTTGCGAGCACGAATGCAAGCCCCGAATCGGTCATCACTTGCGACGACGCTGGGCTGTTGCGAAGTGTTGCTTTCTGTTGCGAAGTGTTGCTTTCTGTTGCGAAGTGTTGCTTTCTGTTGCGAAGTGTT
>CAYMWL010000078.1:22484-33241 GCA_964394305.1 uncultured Pirellulaceae bacterium
TTCTGTTGCGAAGTGTTGCTTTCTGTTGCGAAGTGTTGCTTTCTGTTGCGAAGTGCTGCTTTCTGTTGCGAAGTGTTGCTTTCTGTTGCGCGATTGTTGCTGGTCTGAATGACCCGCCAGGATCAAGCACTTTCATGCTTCCCCCCACGCAGCATTCACTAGTCGCAGGCATTCGCCAACTGTCCGCTCCGGTGGATTGTTTGTGCTGTCCGCTTGGTGATAGTATATTTTTGTACATTATACCGGCGCGCGGCCGACGAACAAGTCCCGCTGCCAAAAAAACTGCCCCGTGCAATTCTTCCATGGCACTGGCTAGGATGGAGGAATCCGGAGCCAACCATGTCTACAGTCACTCTCACCGCTGACGCACTGCCGCTCGTCATTCCCTATCGGCCAGCGCGCTTGACCGTCGCTACTTATCACAAGCTCATCGAAACGCTCGAGCTCACCGAGAACAATCGCTTCGAATTGTTGAAGGGAGTGCTGGTTGAAAAGTTGACTCACAATCCGTTGCATTCGAACTTGATTCGGATCCTCCAGGCCTTATTGATGCCGATGCTTCCCCAGGGGTTTCTGTTCAATAGTCAGCTTCCAATCACCTTGAGTGACAGCGAGCCTAAGCCAGACATTTCGATCACACGAGGAAATGCCGCAGAATTCTTTACGCGTCATCCAGGTCCGGCGGATATTTCGCTCGTCATTGAAGTCTCTTCCACCAGCCTCCTCACCGATCGCTACAAAGCCGAGATCTACGCGGAGGCGGGCATTCCCTGGTATTGGATTGTGAACCTCGCTGCGCGGCGTGTCGAAGTTTATTCCCAACCGACACCGACCGCAGATGGTTTGCGTTACGGCGCGCCGCAGATCTATCAGCCAGGTGAATTGATCCCGGTGATTGTCGACGGCCGTGAGCTCGGCACGTTGGCCGCGGCCGAACTGCTGCCAGAGATCTCGGATTCGTAAAGGGGCGCACTCACTTGCTGACGCGACAGGCTTCCTAAGACGTTACGCCCATCGTTTCCGCCGCACCTTCATGGCGGAACCAGATGTGCCGGTTCCATTCGGCGTCGTTGACCTCGGGGAAATCAGTGCGCAGATGTACGCCCCGCGATTCTTCACGGGCCAGCGCGGCTTGCGCCATCACGCGGGCAATGATCAACAGGTTTTGCAGTTCCCACCCTTCGACGTCGTTGAACTGACGCACCAGCACATAGCGGCGCCACTGATCGATCGTATCAATGGCCTCGCGCAAGAGTTCCTCCGACCTGCGCACACCGCAGGCCCGCCACATCAAAGCTTGCAGTGAATTCCGAATGTCGGTGAGGTCGAGCGGTTCTTGCGAATCGATCGACTCGGCTGGCGGATCGCTGCTGACGGGAAACACGCGAAAATCACTGGGCATCGAGAGTGCGGCCTGCGATGCGCCTTGCCCCGCGTGAGCGCCATAGACCAGTCCTTCGAGCAGGCTGTTCGATGCGAGCCGATTCGCCCCATGCAAGCCGGAGGAAGTGGCTTCGCCTGCGGCCCACAATCCCGAAACGCTCGTACGGCCCGAAAGATCGACGGTCACGCCGCCGATCATGTAGTGCGCTCCTGGGCGCACCGGAATGCGATCGCGCGTGATGTCGAGTCCGAACTGTTTGCAGGCCGCAGCGATCCCCGGAAAACGCTGCAGCGTAAACTTGGGATCGAGATGCGTCACGTCGAGATAAACGCAGGGATGCCGCGTCTTTTCCATTTGTGTGACGATCGCTTTCGAAACGACGTCCCGCGGCGCGAGTTCCAGCCGCGGATCGTACTGCGCCATAAAACGGTGACCATCGCGATCGACCAGCCGGGCGCCTTCGCCGCGAATGGCTTCGGTGATTAAACTCCGGCTGCCACCCGCGATATACAGCACGGTTGGATGAAATTGCATGAACTCCATGTCACGCAATTCAGCCCCCGCGCGATAGGCCATCGCATGACCATCGGCGGTGGCGACGGCGGGGTTCGTTGTCTCGCGATAAATCTGTCCGGCGCCGCCGGTGGTGAGAATCGTTTGCTTTGCCCAGACCAGCATCTGTTCGCCGTAACGTGTGGCGACAATCGCGCCATGGCAGCCCGCTTCGTGCGTGAGCAAGTCGATGGTGAACGTATTCTCCCAAATGCGGACGTGCGGCAAAGCGGCCGTATGCTCGGCGACGGCCCGCATCACTTCGCGCCCCGTCATATCGCCCAACGCATGCACGATGCGGTTGTGGCTGTGGCCTCCTTCGCGGCCGAGGAGGATTTGGCCGGCATTCTTATCGAAGCGGGTTCCCCAATTGATCAATTCGGCGATTCTCTCGGGCGCTTCGCGCACCACCATGTCGACCACGCGCTGATCGCAGAGCGAGCCGCCGGCAATCATGGTGTCGGTAACGTGGTCCTCGAAGCGATCGACCGGATCAAGCACGCCGGCGATGCCCCCCTGGGCATAATTGCTGTTCGACTGCAGCAAGGCGTCTTTGGTCACCACGATGACCGACAGCTTGGGATCGATGGCGTTCGCCGCCCGCAGCCCCGCTAAACCACCGCCGATGATCAGCACATCGGCAAAAAAGTGCGGTAAGTGCCGGGGGGTGAAAGCAACGAGATAGCGAGGCGTGGCCAGCGGCATGGAATCGGTATTTCTTCAGCCCGGGAGGGGCGATCGCGAAGCTTGAACTACGCTCGCACTTTACGCACGTTTCCCTCGAAAAGAAAGGCTTGCTGGCAACAATCGAGCTCCGAAGTTGTCGATTTTGCGGGCCACGCCGGGCATGGCGAACTTGGCACTCAGCCGAGTAAACTAAAACCTTTCATTTCGCGGCCAAATGGATTGCGCCGGCGAACTTGCGTCGATAAATATTGGCCGTCATCCCGGCATCTCGCCCGCAAGTTCGCACGCCCGCCAAAACCTCTTCGGACAACATGAACAAAATCACCAAGCTGCTCGTCGCCAACCGGAGTGAAATCGCCATCCGCGTGTTCCGCAGCGCGCATGAACTGAAAATTCGGACGGTGGCCATCTATGCTCATGAAGATCGTTATGCCTTGCATCGCTTTAAAGCGGATGAAGCATACCTGATCGGCAAGCCGGGCGAGCCGATCCGCTCGTATCTGAACATTCCCGAAATCATCGGCGTCGCCAAGTTACATGGCGTCGATGCGATTCACCCGGGCTATGGCTTTCTTTCGGAGAATCCCGAACTGGCCAAGGCCTGCAAAGCGGCGGGCATCATCTTCGTCGGCCCGCATGAGGAGGCACTGCGCAAACTGGGGGACAAAACCTTCGCCCGCAGTGTCGCCGAGCAAACCCAAGTGCCGATTCTCAGTGGCAGCGACGCGATTCCCAATGCGCAAGATGGTCTGAAGAAGGCCACGAAGCTTGGCTTTCCGGTGATTTTGAAAGCGGCTCACGGCGGCGGCGGACGCGGCATGCGGGTGGTGCTGAAAGAATCGGAATTCGTCGGCGCGTTCGAATCGGCGCAGCGCGAATCGATGTCGGCGTTCGGCAGCCCCGACGTGTTCATTGAAAAATACATCACCAGCGCCAGCCACATCGAAGTGCAATTGCTCGGCGACAAGCATGGCAACTTGCTGCACTTGTGGGAGCGCGATTGCTCGGTGCAACGGCGGCATCAAAAGGTCGTTGAGATTGCGCCAGCGCCGAATCTTGATCCGACCGTGCGTCAGGCATTGTGCGACGCGGCGGTAAAAATCGGCAAAGCGGTGAAGTATGAAAACGCAGGGACGGTCGAGTTCCTTGTCGATCGCGACACCAACCAGTTTTATTTCATCGAAGTGAATCCGCGGATTCAGGTCGAACACACGGTCACTGAAGAAGTCACCGGCATCGACATTGTGAAGTCGCAAATTCTGGTCGCCCAAGGGATGTTGCTGAGCGATCCCGAAATTGGGCTGCCATCGCAAGATCTCGTCAAAACGAACGGCTTTGCAATTCAATGCCGCGTGACGACCGAAGATCCGGCCAACAATTTCATGCCCGATTACGGCCGCATCGCCCACTATCGCAGCGCGAGTGGCATGGGCATTCGGCTGGACGCCGGCAGCGCTTTTTCCGGCGCGACGGTGAACCCATTTTATGATTCGCTGCTGGTCAAAGTGAGTGCGCGTGGTCGGCGATTCATCGATGCCGCCCGGCGGATGGAACGCTGCCTGCAAGAATTTCGCATCCGTGGCGTGAAGACGAACATTCCGTTCTTGATTCAGCTGATCACGCACCCGACGTTTCTCGCCGGCGATTGCACCACGCGGTTCATCGATCAAACACCCGATCTGTTCCATATGCCGCGGCGGCGCAATCGCGCGACGAAGTTGCTGACCTATCTGGGCGAAATCGCGGTCAACGGCAATCCGCTGGTGAAGGGCATGCCCCGGGCTACGCGCCGTTTGCCCGCGCCGGTGCCAAAGATTGAAAAGGGAGCCACGCCGCCGCCGGGCTCGCGCGATAAGTGGAAAGAACTAGGTCCCGCGAAGTTCGGCGAATGGGTGAACAAGCAGAAAGGGCTGTTGCTCACCGACACGACGTTCCGCGATGCGCATCAATCGCTGCTAGCGACGCGGATGCGGACGAAGGACCTTACCAACATTGCCGAGGCCTACGCCCATCACCTGCCCGAACTTTTTTCGCTGGAGATGTGGGGCGGCGCGACGTTCGACACGAGCATGCGCTTCTTGAAGGAATGTCCCTGGCAGCGGCTCGCGGATATGCGGGCGAAGGTGCCGAACATTCTGTTTCAGATGTTATTCCGCGCGAGCAACGCCGTGGGTTATGCGAGCTATCCGGACAACGTCGTCCGCGAGTTCTGCAAAGAAGCCGCCGAAGCGGGGATGGACATCTTCCGCATTTTCGACTCGCTCAACTGGGTCCCCAACATGAAGGTGGCCATGGAAGCCGTCCTCAAAGCGGGCGGCCTGTGCGAACCGGCGATCTGCTACACCGGGGACATCCTCAACCCCGGCCGCACCAAATACAGCTTGCAGTATTACGTCGAGCTGGCGAAGGAACTCGAATCGCTCGGCGCGCACATTCTGTGCATCAAGGATATGGCCGGCCTGTGCAAACCGTACGCGGCGGAGTTGCTTGTCAAAACGCTGAAGCAGGAAATCGGCATTCCGATTCACTTCCATACGCACGATACGGCGGGCATGCAGGCTGCTTCGATCTTCAAAGGCGCCGAAGCCAAGCTCAACATCGCCGACGCGGCAATGGCGCCGATGAGCGGCGGCACGAGCCAGCCGAACTTGAATGCCATCGTCGAAGGGCTCCGCTTCACCAAACGCGAAACGGGGCTCGACGCCGAGAAACTGAACCGCATTGCCGATTATTGGCAGGCCGTCCGCGAGTTCTACTTGCCGTTCGATAGCGTCATGCTGCCCGCGACGGCCGAACTCTATGAACACGAAATGCCGGGCGGCCAGTATACGAATCTGTATCAACAGGCTCGCGCGATCGGCCTGGCCGATCGCTGGACGCAAGTCTGCAAGATGTATGCAGAGACCAATCAATTGCTGGGCGATATCGTGAAAGTCACGCCATCGTCGAAAGCCGTTGGCGATCTCGCGCTGTTCCTCGTCGCCAACGATCTGCAGCCCAAAGATATTGTCGAGGGAACTCGAGATTTTGCGTTTCCCGAATCGGTCATCGATCTCCTCAGCGGCATGATGGGCCAGCCGCCGGGTGGTTTTCCCAAGGCCGTACAGAAGCGGATTCTCCGCGACCGCAAAGCCGTGAAGGGGCGCCCCGGCGCCAGTTTGCCGCCTGCCGATCTGGAAGCAGCGACGATGAAAGTGAAAGGCCTGCTGCTGCGTGAGCCATCGAAGCGCGAAGTGTTGTCGCACATTCTCTATCCGAAAGTGTTCGAGGAATTTGCCGAACACGTGCGGAAATATTCCGACACCAGCATCTTCCCCACGCCCGTCTTTTTCTTCGGCCAAGAGCCGGGAGAAGAAATGGCTATCGACATCGAAGAAGGCAAGACGCTGATCGTGAAGTTCCTGAACATCGGCGAAGCTCACGCCGACGGCAAACGAACGGTGTTCTTCGAACTGAACGGTCAGCCCCGCGATGTGACGGTGGAAGATCGTTCGGCCGACGCGGGCGGTTCGAAGACGGTGAAAGCCGATCCGACGAACAATCAACAAGTGGGCGCGAGCATGCCCGGCATGGTGGTGTCGGTGGCGGTGAAACCCGGCGATGCAGTGGCCAAGGGCCAAAAGCTGTTGTCGCTCGAAGCCATGAAAATGGAAACCACCGTCGTTGCCGATCAGGACGGGAAGATCGGCGAGATCTTCGTCAAGCCAGGCACGCGCGTCGAGACGGGCGATTTGATGCTGACGTTTGCTTGAGGAAGGCGTCGTCACTAACCCGATGCGTAAGCGAGGGAGAAGCTGGTACCAAGTGATGCAGTTGAACGACCTCTCAGGCCTCACGGGCTTGGCCCAGCGATTGGAATTCCACCAGTCGCTGCCGAGTACCAATGATCGGGCCGCCGCGCTCGCCAGCGAAGAGTTTCTCGCTTGTCCCGCACTCGTGATCGCGGCCGAGCAAACGGCCGGCCGTGGCCGCGGCGGCAATCGTTGGTGGTCGAGCGGCGGCGGACTGATGTTCTCGCTGGTACTTGCGGCAAAGGAAGCGAAAGCAGCGCCGGCGAATTGGTCGGGTTATTCTTTGACGGCGGGCCTGGCCATTGCCGAAGCGCTGGCAGGCGAATGTCCGGCCGCGAACCTTGCTGTGAAGTGGCCCAACGATGTGTACGCAAACGAACGGAAGATCTGCGGCATCTTGATCGAATCGCCCGCACAAGCCCGCGGCCGGTTGATCGTCGGCATCGGCGTGAACGTCAACAACAGTTTTCGCGAAGCTCCAGCAGATCTGACTTCGACAGCCACCGCTTTGTGCGATCTGAGCGGAAAAACGCATGACCTCGCTGCAGTCATGCGAGGCGTGCTGACGCGGCTCGAAGCGTGCTGGCAACAACTGAACTCGGCGGGATTCGCTGCGATTCGTCCCGATTGGCAGGCGCGATCACTTCTTTCCGGCAGAGCCGTCACGCTCCAATGCGGCAACACGCAGCACGTCGGCCGCTGCCTGGGAATCGACGACGACGGCAATTTGCTGCTGCAAACCGAACGCGGCCGGCAATCATTTGCAGCCGGCAGCGTCGTGCAGTTCGAATGAACTGCCTGCGCAGCAATCAGTTTGGATGGCCAGACAGCATCAACTGCCGACAAACGCGTTGATTTGCCGCTTCTCTCGCCTTGGCATGCCCTTTGCTAAATGGCTGAATGCCAACGCAACGGGCAAACAAACTACTTCACAGCTGCGATTGAGGAACACTGCCATGGGCAACAAAATGTTTTGGGCGTTCTTGTGGGTGATCGGCATTCCGCTGCCGGTCGTCGTCGTGCTCTATATGCTGTTTGGCGGCGGCTGCAGTGGCTAACTCGCGAGTTAACGCTTCGGTTTGCCGTCGAACTTCTCGCCCGCAATTTTGAGTTGGCTCTCGAACTTATCGAGGCCAACTTGATGCTTGTCTTTCAGATCGCGCAGGCCGGTAAAGATGGTCTCGTTATCCGCAAAGACGTAGAACGGCTTGAGGCAATCGTGGCCGATGCGGGCTCGCTCGACCTTTGTCGCTGCCAGCTTGGAATCAGAGCCAGTCGTCAAGATCGACAGATTGCAAAGCTTAAACAACCGTCGGCGAAACTCGACATCCGGCGCGCGCATCAGCACGTCTTGAACCTTCTTCTTCTCGGCGGTTGTCAGATCGCGTGAAAGCGTTTTAAGTTGCGTGCTCGCCGTCGCATTGATCCGGTCGAGTAGTGCTTTGACCTCGGGATCCATAATCCGATCGTGGAACTTCTTGGCCGCAATGAAGAGCAGCAGCGGCTTTTCGACTTCCTCGCGCAGTTTCTCCTGTGTGATGTCCTTTTCTTTGCTGACAATTTCTTCAAATGCGCGGTACTCAACGCCGGCTTCGAAATCGAGAATGCGTGACTCGGCGAGGTTCTTCAACTGTTGGTCTTTCATCGTCGCCAGCGTGGCTCGAGCCTTCCGAACTTCGTCTTTTCCTTGGGCAAGCAACGCATAATTGAGTCGCAGCGTAATGGCTTCGAATTTCCACGTGTCGTTCGCTTCCCACTGCGCTTTGATCGCGGGCGAACCTTCGAGCCAGCGCGTCCGCTTCGGCGCTTCGCCGCGCCAGATCACGCTTGCGTTGCCCGCAAGAGTCGTCACCTGGCTGGGATTGGCCGACGACGGTTTTTTGGCGAACAACTGAAATGCCTGTTCGTCGATTGCCTGGGCCTGTTTGAAAACCTTTGGCTGGCGGATTGGATCTTTCGCTGCCGTGTAGATGCCATAGAGTTCAATCGCGGCTTCCGATTCCTGCGCCAGCGTCAGCAGCAGAATGTCCGGCAGTTGATACTTGGCCGCTGCCTCGGCTGCCTGGTGGAAATGCGCGAGCACTTCTTCATTCAGCGAAGTTTTCTCCGCTGCGCTCGAAAGTCTGCCGATTGCGCGCTTATCGACTGCGAGCCAATACGAAGCTTCTACCTCGTCGCTGGGCCGCAGCTTGCCCGATTCAACAGCTTCGTTCAATTGGCTGACGGCCAGGTTCAAAATTTCGATCCGCTCCTCGTTCTTCGCAAAGCCGGCGAAGGGATCGGTGGCGTAGCGATACAAACAGCGGCCATAGTTCATCTGGGCCTTGGCGACCGGCAAACCGCGCTCGCGGGCCGAACTGATAGCGAATCCAAACGCGTCTTTGGACTTGGAGTAGTAATCGGTCAAACCCAGGTAGTACGCGTAATCCTCATAGGCATTGGCCAGCGCGATGTAGGCATTTTCTTTGTGATTGCGGCCGCTGCTCTGCGTGGCTTGCAGAGCGTACTTTACCGCGAGTTGCAAGTGATAAGCCTTGGTATTCGTGGCCGGCTCTTTGCCTGCGAGCAAACTGCGGACTTCGTCGGGCGTGACGTGCGTGTTCAAGAACGCCAGCCGCAGGTGAATGTCGCTCAAGCCCTCGCGGCAAAGCGCGTCGAGCTCGAATGGGTCGTCGGCGGGGAGTTCTTTCAGCACTGCTTCGTAGCGTGCGCCAGCGAGACGGATATTGGGAATGTCGGCCTTGTCATAAGACCGAAATCGCAATACATACGCAGACAAAAATCGCATGCCCAAGTTCGGCGAATTGCCTTGCGGGTCGTGCTCGTCGACCAGCGCGTTCAGCTTTTGCAGACGGCTTTCACGCGTTGCCGAGTCCGCAGGAACAGCGGCCAACGTGCGGCCGTAACCCACCAGGTAGTTGATATTGTTGTCGAGTTGCCGAGCTCGATCGAACGCTTGATTGGCAAGTGTAATTGCCACCAAACCGGAATCGCGCTGATCGACTTCTTTGGCCGGATCGACACTGACAATCAGCGGGCTGCGTTGCAGCAACCGGCCTTTTGCACCCCACAAGAAGGCCAATTCCTTCGCGGGCACTTTCGCGTCCTTCGCTACCGCAGGATGCAACAGCACCGGGTTGATGATGTTCTGCAACACACCTTCGTCATGATCGCGTGATCCGTCGTTGAAGCTGAAATAGACGAACTCATCGTTCTTCTTAGCGAGGATCAGGTTGTAAAATGCCTGCACGATCTTCGGGTCGAGCGGTTTGTTCGTCGGTGCAACCTTAAGCTGCGCGAGGGCGTCGAGGTACTCCGCCAAGCGGGTCGCGTGGTAACGCTCAAAGAACGCCGCCGAGCGCTGATCGCTGCGGCCTGCGGCGATCAACTGCTGCACTTTTTTCCAATCGGCGTTGTCGCCTTGTGTGGCTTCCACAATGGCGGCAATTGCCTGCAGCGCGGGCGATTGCACCTGGCCGCCACCAGCGGCTGTTTGCAGCACTGCCAATTGCGAATTCGCCACAGGCGCGATATCGGCGAACCGCAGAATGTCTTCATCGTCGAGCTTCAAAGCTTTCATCGCCGAGATCGCGAAGATGTCGCCGATCCCTTGCCGGCGGGCCGAAGTGAGCCACGGCGGCAACTGCGGCTGTTTGAGCATTTCGCCGATCAGTTTGGCCGCTTCCTCCTGTTGAAAAACGTTGCCGCGCGAAGCCAGCAGTCGAGCGCGAACAAAATTTCCATAGCTCTTCAAATCGGCGTCGGAGTTGGCGATCGCGGCCAGTGAGCGATCGATTTTCGTCTC
Organism: uncultured Pirellulaceae bacterium; assembly: GCA_964394305.1. GTDB lineage: Bacteria > Planctomycetota > Planctomycetia > Pirellulales > Pirellulaceae > Anatilimnocola. Next base: position 32,704 of record CAYMWL010000078.1, read on the forward strand.
CCATTCGTGCATTTGTTCCGCAGTGGGCTCGGCAGTCAGCAGCATTTCGCCTTCGGCGCGCAGCAAGCTCGGCAGCGGACCTTTGCCATCGCCGGCATCGCGAGCGAGTGTGGCCAGAATGCCTTGAATAACTTCCTGGCTGCTCGGATCGGTATGCAACACGTCGCGCAGCAGCAACGACTCAACCTTTGATTTCCACTCGGCAAACTGCCGATGTCCGCTGAGGTCATCGGGTGGACTACTGAGCAAGCTTTGCAACGGACCAGTGGCCGCTTTGATCCACTTGGGATCTTGCTGCGCTCGCGCCAAAAGTTTGGGGAGCCACTTCGCCCCGGCGCCGGACTTCACCACACGTTCGACAAAGCTCTTCAGCGCATCCGCAGGTTCCGCCTGGGGATCGGCGAAGGAAACTTCGAGGCTCAGATCGGCTTCGGTCTGAATCGCATCGGCAAGTTCACTATCGCTGAGCGAGGAAAGGGGATACTCGCGATCTTGATAATTGACAATGTCTTGCCAGGCGAAGTGGATTGCCGGCAAT
>CAYMWL010000079.1:0-31392 GCA_964394305.1 uncultured Pirellulaceae bacterium
CAGGCTAGCAAGCCCACCGCAAAAAGCCCGCCTGTGGTTCGCGGAACGGACACCACCGAACGACGCGGCGATAGCGTCTTGAAATTGTTCGTACTCGACGAGGTTGGCCGTTCCGTTCATCGACACGACTCCGTCAACCAAGTCTGGATGTAACGCGGCAAACGTCAGGGCAGCTGTCCCACCCATCGAGCCGCCGCTCACAATCACTTTGTCCACGCGGTACTTCGCCTTGAGCTCCGCGATGATCTGCACGATGTCGGCCTCCGCCGCTGGGCCCATCCAAGAAGTCTTTGCACGGTAGTCTGGCGAAACATAGATCAGCTTGTGTTTCGCAGCGACATCGCGGGCTGCTCGGCACTCGTCGCGTTTGTCTTTCACGAATTGCCAGCGGTCTGAGCCGTGGCCGTGCAGAGCGATCAGTACCGAGTGCGGCTTCTCGGCATCGAACTCGTCCGGCAGGATCACGACGTACCGCTGGTCCGTGCCGTCGTGCTTCGCTTTGAACGAGACGTCAACCGGTTCGCCAGCGAGTACGCTGTTCGCGATCAGCAGGACCGCGAGCACAGTGCTGGGGCGAAGTCTTGGTGCGATCATCGAGCTCTCGCGAAGGCTCTTGGTGGCGATGTACAGCAATTGAAGCCGCGTCGTTCGACGAGTACGATGTTTAACGTATTGATTCTGCCACGCCTAGCGTTTGCCGGATTGCTCGTCCGCGTCGGAGTGTAAGTCTCAGATGGCCTGGACCGCAAATGTGCTGCTCGCACCCGCCATTCGGAGGAATCAGGTGGAGCTACCTAGTCCCGCCCAAATCAGTGGCAAATCAGTGGCACATCTGGCACTGCAGAGCCAAATTGACTACACTGCGGGACCAACGTCATTCCGGACGTAAGACCTCAGGAAAGACGCAGAAAAGACGCTTAAAATCGGGCAAAGGCCCGCATAAGCCAGAGTGGTGGAATGGCAGACACGCTGGATTCAAAATCCTGTGCCCGCAAGGGCGTGCCGGTTCAAGTCCGGCCTCTGGTACTCAATACGGATTAAGGCTTTACGTCCACCGGCTTGGCTTCTTGCTCAGCCGGTTTTTTCGTGTCTGTACCTAGGTACATTGCAATCCGTTGCCCCTGGTCCTGTGCCCGGTCGCGAAGATAGTACGCTTCGGTCGTGGTGAAGGACGCGTGCCGCATGATGGCTTGCAGATCGCGCGGCGGAAGTCCGGCGTCAGCCATCCGTTGCCCAAAGCTGCGGCGCAGATCGTGAGCACTTGCCGGCTTGCCGCCCTGGTTCACCTTCACCTTGGCTTCCGCACCGATCAGCGAAATTATTCTGCCGACTTGCTCAGCACACAACCGCCCCTGCCCACGGCGTTGACGACGTGCCAGCGGGTTAAATATCCAGCCCTTGCGATTTGGCATCGCCTGCAGCAGAGCAGCGAACGCGGGCGTTGTGGGAACTTCCTGCGCTTTCCGGCTCTTTTGCATCTTGGCTGGAATGTTCAGGAGCAGCAGCCCGGTTCGCGTCGTGCGAGGGACGATAGCGCCGTCAGCATCCCAGTGCATCGCCATCGCCTCAGACAGCCGCAAGCCACTCTCCCACAGCCCGCGGAGCAGTTGCCGCCAGGATTCGACCGTAACAGCGTCAGGCGTTGTCCCTTCGCCTGCCAGAGCCTTGGGGACGGCTGCAATCATCCGGTCGAACTCTTCGCCGCAAAGGGGCCTGCCCTTCGCCGGATCGTCGGTATCGAGCAGATCGAACTCCACAGCGTCGGGTAACCAGCGCATCGGTCGATGCGCCCAGTTGAGCGCGGCAATCAGCGTTGCCATGTAGCTCTTGACCGTGTGAGGCGAACGTGGCTTCTCATTGCCCCCGTAGCCTGCCAGGAGCCGAGCCTGCAGCGTCGCCAGCGTCGAGGGGTTCGCCATCTCGCCAAGTGTGCGCGGCTGCATAACGGCTTCGCATACGTCGAGCCGATAGCCAGCAGACTCGGCCGCGTTGCTGCTGCGCATCGTCGCCACTTTGAGCCGTTCGTATTCCTCACGGAAGTCTGACCACGGCAGAGCAGCCCCCAGCGTGATCTTGCGGCGAGGGGTAATCTCGATACCCAACTGCAGCTTGGCTTCGATGCCCTTGCGTTGTTCGATCGCTTCTTGCTCGTCCGCTGTTTTGGTTGAAATGCGAACTTCTTTTTTCTGTACGGGGCAGGTGTAGCGAATCTGCCAGTAGCCTTTCCGCAGCACCATGCGGACCTTCGGAACTTTGCGTTTCTCTGCCATTGTGATTGCTCCAAAAAAAAGAGCCCCCAGCGTGAGCCAGGGGCGAGGTGTTGAGGGGAACTACTTGGCGTACTTTGCCACTTCCGCGGCGGTCGGGTGAACAAGCTGAATCAGCAGATGGTTGATTCCCCATGTTCCGGTGTGCCAATCGACATCGGAATAGTGCATCGCGGCTTTCGGGACGGACAACTCCACCACGAGCAACCAGCAAAGGTCGCGGTGGTCGCCGCCTTTGATCTTGGCGAGTTGCAGACGGTTTTCGCCTGCCGCTTCGCTTATCGCCTCGTCGCGTGCCATGAATGGCGAATCGCCACCACAGAAGCTAATCTCATCGGAGTAGCTCGATTCCTTCAGCAACTTCTGCGAAGGGACGGACAACGCATGCGCCGGATTCCACTTCGGACGAACCAGCCAGCCGGTTGGGTGGAACTCAAAGAGAGCGATAGTGAACCGCTCAGCGAATGGCAGGGGCAATCGCCCCTCTTTTGCCTTTGCCCGCTTCTCGATTCGGTAATCGCTTAAGAACGAACCAGGGGCGGTCAGTTCAGCCAAGCCACCTACAACTTCTGCAATACCTTCCATAACAATCCATCTCCCGTGCATCCCGCACCAGGACAAACGGACCGATCAAGCGCCGGACGATGCCGGCTTCATCTTTTCAATTTGGAAAGATGCCTGCCGGTCCGTCAGTCCGATGCGCGCGCACAAAAAGGGCGATAGCCCGCCAACTCGTTCCTAGGCGGACGTAATCCACCTTAGCAGCCCTTGCTCCCCGCCTACGCGGTTCATCGCTTGGGACATGCAGACAAGCTGACGGGCTATCGCCCTGTTCTGATTGAAACAACATCGGACTGCTCTTACGTTCTGAGTCTCGGTTATCCCAGCGGTGCCTTACGGCGGTGCCAGGAGTCGAGACTCGGTTTAGGGACGTTCAATGTGGTCAATCGCCGCCGATGTGTCAACTGCAGGTCGTGAACTGGCTGAATCAGCCAGTTTGCCAACTGGTAACGTTACCAGTTGCCGAACTCACCAGCAGCCCGCTACAGCCCGCAAGCCGCCAACGTCCCGCACACCTGCAAGCCCCTTCCGTGCGTCCTGTGCGAAGCCTACGCAATCGGATTCTCGCCTTCGCCCTGCCACCAGTCAGCCGAGTCCTGTTTCGCCACAATTTGCACGCCGCGAAACAGTTTCTCGGCAATCGCTGTGTATGTGTCGCCGATGCGCAGGGCAGCCGCGAATCGCTCTTGCAACGCGCGGTCAAGCTGCTGCAGGTCGCCGGTCATCTGGCGAACCTGCCCTTGGAGCAGCTCGATACTTGCCATCGTGTTGCGATACTCCGTGAGAACTTCTTGCAACTGGCTGTTGAGTTGTTTGATTTGCTGCGAGGTCATGTGCGTCCTTTAGTCAGCAGTTAGGGCTTGAAAATCTTCGCAAGCGTCTTGAACCTTACCGACACCCTTGTCGATGTTTTGCAGCACTTCGAGTTGCTTCTCGGCTGTGATGTTGGCAGGAGCAGCCCGGCCGAGTATCGCAGCACCAGCGGAACTGAACGCGCCGGCCGATCCGCTCATCAGCGAACTTTGCCGCATCTGGTCAGAGACGTTGCCAAGGTCCATTTTTGCCGCTTGCTCTGTTCGCTTGGCTTTAGCGTCCGCGCCCACCTTTTGAATCTCCGCAATCGTCTTTGTCAGTTCCGCAGCCGATTGAGCGAACTTGGCAGTGTCAGGGCCAAGGTCGAGTTGCAGCCCGGCGCGAGCCATCGTTTTTGCTTTGTCGAGGAATCCAATATCGAATCCCTCGAGCCCCACGCTTTGAGCTGCTGCGTTCACGCGACCAATCAGGAACCGCATCGAATTTGTGATCGAATCAAGCAGCCAGTCGGTGAACCCGTTCCACATTTCTTTCATGGTCAGGATCGCGCCACGAAAACCAACGGTTAGCCCGTTGCCGATTAGCTGTCCTGCTAAGTCCCACCTACCATTGCTGGCAGCAGTCCAGAGCAGTTTCATTGCTTCCCACGCGCCGAGCGCGGCATCTTTCAGGAAGTCCAGCGCCGCGCCGCCATTGAACAATTGATCGAGGTGGTACGCAGCCACGAGCGCCGCAGCACCACAGGCGACGATTGCAGCCGTTATCAGGAAAACAGGCGAAGCAATGACGGCAATCGCTGTTCCGAGTGCTGAGATAGCCGCTGTCAATCCTGTGGTTGCCAGAGCAAGTGCGATTGCAGCAGCACCAACCGCCATCAGCACCGCACCCACAGCACCAATGACACCTAGCCCAATCGTCATCCCGGCAATTAGCCGAGAGTTGTTGTTGATGAATCGGGCAACTGCTTCCACAACTTGTTGAACAACATCGAGCACCGCAATGAACGCTGGCGCAGCAGCAGCCCCGATTAGGTTCGCGATGTGCTTGATGCTGGCTGAGAGCAAAAGGAACGCGCCGTTCGCTTTGGCTGCCAGGGCGATTTGCTCAGGGGAGAGAACAAGGCCGCGATTCTTCATTTCGGCAACCATCGCCTTGAGCCCGGCAGCACCGCCCTGCAAGATCGGCAGGAGCTTCTGACCCGACTTACCGAAAACGTCGATGGCAGCAGCCGCCTGTTTGGCAGGATCTTGGATTTTGGAGATAGCATCGGCGAACGCCGCGAATCGTTCCTCTTGATTCATGCCGGCGAGTTGTTCGACCGTCAGCCCCAGTGCGGCCAGTTTTGCTTTGGCACTATCACTGCCACCCGCGGCATCGGAGAACAAGCTGCTCATTTTGCCGACAGCACCTTGCAGTGCGTTGAACTCGACACCAGCGTCAGCTGCGGCGAATTTGAGACTCTGTAGAAAATCGGAGCCTAGCCCGGTGGTAGCCATCGCGTCGGCAATGTCGTCACCAGCACTAGCGAAACCTTTGACCATTGCACCGATGCCGGTCAATGACGCCGCGGCGAAGCCAGCCATCGCCGTACCGATCAGACCAATCTTCGTCCCGAATCGCATCAACTTCTGTTCAGCAGACGACAGCCCAGCAGACGTTTTGTCCTTGGCAAAGATTTCGTAGAACGCCCCACCGGCTTTAATACTTGCAATGCTCATTGGTCACCTTGTTTCAAAAACTGCGGCGGTTCATCGCGAGGTTGACCGAATCCCCGCCGCAGGCAACAACGAGTTGCTTTCCTCTTGATTCAAAAGCCTGCTGCCGTGCCAAACGGGTAAGGAGTAACCCCACGGCAGCAGGCCACATGGTTCGTTATCCGTTGATGATTTGTTGGTGAAGTGTTTCGGATTGGGCAGTGGCCGTCGCAATCTGAAGTTCAGCGTCTGCGACTTCAAGGGTCCAAACTCGCACACTGCTTTCAAGCTGCTGAATCTCCTGCGCGTTGCGTTCGCGCTTCGCCATCGCCAGCAAGTCGTTAGCCTTTCGCAAACGAACCTTGCCCGCCTTCATTCGTTGCGTTGCCCAGTTCACAGCCGACTTCTGCACTTCGATTTGTTCGAGCAACGCGGGGTCGCCAGCCCGCAACAGATTGCCGAGCAACGCGCTCTTGTTGGCGGTCCGCAGATTGAGATAGCTCAATTCTTGCTGTGCCGCCGCAATGCGACGATTGAGGTCGTTTGCTTCCTGCTGCAGCGAGTCGTTCAACGTGTTGAGTTGTTCGCGGAGTTCGAGCCGGCGCGGTGTCTCGATTGCTTGCGCCAGTTCGGATTGAATCGCAGCGGTTGCGGTGGCGTGCCGCTGGGTCGCGAGGTCTAGCTCTTGCTGCAAGCCGGCCACAGTTGCGGCCATTGCGTCGCGCTCTTTTTCGCGATTGGCAATCTCTGCAAGCCGGTCGCGAATCTGGGCGCGAACTGCTGAACGGTCGCCAGTGCGATAAGCGATCATCTCGCCGGCGTTTTCGGTCAGGGCTTGAGATTGGCGGTCAGCTTGTTCGGTTTGATACCACGTCGTTGTCATGCGATTTTTCCTTGCTTCCAAGCTGCATAGTCAGCGGTGAAAAGTTCATCGAACAGAAATGGCAGCGGCAGTTTTTCGATCTCGGCGAACGATGCGTTCTTCATTACTTCCAGTTCGCCAATCATCGTGTCGCGATACTGTGCGGCATTGCTCAGCGAATGCCCCCAGCCGGCGCAGAGCAGATCGCAGAGCGGTAGGTCTTCGCCTGCCACCTTGGCGCGATAGTGCAGGTGCAGCGCACGGCGAATGAACTTGTCATCATGGTCGGGCCACCAGCCCGGTTTACCTTTTGTGAAAATCGGCTTCTGTGACCAGTCAGCAATCGCAGCGGCGTACTCGATTCGCTCGAACTCGGTCGGCGCTTCATCGGCTGGCAGGGCTTCGCTGTCGACCAACGGCAGGTTGTGTGCCAGCTCATGTAGCAGCACCGTTAGCACTGCGGTTCGGATTGGCTTGTATTCGGCGAGAGCATCCTCCACGAAAACGATGGTGGTGCCTGGTCCTTCCCATTCGTTCGCGGCAATCAGTCGGTCGCGCGTGCAGACATCGAGTCTTTCATGCCCTGGGGTGAACGCTACGGTGCAGCCGCCAACTGGACAGCAACCACAATGCGGCAGGATGTACAGCGGTCGCTCCCGCAGATCGGGCGCGATGGTGAATGCGAGCTTGCGACAATCCGCGATGATCGCCGGCGTGAGCAGTTTGGTTGCAATCATTCGACCACCTCGCCGCCGTTGATGGTCTGCTTGTCGAAATCATCGACCCCGTGAATGACTCGCTTCTGCGCCGCAAGTTCCTCAGCAGTCCACACGATTGATTCGCGGCCGAGTGCGGTAGCCATCACTCCGTAGGCTTCAGGACCGAAGCGCGGACCGTGAGCGAATATCGTTGGCTCGTTTACTTCTATGCCGCCGCGAATTGCGTTGGCGATGATCTCGGCTGCTTCGTCGGGTTCCACGCCATACCGTTCGGCAATGGCAACGAGTGCGAGAAATTGGTTGCGGTTTTCCATAGTGTTCTCCTGTACCTGAATTTTACAAACTCGATTCTTCGCTCTGCCCTATTGGGGCAGCGGCCGGTTCGATGATCAGCCAGAACCGGCCAGAGCAATCGCTGCAGATTCGTTTCTGCCCATAGCTACCGTCGCCGAAGTTGTATGTGCGGATCCGTACATGGCTGACGCTGCGGCAATGTGGGCAAGCCGGCGCGAACTGCTGAACGAATGGTGCCTCATCCCATGACTCAGCCATCGAGCACCTCGGGCGATCCTTCGCCGGGCCCGGGTTTCAAGCTACCTTCTGGCGCTGGCTCAGCCGTGCCCGCGTAGGGAACCGTCAAAGGTTGCGAGTCTCTTAGACTGCTCAACGAATCAACAAATTGTTGCCCGGCATCCGTGAGCCTCACTGCAGCCGTGCGCGTTGAGTGCCGAGCCGCAAGCCGCTCAAGCAAGCCAGAGGCCTCTAGGGACGCGTAGGCGCGGGTAGCGCGTGTTCTATCACTTGCTGTCGGTTCATCGCCGAGAAACGCTGCTAGGTCGATTGGCGTGGTTCGCTCGTTCGCCAAGCGTTGCAGTTCAGTTTCAGTGTGCCATCGGTCGTGGTCGTCGCGCGATTCGTTGGGGAATCGGATCGTCAAGGTTCGCCAATGGTTGATCGTGCGGGCGATGCCGCAAAGGATGGTTGATTCAAATACGTTCATAAGTTTCTCGGTTGATAAGGTGATTGTGTAAATTCAGTGCTTGTTCCCGCTGGTGTCGGGTGTTTTGTGGTCCGAGTTAGGACCCAGACAACAACCGGGGGGGTGGCTCATGCTGCTGCCTCGTCGGTGTTGTCCGTGTGGTCAGCCATACCAGCCGGGTCACAGCAGTCGGACACGGGCGCTATATACATAGCGCCCTTAGTCTGACTGAGTGACTGGCAGGCAGTCGGACTCAGTCCGTGTGCTATTTGTCCGTGTGGTCCGTGTGCCTCAGTTGATGCCAACCGATAACCCACAAGCGGGGTTCGCTTCTTGCTTTTGAACACCTCGCACGATTCGATTTGCTTGGCTTGCAGGGCGTCGTAGATGGCATTGTCGATAGCCGCTGTGTTGAGCCCTGAGCGCCCCTTGATGACGTTCTTCGTTTCGCCCTGGGGGAATTCCTTCAAGGTGTCAAGCAGCGTGTTGATGTTCGCCTGAGCCTTTGCCTGAGCCGCTGTTAGCTTGGCTTCGTTCTTGGCTGCTGCTTTCTTCTCAGCGGTTTCCCGTTGCAGTTCGCTAGCCACCTGCAGATTGATGTTCCAATCCCGCAGTTCGCCGGGGACGAATTCGCCCTGGTCGATATCGAGCCCCCACAGCCCGCCGTGACCAGCAGAGCCGCCTGTTGCCAACCAGAGCTTGTGCGGCGATGGCGGGGCGTACTTCTCCCGCCTGGAAAGCAGGAGCCAGCTACGGGCGTGTTCAGCGAAGCCAGCCCAACTAAAATCCTGCAGGTCGGCAGGTTCGTAGGGATTGGCGACAGACTTCTTGAGGTGATGCAACAGCACCAGCGTCACGCTGTTTGCTTCGCACCAACTGCCGAAGTGCATTAGCAGTTCGCCAGCCGCGAACATGTTGCCGCTGTCCGTCGAGCCGAAGCATTTATAAAGCGGGTCGATGAACAAGCACTCAAACGGGTTTGCCTTGAAGGTCGCGTCGAGCCGTTTGATTTCGGCGTCGATGCCAAACTTCGGCAACATCGTCGAGAACCGCAGGTTTGGAATGTTCGGCCAGTCAACACCAGCCGCCTTGGCAATGCTCTTGGCGGTTTTGCGAAGCGTCGAGAGCCCACTTTCCGCCGACATGAACAACACCGGAATTGCCCTGGGACATTTGAAGTAGCCGAGAAAATAACCCGCCGTTGCCATCGAGAGAGCCATATCAACGGCGATGGTCGTCTTGAATGCCTTAGGCGGTCCGCCAATCATGTTCGCCTGGTTGCGGACGATGCACCCACTGACGAGATATTCCTCCTCGGGGGTCAATTCCAACTGGTCGCAGCTTAGGGTGTCGAATGGGTTAAAACTGCTTGGCAAGTTCTCGCGATACTCCAAGTAGTTCGCGAGCATCGTATCGACAGCAGCAGGTTCAGCACCGTCTGCCAAACTGCCGAGAACATCTTGCCCCAACTGCTGCAGGCGTCGCCGCTGTGCTTTGGCAATCACGATATCGGCGTAGTGATCCAGATGAGCAACGCTTTGCACGTCGTTTGCCAGCTTGGCGACAAAACCCATGCCGAGCTGTTCATTGCCGCCATGCCGCTTGAGCCGATCCAGAAACACAATTGGATCTTCTGGCAAACCTTCCGCGAGCATTTCCAGCCCGGTCAGGTAAACGCTGCGCATCGCTTCATCGACAAAATGAAACGGCTGCAGCTTGTCGCGAACTCTGCCGAGCATCTTGTGAGACAAGCAGGCGATACCCGCAACTTGCTTCTCTGCCAGTAGGTCGGATGTGGTCGCACCTTCGCGGCGCAATTCCATCACGCGGCGCATTTCGGCATCATCACGCGGGTACTCGTTGCCCAACTGCAGATCGCGTTCTAGTGCCGAGTAGTCGAGGTCGTCAGGTAATTGACTCACTGGCTTACCTCGGTGCTTTCCGCCGCGTCGGCTTCGATCTTGATTGCAGTGATCGCGGTCAACTGAAACGAGCGCAACGCACATTTCAGAAACGCACGCACGCGGCGAGCGGTTTGTTCGTCGTCGTCAGTGGCAGGCGGTCGCAGTTCGACTCGCCATGTGGTGGTTGGCTTAGCCATTTGCCACCTCGCAAGATTGGGAAACAGTTTCCCATTTAGGTTGTAAAACTGTTTGACAACTGGCGTCCAAACGTAAAACTGTTTGACGTTCGGTTTGTAAATCAGGTTTACAAACTTCAGCGGGTGGAGTTTGTAACAGCCTGTTACGTTCTTCAATCACAGTCGGCATCAGCCTCATGCAGAGCCCGTCAGCGCCGGCCCGCAGATCGCGAGCATGGCGAAGGGCGCTGTCGTGGTCGCCAACTTGCAGAGCCAGGTCTAGGTCGTGCAAACGGTCGTGGAGCAGGTTTGTAGATTCCGGCTTCTTGGCTGCCACCTTCCGCCGCACTTGCATGAGTGCCAGTTGCTCAGCCGGTGGTGCATCGGCGATCTTTGCCGCACGGCTCACACGTATGCTGCCATTTATGACCGCAGCCTGCAGTTCTGGTATGCCGAGCCGCATGACTTTCGTTCCAGCGTCGACAAGCCGCGGCGAGATGTTTAGCGCTGCAGCAGCAAGTTCCCGTGAGCCCGGTTTGCGTTTCTTGTGCGGCAAATTTGCCGCAGTGGTTTGGGTATCCATTCCGCGAGGCTCCTTACTTGGTGGGCTTCGCGTTGGCTTCGATGTAGGCGATGAAGTCTCGCCCCATCACATAGCCGCGCCCGGCTGTGTAAAGCACCTTTAGCCCTTGCCGGCGTGCCGTGCGAAGAGCGCCGACTCCCATGCCGCTGCGTGCCTGCAGATCAGCGAGCGGGTAGAGAATGTGCGGTTCGATTGGTCCCAGAGCGGGACGTTGTAAGACAGTTGCACCAGCCATTAGTCAGACTCCATCGTGATTGTGAAAACAGCGTTGATCGCTGCCACTACGATGGCGGGAAAATCTGACACGCCAAAATGCTGTAAAGCTACCTCATAAAAAGAGCCATATTCCTCTATGTTTTGCCGTATTGTTGCCGCGCGCCATTTGAATCTGACACAACACCCGTGTCAGATTTTCAGAGTTCGTACTCGCCATTCTTCATGCGTCGTTTGACTGTATAGACGTTGTCGTTCGACGTATCGACTTGGCCGGTAATCTGATTCACAGTCTGCCCGGCTTCAATCAATTTGATGATGCGCTTCGTCTTCGAATCTGGAACATACTTCTTTCGCTTGAGCGGTGGCGCTTGCTGCCCATCGGCGTACATTGCGAGATAGGCTTGCCCGCGAAAAAATAATCTCGCGAAGTTCCAGAAATGTGCGTTGTAGATCTCTTCGCAAATCCAGCTATGTGCCTCATCCCAGAAGTGGCTACCGGGCTCCCAGTTCTGTTGTGCATTCTCACCTTCGATAATTAGGTTCTGCAGGCGATAGCGAAATGTTCCAAGTTCGGCGATGAGTTCAATCCCAAACTCTGCGAAGCCATCCAAGGCTTTCGGTGCATCATCTAGTAAAGACTCTGCAGCGGTAACGGTCGCCTGCAATTCTTCCAGCATGGTTGGCGCTGGCAAGCCGCCTGCATGCATTTTGAGGTGTTCAAGGCTATCGGCAAATTCGCCGAGCCTTGCCACGTAGGACAATAAGGGAGATTCCATCTATGTCATCCTTCCAAAGCGCCGAGCCGACCGGCTGCAGCCTGGGGATGACTCCAAGCCACAGCCGGTCACGCGGGTAATTACTCCGCTAGCCCGACAATCAAACTGGGTACAGTCGAAAAACAGTACCCATTTCAGCACTTCAGAGGCGATGGTGAGCACCAATCGCCCGAACTCATTCTATCGTTTTCCCGCAGGAAAGAGGCTAGTTGCATTCCAGCTAAAGCCTCTCGGGTGATTCAAAATCCTGTGCCCGCAAGGGCGTGCCGGTTCAAGTCCGGCCTCTGGTACTTCTTTAGTTTCAACGACTTGCGACGCTCGGCTTGACTCATAAAAGCCTTCTATAATACGTCGCCGATGGTCCGGGGGGCGCAATTTGGCCTAGCCGGGCAAACGTATCGCATCGTGTGGCACTCGCCAGGAATGGTTCCTCGCGGGTCACAAAGACCAGCTGTCTTGTCACACGGAGCGGCCGCTCAAATGGCACATCTATCGCGCAAAGAGGGCATCTATTTCGTTCGTTTCAGCTTCCAGGGCCATCAGTACAAGCGCTCGCTTCGCGTGCGGAATGAAAGCGACGCGGTTTGCGCCAAAGCGATCGTCGAGCAGACGCTCTACCGGCTGCGCACGGGTCAACTCCCGATCCGCGCCGACGTCGATCTAGGCGACTTCATCGTCAGCGGCGGCACACTGGTACCGCCGGCGCCTGCAGCCATAGAACAGCCGGCGGCGCCTTCTTTCACTGAATTGAAGGACGACTACCTCGCCCATATCGAGCACATCGCCGCACCCTCCTACTCCGGTTCGCAGCGAACCCATCTCAAGCACTTCTCGGAGTTCCTGAAGTCTCGGGCGAAAGACCCGATCACGTCGCTCGCCGACCACGACATCCAGAGATTCATCAACCGGCAACTGGCAAATCTCGACCCGAATACGGTCAATAAGCAGCGGATCACCCTCGTCCAGTTCTACAAGTACGTCGTGAAGAAGCGGCGGCTGTTGCCGCTGTCGCCGATGCTCAACATCGACAAGATCTCCTTTGGCTACGACCGCTCGCCGTTTCGGACCAAGGCGGAGATTGAGGCGATTCTCGCGCGTGGCGGACTGGATGAAGACGAGAAGCTGAATATCTGGGAGTGCCTCTATCTGAATCCGGCGGAGATTGCCGGATTGCTGAATCTCGTTCGCCGGCGGGCCGAGTTCGAGACCTCGCCGATGCTGCACGCGATCGCCGCGTACACCGGCATGCGCCGCGGCGAAATCATTCGCCTGAAGTGGATCGACGTTGACCTCGACGCCAATGTGCTGACGGCTCACAGTCGCAAGCAAAGCCGTTCCCGTCGAGAAGTGACCCGGCGAATCGACATCCACCCCGAACTAATGGAGCTATTAGAGAAGTGGCGAGTCGATCATCCGCAGGGCCAGCACGTGCTATGCGTCGAGGGCACCACCGACCCGCTCTCCTCCGATAACGCCAACCGCCGATTCTGGCAGCCAATGTGTCACACTTGGTGGTGTCTCGACGCGGTGAAGCGCTGGTACAAAATCGGCTTCCACACCTACCGCCACAGCTTCGCGTCCAACCTGGCCTCGCTGGGCGTGGACCAGCGAATCATCGACGAGTTCATGGGCCACACGACGGAAGAGATGCGCACGCGGTATCGCCACCTTTTCCCCTCCCGAAAAGCCGAGGCGATTCGAGCGATTTCGTATGCTATGCCGACTGCAAATGCCGCCGCGACGGGAGGAATGGAATGAGCGATCCTTTTCACTGGCCGAACTGCCAACTTCACGGCGACACGTTTGCCATCGAGCCGCTCACCAGAAAATCGTCGAACAACAGAGTGTCGTTGCAGCAGCTGGCGATCGCTAGTCGGCAATCATTCTGCATTGTTCGCGCCGCAGACGCCTGGCGGTTCTTTCACTCCTTAGGGCAGGTTAGGCTCGTAGTCCCGAATGCAGCCCAGCTCTGCAACCTAGTAACCGAATCGGCGCCCGACGAAGTAATTCGCTGCGGGATCCGGCGACATTTCTTCGAGATCGCCCGCGCGAGCCGTCTGATCGACATTAGGCTCCTAGACTCCCTGGTGAAACTTGCCACGGAGAAGTCGTTCCTTGAGGAGCCACCAACTGCCAATGAGATTATTGGCCTCAGCTCGCTGAGCCCGTCTAAGAAGTCTCCTGAACCCGTTCTTCAAGATCACGATTCAGTAGAGCCATCGATGAATCAGCTACGCCATCAACTGGCAGCGATGCTTGGACACTTCGTGCAATTGGAACAAAGTTGCGATTCGATTGCTCGACGAACGACAGCAGACGATTGCCACCCAGCTTTGCTTGGGATTTCCTTTCATGTCGGTAGCAGTCTCGCCACAAATGGGCCTGAATCGGGCCTGTCGCTCGATCAAGAACGCGTCGCTATCTTTGTCGATCGCTGGGAGGCCGAGGCAAGTAGGCTGGGCAGCCGGCTGGCAAGGGGAAAGTTCTCCGCCGCCTACTCAATAGAAGACGGCCGCGTGCAACTGAAAAAACGTCGCTTCACGGATCTAATGCGGGAGTGGACGTTTACCAATCCGGAGGGCCGCTTGGTTGAGCTCTTGACCGATGACGACGGCTACGTGCCCATCCGCCCCAATTACTGGGCTGACTTGAAGCAGTACAAAGAGGATGTCGCGAGCTGGGTCGAACTAGACGCAGTGATGCGACTGCTGCGCATCGCACGATCGAATGAAAGTGAAGTTCATTTTTCAGCGACTCAACTGCCACGGCTTAACCCGCACTGGAATTGGTCGGTGTGGGAGCAGCTAATCTCCTCGCGGCTTCTTCGCTTTTCGCACGGGCTTGCTTTCATTGTCGAGTTGCCAGAGCTGCAGTGGCGTTGTTTTGCAGAATGCGGATTCGGTGGGCACGGAAGCAAATTTCTTCGAGAATGTTATGGTCGATCGCGGCGACCAGCCCAAGTAGTCCGCGAGGCAATCGAGTCACAACCAGAACGATTTCCATCGCTCGTCGGGTTGAGTGCAGAGCTTGAACCACTGGCTAAAGGGCTCCTGGACTGCACGTGCCTCGGCATGCAGGAGTTAGATTTTCAGCGGCGGTGCAAATCCCTGGGCATCAATGGTGTCAGCGCCAGTGTTGTCAGCGGCCTCTATAGGCTTATCAGCGAAATTGCGCCGGAGTTCGGTCCAACTATTGTGCGGTACGTCGGGTTCGCGGAATCGAAGTTCCGAAGGCGAGCGAAAGCGTCCTGGTCTCCGGAAACTGCCGGCTATTTGGACCTTGCGGACGACTTGCGCAAGGCCGTTTGGTTAGAGCTCGGCGCCAGTGGATTCGAGCTGCTCGCGGCATCTCCAGGTAAGTCGCTCATCGCCGCTCCTCCAGACTTCACGAAAGGCGCTGTAGAAGTCGGATTAATAGTTACCCAAGCGATTTCAAGGCTCATCGCAACGCCCGTAGAAGTTGCGGTATCGAACTACGATTAAAAGTCCTTGACATATCACGACACGTTCGTAAGATGCCGTCAGATCAAGTTGCAGCCGCTCGTTTGAGAGCGGTATGACCGCGGAGGCCAATGGTCGCAGCATGATCTCTGGCACCATCGGCATTTCTAATTATTGCCGATCCGCCCTAACTGAATCGCAATTGGCCTCATCTTCATCGGAGCGACTCGACGTCGCCCGCGGCGATTCTGTGCTCTTGTGCCAATCTGCTGCTGTTCACGACCGAATTGGTCGCTTCGAGTTGCGTGTTCATTCCCAACTCTGGAGTATTCGACCAATGTCCCGCAGTACCGTGTTTCAGTCCACAACGCCAATACCACCCCCTAGCACGTCGAACGTCGAGCAGTTGTTCGCTCATTTGCAAGCGAACATGAGCAAATTGGCATCTCGCCTCGACCAAATTCATGAACTCGTCTCCGGCCACAGCAAAGAACATCTCACGGTTGCTGAGGTGGCCGAAATGACCGGCAGGTCGGCATATACCATCCGTCGATGGATCAGCGACGGCAGGCTTAAGGCGTCGCGAGTAATTGATACGGGCGAGCGAGGGCGCCTCTTGGTTCATCGCGACGAACTGCAGCGACTAATCGGTGCCGGTCGCGGCCAGAATCTGTAACTGCCTCTCCAGCTTTGAATAATTAGAAATCGAAACATGCGTCCATCCCGTCGTCGCCGCAAAGCCACATTAGTCAATTTATCAACCTATCAGCCTGAACTCCGGGCATTCTTTGCTTGGCCATGGCCGGACGAGCTTGATCCGCTCCGAACGCTACGTCGCTCGCTAAGTGGCGATGATTCCCCTGCCACGACGATCCGAACCGAAAGGCAATTGTTGTCATTCGACAAAGAAAAATGGGGCGAGCCTGCCGTGTGTGCGATTCCCAGAGCGCTAATTGTTGCGGCAGCGGTTCTGCTCGCAAATGCCGGTGTGCCCGCCGTTGTGTTGCCCGCCCTAGTTCAGCTTCCGCCCCTGCCTAAACCTATCTCGCATCCGATCGAGCGGACGCCAACTTGGCTTGCACCAGTCATCAATTGCATTCGAAGTCACTGGCAGTTCCTGCTGAACCGCGCACCTGGTGCCCCATCGACTCGTTGCATCATTGAATGGATCATTCGGTCTTTCCCAGACGCAAGAATTTCCGTCGTTTCCGAGAGTCAGGATGAATGTTCAGCCATGGACGCGTGGCTGCGCAAGCAGGAGCTGGCGCCCCACTACCTTCGCGGAGGTAGATGTCTCCCAATCATCCATCAGCGAGTGGTCGGTACATGTTTTTCTGGGCACGTGACACAGGAACTTAGTCAGCGCGACATCGTCATCTTTGCGAACGCGAGGAACGCGTTTAGTGAACGTGGACGAATGTTCGTCCAGCATGCACCTAGAGCGCGCCTGATCGGCATCCGTCGACAGGATGAGCGGTTTTCCCCTTGGGAGCAGGATTGGCTCTTTGCGTTGTTTGGGGCCGCTCAACTTACGCTCAGTTCCAAGCAATTTCCCGGCGCCAATGCACCGCCGTCGATCTCTGACTGCGGCCGAACTCTCCGCCGATTTCTGGCTACGCGGCCGAGGGGGAACCATGGCATCTGATGTCAGCAGCGCCCGATTTCGGTATCGCCGTCATCGCCCTGAGTTCGTCGTGAATTATACCCTCTGTAATTGGTTGCGACGCCAGCGACGCTCAGGGGGCGATTACCGCCTCGATCGCGCCCGGTCGGGGATCAACCAGATTCCGTTTGAAGGTTGCCTCGAAGCAGAATCGCTGTATCGCACCTGCCTCATGATACAGGCCACGCGTGACCCAGCGCCGGGGAATGACGGTGTTCGATTGCGTGATCTCAGCAGGTCGGAAGTCGGCGAAATCACCCGCGGCCTCGCTGAACGGGTTCGCCGTGGCCAATACATGCCCCAAGTGCCAAAGCTGGTGCTAATTCCGAAGCCCGGTAACCGAGGCACTCGGCCGATTCGCCTTCCGGGCGCCGCTGACCATATCATCGCCACGGCGATCCATAATCCTCTCGCCATTGCCCTCAACCGCATCCTACTTCCATGCTGCCACGGATTTCGGAAGCGTTGCAGCTCCTGGAAGATGCTTGCGGCGATCGTCTTAGCTCTGTCAAGCGCCGAAAACACGATTCTGCTGAATGATGACGTGCGCCGCGCGTTTGAGTTCGTTCGTGTCGAACAAGTGCTGAACCTGCTACATGAGCTTGGGCTCGACGCCCGGTTCATCGACCTAATCCGGATGCTGGTGACCGTCGGTAACGACGATCGCACGATCGGGATCCACCAGGGTTCGGAGCTCTCCCCGGACCTGTTAAACGTGCTGCTCCACTTCGTGCTGGATGCACCCTTTCGGGATCGTTTCCCGGACGTCCAGTTACACCGGTACGCCGACAATCTGGCGGCGGTGATACCGGGCAGCACCGCAGCTGAAGCGGGTCGCTACCACGACGAAATCAGCCGACTCCTTGCCGCGGCCGGCATGGAGTTGAAGCGAGAGGATGGGGGCATCTTCGACCTCTCCCACCAGACGACGACCCTTCTGGGTTTCCGTCTTTCCAAAGCCCAGGAAAGGGTACTCGTACAGCTACCAGATACCGTGGAAACGCTCGTATCTGCAAACCTGGACGAGCTGGTACGCATCGAGGGCCGTAACCGTCGGCGGGCAAAGGAGTGCCTGCTGGGATGGTTTGGCAGCCTCGGGCCGGCATATCAGGACATGGACGTCGACGAGGTTTGTGCTACCGCCCTACAGACTGCAAGGAACCAGGGTTTCCAGGACTTAGTCCAAGCCCAGGAACTACGCAGGAAGTGGGAAAGTGCCTACCAACGATGGGAGACCATGGTTAGGACCGCCCGAGGACAGTCATAGGGACTGTATAGGGGGCATTGATGTCATGTGTCGTCCCGACACCGCCCGGCGAGGTGCCTTCGCCGGAGGTTCCTGGGGGCCGAGCAGGACGCTCCGCTCCTAGGACATTTTTTGATCTGTAGACATGTCACTGGACATACGGGAGGTAGCAATGGACGAGGAAAAAGCAGCGAAACAGCGTCAAGCGTCGAGGAACAACATTGCGCGGCGATTTGCAGGCCGCGATTGGCGCGCGGAAGCGGTGCAAAGGGAGGAAGCGCGAATCTACGAAGAACAACTCAGGGCGGAGGATCGGGAGGCAAATCCTCATTGCTACTTTCGCCCGATACCCGAAGCAAAGGCAAAGGGAGACAACTGATGCCACTCCAAATTCGATCGTTGCTGTCACGAGCTATACGAGGAGACCGAAGCGCTCGTGGCTGCTCCTTGAAGTAGCCACAATACGGCTTGAACTCGATTTCTAATTATTCGACTTCTGTTACACCCACGCTGTTCCAGTCAGACGAAGTTTCGATCAACTTGAAACCAGCTATCGGTGAAGGCAGAACATCAGAGCAATGAAGGCGCTGCTGCATGGATGCAGAAACAATCAACCAGTTCTGGCGCCATGCCAGCAGCCTCCCGTGCCGAGGAGCGACCGGAGGCCTCGTACAACGTCAGTACATCGCCGCAACGCGAGAAATGACTCGGCGCGCGGATACGTTTCAGCGGGCGGTCGTCGGGACTGCCCATCGTCGGGAGTTCGAGAATTTCATTTATCCCGCGTCCTACGGCGAGCAGGAGCGGCTTAACCGCAATGGCCGGCGAACAACTAGGCGGGGTAGCGGCCCTGGTAAGTCCGCTCTGTTCTACGGTAAGGACTGGGAAGAACTCGTCGTCGTGCCCTACTTTTGCGCCCCTGGCGAGCTTTGCGGATTTGCGTGCGGGGACGACCGCGAAGTACGCCCCTCTGAATTCCTGTTTCGCTCATTCAGCCAAAGGCGAAAAGGACTGCGGGAAGCTGGGCTTGGGTTGCTCGATGCCGCACTTTCAAGTCGTGTTGCCGAGTTCGCCGGAACACTTTTCATAATGCTCGATTTGGATCTGGCCCTACACCTGCAGCTGCGTTGGTGCCTCGACCACTCAACGCCTTTACCACTAGTGGTCGCCATCGACGACGATCGCCATCGTTCCGAGGCTGTATGGCAGCGAATCCCAATGTCGAAGCGCGTCTTGATTTCATTCACACCTGATGCAGCGACCTATCGGCAGGCATACCTTGCGCAAGCTCGTGTCTCAATTGTCCCCGATCTGCGAGATCAATTGACCGATGCACCAATCGATCGACTGCCCAGTTCTGTAGAAGAGGGGCTCGAATGGTTTCGTATGTACTCTTTGGACCGAATACTGGTTTGTCCGCGACGCCGACTCAAGCGCTTCGAACAGCTGTCAGTTCCCTGGAAGCGGTCGCTGGCAATGACACTCGGAAAAACTTCCATCGCAAACGTCCCGCGGCTACTAAACGAAATCGCATTGCCGAAGTCGGAACAAATGGCGGTACTTGATCGTGTCGACTCAGGCGCCCGGAACCGTTTGCAACGAATTGACGACGGCTATCTGACAGCGCCGCGATGCTCTTGTAACAACCAAGTGATCGTCGATTTTCAGCATCAGTGGATTATCGACGAAACTCGTCAACCCATCGGCAGCGCCGTGCGAATCAAGGAGTTCTTAAGAAGGAAGTCCGGCGAGTTGGTAGTGAAGGGATTCGTGCAAACTGGCCCAAGCGACCTAGAATTCTCGCTGCCTGGCGATCGCATAAAGCGGGTTGGCTTACTGTCGGCTGTGAAGCGGGAATTTGCAGATCGCGGGATTCCACTTCAGTTTCGCCGGGGATGGTCACAATGCAGCTTTGAAGTGGCAATGGCATTTGGTCAGCCTCCATTGGTGCTGGAAGCGGACGTTGTTGGTTGGTGCAGTTGGGGCTTTCGACTTCCCGGATTCGGCATCACCATCGACGGCTTCGAGGTCTCTTCCGCCGCGCCCTTAGCTAACGACCGCGATCCCGGCGGACAGCTGGCAATTCCGAATGCGCTCACGCTCAAACATCTCCGGCCAATTAGCGTGAATACGCCGGAGGTTTCCGAGTTCTGGGCCGTCGTTCGCTGCATGATTCTGAAAATCATGGCCCCGGTCGCGGAAGCACCGCCGCCGGCCACAATGCTCGTTGGCGAGCAGGCTAGTCAGGTCATTATGAGTGTCGCAAGTGCATTGGCCGCGCCCCTGACGACAATTCCTACCCGCCGCGACGCCAATCGGCGATTTGCTGACATTCGATTACAGGCAGAGTACCATCGGTGGCCCACCCTAATCGCCGGTGATTGGGCTGCGGCCGTTCGAGCAGGCGAGTGCGCCATCCCGAATTGCCTAGCATCCACGAGCGAGACCCGCGTGGTTGAATTGCAGCAGGCCGGGTGGCAAGTCATACGAATAACGAAGGCCAAAACCACCGCATCCTTGATTACTGAGTATGCTTCGGGGGTCATTCTAAACTACCTGGCCAGCTTCGCCGCGCGTCGCTTCGAGTTGAGTCTCGTCGGGTCAGATTGGCAGGAACGTGTCTGGCAGGACTTCTGCACTTGGTTTGGACCCATTGGTCGCGGTCGAGCTGTTCGTGTTTTCTCCAATCAACTCATCCATCCCCCGGAAAAGCGGAGCGAATCATCGTCGGGTTCGCCTAAATGACGGTTCTGTCATGGGACGAATTGGGGCATTTCTAAGTATTCGCGAACAAGATTCAGCCGTTTCCTGAGGCGAGAAGCGATGTTTACAACAGGCGGACTTCAATGCTGAGGGCGACAGTCGCTTTTGAAGCCGGCCATCCAAAAGCAAGAAAACGCACATGCGGTCAGTTTGCCGGTCTAGCCCAACCAAACTCCATCCCCGGCATGAGTTTCCGCCGCGCGGCTGTTACAAAGGCCCACTTTGTTGAGCCAAGATCCTGGATAAAGCTCTCGTTCCGATAACTCGAAATCGAGTCGTGCCCCGGCTCCTGGCGGCGTAAATGGCCGCCTCCGTATCGACCTATCTACGGTTCAACAATCCGCTCGACCCCGCCCGATCCGAAGCTCTGTCGAAAGCGTGAGAACGGGTGCTACACGCCCCGCCGCGACTTCCCCGCCGGCCGCGAGCGGACGCAGGAGATCTGCCGCATCACCTCGAGCCACGGGACGGCCCCGCAGGTCGCGAACTGATCAATATGCAGGTATTCGTCGGCACGCCCGCAGGGCCCGCGTGGCGAACGCCGCAGATGGAACTGGGCGGCAAAGACGGCGAGAAGGTGCTGCTGGGCGTCCCCGCCGACAACGTGGTCCCCAAGCGACTCAAGGGGCAATTGGTCAGGATCACGGACGTCGCTTTCGAACAGCTCGCCGCGGAGCGTGCAGCCCCCGTAAAGCAGCCGGCCAAGCCTCGGCCGAAATCCCGCACCTGAGCCACGGAGCGGCCCAGGGTTGAGCCCGGAGCCCCACGGCCGTGTCCCTGGACCCTCGGGACGGTTTAACGGCCCGGGCCTGCCTGTCAGGTTTACGGTTTCCTGTGGATCCTGTCCGGTATAATCGATCTCTTGTGACTATGGCGATTTTGCGCCAGCACAAATCGACATAGTTATTCTGTAACGTAGTTACATAATAGGTTAATTATTTTAACCTATAATAGCAATTCCTGGACCAATTACCCAAAATACCCAGTTTGCCGCCACGAGCCCTCCAGATCTCTCGCATGTATCAAAGTATAAGCATGCGTTAAATGCCAGTCGTAATGTTCTGTATCACTGGTAAGTATGAGTGATATAGCACCTGCGAGCTGCAGTATCGCTGGTACGTATGAGTGATATAGCATGAACCAGCTGCAGTATGTACCAGTGGTACAGCAGCCGCGAGATGGACATTCCACGCCTCGATAATTAGAAATCCAACGCCAGTTAAGGTATGACTAAACCGCATGGCACGAGCGAGACCACGAACGCCTGAGCGGACATAGCCCGCGCGAGGCAGATCGCAGAAGCGGCGGGTGCACAGGTACCGTCGTTGGTGGATCCTGCCGAGCATGCCCGGCGCTCTGAGGCCTTCGAGCATCTCCGCCGGAACCAGGACCAGCCGGCAGCGACGTTCAACACCCCGACCAGCACACAGGCCCCGCGGCGATGCCTAGTCGACGATCTTTCATAAATACCAACTCTGGCCAGTTTTCTGGCCACCCGTTTTCACACTCTACTCGCTCCGAGCAGGTTTATTTCATCAGAAGGGCAGGCGGCGGTCATTTCCACCTGTGATCTAATTCCGGCTACGCCTTGCAGTTAGGCAGGTCACGCCTAAGTCGCAATTTATCAATGACTTGCGATGTTCTAGGGGTGTGCGGCGGAACTCATCGACCTTGCTTCATCCATTGTTCCTCTGGCGTTTCGAGCCCTGCTCAAGGCTGCGTCCAACTGCCTAGCTGGGCAGCCGAGGGCAATCAGCGTGCGGTATGTTCCCCCTGCCGCTTCCCACCCCAACGGGACGAAAACGGCCTCCCAGACCCCTGCCACGGGACGAAACTACCTGGATGTGCCGCCCCATGGGACAAAACAGGCCAATCTGAGCTTGATGCAGGATCTGCGTCTTCCGCCCCACATCCAGGCAGCTACCGAAGCTCTCCTTACACAGAAGGCCGCGGCAATCCTGGGCCCACTGGCGATCCAGGCCCCGGGGCCAGGAGCACCCCAGATCACCGGCCCGAACGCCAATGGGAAGCCGGAGATCCCGCTAATGCAGCCCCAGGGAGCCGAGGCTGGACCCAACGGCCAAGTTCCAGCCCCGGCAGCAGTCCAGATCGCCCCACCGATGGGGACACCAGGGGCTCCTGTGCCTCCAGACCCATCCCAGGCACAACCACAGGCCCCAGCTGCAGCACCACCGCCTAATCCCATGGCTCCAGCCCCGATGGCCCAGAAGGCCGCATTGGCAGCCCTGGGAGACCTGCCAGGACAGATGCCAGGGGCTCCAGCAGGGATGGCACAGCCAGGGCCGGAAGTAGGGGCAGGGGCAATGGGGGCAGCGTCACCGCTCCCAGCAGGGCTACAGCCAGGTGGATTACAGGCAGGGAGCCTGGGCACAGGGCTGCCACAGCAGGGGCCAGCGGCAATGGCTGGGGGACCACAGATGCCTGGGGCTTCGGCGCAGCCATCCACCGTCCCCTCGCGTATGGGCTCATCCGCCCTGGCCCCTGTCGGTTTGAACCCGTTGCCGGGGACAGGCGCTCCTCCCGGGGGCACACCCAACCGTAATACGCCAGCGAGCAACCCCATCAACATGTACGGCCCGATCAGCATGCAGGGCGAGGTCAACGGGAACGCGGGCTTCGGGGTGAAGAACAGCCCCGGTGTTGGGTAAGGCTGCCGGGATCCTGTCTGCCCTGGATCCGCGACCGTACGCCCCGAGCAGTGCGTACGACCCGTAGTTGCATGCGCAACTGGCTGACGCGGATTCAACCGGCGTACTGACGCCAGCGCTTCGCGATGTGCTGAGCAAAGCCGTCGGGCGTCGCTGGTGCAAAACATCCACTGTAGTTTTCGGGTGGCTGCAAAGCAGTTTCGGTTACTCGCCACATGAAGACCAATGCTGCCTGGGATTTCGAACGGTGCAACAGCCACCTATCATGCTGCCAGGCCCAGCATGGGGACCACCAGACGAAGCGCGGAGGATTGCCAATGAAATTCGCGAACGCTTGGTTATGCCTGATCGTATTGGTGACGATGAATGTCTCCGGATGGGGAGCAGAACCCGTCCCGGCGAAACTGACCGACGCCGAGCGCGCTGCCGCCTATGCGAACCTATCGCCAGTGGCTGACCGGTACGTCCTCGACGACGAGGCGTTTCCCAATTTCAAGCTCGCCGAGCCAGAACTTGCCCGGGAGTTGCTGGGCGATTATCAGTTGAAGGCGAAGGTGTACGGTCCTGACTATGGAGTTGTGACCAGTGCGATGCAGCCCGGTCGTTACGGGGCGGTGATCGAAATCACTCCGGAGGCCGATCGCAAATTGGCGACGACGCGTCGATTCCTCACGCTCTTCCGCCTGCCGAAAGGCAAGCGACTCGGCCCTCAGAATGCCGAAGCGGCTTTGGATTTGGCGGCACAGTTCGAAGTGCCGCCCGGTGAAAGTCCCGCCAGCTTTTATCACCAGGCAGCGGAGCGCGACCGGCAGTGGTGGGTCGGGCTGAAGCGTCGACTCTATGGATTCGACAAGCAGTTTCCCCAGCCGTTCCGCTCACCAATGCCGATCGCAGACGCACCAGCCCGCGTCGTTCGAGAAGGAACGCTGGCCGAGGCCGGGATGAAACCGGATACGACTCGTCTGCTCGACGAGTTGCTGACCACCTGGGCTGCCGACAGCGATACTGGCTTTGACGTGTGCATCGTTCGCCACGGAGTGATTGTGCTGCACAAGGCTTATGGCCAGCGTCAGGGGAAGCCGCTGACCACCGAGTCCATGACGCACCTCACTTCGACGAGCAAAATGATCACGGCGGCAATGCTGCTGCAACTCGTCGATCAGGGCTGGCTCAAACTGGATGAGCCAATCACCGCATTGCCGGGCCCATTGCACAATTTGCCAACGCAGAAGCCGGTCACATTGCGGGCCATGTACACGCATACCGCATTCATTGGCGGCCTCAATCCATTGCGCGACATGGAAGAGCGGCTCGCTCAGGTGTTGCCGCATTTGCCCATCGGCGAGGGGTATCAATACACGGGTACGAGCCTGGAGATGGCGTGGGCGCTAGCGTCGTTGGAGACGGGCAAATCAATTTCGACCTTCGCCCGCGATCATCTGCTGCAACCGCTCGGCTGCGAGCGTACCGAAGTGTTCAACACCGGCGGCTCGACGCAAAGCACCTCGCTCGACATGGCCCGCATTTGCCAAATGCTGCTCAATCGCGGTGCCTACGGCGACAAACGATTCTTTAGCGAGCAGACGTTCGAAGCCATGCTGCCGCAGCGACTCACGAAGACCTTGGGACCGTACACAAACGACAGGGTCTGGGGCTTTGGCGCCCATCCACAGAAAATTGAGGGGCTGAGTCATTTCACGTTCGGTCACGCTGGCTACTTTCGCTCGACCAATTTCATCGACCCGGTGAATGATCTGGTCGTCGTGATGCTTCGAATTGGGGAAGGAACCAACTATGCCAAATATCATCCGCAATTCCTGAAGCTAATCGTCGATGGACTTGTCGACCGCGTGCCGGAGTTTCCTCAAGCGCTGACCATGACAAACCTCGTCGTGCCGGCGGGGAAGGACCGCGTGGAGATTGAGGCGGTGGTCGAAAACCTAGGACCAGCTGCCGTTCTGGAATATCGCTACGAAACGTCCGGCACGAATTGGACCTTCATGCCAGCAACCGCGCGGATCGAATTGCCGCCGCAGAGTCGCGTTCCGGTGAAGATTCAGGCCCAAATTGACCCAAAGACATTGTCACCGTTACCAATGCTCCGGGGCCAGGTGGTTGCGGCCGCTGGCCCGGCACCGCCGTCGCAGCCGATTGAATACTGGTTGCGCCCCATTTTGAAGCGCAGCGTGATTGCCCGCCGGCTGAAACAACCTCCGCAAATTGACGGAGTGATTGGCAAAGAAGAATTTGGCGCCGACGCGGAAGAGCAGCACTTGCTGGAAACTCACGGTCGTAAAGTCCCGCTCCAGGAAACGCGATTTGTCGCCGGATATGATCACCGCGCGTTGTACTTCGCCGTCACCGCTGCGGAAGAGTCTCCGCGCACGATCCCGCGGCTGGCAAAGATGCGCGATGATCCTTTGATCGGCAAAGAGGACTACATGGAGGTCGTCCTCGATCTCGTCGGCGATGGCAAACCTCCCCGCCGCTTCGCCGTCAACTTAGATGGTCTGCAATTCGACGCGCTCGGCGGCGATGTGGAATGGAATGCAGATTGGAAGGCCCGCGTCAGCTTGGAAGACAATCAATACATCGTTGAATTCGCCATTCCCCACGCCGCCCTCGGGACGGGCGCGCCCCAGCCGGGAGAGAAATGGGCCTTGAATGTCCTCCGCGGGCGCGCATCACGCGAGCCCAAATGGGAACGCTATGCGCAGTGGGTAATGACCTACGCCCATTTCGATAGTTCGACACACCTCGGCACGTTGCAATTCTGATTCACTAACAGGAGGCGATCTCATGTCCAAGAAAATCGGCTGCTATTTGTCATTCTTCATATTCTGCTGCTGCAATGTCGTGCTCCAAGCGGACCCGCCGGCCGTAACGAACTCCCCGCCTGCTCTCGCAACTGATAAATCGGTCAGCCTGTTCAATGGCAAGGATCTGACCGGGTGGCAGGTCGATGTTCCGGAACTGGATACGAACCCGGACGCCCCAGCGACGTTCATCGTCCGAGAAGGCTTGCTGGTCAGTCTCGGGCAACCGCGTGGCCATCTCATCACGAAGGAGAATTTCGAGAACTATCGCCTCGTGGTTGAGTATCGGTTCGCGGCGAAACCAGGCAACTGCGGAGTGCTGGTTTATGCCTCCACGCCGCGAGCGCTTTCCAAGATGTTCCCCAAGTCGATCGAGGTGCAGATGAATTCTGGACATGCGGGCGATTTCTGGTGCATCGTCGAAGACATCACCGTGCCCGACATGGTCAAGCGGCGCGGTCCGCAGGAGACCTGGGGTGTCACCGCAGGTAAGGCCCGGCGGATTTTGAACCTGACGGACGATTCAGAAAAGAAACCCGGCGAGTGGAACACGATGGTCATCGAATGCGTTCAGGATGCCGTCAAGGTGTGGGTCAACGGTGATCTCGTGAATCACGGAGCCAAATGCACTGCGACGAAAGGACAAATTGCCCTGCAAGCGGAAGGCTCCGAAGTCGAGTTTCGCAAGCTGGAACTGACACCGATTACGAAGTTGACCGAACCTTAATGCGTCCGGACCCACGCTGCCGTGCGACGCTGCGATTCGGCCCATTCGCCAAGTCGGCCGCAGCGAATGGAAGCGGCGCCCCCATCGCGGACCTATTCGACTAATTACCTCAATCGCATTGCACGACACGACTGCGAGTGTAAGAAAGCCCCCCATGAACCGCGGATGTATTCGGATTCCTAGAAATCGTCCCGTTCTTGCGGTCGCTTTCTCAGTGTTCTTCTTTTGCCGCATCGCGTTGGGGGCGAATGAGTTGACAGTGGAGTCTGACTTCGAGGGAGCTTCAGTCAGTGAGGTCAAAATCGACAATACGGCGCGGAGCATCAGCTTCCGGCCGGGCGGCAATCCGACGCGGGGCTGGCCGTGCTGGTGGTACTTTCGCGTGAAGGGAATCACACCGGGCGAGACGATCTCGCTCCAATTGCAGGGATCGAAAGCGACAACGGCGGGTGGGCCATTGGCGAAGCCACTTGCTTCTTCCTGGGCGATGCCGGAGCAGGCCACATATTCGCACGATGGCAAAACGTGGCTCCGCACGGAGAAAGGCACGCGCCAGGACGAGTTCATGATTTACACGCTCAAGCCGGAGACAACGTCGTTTTTTGTCGCCTGGGGACCGCCCTACACTCCGAGTGCTGCAACGGCCTTTGTACGAGCGATGAGCGGGAAGTCGCCGCATGCCACCGCCAGGGAGTTGTGCCGTTCACGCGAGGGTCGTAGCGTCCCCCTGTTGCATGTGCAGGAGGGGGAGCGAAAGAAGGAGCAGCGCTTCGGCGTCTGGGTGCAGGCGCGGCAACACGCCTGGGAGAGCGGATCGAGTTGGGTTGCACAAGGCTTCGGCGAGTGGTTGCTGAGCGACGATGCAGACGCGGCTTGGCTCAGGCAGCACGCGGAGATCTTCCTGGTGCCGATCATGGATGTGGACAACACCGCGACGGGCAATGGCGGCAAAGACGCCCAACCGCAGGATCACAATCGCGACTGGTCGCCCCAGCCTCATTGGAACGAGGTCCAGGCCGCGCAAAAGCTGGTGGCCGGCCTGATCGACGAGGGTCGCATGGATGTGTTTCTCGACCTGCACAATCCGGCGCCGGGAGATCCCACTTTCTTTTACATCCTGGAAAACAGTTCTCTGAAGGAACCCATGATCGGTTTGCGGGATCGCTTCATCGAGCTGTCCTATGCCCGGATCAGCAAGATCAAGCCACTCATTCCCATGAGCAACAAACCCAAGACGACGGGGCCGAGTTACCATCCGCTCTGGCGACAGATCAGCGCCAACTGGGTCAGCATGAATGGCAATCCGCACACCGTGAGTCTGTGCCTGGAGACAATCTGGAACTACAAGAACAGCAACACCGAAGGTTACCGCGCCGTCGGCGCAAATCTCGCCGCTTCGGTCCGCGATTACCTGGCGGAGAGACCCGCCAGGCACTGACGCCCACAATTAGCCGAGGGTGTGCCGTAGGCACCGGCATGCAAATCCCAATCGTCCGCGATAGCGAAAAGAATACTCGGACGCGATGCCTCAGCGGCATAGAGTGCAGGGTAAGCGAGTGCCTTCCTTGATCAATCCCGGTCGGGCTTAGTGTCGCTAAGCTATTCAACTATGTTGTCCGGATGCGTACGGTCGGGCCTCCTGGCTGGCTTGAATGTGATTTTCAGTTCATCCACATTGTTTCCCTGATTCGAGTTAGCGCGGTGATTATATCTTTCGCAAACGGGCACAATAATTTTCTTGGCTCGCTATCGGTCTGACGAATCTGCGGCGGGCGGATGGTCGTGCTTCGCAAACCAAGCCAGAGTTCGCCGCAGTACGTCCACCTGGTGCTTTGGCTGGCGGATGCCGTGCCCTTCGTCGGGATAGATCACGAGCTGAGTCGGCACGCCGCGGGCAAGCAGGGCCTGGTGATACATCCGGCCCATTGGCAAGGGGACGCGACGATCATCGCGCGAATGCACGAGCAGCGTGGGCGTGATCACCTTTTGGACATGGCTAAGGGGGCTGTGTTTGCGCATCCGTTCATGTACTTCCCACGGCAGGCCGGAGAGTTCATGCTGCGTCCAGCTCTGAATGTCTGAGAGGCCCCACATCGCATTCATGTCCGTCACTGCGTTCTGCGCGACCGCGGCGCGGAACTGCCGCGTATGGCCAATGAGCCAGGTCGTCATGAAGCCGCCGTAGCTGCTGCCGAAGACAAACTGCCGATCCGCATCGATCAGCTTCTCCTGCTTAAGATGTTCGATGCCGGCGAGGATGTCGCGCATGTCACCGCCACCCAAATCGTTCCGATCGGCGTCGAGAAACGTCTTGCCATAGCCGGTCGAGCCACGAAAGTTTGGCTGAAAGACCGCGTAGCCGGCGTGTGCCAGCACATGAGCCGTCACGCCGAATCCCTTGCTCGAACGACTATGCGGGCCACCGTGCGGATACAAAACCAGGGGATACGGCCGCTTCGAAACCTCGTCCGGCGGCAGTGTCAACACTCCCTCCAGCTCCAAGCCTTCGTTTTTCCAGTGCACCACTAGGTCTTCCGCTTTGAACCGCTCTTTCAGAATCGGATTGCCAGGAGGCGAGTGCTTCTTGGCCAGAGTCAGTTGACGAAGGGCGGGCGACAGTTCAGCAGTTGACTGATCATTGTCGATTTTCAGTTCCGTACCTTTTGCAGAGTCAATTTCGACGCGAATCGTTTTGTTCTCGACTCCCGCAATTGTTGGGTAAATGATCGCTGACTCGCCATCCCAGGCCGGATCCGGCAATGGGAAAGTTGGAATTGGATGCGGCGGTTCGACGGTGACACTCGCGTGATGGTCGAAGAGCACCGTTGTTGTCGGCTTCTCACTCGCACCGTCCTTCAGCGAGATGACTTGCAGATTAAAGATGTCTGCATGCGGACCTTTCCGCGGCGAACTGAGGCAGACCAGTTGCTTGCCGCTGGGGGAGATTCGCGGCCAAACTTCAGGGCCCGGCCCGAAAGTCAACTGCTCCTGCTTTCCACTCTCGACGTCGATGGCATACAGATCGTAGTTCTTATTGACGCTGAAGCGGACCGCTTCGACATCACTCGTCTTGTTCGCATGCACGATGAGCCGATGGCCATCCGGCGTCCACTGAGGATCGCCGTACCAGATGTCGTCCTGAGTTAGTTGACGGAGGCTCTTGGCCGCAAAGGTATCGGGCTTCTCCTTCAGCTCCGCAATCCAGATGCGCGCCGTCCCGTAGCCCGTATAACCTTCGCCTTGATCAGGCCGCACGACGTAAACGTCGGCTTCGATCTCCTCCTTCGTGCGCTGGTCGACACCGTCATCAGCCACAAAGACCAGCCGTTTGCCATCGGGCGAAAACGCCACCCGGCCATAGAAGGGATCGTTGAATACCCGGCCATAAGGTTTGTCCGGCCCAGCGAGCGGCACCGCTTGTTTGCCGTCTGACGAGATTAACCAGATGTCGGTGGCGACGTCCGACTGCAACGGCGTTTGCGGAATCTGTTCCCAGCCATTCGGCCGCGGTCGAGTAGAGCGGACTGCGAGCCATTTGCCATCAGGGCTGAAAGCGACGTTTCGCGCATCCGGCTCATCCTGCTCAAGTGGGCGATACCCTTCCCCATCCGACCAGCCTAGCGAAAACCGCTCTTGCTTCGACGGCTCATCGACACGCCGATAGATGACTGCAGTTCCATCGTTATTCGGCGCTGCGATCGTGAGCAGCGGACCGGCGAGATTGTAAATGTCCTCGGGCACCAGGCGAGTTGGCTCTGCCGCGTGCATGACAAGGCAATGGGCAATCGCGAGGGCGAATGCCAGGTGGCCAATCGGGAGCATAATGGACTCGCGAGAGGGCAAAGAACGAAGGGCAACTCGGCGCAGTGTACATGGCCGGCAGTAGGAGTCGCCAGACACGTGGCATTCGCATGCAGCGTGTTGAGAGCTGCAATTCGATTTCTAATTAGCGAGGAGTGCGGCGTTTCTTTCACCGCGCCTGGTTCGCTTGAATACTGTATCGCGATGATCGATAATCCGCCCATTCAACCACGAGGAGATTGTTATGCCGGTCGAAGGGCTGCTGGATCGCCGCGATTTGCTCCGCGTGGGCTCGCTCACCATCGCGGCCTCGGCAGTTCCTGCGCAGCTCGCGATGGCAGGCCAGTCGCCCATCGGCACAGGCAAGGCGAAATCGGTCATCTACCTCTGGATGGCTGGCGGCGTCACGCACATCGACTCCTTTGACCCGAAACCACAGGCGCCTGTCGAGATTCGCGGGACGCTGACCGACATTCCCACGAGGCTCCCCAGTGTCCACTTCTCCGAGACGATCCCCAAACTGGCCAATATCGCCGACCAACTGGCCATTCTCCGCAGCTACTCACACGGCAGTGACGATCACCTGATCAGTCAGGTGTATACATTGTCGGGACGCAAAGTTGGCGCGGGGCAACTTTTCAGCGAGCCCAACATCGGCTCGATCATCGCTCACCTGCAAGGTCCGCGCGGCGGATTGCCTGGATACATCGCCGTTCC
>CAYMWL010000080.1:0-30720 GCA_964394305.1 uncultured Pirellulaceae bacterium
AATCAACCGCTAAACTTGACTTCAACGTTCAATTAGCGAAACCTGAAAAAGCCCGCAGCGAAAGTTGCGGGCTTTTTTGTTGCACTCAGCAAGCCCGGTAGCACGAACCCCTAGGTTCGTGCGCCCTTTGCTGAGCACACTTTTGCGAAACGCATTCGAATGGGCGAGCGATGGTCGAGATTCAGCCACTGAAATTGCCCGGCGCACGAACCTAGGGGTTCGTGCGGGTTCGTGCTACGAGCCTTGACGAATGTGAACTTTTGTATACAATTCTGAGCGCGTCGGTTTTAGATGCCGTCGCTTTTTTTGCTCTCTGATAATTTGGTTGTTGGGCAACAACGGCTGAGGGATTTCCGTCGGCCGTTGTTGAGGTATTTCTTGGCCGAGAAGCGGCGCACGATCCTGTCGGTGGGGGTTCAGCGGCTGTTAACCGCTATGTAGAAGTGTTGTCCAGCAGGTTCATAACCGTTCAGCAACGCAACAGAAATGCAACAGTTCGCAACAGAAATTGACCCCAAAACCCCAGCCGTTTTGGCGTAAAGTATTGATTGCTAACCAGTTGCAGATTTGGCTGACCCGGAGGGAAATTGAATGAACGCCTCCCCGACAGAGGGTGTCGTCAGCAACCCCCGCTAGATCGACGTCGAGGGGTTGTTACTGATACTTCACCGTGAACACGACCGCTTCCAGATTCTCTGCCGCGGCATCGAAGAACGTGCGCATCTTGGTGATGGCCAGCCAGAGCTCGGTGAACTCTTTATCGCCTCGCGGCTTGCTATAGGAGGGAGGCAGCTTTTCGAAGATTTCGCGGACTTCGTTTTGCTTCAGTTCGTTGAGCGATTCCGAAACGAAGGCAACGATGTCCGGACGGATCAGGATGGCGCTGAAGTCGGGCCCATGATGCAATTGCTTGCCGCCGAGGACGACATGGTTGCCCGGGAAGTCGCCGCCGCCGGGATCGAGTTCGCCGTCGGTCATGATCCGATGCAGCGGATCCCAAACGCCGCCGATGTCGAGCGAGCGGCCGCTCTTCTTCATCTCGGCCGACGTCTTCAGCTCGTGCATGAACTCGGCGAGAGGAGCATCTTCTTTAATACCGAACAAACGTTTGGCATGTTCGCGAGCCAGCGCGAGGTAATAGCCTCGTCCTAACACGACAGCACCTGTGATTGAAATCGGAGACAAACGGAGGGTGAGGAAACGAAGGAGAGGTTGTTCGCTTGGCGGCGATGTCGCTTGGGCAACTGCATAATTCACCGCCACAAATGATCGTCGGCAAAGGGATGTGCCGGAGCGTTGCCGCCGAGCAACTTCGGTTTGGGGAGCGCTTTCAAAATCGCAGCGGCCAGGCGGAGGTCGTCCTTGCTGGTGATTTTGATGTTCATCGCCGAGCATTGCACAACGGACACCGGATGCGTCAGCCGTTCGACCAGTTGCGCATCGTCGGTGGCGGGTTGTTGGTTGCCGCGGCGAGCATAGGCATCGAGCAACAGTTGACGGCGAAAGACCTGCGGCGTTTGTGCTTCCCAGAGTGTTTCGCGCGGCACGGTTTCGCTGATGACTTTATCGGCGCCGACGCGTTTGAGCGTGGCCGTGACGGGGTTGGCCAGCATCGCAGCGCCCGTTTGTTCGGCTTTTTCGAAGACTTTGTCGATCCACTCGGCGGTCAGGCACGGGCGGGCGGCGTCGTGCACGGCGACGAAATCGATTTCGGGTTTGACGCGGGCCAAAGCAGCTTGGACGGAATCGCTCCGCTCCTTGCCGCCGGCGACAATCTCGATGCCGAGCATGGCGCAGTTGCCGCCGAACTTTTCCTGAAAGTCGTCGAGGTCTTCGGGCGAGATGACGATCAGCGTTTGTTTGACGTCGTCGCGGTTGACGAACTTGTCGGCCGCATGCATCCAGACGGGGCGGTTCTCCAGCGGCGCGAACGGCTTCTTGTAGAACGAGTCGCCAAACCGGCTGCTTTTACCGGCGGCTGGCAGAATGACCGCAAACGTACTCACAAATCAATTCCGGCCTGTATCGTCACAGGACTGACCACGGGAAGAACGAAGGAACTGGGCGTATTCTTGTTCGTTTTTCGTGGTGAGTCAAGGTTCGGAGTAGGACGGAGCACTGCTCCGTCCAGAACCGGCGAAAAAACGTGAAGACTGAAGGCGCTATCTGCTGCAAGAACGGAGCAGTGCTCTGTTCTACGATTCGTCGAGCGGAAGCTTTATCCACTCACGCGGAAGCGCTCGGGATAAATCGACAAGCCGCGCTCCATGGCTGCGGTTGCGTCTTCCCACATCCGCACGCCGCCGAAATAGGCGTTGTGATTGCCGCCGCGGCGACAGCCCTCCGGCACTTCTTCGATCTTCTTCGCGTTACCGCCGCCGAGCACCACGTAGTCGGCCAGAAATGCTTCTTTCCAAATCTCCGCCGCCACAACGACGGCCTTTCGCCAGCGCTTCACGCCGTTGAGTTCCAGTCCTTTGCGGCAGAGCAATTCATTGAACGATTCGCCGCTGGTGAATTTCAAGTGCCCCAGCGCGAGTGGAATGACCTTGCCATCGAAAACAAAAGCAGTGCCCAAGTTCGTGCCGAAGCCGAGATACAACATGCGGCCCCCTTCATAACTGCCCAGGGCCTGCATACAGGCATCGTTCATGATGCGCACCGGACAACCAAAGGCGCTGGCGTAATCGAAGCCAACCCAACCTTTTGCCAAGGCCCACGGTTCGGTGGCAGGATGACCATTGATAATGTCTCCCGGATAACCGATCGAAACGCGTTCATACTGCCACTCGGCCGTGATCTTGCGCACGCCGTCGACCATTTTCTCAGGCGACAGCGATTTACCGGAAGGGAACTTCTGCCGGTCCTCTTCGCCGGTCGTCCAGACTTTGACATTCGTGCCGCCAATATCAATCACCAGAATGTTCATACAGCGACCTTTGGGCAGGTAGTTCATGGCCTGAGTGCCGATTGTTCCAACGTTGAACCGTCGCGAGAGCAGCGGAAGCAAACGGGATGCCAGACAAAGCATGGACGCCTCCGTTTTCAGCGAACGCTCAGCCATTGCGGGATACCGAACCTTGAAATAGCATGGCTTGGAGGAGAATTTCGTGCGCGAACTAGCGCATCTGCGCTTGATCGAGGCCCGCGCTTGATCGGGCAGCGAGGCCAAGGTTAGAGAGTTCGACGTTTTGAAGCAAAATGTTTCGCCAGCGCTAGCCAGCAACCTCAATTCCCACTTATCACTGCTTCCGTCAACATCTCTGAAGTTTTTCTTGGCATGTCCGCAGTTACTGCTGAACAACTAGGACAGCGCATCACCGAT
Organism: uncultured Pirellulaceae bacterium; assembly: GCA_964394305.1. Taxonomy (GTDB): domain Bacteria; phylum Planctomycetota; class Planctomycetia; order Pirellulales; family Pirellulaceae; genus Anatilimnocola. The sequence continues at coordinate 3,326 of CAYMWL010000080.1, forward strand.
TCCGGCTTGATGGACGCCCACCAACTGGAGTCGATTTGGGCCGAACTCGGCACGCGCGAAGTGACACTGGAGCAGTTCACCAGTTTGCTGCTGCGGCGTGAGTTTTTGACCAACTACCAGCTCGATCGGCTGCTGAAGGGCGAAAAGGGCGGCTATTTCTACGGCGATTACAAGGTGCTGTATTTGGTCGGCACCGGCACCTTTGCCCGCGTGTATCGCGCGGTGAATATCAAAACGGGTCGCGTCGTGGCGCTCAAAGCGCTCCGCAAGCGGTTCCGTGTCGAAGCCGGTATGACCGAACAATTCATCCGCGAAGGCCAAATCGGCGCCAAGCTGCGGCATCCGAACATCGTGCCCATTTATGAAGTGGCCGAAAAACCTTCGCCTTATATGGTGATGGAGTTTGTTGAAGGGCGGAACTTGCGGGAGTTTCTCAAGGTCCGTAAGTCGTTGCCGCCGATCGATGCCCTGCGACTGGGCGTCGACATCGTAGCCGGCCTGGCCTATGCCTTTGACAACGGCATGACCCATCGCGATCTGAAGACCTCCAACGTGCTGGTCACCAGCCGAGGCAAAGCCAAGTTGGTGGACTTTGGTCTGGCCGGCTTGCAGAAGGAAAACGCTTTAGGCGAAGGTGACTTGGGCAATCCGCGCACGATCGATTATGCCGGACTCGAACGGGCATCGGGCGTGCGGAATAACGATCCGCGAAGCGATCTCTTTTTCGCTGGCTGCATTTTGTACAACATGGTCGGTGGCGAACCGCCGCTCGCAGAGACTAAAGACCGCACGCAGCGACTCAGCGTGCAGCGTTACCAGAATATCAAGCCTCTGCAGCTTCTCGTGGGCAATGTACCGCTGCGTCTGTTGACGTTTATCAACCGTGCGCTCGAAATGAATGCCGATCGCAGGTTCAGTTCCGCGCAAGAAATGTACGAGGAAGCCAAACGCGTTCTCGCAAAACTCGAAGCAGGCGACCTCGGCGATCCCGATGCACCCGTTGTCGAAGGTCCGAAGCAACGCGACGGCGCCCCGGTGGCAATTGCTTCCGATCACGAAGGCTCTGGCAAGACGGTGATGCTCGTCGAGAGCAGCATTCCGATGCAGGACAAGCTGCGCGAAGCGTTGAAGAAACACGGCTACAAAGTGCTGGTTTTCAGCGATCCCACACGCGCGCTGGCGCGTTTCACGGAGTACGAGCCACCTCCCGCTGATTGCGTGATGTTCTCGGCCATGGACATGGGCGAAGATGCGCTCGAAGCCTTCAATCGCTTCGGCAGCCTCGAACACACGAAGAACCTGCCGGCGATTCTTTTTGTCGATCCGCGCCAGGCCGACATCATCCAAGACGCCCAACTGGGCACACAACGGCTGATACTCAAGATGCCGCTGAAGGTCCGCGACATCCGCGATGCCCTGCTAGGCATGCTACGGCCGGGCTACATCCGAGCGAGTGCGGCAGAGAAGGATGATTCGTAAATTCTTACTCCCTCTCCTCGGAGTACGCACCGAGGAGAGGGGACCAGAATAGTCATCAACCCATCAGCACTCATCTCCGTTGCTGGCAGTGATGCGATAACAGGGCCCCTCGCAAAGTGTGGGCAATGCGGTTCGCGCGAACCACTGCTGCTGCCGCCATCGCTGCCGTCTGCTCGCAGCAGCAGTGAATCATTCTTGAAAAGTTTCGCGGCAAGTGGTTGTAACCGGGGAACTCGTTACGTAGAACTCTCCAAGCTTCCTCGCGACTCTTTTATAAGTACGCGAAGCGAGAAGCCTGCGATACCGCTACCAGCGGGTATTGCCGACACGACTGCAGCGCAGGGAATTCAAAGCCGCCGCAGTTAGTCAGCGCAAGGATGCGAACCACTCGTTTGGCAGCAAGTGAGCAGCAGCACTGCTCGTGTTTGCTCGCCAGCACACTTCGATTGCTTGGGGCGGAGCCCTCCGGTTTTGCGCGTTCTTGATGCATCACCGCGCACACTAGCAGCGCCACTCAGCAGCCGAAGAGGGTTCGTCACAGGCTTTTGCTGTTCAGCAATCGCCTCACTTTTCAAGGAACGTCTGCATGAACATGGTTTCGAAGTCCACCAGAAACACTGCCAAATCCCGTTCTAAAAACACCTCACGCACGCAGCGCGAACGGCGCAACGGGCAAGATGTCAACCGCCGGAATTTTCTCCGCTGCGAATCGCTCGAGCCGCGACTCGCATTGACGGCGGGCATCAGCGCGATCAACGATGCGTTTCACACCGGCATTGATGAACCGCTGACCATCGGTTCGCCGGGCGTGCTCGCCAACGACGTCGGCACCGGGCTGCCGATGTCAGCGTCGCTTTTCAGTGGCCCGGCGAACGGCACGCTGACGTTTAACAACGACGGTTCGTTCGTCTATACGCCGACGGCCGGTTTCGCCGGTCAGGATAGCTTTGTCTATTCCGCCAGCGACGGCACTGCGAATAGCTTGCTCGCAGCGGTGACGATCGATGTGAGTGAAGGGACCGCGCCGGTCTCCGTTGCCGATTTGTATTCGCTGAACGAAGACGAAACGCTTCTCATGCCGGGAGTCACTGGCGTGCTGGCGAATGATGCATCGGCCGCCAACGCCACCGTGGAACTGGTGAGCGGTCCCGCCAGTGGCGAACTGACTTTGAACGCTGATGGCGGCTTTGTGTATGTGCCCGCCGCCGACTACTCGGGAGAGGTGACCTTCACGTATCGCGCGAGCAACAACATTGGCTCGGGCGACGAAACCACAGTGACGCTTTCGATCGCGGCAGTGAATGACTTGCCAGCAGCCAACAACGATTCGTACACGGTCGATGAAGATCAACCGTTGAACGTCACCACGAGCGTGGTGAGCAATGACACCGATGTTGAAGGTTCGACGCTGGCGCCCGAGCTCGCCAGCCAGCCGATGCACGGCACTGTGACGTTCAATCCGGATGGCACCTTCACCTATCAGGCCGATGCCGACTTCAACGGCATTGATGGGTTCAGCTACCTGGTGAACGACGGCACCGACGACAGCGAAGTCGCCACCGTGACGATCACCGTCAATCCGGTGAACGATGTTCCGGTTGCGGCGAACGATGAATATTCGATGGACGAAGATTCCACGCTGACGGTCGATGCGACCGGCGTGCTGGCGAACGACACCGATATCGACAATCCGAGCCTGACCGCCACGATCGTTGCCCAGCCACAGCACGGCACGGTGACGCTCAATGCCGATGGTTCTTTTGTCTACACGCCGGCTGCCAACTTCAGCGGCGTTGATGGCTTCAGCTATCTGGCGGGCGATGGTTCGGCCAGCAGCGATGTCGCTTCGGTGACGATCAATGTGGCGCCCATCAACGATCCTCCGGTGGCCGTCAACGATGAGTATACGACCGCCGAAGACACCGAGTTGGCGGTCGAAATTCCCGGCGTGTTGCTCAACGACATCGATCCGGAAAGCGCCGCGCTGAGCACCACCATGGTCAACCCGCCGCAACACGGCACGGTGACATTAGGCTCGGATGGAAAGTTGGTGTATGCACCGGGAGCTGACTTCAACGGCGTCGATGGCTTCAGCTACACCGTCAGCGACGGCGAACTAACGAGCGCAGTCGCCAGCGTGACGATCACCGTCACTTCGGTCAACGATGCACCGGTCAGTGTGGGTGATGATGCCTTTGAAGTAGCCGAAGATACGGTGCTAACTGTTGATGCAGCGAATAGCGTGCTGGCCAACGACAGCGATATCGACAGCTCGCCGCTGACGGCTGCGCTTGGTGCAGGCCCGACAAACGGCACCGTGGTATTCAATTCCGACGGCACGTTTGTCTATACGCCGAATGCCGACTTCGCGGGCGAAGATAGCTTCACTTACATCGCCAGCGATGGCGAACTCTCCGGTGTCGAGACGACCGTGACGATTACCGTCACGCCGGTGAATGATGGTCCCGTGAGCGTCGCCGATGCCTACGAAGTGGCCGAAGACAACGTGTTGACCGTTGACGCTGCCAACAGCGTGCTGGCTAACGACAGCGATGTCGACAGCTCGCCGCTGACCGTCACGCTCGGTGTTGGTCCCACCAACGGCAGTGTCGAACTCGCGGCCGACGGCACGTTCGTCTACACGCCGAATGCCGACTTCGCGGGCGAGGACACGTTCACCTACATCGCTAGCGATGGTGAACTCTCCGGCACCGAAACAACCGTGACGATCACGGTTTCGGGCGAGAACGACAAACCGCTGGCCGAGAACGATGCCTATGCGACCGATGAAAATCAGCCGTTGCAAATCGATGTCGCTGGCGGCGTGCTTGCCAACGACAGTGATCTCGACGGCGATGTGCTCACCGCAGCGGTCGTCGCCGGACCGACGAACGGCACGCTCGAACTCGCGGCCGATGGCTCGTTCCTGTACACGCCGAACCCAGGCTTTGCAGGTACCGATACTTTCACCTACGCGGCCAACGATGCTTCGGATGCGGCCACCGCCGTGGTCACCATCACCGTCAACGATGTCATTCAGCCGCCGCTTACCAACAACGATGCCTACAACGTCGCTGAGGACATGGCGCTTGACATCTCCGCCGCGTGGGGTGTGCTGGCGAACGATTTCGATCCGCAAGGAACCACGATGACCGCTGAGGTCGTCACGCCGCCGCAGCATGGACAGTTAGTCTTAGCAGCCGACGGTTCGTTCAAGTACACGCCCGCAGCGAATTATCACGGCCCCGATTCGTTCACCTACCGCGCTATCAACGCAGCCGGTGAAACGACCGAAGGGACCGCTGCGATTCTGGTCGAGACAGTTAACGACTCGCCGAACGCAGGTGACGATTCTTTTACTGTCGCCGCGGGGGGCACTTTAACCACCACCGCGGCTACTGGCGTGCAGGTCAACGATTCCGACATCGATAGCCCAACGATGACGGCCACGTTGCTGCAAGGTCCGGCGCACGGCACATTGTCGTTTACTGCCGATGGCTCGTTTACGTACACGCCGACGTCGGGTTACACCGGCGCGGATGAGTTCGTGTATCAACTGAACGACGGCATCTCGAACAGCAACGTGGCTCGTGCGAGCATTGCGGTAACACCTGCGATCGAGTTGCCGGGAAACACTCGCTCGAACGTTCACAATGACCACTATGTGCTGCAGAACGGCGGGCCATCGACGATTGCGGCAGACAGCGGCGTGCTCGCCAATGATCACGACGCCCAAGGGGACGCCATGATCGCGAGCCTGTTCGCCAACGCGCAGCACGGCACGGTTGTGCTGAACGGCGACGGCAGCTTCACCTACACACCCAACGCCGGTTACACCGGCATGGATTCGTTCCTGTACTGGGTCAACGATGGTGAAATGCAAAGTGCACTGGCTGCCGTCACGTTGGTGATCGAAGCCGCGCCGGCCGGTGACGAATTGCCAGCACAACTAGTCGTGGGCGATGTCGACCACAGCCACGACGTGGCCGCGTTCGACTGCGTGCTGGCCGATGATATGTGGGCGTAGCTTGGGGTGAGAGTCTGAATTGCAACAGGGCTCCTTCAACAAATTGCTCACGAGGCGGACAGAAGCTGTCATACTTCTGTCCGCTTTCTTTTGGTCCTATCCTTTCTTTGCTGTCGGAAGCGCGTGAATAATGAAGGCAATCTGAGGAGGGCCTCGCCCATGTCTACACAATCGGTTGCTGAACTGACGCAGAAGAAGTGCAAACCCTGTGAAGGAGGCGTCGCGGCCTATGCTCGAGAAGAGGCCGAGGAGCAATTACGGAAATTGCCAGGCTGGCAAATGACGCATGGCGGCCAGCGGATTCGCAAAGACTGGACGCTGAAAAACTTCCTGGCCGCGATTCGCTTCTTTGAAGCAATTGCGCATGTGGCGGAAGAAGACCAGCATCACCCCGACTTGCACTTGGAAGGCTATCGCAACGTCTGGATCGAGATTTACACCCACGCCATCGGCGGTTTGAGCGAAAACGATTTCATCCTCGCGGCAAAGATCGATCAGTTGCCGGTGGAACTAAAAAAGTAAGCACCAACGTCTTACTCCCTCGCCCCGGTACTCTGGGGTGAGGGCTGGGGTGAGGGGCCTGAAGCGGGCACAACACAAACCTCCTCGCGCAACTCCTCCGCATTCATCCGCCGCGGATCCACGGGCGCGATCCGCTCAATAATCTGCAGCAGCGCCTCTGCCGCTACATGATTCGTCCGCTGCGACAGAACCGCTGCCTGTCCTCGCTCGCGCAGCTCTTTCCGTAGCTCCGCGTTCGTCAGCATTTCATGCAATCGCTGCGCAAGATGCGCCGCATTCTCAGGCGCATGCAACAATCCTCCGCCGAGTTGTTCGAGCATCTCCGGAAAAGCGCCGTGCGCGGGCTGCACCACCGGCACGCCAGCCGCGAGCGCTTCGAGCACGAAGAGCCCCTTCGGTTCCTGATACGTCGTGGGCACCGAAAGCACGTCGATATTTCGCAGCAGATCCAATTTGCCAGCGCGGTCGACTTCGCCCAGATATTCGTACTCGCCTTTTAGTCCCTGCTTGTCTAACGCCTGAAAAATCGAGTAGGCATAGTCGCGATTCTGCGCACCCATCCAGCCGGCAATCTTCAATCTCGCCTGCTCCGTGCCGGGCAGCTTCCGCAGCCGTGTCCAAGCTTCGGCGAGGACATGCAAACCTTTTTCCGGTGCGAGGCGCGCCAAATAGCCGACGGTCGGCGGCCGTTGCTGTTCTGGTGAAGTTGCAGCCCCTTCCGCAAAGTCTTCGCAACGAATGCCCAGTGGCAACAAGTGAATCTTACTTCGCTCAATGCCGAGAAACTTCGCCATCGCATCGGCGTAGTAACTGCTGTGCGCCAGAAAGCCGTCGATATACTGGCTCAGTCGGCGAATTTCTACGATCGCCTGTTCCTGATCCGCAGGCTTCAATTCGCGCAGAAAAATGTCGTCCCCTTGCAGCAGCACGAAGACCTTGACCGGCAGCTTGGATTTCAGCTCCAGCACGCAACCGGCCGTCAGCACATTGCTGAAGATGACAATCTCCGGCCGAGCATCCCCCGCCAGCCAGTCGACCAGGCGGTGGACTTCCTTACTTTGAAAACCTTGTTCGCCGCGGAGCATCGAAACGGCCAGGCCGCCGAGCTTTTGATAATCGAGCTTGCCGCCGAGCTTCGTCGCCAGTTTGATGAACCACGGCTGATCGATCCAGCGATCGAGCCACCGCGGCAACCAGCGGAACAACGGCATCTGCTGCTGCAGATAAACGTTGATGCCGCCGAAGAAGACCTTGTTCTCGGTCATGTCCTGGTCGTCGGTGCGGATCGGCGTATAGAGCGGAATCAGCTGCACGTCGTGACCAAGCGAGAGTAGCTCCCGCGCGAGCGCGTTGTCGTTCAAGCAGCTGCCGCAGAACATCCCCGCAGCGCCGGCCGTCAAATACACAATCCGCCGCGGCGTCATACTTCGACCTCCGCGGTAGTCCCTGTGAATGGACGTTTTCGCAACAACCTGTTCAATATTCGCGACGTGAAAAGCGCAACGACCGGAAGCAACAGCAGCGAAATCACGATCCCCACCGGTCGCGTCGGCCCGTCCTCAAACACAATCGCACCGTTGAACGCGATGAAAGACATGAACAAATAGGCAGACGCGATCAGCCAAACTGGCCGAGAAACAGCCAGCCATAGGCAAGCGACATCAGCGACCCACAGCGCGAGAAAGAAATAGCTGAAATAAATGCCGTCGCCGAACGAAAAACCCATGAGCCGCTGGGTTTCTTTCGCGGTGTGTTCCCAGGCATGCTCATGGCTCCAATGATGCGTGAACTGAAACGCGCACACGACGTGAGCGATAAACAACACGCAGCCCAGCGTCCAAATCCAGCGAGAAATCAGCGGCCAGGCGAACTTCCGCCCGGCCACCTGTGTCTGGCTCGTACTGCCGCTCGTGAGCATTTGCCCGGCAAAATAGGCCACCAAACAGGCCAGCGCCAGGCGAATCGTCCACTGGGTGAGAAGCGAACCAGGCATACGGGCGGTAGGAAAAAATGAGGTGGGGGAGTCGGTTCATTCTACTCCGCCGCGCTAGCAGGAGCTATGCAAGTGGTGGTGATGAGTGATGCTGACGCGGGCTCGTGAACCCTTCGTCGCCGGGACGAAAAGGTTTCCTGAATTCCGCCGCAGGGCGGCGAAACGCGCTTAACCGCAATCACACGGTTTGTCTATGGCCCCCTGAACCGTCGCCTCTACTATTGCGTAGGTGTGATGGAGAAGAGGGGACGCGAGGATGTGGCCCATCAGTTGCAAGGAGGTTATTCAACGGAGCGATTACTGTCGATTCAGGCCGGCAGGCAGCGACCTCGAATCAGGGAGAGGAAACGATGAAACGCAGTGACTTTGTCCGCATGATGAAACAACGTTTGACGCAGCGTCGCCAGGAACTTCGGCGGTATCTGGCGGGCGAGGTCAACGAACTCCGCGACCAGGTACAATCGGGCGTGGGCGACGAAATCGACATCAGCGTCGATAGCGAGCAGGCCGCAATGCGCTCGCAGCTCGCCGACTTCGAAAGCCGTGAATTGAAACAAATCGATTCCGCGCTCGAACGGATCGACGAGGGCACTTTCGGCAAATGCGATTCGTGCAATGGCTCGATCGGGGTCGAACGCCTCCGCGCTGTCCCCTATGTCGCCGAATGCATCGAGTGCGCCCGCAAAGCCGAGCGCCTCGCCGATCGCCGCAGCGGTTCTGCCTGGGATCGCTACGATCTGCCGGAACCGACCGAACGCCCCAAGGTTTCTTACATGAGCGAGATGTAAGTCACGTCAGCGGTAGAAATTGGAATCAACCTCGCCGGCAGTGAGTTCTCACTGCCGGTGTTGTTTTGCGCCGCAGAGGATATCTAGGGCGCGGAGTCCGCTTACCGAAGAGCAGAACGACAGGAAGATCATCAAGGTTTTGATTGGAGTTCGAAATTCTGCTTGGCAACTCCGGCCACGAGCGCGGTAGTAAGTTTGCTCTGGTCATTGTACTGCGATGGAATGTATTGCTGAATTTCGTCGACCAGGGCGTCGTCAGGCGCGGGCGGACCGGCTTTCACTTTCTTGCCGGTGGCGCGCATCGCTTTGATGCGCACCAGTTTGTTACCGGGCGCTAGCTGGGCATCCTGGCCGACGCGGTAATAGCCCTTGCTGATCGTCCCGCCGACAACAGTTCCGATGCCATCCGCGGGCTCAAAGACGATGGTTCCTTGTTCGACGGGTTCACCATCGAACGTAACGTTTCCTTCCACCCGCGCATTGCCACTACCGCAGCCGATGCAAACGGCCAAGGTCAGCCAGCAACAACTCCCGATGAACGAATTCATTCTGCAGAACTCCCAAGTTGTGGTTTGTTAGTAGTCGCCAACCGTTTCGCCACCTTCGGGAGAAGAGATGGCTTGCCAGATATTCAAATCGATCGATTCGCGCGCGAACCTCACACTTCCATCGCCCATCAAGATGTTGACGCCGCCCGGATGATTGCTGCGAGCGGTGCGTAGATCGCGAATGTTGTTGTAAGCGGTATAAGCGCCGATGCAGGGTGCTTGCCTGGTGCTGCTGCACCAGGCCTGTCGAATTTCATCCGGCGCAAGACTGTTGGGCGTGCGGTTGTGATGGAAGAGTGGCCCCTCAGGATAGTGCATGATGCCGCGGCCGTCGCTCGTGCTTTTGGGACAACGAATTTCGGAGACCATCACGGTTTGCGTGGTGCCGTCGGTGATGTTGCGGAAGGCCAGCCAACTGTTGATAAAAAAAACGCCCCCCGGTCGCCCCATCGCTTCGGGCGAAGTATGGCCAGGGCCCAGGCGAAACTCGATCGCCGGCCCAATGCCGTTGTTGGCGACATAGTTGCCGCGGCCAAAAACCGTGGGGGCATAGGTGGTGTTGGGATCGGGCCTGACATCGGAAGGACAGAGAAACAGCGGCACTTTCAGCGGCGTGATTTTCAGTCCACCATCGGAATAAAAATTGACATTGAGCTGAGCCCAGTTCACTTGCGAATCGAGATTGGTCTGTTCGAGATAGGGAAAAAGGTAAGCGACCCAGGTAGTTTCACTCGGTCCTCGGGGCTTGCCGACATCCGTTCCCACGCCGCCGCCGCCCGTGGTGCCCGGCGGCAGCACTTGTTTGGCGTCGTGATGCATGTGCAGCGAGATGCCGATCTGCTTCATGTTGTTGGTGCACGACATCCGCCGCGCGGATTCGCGGGCTGCCTGCACCGCAGGCAACAAGAGTGCCACCAAAACCCCAATGATGGCAATGACGACCAACAGTTCCACCAAAGTGAAACCGCGCGAACGGCGTGGAACCAAAATGCTCGTGCTCATGTCGCTAACCTCTGAAGGCAATCGCCGCAAACCAGCCGGCGAGCGAAAACGCTGCGAGAGGATTTTTGCCTGAGCTTAGCCGAGCATCTGAGTGTGGTCCAGCATTTTCAGGGCGCGGCAAGGCAAGCCGCGCCTTCGTTGCGCGAGCTGTTGACAAACTGACTCACGCGGCGGGCTGCCATGCCTTGCACCGGGAATGGCTCCAGCGGAATTTGTTCGCCTGCTAACCAGGCCTCACGATCTGCGGGATGAATAATCACTGGCATACGATCATGAACTTCGACAGCGAGCGAATTCGCCGATGTCGTGAGGAGCGTGCAAGTTTGCAGAGGTTCGGCATTGGGAACCGCGGGGTCTTGCCAACTTTCCCACAGTCCAGCAATTGAAAAGAGCTGACCTTCACCGAATTCGTACAGGTAAGGAAGCTTGTCCTTTCCTTGCCGCAACCATTCGTAATAGCCATCGGCGGGGATCAAGCAGCGGCGCGATTTGTAGGCCGAGCGAAACGCGGGCTTAGTAGCCACGGTTTCGGAACGGGCGTTCAAACACTGAAACGCCATTTTGTTGTCCTTGGCCCAGCTGGGGATCAAACCCCAACGCAACTGCACGATTTCACGCTCAGTAGCGCCGCGCACCGCAAGCAACAACTGTCCCGGCGAAACGTTATACCGCGGCGTAATGTCGAAGCCTGGCAACGTCGCTTGAAATTCGTCGGCAATCTGCCGCAGATTGGTTCGCAAGGTGATTCGTCCACACATACCCTTATTCTGGTTGGAATAACGGTGCTGGGCAACGGTTGGAACTTGCATGCCCAGCTGAACGCGCAGCAATCAGACTGGATGAGAACTGTGCTGAAAGTGCGATGATTTGGACAACGCGTTAACGTATCAATGGCTGCAGCAAAGAGTTCTGCAGCGGCCATTGGATGGCATGATTTGTGCTTCGTTCCGTCATTCTTACTGCCCACCAATCCGACGCGGTGTTCTTCTGGCAACAGGAATCGGTTCATGGCCAAGCGCTCTCCCGTCCGCCCCGCAAAAGCGAAGCAAATCGAAAATATGAAGATCGCTGCCGGCGACGCCGCAATCATCGCCGGCAATGAGTCGCCCAAGCAACTTGCGAGCGCTTTTGTCGAAGCAATCAGCTACCATCGAAACTGGGATCGGGAAAGCAAAACCCTGCCGAACGGATAAAACCTTTGGATGGCAATTTCTCGCTATAATTGTTGAGCGATCTGAACTCGATGCGAGACGAACTTTGAATCACGCAGCACCTAACCAGGAAATCGGCTGGAAGCTTGCGCATAGTTATGCGAGTTTGCCTGACGTTCTCTTTACCCCTTCGCGGCCTGTGCGGGTACGCGAGCCGCGTTTGGCGATTTTGAATGAGTTGCTGGCGAGTGAACTTGGCATCGAACTAGCGAACCTGGCTCCTGAAGCGATTGCTGCGCTCTTCGCGGGCAATGACCTGCCTGCCGATTTCCGACCCATTGCCCAAGCGTATGCAGGTCATCAGTTTGGCAGCTTTACGATGCTTGGCGACGGTCGCGCCATACTGCTCGCTGAGCATCAGCGCCCGGCGGGAGACCTGGTTGACATTCAACTCAAAGGAGCGGGGCGAACGCGTTTTTCACGCGGCGGCGACGGGCGGGCGGCACTCGGGCCGATGCTCCGTGAGTTTCTCATCAGCGAAGCAATGGCGGCGCTCGGCATTCCCACAACACGAAGCCTGGCTGTGATCAGAACAGGCGAACCCGTCTACCGCCAGAAGAATCACCAAGGCGCCATTCTGGTGCGCGTTGCTGCCAGCCACATTCGCGTCGGCACTTTCGAATACCTAGCCGCACTTCGAGATCGTGCAAACTTGCAGGCACTCGCGGACTATGCAATTCTCCGACACTATCCCTCGATCGCCGATACTCTGGACAAGTATCGTGAGTTTCTGCGCGCTGTGATCGACCGTCAGGCTGCGTTGATCGCTCAGTGGCAACTGGTTGGCTTCATTCACGGAGTGATGAACACCGACAACATGGCGATTTCCGGCGAGACGATCGACTATGGACCTTGTGCGTTCATGAATCGGTACGATCCAAACACGGTCTTCAGTTCGATCGATCATTCGGGCCGCTATGCGTATGGCAATCAACCGCGGATCGCGCATTGGAACTTGACCCGCTTCGCCGAAACTCTGCTGCCGCTGCTGGATCCGGAAACGACCAAGGCCATCGATATTGCTACCGAAGTTTTGGCCGAGTTTCCTGCGCGTTTCGATGATTACTGGATGAATGGGATGCGCCGCAAACTCGGTCTCAGCGCTTCCGAATCAGGAGACTCGGAGCTGATCACATCGCTGTTCGAATGGATGCAATCAGCCAACGCCGATTTCACGAACACTTTCCGTGATCTTTCTTCAACAGCCATGCCTGCCGCTGAACAGTGTCGGGAACCGGCATTTCAGAACTGGTACTCCCAATGGCAAGAGCGGCTGCACCGCGAAGGTCGTTCGCGCGACGACGTTAAAGCCTCCATGCGGTACGTCAACCCCGCCGTGATACCGCGCAACCACCACGTGGAAGCAGCGCTATCCGCGGCCGAGGACGCAGGCAATATGGCGTCGTTCCAGGAGTTGCTCGCGGTGCTGAAGACCCCATTCCAAGAGCCCGAACGTTCGGCCTACCGGGAGCCGCCAGCGGACGAGTGCAACTATCGGACGTTTTGTGGCACTTGAGTGAACGCAGCAACTTATGTGTAGACACTAACTTGTAGGAAACCCTCGCTCGCACCGAAGTATAGTGCGTCGCTGGAATCGCCTACCTCCTGCCGATTGAGTGCGTCATTGGTAACGATTTGGGGAATTGAGAGAACGGAGGGAGCAGGCAATATGCTTTTCAAGTTCCCGCCGATCATGTTCGCGATTTCGCTGGCCACCTCTTGCTGATCCTCTGCTGTGAGTTCGCTGGGATCGCAACTCAGCATTTTGCTGGCAGCGGCGCGGATCAGTTCGGGTGACAGAGCCAGCACCACACTTCCTGACCAGGCACCGGCGATCTCGACGGTGGCTTGCAACGCGTTGTCGTCCTCAGCCGCAGACGAGTCGAGCCGGCAAAGGTCAATTTCAAACATCGTCGCAAACACGGTCTGGGCAATCTGTTCGAGTTCATCTGTGTACATGACAGTCAGTTCCTCATTTCAACCGATAGAAAACCTGGTTGTTGAATTGCACACGCTCGAACGCCGCATCAAGATTCATGGTGGTTTCTGCCGCACCGAGAAATAGCACCGCGTTGGGCGTCATAATGGAACGCACTTTTTCCAGAATTTGCCGCTTGGTTGCCGGCGAAAAATAGATCAACACGTTCCGCAAGAACACCACATCCATTTGCGGTAGTTGCGGCCAACGTTCGATGAAGTTCAGCTTGCTGAACGAGATCAGATCGCGCAGCTGAGGGGAAATTTCCCATTGCAGGCCCGCGCGGGAAAAGTAGCGAGTCAGATAAGCAGCTGGCAACCCACGGTTCATTTCGATTTGCGAAAACTTGCCGGCGCGAGCTCGTTCGAGCACTTCGTCGGAAAGATCCGTGGCGAGGAGGTGAACTTTGCCCGCACACAGGTCCGGGAAGTTCTCTCGCAAAAGCATCGCAATCGAGTACACCTCCTGTCCCGTCGAACAGGCGGCGGACCAGATATTCAACTTGCGACTGTTAGACAAACGGGGCAGCAAACCGGGAATGATTTGTTGCCGCAGAGCATCGAACGGATGGATATCGCGAAAGAAGCTGGTTTCGTTGGTGGTCATCGCTTCCACCAACTGCTGCTGGAGCTCGTGACGCGGTTGCGTCTTGAGGTTGGTGATCATCTCGCCAGCGGAGGCAAAGCCATGCCGCTTGGCGAGTGGATTCAACCGTGCTTCGATCAAATACGCCTTCGCTGCATCGAGTTCGATGGCCGAGCGTTGGCGCACCAGCGTGCACACATACGAGATCGTATCAGTTGCCAGGCTGGTTGTAGTCATGTTGTTGCTCCTGCAAAAAGGCGCGCGGGGCGTCCACGCGACGCAACTTCCTGCAATGTCTGGCTGACCTCGGATAACGGCAACACGCGCGATGCAAGGCCTGCTTCGGTCACCGCCCGTGGCATTCCCCAGACGACCGACGACTCTTCATCTTGCGCGAATACCGTGCCGCCGCTGCTGACGATTTGCTGAGCGCCGCGTAAGCCATCCTGGCCCATGCCCGTCAGCACCACGCCGAAACAGCGATTGCCGTAAACCTCGGCTGCCGAACGAAACAGCACGTCGACTGCTGGCCGACAAGAGTTTTCCGGCGGTTGCTGATTGGTGAAGGCCCGGATTTGCGTTCCTTGCCTGACCAACTGCAGGTGAAAGTTGCCGGGAGCAATGAGCACCAGGCCGGGTTGCACCAGGTCGCCGTTGCGAGCTTCGCGCACTTCCAGCGAACCCGCTTGATGCAAGCGATTGGCCAGATGATTTGTAAACACCGGCGGCATGTGCTGTACCACGACGATCGGCACGGGAAAGTTCGCCGGCAATTCGCAGAGCACTTTCGATAGCGCCTGGGGTCCACCGGTCGACGATCCAATCACCACGACATCGCAGCGAGCGGGCGTGCGATTCTCGCCGCGCTGAACTGCGTTCAATTTTACCTGCGCCGCAACTCGCGGTGTCGGCGGCGCACACAAGGCTTTGATCTTGGGGATTAGTTGATCGCGGACACTTTGCATTCCCGCGGCGACACTTCCCACGTTCGCTGGTTTGGTTACATAGTCGGAAGCGCCGCGCGAAAGCGCGTCGAGCGTGGCCAGCGCGCCACGTTCGGTCAACGTGCTGAACATGATCACCGGCAGCTTCGGATACGCTTGCCGCAACAACGGCAAAGTATCGATGCCACTCAAATCCGGCATTTCAATATCGAGCGTGACCAGATCGGGGTTGAGTTGCGGCAACTTGGCCAGGGCAATCCGCCCGTTCGGCGCCGTACCTGCTAATTCAATATCCGGATCCTGGCTGAGCACTTCCGTCAGCAGCCGACGAATCACAATCGAATCGTCGACGACGAGCACACGAATCTTAGGCATCGGAGTTAACCACTCCTAGCATGCGTAGTTTGTCCACCAGACCGGCGCGCTGAAACGGTTTCATCAGGTATTCGTCGGCGCCGGCGCTCAATGCGCGGAGCATCTGATCGGTTTCAATCTCCGTAGTGACCATCAGCATGACGATCTTGGCAAAACGCGATTCGCTGCGGACCGCGCGAATGAAATCCAAGCCGTTCATTTCCGGCATGTTCCAGTCGACGAGAATCAAATCGGGGAGCGGCTGTTCTTGCAACCGTTCGAGCGCTTGCAGGCCGTTGATCGCTTCGACCGTTTCAAATCCCAGATCTCGGAGAATCTCTCCCTCGATGCGGCGGATAGGTCGCGAATCGTCGACGACAAGAGCTTTCATCGGAGGAGCACCTTCTGCAAAGCAGCAAAAATCGAGCGAACAAAAAATGGCAGGTGCATAGCCGATGGGGGCGAACGTATCGACTATGCACCGCCAAGACAGACTAGCAACGGACCCGAATTAAACTCGGGTGGCCGCTGCGATCGTGTTTTCCAAGCGGCCGGCGCCAGCACGCGGTTTCGTCAAACGAACGGGAGTAACCGGTTCTTCCTGGTGCGATTCGCCGCCCGCACCCAGTTGCTGCAACTCAGCCGCCATCCGCGCGAGTTCGCTAGCCGCTTGTTGGCAGTTGGTAGCGCCCTGCGTGGTGTTCTGCGCGGCCTGAGCGACCGACGTGATGTTCTGCGCGATTTCGGCGGTCCCCTTGGCAGCTTCGGCCACATTGCGGCTCATCTCGGTCGCAGTTGCCGTTTGTTCTTCGACGGCGCTGGCGATGGTGTTCGAGATGTCGTTGATCTGGGCGATCACTTCGCCGATCTTGCGAATCGATTCAACCGCTCCTTGCGTGTCACCTTGGATCGCTTCGATCTTGTGGCTGATGTCTTCGGTGGCCTTGGCAGTTTCCTTGGCCAGTTCCTTGACTTCATTGGCCACGACGGCGAACCCCTTGCCGGCTTCGCCAGCACGGGCGGCTTCGATGGTGGCGTTGAGGGCCAGCAAGTTCGTTTGTTCGGCAATCGACGTGATCACTTTGATCACCTTGCCGATTTCGGCGCTGCTGTCACCCAACTTCGAAATCGTCGTGTTCGCCGTCGCAGCGGTAGTCACCGCTTGCTGTGCAACGCGAGCTGAATCGCTGGCGTTCTTGGCGATTTCGCGGATGGCGGCGTTCATTTCTTCGACGCCGGTCGAAACCGTTTGCACATTCTTGCTGACTTGTTCTGACGCGGCCGAAACCACATTCGCTTGTGCCGAAGTTTCTTCGGCGTTCGAAGCCATCTGCGTGCTGACGGCAGTCAGTTCTTCGGCCGACGAGCCGAGGGTCGCGGCGCTGGCGTTGACCTGGTCCAGAATCTTGGCCATGGCTTCGGCCTTTTCCTGGTCGCGGACGGCGGCGTCTTTGACGTCCTGTTCCATCTTGAGTTTTTGCGTAATCACTTCCCAAGTGACCATCGCGCCCAGGTAGCTGCGGTTGCCATCGAAGATGGGACTGACGAGCAAGTCGAGGGTCTCTGGACCGACTTGAATCTGTGCGCGGTGCGGCAGATTCTTAGGATCGGCCAGCAGTTTGCGCTGATGGTCGGGCTTCTTGTGAAAGATGTCGATTGTCTGACCAATCAATTGTTCGGCTTTGATCGGCAGCAAGTGTTCGATAGACTTCAACGTCTTCATCGACGCCGGGTTGGCATAACTGATTTTGAAATCAGGACCGGCGAACATCACATTGATGGGAGCTTGTTCCATCATCGATGAAATGCGGGCTGCTTCTTCACGCGATTTGGCCATCTCAGTGATATCGCTGGCAAACTTGACGACCTTCACCAGCTTGCCCTTGGCATCGGCAATGGGGTTGTACGAGGCTTGGATGGTGATCATTTTGCCGCCCTTGCCGACGCGACGATACTCGCCGGGCAGGTTTTCGCCGCGGCCGAGGCGCGCCCAAAACTCTCGATATTCATTCGAGTTCTTCAGGCTTTCTTCCACAAACATGCTGTGATGCTTCCCTTGGATTTCGGCCAAGGTATAGCCCACGGTGTTCACAAAGTTTTCATTGGCCGTGATGATTGTGCCGTCCATTTCGAACTCGATCACCGCCTGTGCTTTGCCGATGGCAGCCAGCAGATTGGTGAGTTCGGTTAGGCGAGCGGCGGGACTCGGTTTCTTGGTCGACTTCTTGGCGGGACTGGACATTTCAGCGATCTCCAAAAATGAATTTCAAGTGCAAAGGCGGGTCTGTGAGTTGAGGAAGACGTTAGCGAGCGAGGCGAGCTTCCACAGCGCTACTCGCGTCGCTCTCCGCCAGGGCTCGTCCCGTGTCGAGCACGAGCAGCAGGCGATCGGGCAACTTGTAAGCGCCGGTAATCAAGTCGCGCAGGCTCGCCCGCGCGGTTGCTGGGGGAGATTCAAACGCATCGGCCGTCACTTCAATGACATCGCCGATTTCATCCACTAGCAGGCTGACGACTTCTTCGCCGTCGCGGACCACCACGTTCATGGGGTTCCGCTCCGCGCTGCGTGGCGGCAGGCCCAGTTGCTCGCGGAGATCAATCGCCGTAACGATTTGACCCCGCAAGTTGATCAGGCCACTGATGACTTTGTTCGCAAGCGGCACACGGGTCATCGCCTGGTAGCGGATGACTTCTTGCACCTGTTGCACGTCCACACCCAGTAACAAGGTGTCGACGCAAAACGTGCAATACTGACGCGGTGATTCGTTCATGGCTGATTCCTAAGTGGCGGTTTGCAGGGTGGGGATGTGCAACTGCTGGGCAAGGCGATGCAGGTCGATGACATCCGTGACGCGCTGTTGAATCACATAGGTCCCCAAAAGATGCGGAGGATTCTGGTCAGCCGCTTGGGGACGCTGCGCGACTTCGCAGGTATCGACAATGCGCCCCACTACCAGGCCAAACGGGCGATCGTGCTGGTCGTAAACGACAACTTGCAACTCTTCGCGATTCGCCGTTACCGAGCTGCCGCCCACCACATTGTCGAGCCGCAGCAGCGGCAAAATTTTGCCGCGATATTGAATCACTTCCTGGCCGTTGGCATGCTCGACGATCGAAGCCGAGACTTTTTCCAATCGCGAGACCATCGAGATCGGCAAGGCAAAGCGGCGAGCGTCGCCGACATCAACGAGCAACATCGATTCCAACGACTGGCGTTGGCGTTGTGCCTCGAGGCTCTCTTCAGACGCATTGCGGGACCGCAACTCGCCAGTCAGTCCCGATGCCAACGCCAGGCCTTTGACGTCGAGAATCAAGGCCACTCCGCCGTCACCCATGATCGTGGCGCCGGCATATTCGCCGATTCGCTTAAGTTGTTTGCCCAGCGGTTTGACGACGATTTCTTCCGTATCGTTGACCTTATCGACGATCAAGCCGAACTGCCGATCGTCGGCACGCAACACAACAATATTCACCGCGGTATCGGCAGTGGTGTGACGCTGGCGCACCGCAGAGTTGCTGCTAAGTCCCAGCCGCTCCGACAGATAAACGAGCGGCAGCAGTTTGCCCCGCAACCGATAGACCGGAGCCCCATGCATAAACTCGATGCTCTGTTGCGCGTCGTCACCATCCAGCCGGACGAGCTCCAGCAAGTTGATTTGCGGAATGGCGTAGCGATCGCCTTCACAAGTCACGATCAAAGCCGGAATGATTGCCAGTGTGAGGGGAATCTTGATCTGCACCGTGGTCCCTTGACCTGGAATGCTATTCAGATCGATGACGCCGCCGATTCGCTCGATATTGGTTTTGACAACATCCATACCCACGCCACGGCCCGAAACACTGGTCACTTGCTCGGCCGTGGAAAAGCCGGCGGCAAAGATCATCTGTGACAATTCGCGGTCCGTCATGCGGGCCGCATGATCCGGTGTCACGAGTCCGCGCTCGATCGACTTCTTGCGAATACGATCGAGATTGAGACCGGCGCCATCGTCGGAAATTTCGATGTTAACCTGACCACCTTCGTGATAGGCACGCAGCAACAAGCGACCTTCGGCAGCTTTGCCTGCCGCCTGGCGAACCGCCGGCGATTCGATGCCGTGATCGACGGAGTTGCGGATCAAGTGCGTCAATGGATCTTTGATGGCTTCGACAATCGTTTTGTCGAGCTCGGTTTCCTTCCCTTCCATTTCAATCCGGACTTCCTTGCCCAACTGCCCGGCGAGATCGCGGACGACGCGGGGGAACTTGGCCCACACGTTGCCGATGGGTTGCATGCGTGTTTTCATCACGCTTTCTTGCAACTCGGTCGTAATCAAATTGAGCCGCTGAGCGGTGCTGATAAAGCCAGCGTCCTCCAAGCGGCCAGTGAACTGCACGATCTGGTTGCGGGCGAGCACTAACTCGCCTACACGGGTCATAAGCTTGTCGAGCAGACCGACGTCAACGCGAATGGTGGTATCGGCCGAGTTGTTTGCCGACTTGTCGACGGGCGACGATTCGCTGGTGGTGGAGTTCGCTTTGAGGCGCACCTCGGCTGGAGCAGTTACGGCAGCGACAGCCTGTTGCTGAGGCGACGCAATTTGTTCCTTGGACTTTAACTGTTCTACAGGACCGTTTTGGCATTTTGCCAGTCGCTCGCAGACGGCAGCAACATCAATGTGGGCATCGGTTTCATTCACTGCCACTGCCGACAGTATCTCGCGGCATTTGTCGACAGCCAACATCAAAGCACTCACGGCGTCGGCCGAAACAGGGGATCCGGCATCGCGCACTTGAGCCAGCAAACCCTCAGCACTCCCCGCCAAATGCTCGAGTCGTTGCAAGGCCAGAAAACCGGCTCCCATTTTGATGGTGTGCATAACCCGAAACAGAATCCGCACAATGTGCGGCGAATCGGGAGTTTGTTCGAGGCAAAGCAACTCCTGATCCATGCTGTCGAGATTCTCATGGCACTCACTGAGGAATTCGCGGACTGCTGCGGTGGGCCGTGCCTTCGGCTCGCTCTGCACTGCGACGGCAGTTGCAGGTGCAACTTCCTGTGCGGCTTGTGGGCGAAACTGTTGCAGCTGCCCGACATAGTCGGTGATATCGGCTTCGTTGGAATTTTCGATACCGTCGAGCAGGCCTTTCATGAAGTCCGCAGCCCGCAGAATGGTGGTCACCAGTTCCGAGCTGGGGACAATCTCGCGATTCCGCAGATTGTCGAGCACTTCTTCCAACCCATGTGCCAAAGCGCCGATTCGGTCGAGACCGAGAAATCCGGCCGAGCCCTTGATGGTGTGCATCGTGCGAAACACAGCGTTGACGAGTTCGGCATCGGCGCAGTCCCCGGCAGATTCGATTGCCAGCAGTTGCTGTTCGATGTTCGCCAGTCCTTCCTGGGACTCGACGATAAACTCGGCGATCAATTCGGAGTCGACGGAGCTCATTAGATTCGTCCCTTCGTTTTGGATTTCAGCAAGCTGCGAGAGCAGATCTGCTCGGCGCGGACGGAACTTTATGTGCATTGTGAACGGCTCGGTTCAGGCATTGGTGCAGCTCCGCAATGCCTCGTGCACAAATCCCTTGGTCTTCCACCAGACACTCACTGAGGGTTCGGCGTTGCCAGTACGCAATCAACGACAACTCGGCAATTTGTTGGAGTGACAGAATGCCCAAGTGATGCGCACAAGCGCCGAAGGGCTCGTCCGTTACGGCCTGCAACTGCAAGGCAGCCGAGGCTTCGTGCACCGTGAGCATACGGCTCGACAAAGCTACCGCACCGATCCATTGCGGACCGCGCCAGCGAGCTTGCCAGGCGCGTTCGACCGATTTGGCAGGCACACATCCTGATTCAATCAGAAAATGCGCAAACGCTTCATCGAATCCACGGCTCATGCCACGTTGATCTTCTAAACTCGTCATCGATACGCTCACTGCCCTGAACGTCGAACACAAATCCTGTCTGGATATACATGCCTTACCCAATCGAAAAAGCCAATGTCGATTGCTACGGATGGTCCCTAGGTAATTTCCTTACGTCGGGACTGGCATGGTGATGAAGCAGTGCGCACTATGTCGCAGGATTGGTCGCCGGCAAGAGAATGGCGAATTCCGTTCCGCCACCTTCTGGAGAGGTGCAGTGGATCTCACCGCGATGGGCGCGGACAATCGTCGCGCTGATTTTCAACCCCATGCCCAAGCCATTCGCTTTGGTAGTGAAGAATGGAGTGAAAAGCTGCTTTCTTTGCTCTGGAGTGATGCCGACTCCATAATCGCGAATCGCCACGCGAACTTGGTTTGCCGACATTTCGGCGCTGATGTCGATCTGCGTTTCTCCCACGGTCGACGCATTGCCTGCTTCGATCGCGTTGCGCAGGATGTTGATAAATACTTGCTGCAACTGAATCGAGTCTGCCAGGATCCACAGCGGTGATTTGGGGAGCGTGATCCGGCAACGGACACTGCCATTGCGAAATTCGTGCTTGAGAAACTCGAGCGATGCGTTCAGAATCTCCCGTACGTCGACCGTCGATTTTTGCAATTCACGCTTGGTAGCAAAGCGCCGCAATCGCCGAATGATTTCGCCGCAGCGATTGGCGAGAGCGGCGATCTCCGAAAATTTCTGCACTATTTCTGCCTCGGTCAGTTGACTCTTAGCGTTAACGCAGCCTTCCGCATAAAGTCCAATGGCAGCCAGCGGTTGATTCAATTCATGGGCGATTCCCGCGGCCATCTCCCCCATGGTGGCAATACGCCCGGCATGTGCAACTTGATTTCGAAGTAACTGAACTTCTTCTTCCGCAAGGACGCTCTTGGTGAGGTCCTCGGTAAAGATCACGATTCCGCCAATTTCACCGACCGAATCCCGCCAGGGTTGAATCTCCCAGCGCAAATATGTGACAGTCCCATCTGCTCGCTCAAACGTGTCGCGCTCGCAGCGTTCCACGGCGCCGTTCAAACAGCGGCGATGAATTTCGCGCCAGCGTTCGGGGATTTCGGGGAAAACCTCGTAGTGCGAGCGCCCAATCAGATTCTGATTTCCCAGTCCGTAATCGCTGCTCCAACGCTGGCTGTAAGCCATATAACATAATTCCCGGTCCAGCATGGCGACTCCAACCGGGGCGTATTTCACCAGCAAACGCATCCTTGCTTCGCTTTCGCGCAAGGCAGCCTGCGCTGTGGCTTGCTCGGTAACATCAATGGCCAAACCTGACATGCCGACAATCCGTCCCTGCAAGTCACGGATCGGCTGGTAGTGTTGATCGAAGGCCACGACCCCCGGTACCTGAACTGAGAACGAAGCTGACTCGCCCGCCAGCGCCCGACGGACTGCGTCAATTGTGTCAGGCGATTCCGAATAGAGCTCGAAGATCGACTTGCCAACCAATTCGCCCGGCCGCAGTCCAACCTTGGCGAGCGCTTTGCCCTGCGATGCCGTGAAAACCCCGTCCTGATCGAGCGCAAACCAGACTAGCGGCGCGTTGTTGATGATCATCAAAAGGTTTTCATGCGATGCCCGTTGTTCGCGCTCGGCCTGACGCCAAGAAGTGACTTCGCTGAAGAGCACGGCAAACTGCAGCGGTTGTGTGCGATAGGCCAACACAATCCAGTGTCGCTGCGATTCGGGATTCACATATTCCATTCGCAGCGGCACGCCAGTGAGCGCCACCTTGCCATACGCATTCACCCAAAAATCTCGGTCGTTACTCGGAAACTCGGAGTGGCAACGGCCGATCACTTCTGAGCGACTCAATTCCATCAGCTTTTCGAAGGCGGCGTTCACATCCAGATAGCGATAATCCTTCGGATTCCCTGCCTCGTCGAGAACTACTTCATGCAAGGCAAAGCCTTCGGTCATCATTTCAAACAGTTTGCGGTAACGCTGCTCGCTGTCGCGCAATGCCAACTGAATCTGCCGCTGTTCGGTAATGTCGCGAGTTACCGCAACCATCTGCCGCGGTTGGCCAGCATCTTGGCTACAGGAAAATCCGACGGCATGTTGTTCCATCCAGAGTCGCGTTCCCTGGGAACTAATCAATTGAAACTCAATCTGTGTGGTACGACCCGCACAGGCAGCGCGAACCGATTCGCCGAAGCTGTCGTGATACTCGGGCGCAATCCACTTGCGCACGTCGGTTCCTTGGATTTCTTCGATCGAAGCCACTTCCAACGCGCGAATTCCAGCCCCGTTCATATCGATCAGGCGGCAGTTTTCATCCACAACTTTGATGCACTCGGGCGACGATTCAAAAATCGCCTGCAGGCGTTTTTGGCTCTGCCGCAATCTGTCTTGGCTGGTGCGTAACGCAACTTCCTGCTGTTTAAGCTCGGTCATATCGATAACCGAAGCCATGAAACACTGCGATATTCCTTCGGCGTCTCGAACAAGAGTTGCGGAAACCAGCACGTCGAAAGTGCTTTGATCTTTGCGAAACAACGTAATTTCGCCCAGCCAGGAGTCGTCGCGCGCGAGCCTCTCGATGATCTGCGCCACGAGTTCTGAATCCTGGCAAAGTTCGACGGCTGGGCGTCCGAGAATTTCGTTCGCAGACTCGTAGCCGGTCATTTGCAAAAAGGAATCATTGACGTAGGTCAGGCGAACGTCCGCGTCGGCCATGACGATGCCGTTGATCGATTGCTCAATGGCACGCTGCATCACGCGGCGTCCTTGTTCTGCCTGTTCACGTTCGGTGATATCCAGACCGATGCCAAACAGCAGATCTGTCTCGCTGCCAACCTTGGGGACTGACCGATTGCCCCACTCGATGATCCGCACGCCCTGGCGCCGAGACTTGACTCTTGTTTGAAAGGACTTTGGCGGCGCTTTCCCGCTCAGTGTTGCGGCGATTGCGGCTTCGATCCGCGTTCGTTCGCTAAGCTCCAGAAACTCATTAATCCAATCTTTCTGTTTGAGTTCTTCGAGAGGAAACCCCAGTAACTCTTCGACTGGACGGTTGACGAATTGAAGTTCCCCATGGCGGTCGATGACAACGACGAATAACGGCAGGGCCTCGAACAGGTTTGCCAACAGAAACCGCCGGACCTCGGCGAGGGTGGCCGTTGAACCGAGGTCAGCTGCAGGGAGCTTGTTGCCGGCCGGCAAATCCAGTGTGCAGTACGCAAAAATTCGCTCGCTGCCTGAAGGCGAGCGCCCGCCCTGGACCCTCAAGCACATTCGGTCTGGCCCAAGCAATTGGAGCGTCTCTACCAACGTGCCGCCTAACTGCCAGGTACGCGTGGCCGCGCTCACGAACCGCTGGCGATCAGGCTCTGCTAGCAATTGCAAAAGGCTCGCCGGCTGTTCTCTTTCCAGACCAGCGCTCGCGGGCATAATGGCTCGCAGCTCAGGGTCGAGCCACTCTTGCTGCGTAACTGGATTCCATTCCCAAATCCCTCCGGCTGCTGACGGCAGATCATCGGCCATTGAGTTCTCGAGTTGTTTCTTAGGACTTCGTCGTGGTATCTTGAAGTTGTACGAAGCGCTTGCCGCGCCAACTAGAGTGTCTTTCGCACATGCACCTCCAAAACGGCAATTGCGATACTTTAAAGAACGATTTGCCCTTTTTTGCCTCAGCTTTTTGTTGCCCGCTGTAAGTAAGTTCCTTAGACAAAATCGATGACAGAAATTGTCACCATCATCCGATAAAAGATTTAACGCTTGCAATCCCATACTTTCGGGGTAGCGAAACTTAGCGAACTGGCGGTTCATTGCCGAAGTCATTGCTAATCAACACCTTGAGACATCTGCTAATGACTCCTGACCTTGCTGTGGACCCCATGCCGATTCATGTGATTGATGACGATGCCGATATGCGGGCGTCGCTGGAATGGACACTGAATTCCGTCGGCTATTCGGTCAAAACCTATGCAAGTGCAATGGAGTTTCATTCACAGCAACAAGAGTGGTCACCCAGTTGCCTCCTCATCGATCTGCTGATGCCCGGCATGACAGGGTTGAAGCTCTGCCAGGAAATCGCCCATTCACAGCGCAGCTTTGCTTTTGTGATGTTGACCGGACATGGCGACGTTTCGACTGCCGTTGAAGCCATGAAGCTCGGGGCGGCCGACTTTCTTGAGAAGCCATGCGCACGCCAGAAACTGCTCGACGCAGTGCAAAGGGCCACCAAACGCTTGCGAGCCGAAGTGGCAGAAATTCAAGAAGAAGAGGAGTCGCGCAGGCAAATCGAGCAGTTGACCGCTCGTGAAAAAGAGGTATTCGAGCAAATGGCCCAGGGGCGCGTTACCAAGGAAATAGCCGCCCGACTGGGAATTAGTGCAAAGACCGTCGACGTGCACCGATCTCGCATTTCACAAAAACTCCGTTTCGACTCGCCGACGCAGGTGGGGCAATTCGTGGCCATTGAACATCGCCGACAGCGTCGCTCGAGTCTGCGACATCGTGACTAGACGCAACCTCGTACGATCGATCTGCCATTTCTCGTCTCACAGAAATTCTTCCGATTCCAGCAGCGCATTTCGGTGAGCGGTTCCCAGTACGCAATGGCCGCACGTGTCGGACACTAGACGGGCAACTAATACATGCCAATCGCTTCTATCGACCTTACCTGCACGGAAGGCAGTCTCCGAGCATCTTTCAATCCACCACTGCTCGGCGAGCGATTCCTAAAAATGTAGGATCAGTTCTCTAATCTCACATGCGGAGAACTGTCCAAGCGTCTACAGGAGGCTGCCGCTGACTGGCGAGTAGCCGTCGATATTCAGGTATTGCCAAAGTGATCGAAAAAACTCGTCACTCGATTTGTTTAGGATATTCGAAGCAGTTCGGGAACTGATTCGCAGCACGATTTCAGTCAGCCACGATGCTGCTAGAATTTTGCCCTGACATGATTTCGAAAACAGTCGTTGATTCGAGGTAAAGTACAGACTTCTTTAGCGCGTTCCAGCGCTCGCGGACCCGATCGTAAGTTGTAGACACCTAGCTGCGAAGTTGTGTGTGAGGGGCAGACTCACCGACATCGTGATTAGGTGTTTTTTGTTTGGGAATCAGACCGGTTTCCCTAGTTTGGCGAGCAGCCTCAGCAACGGCCTCAATCGCGAGGACCGCTTTCCCTCAGGATCCGTTCGCCAGGATCCGAAGTACGCCAGATCGCTGCGGATCTTCGTGCCCCACTGCCCGCTGCGATCGAGGAAGAAGGGGAAAATCTTCGTACGGTTTTGCCGGCCGGTCGATCGACTTAGTAGAATTAGCTATGGTCGCACCTTTGCTTTGCTTCAGACGGTGGAGTGAGGTGTAGTGTGGGTGAAATCGTGAAGTCAGACGAAGGTCGCGAAAACGCGATTTACCCCACGTTTTCTGCAGTGAAAGCGACACACGGGGCTGTAGCTCAATCGGTTAGAGCAGCAAACTCATAATGAACTTTTCGCATTTTGAGCCGGCAGCACAAAATCTTGATCCACTCGGTGATTTACTGAGCGAAAGCGCTTTTGCTTAGTAATCGCGAACACGGTCAAGCGTGTGCAAAAAGAGGCTAGAAGGGGTCCCCGACCCCCGACTCTAGGCCAGCGAGTTACCTAGAACTGTTGAGAATGTCGGCAGTTGTTGTGATCTGCGTTGCACCAAGCGCGTAATTGTCGGAGTCGGCGAATTCTCGCCCTTTCGTTGTTCCAAGTAAGCGCAACCGATCACGCGACACTCAAAAACGCCGGGAAAATCAACTCTTTGACGCCGTTTTGATCGCGCTTACTTACTTGGAAATTAATCCCGCGTGCATGAAAAAGTGCGGCGATGAACGCTTCGCGACCTGCGTAAGGGGTGGAGAAGGACCCAGAGCACCCCCGGAAGGTATTGATTGACGGGCTCAGTCGGCGCGCGGTGGCGCGCGAGCTGGGCCATTCACGGAAGACGATCGACAAGGCACTCGCGGAGGCGATGCCGCCCGGTTATCGGCAGCAGCAGCCGCGGAAGCAGCCGGTGATCGACGCCTGGCTGGAAGAGGACCAGCGTCGCCCACGGAAGCAGCG